>DATDOE010000013.1:0-82796 GCA_035293405.1 Vicinamibacterales bacterium | reverse complement strand
CCGTGCCGGCAGATGCCAGGCGCCGCGACGCCGGCACGGTGGGCCCGTGTCCAGGAGCGGCAACGCCGCAGATGCCGGCACGCCGCCGGAACCCGCCGGGCGCATGGGGGGTGCGGGCGAGCTCGTCGTTGCTCGTCGTCGGCGATGTCCCGCATCGCCTCCTCCTCGCGCCTCGATCTCACCTCGCAAGCCCCATGCGCGCGACCCATGCCATTACTCGGACAGGCTCCTAGGAGAGAGATCGGCCTGAAAACGATCCGCCGGCCGGCGGATCGTGATGTGTCGCTAGGAAGGACGACCGCGTCTATTTTTGCTTCTCGACCACGACACGCCCTTTGGCATTCTCGTAGACGTGATACTTGTTGCCGTCTTTGCAGGTAGCCGCGTAGTCGTTCTGTGCGAGCACCGTCACGGCGACGACCTCCCCGCACGGCTGTCCCTGAAGCGCGATCACCGACGTCAGGTCCTTCTTGAGCGCAGCCTCATCTTGCTGCCCCGCAAATGACGAGGCGGCGAGACCCGCAATCAGAAACAGCGACTGGGCTAGTACTAACGTGCGATTCGTCATGGAGTCTCCTTCGTTCACGCCTCGAGCGCCGCGAACTTCTTCGGGTCCGCAAGCAGTCCCCAGATTCTTTCGCGCGAGGACACGATGTCAGACGCAAGCTTCTGGTCGTGGTCCTGCAGCAGTGAGAGCACCTTCATCATCAACAGGTCATAGGAACGGCGCAGCTCCGCCATCGTCGGCGTCGCCTTTCCGGAATGGTGCTCGCGGAACTTGTCCAGCAGATCGTCGACCTGGTTCTTGAGCGAGAGCTTGGTCATCAGGCCGATCGCTTTGGTTTGCTTCAACTGATCTTTCAGAGCAGTCAAGTCCAAGGTCGCGCTCGCCGCCGTTACAGGCGGTGCAACCGATGCGGGAGATGCCGCTGACTTGGGCGCGGGAGATGCCACCGGCTTCGGCGCGGCAGATGCCACTGGCTTCGGCGCCTGCGCTTTGGGAACCGGCGCGCCTTGTTTCGGCGCCGGTGCTTTAGCGGCAGGAGTAGCCGGGGTTTTAGCAGCCGGAGTAGCGGGTGCTTTAGCCGTAGGAGTAGCCGGTGCTTTCGCTTCAGGTGCAGGCGTCTTTGTCACGGGCGGAGCCGCTTCGCCTTTAGCTGTTGACGCCGGGGCTTCTGCCACAGGGGCCGGGGCTGGTTGCGCAGGCGCGGGCTTCTCGGCAACTGGCGCGGGAGCCGGTTGTGGCGTCTCGGGTGTCCCGTGAGCACATCCCAGGGTGACACTCAACAAGACGAGCGAAGAGAAAGAGGCGCGTTTCATCAGAATCCCCGTGAATCTCAAGAGTCCTCGTGAATCTCGAGGACTGAAAAAGCAAGAAGGGAGCCAGCTCACGCATGAGGCGGATCGTTTCCGTGGGCTGACCGATCAGATCCGTAACCCATACGGTCCTTCGCCCTATTGATTCCAGCCAATTCAGCGGTTGAGGTCTGGAGCGGAACTGGCAGCAGCCTCATCCATGTCAGCCAGGTTCCTTTGCGCGTTTGTTTGCCTGCTGGGGCTTGGCGTCACGCCGCTCCGCGCCCAGTCGTCGGCCGCCGCGCTCAACGAGGCCGGCTGGAAGATGATCCAGAAGGGCGAGCCCGCTCGCGCCGCGAAGCTGTTTGCCGACGCGCTCGCGTTGCAGCCCGATGAGCCCGTCCTCCTCTTTGGCGCAGGTGTGTCGGCGCACCTGCAGGATCGATCGTCTGACGCGAAGCCGAGATTGCGACGCGCGCTCGAAGTGAATCCGCGCTTCACGGCGGCCTCGCTGCTCCTCGGCGAGATCCTCTACGGTGAAGGAGAGCTCGACCAGGCCATCAGGACCTACGAGAAGGCGTTGACGTTCGCGCCTGCCAATCGGGACCTGACGGCCGGACTCCAGAACTGGCGCAAGGAAGCCGACGTGCACCACTCGTTCATCGAGCGTCGCCAGGATCGCTTCAGGGTGATGTTCGAAGGACGGACCGACGCGGCGCTGGCCGCCCGCACCACCGACGCGCTCAACACCGCCTTCTGGCGGATTGGCCAGGAGCTCCGGGCCTACCCGTCAAACGCGATCGTCGTCATTCTCTACACCGAGAAACAGTTTCGCGACATCACGCGCGCGCCCGAATGGTCGGACGGCTACTACGATGGCCGCATCCGCATTCCGGTGGCCGGTGCGACACGCGCGCACCCGGCGCTGTTCGAGAGCGTGCTGGTCCACGAGCTGACGCATGCGATGGTCACGTCGCTGGCGCCTCGGGGCGTTCCCGCCTGGCTGCACGAAGGGCTTGCCCAACACTTCGAGGGTGCCGACGCGCGGGCCGCGCGGCGGCGTCTGCAGACGCACGGAAGACGAATTCCGCTCGATCAGCTCGAGGGCAGCTTCTCGAACCTGACGCCGGCAGGTGCGTTCATCGCCTACGACGAAAGTCTCGTCGCGGTGACCGCGATCATCGAGCGCGCAAGTATCAGCTGGACGCAGGTCCTGTACGCGCTGGCCGAAAGCGATCGTCCGGCCGAAACCCTTCGCGGTTTCGGCGTCGCCTACGCCGATCTCGAAGCGTCGTTTGCCCGGTAGTAGTCCAGCGGCGGTGCTGCCGGCGCTTCTGGCTATGGCGCCGTTCCAGGTTCCCGGAAATTAGTGCGGCGGCTGGATCGGACACCTGTCCTGACGCGCCCGCGCGCGGTCGGCGTCGGCCTTGACGAGATCGACGAGGGGCGTCTGCCGACTGGCCGCGTCGAATACCGTGACCGCGCGGCGGTAGGCATCGCAGGCCAGCGCGACATGGCCGTCGGCCTCCTCGATATCGGCCAGCGTTTCCATTGCGGTCGCAAACCGCCAGCTCACGGCATTCGACAACTGGCCGCCCTCGCGCAGTCGGTGGACGCCGATCGTCTGACGCAGATCCTGGCGCAGCACGTTGTGCCAGCCATGACGCAGCCATCGGCAGTGTAAGAGACAATAGGCGGGGTGCCTGAGCTCCCCGAGGTCGAAGCTGTACGCCGCACGCTCGAGCGGTCGATGCGCGGCGCGCGCATCGTTCGCGTTCTCCTGCGCCGGCCGGATCTGCGCCGGCCGTTCCCTCCAGACTTCGTCTCCCGTTTGACGGGCCTGACGATCCGCTCGATCAGCAGACGCGGAAAATACCTCCTCGCCGATCTCAGCTCCGGAGACACGCTGCTCGTCCACCTGGGGATGTCGGGCAGCTTCCGAATCGGCCGCACCGCCGCGTCACACGGCGCCGGCCGGAAACCGCCCGCCAGCGATCCACACGACCATGTCGTGATCGACCTCTCGTCCGGCGTGGTGGTGACGTTCAACGATCCGCGGCGCTTCGGCGTGATGGATCTGATCGCCGCCGCAGACTTGAGCGAGCACCAGGCACTCCGCGCGCTCGGACCGGAGCCACTGAACACCGAGTTCGACGCCGTGGTGCTGGCGCGCGCGTGCACAGGAAAGCGCGCCGCTCTCAAGGTGCTGCTGCTCGATCAGCGCCTGGTGGCCGGTCTTGGCAATATCTACGCGAGCGAAGCCCTGCACCATGCCCGGTTGTCGCCTCGCCGGCGCGCATCCACAATCGCGACGCCGACGGGCGCGCCTCGCGAAGCGGCAGTCCGCCTGATGACGGCGATCAAGAATGTCCTGCGTGAGGCTGTCGCGCGGCAGCACGAGCGCTACCGATCCAGCCGGTTCCGCGTCTACGAACGGGAGAGAGAGCCGTGCCCCAGGCGAGGCTGCCCGGGCGTGATCCGCCGCATCACGCAGGCCGGACGGTCAACGTATTTTTGCCCAGAGTGCCAGCGCTGACGCGTCCGCGTGTTCCTGCGTCGCGTCTAGGCCGTTGTTCACAAGACCGTAGTGGCCGGCTTTAGCCGGCCTTCCGAGTCCGTCTGAAGGCGCCTGAAGGCGGACACTACAGTCTTGTGAAACAGGCACTAGTCCCGCAGCGCGAAGGTGACGAGTGAGGGTCCAGAGATCACCGACACGTACTGCTTGCCGTCGACCGCGAACGTGATCGGACCATTGACGATCTGCCCGCCGAGGCTGGCCTTCCACAACTCGGTGCCGGTTCGCGCATCGAGCGCGTAGAAGTACCCTTCCCGTCCGCCCGTGAACAGCAGGTCGGTGGCCGTGGTCAGGACACCGCTGTCCGTCACGTCGTACTGCGCGAAGGTCCATTTCTTCTGCCCGGTCTGCGGGTCGATGGCCATGACCGTCCCGTGACCGACGGCGTCGGTCCAGTTGTTGATTGGCGTGGCGCGGCCAATACGCACTCCCGGAGCGCCCGGCACGGGCGTGAGCGGCGTGGCCCCGCCGCCCGCGAAGTTGCGGCCGGGGACGTACTGCGCCGGCTCTTTCCGGAAGATCGAGGCGTAGCCTTCCCATGCGGAGACATACATGAGTCCGGTTCGCGGGCTGAACGAGGGCGAGTACCAATTGGTCCCGCCTTGATTGCCCGGCCACGTTGGCTGTCCCGGCGGCTGTGGTGTGGGGATCGGCCGTCCCTTGTCGTCGAGACCGCTGGCCCAGTTCACCTTGACGAACGGACTGCCGGACAGGAAGCGGCCGCTCGTACGGTCGAGCACGTAGAAGAATCCGTTGCGGTTGGCCCAGAGCATCGCCTTGGTCGGCGTGCCGCGCCAGTTGAGATCGGCGAGGACGGCGATCTGCACCGCGTCGTAATCGTAGGTATCGTTCGGCGAGAACTGGAAGTGCCACTTGAGCTGTCCGGTGTCGGCGTCGAGTGCGACGACCGAGTCGGTGTAGAGGTTGTCGCCGGGCCGCAGATCCGAATTCCAGTCGGGGCCCGGGTTGCCAACGCCCCAGTAAGTCAGGTTGAGCGCGGGATCGTAGGACGGCGTCAGCCAGATCGAGCCGCCGCCGGTCTTCCACGTCTCGCCGCTCCACGTGTCGTGCCCCCGCTCACCAGGTCCCGGAATCGTGTAGAAGCGCCAGGCCTCTTTTCCTGTCCGCGCGTCGAAGGCGGCAATGAACCCGCGGATGCCGTACTCGCCGCCGCCAGTGCCAACCAGGACCTTGTCCTTCACGATGAGCGGCGCCATCGTGATCGAATAACCGAGCTTCGGATCGCCGACCGGCACGTTCCACAGCGAACGCCCCGTCTTCGCATCAATCGCGACGAGATGTCCGTCCAGAGTGCCCATGAACAGGGTGTCGGCGGCAATCGCGACGCCCCGGTTGTTGGCGCCACAGCAGACACGCGCATCTGGTGAGACGGTATAGCGATACTGCCAGAAGACCCGGCCGGTCTTCGCGTCCACGGCCAGCACGTCGTTGGGACGCTGCGTCACGTACATCATTCCGTCGACGACGAGCGGCGTGGATTGCCAGGCGCCAAAGACCTGGTTGGGCAGGATCCACTTGAGCTCGAGGTTCCTGACGTTGCCGGGGTTGAGTTGCGTGAGGAGGCTGTACCGCTGGCTCGCGTAGCCGCCGGAATAGGTCAGCCAGTTCTGCGGCTCCTGCGCCGCGCGCAACAGGCGTTCGGGAGTGACCTGCGCATCGAGCGCGATCGACAGCGCGTTAAGCGCAAGAGACAACGCGCCGAGCGTCACCCCGCGCGAGAATGCTCTGCGTACGGTCATGCTATGGCGCCCTCAGCGTCAGCAGATACGCGATCACGTCGGCGATCTCCTCGTCAGTGAGCCGGCCGGCGTACGCCGGCATCGGCGACGTGGGATCGACCTCCAGGGTTCGCACGTCCGCTTTCGCAATCGAACGCAGCCGCTCCTGATCGTCGATGATCTGCACAGTATAGGTGTCTTCGTTCAGCCGTCGTCCTCGGATGGTCTTGCCGTCCTTCATGACGAGGCGAACCGGGCGATTGATCGGCAGCATCGCGGAGGACGGCGCGCGAATGGATCGCTCGAGCGACGCTGGTGCCCGCGCCATCCCGATGTCGCTGAGATCGGGCGCGACGCGCGGGCCCTTGCCTGCCACGCGATGACACGTCGCGCACTGGCCTTTGCCGTCGAAGACGGCCTGCCCCTTCTTGGCATCCCCGACTCGGATCGAGGCCGTCGTGTCGAACCCGGCGCGAATGAACGCCACGATGCCCATGAGCTCACCCGGCTGCAGCGCGAAGGGAGGCATGCCGCTGGATGTGCCGCGCGTGATCGCCAGCGCGAGATCCTCATCGGACTGCGCGCGCCGAAACTGACCGCGCCGGAGGTCGACGCCCGAGACCTGGTCGCCGTCCCTGCCGTGACATTGATTGCACTGGGTGCTGTAGACGAGCGCGCCCCTGGCAATCTCTTCCTGGGTGTACTGACCGGGGTGATCCTGGCCGAGCAGTTGTGCGTCAGCCGGCGCCGCCAGGAGCAGGGATGTCAGGGCGGCCAGCAGTGATGGGCGAGGCAGCATGTCGCGACCGTACACGACGCGGACGGCGCTGTCTACTGAGTTCCGCTCGAGCCTAACCCACGCGATTGGTCCCGATCCGCATTCGCGAGTGCCTCGATGCTGTGGGCGGTCCGTGCCACGTGCGAGCCGCCAGCACGCGAGCAGCTCGTCAGATGCACGTGCACCGCTCGCGAATCGATGTAGCAAATCGTAAGGGCAGGTCAGCGTCTTCGCGGACGACCATTTCGCACGGGTCTTTATCCACGGGCACCTCGATCGGCGCGGGAGGTGGCGGATTTGGCTTCTTGGAGAACGTTGATCGTTTCATGGAACCCGTGGCCATCACGGTGAAGGACGATGCGGCGCTCTGTGAGCACCATCTTACCCAGGCTTGATCTGCCATGGACCTTCCAAAACGCCCTATTCAGCACGAACGAATTCGTCGGAATCGAGGAGCCCGGTCCTTCTGTCAGACCTCGCACTCCCTCAACGACCACCCGCTCACATTCCTTCGTACGAAGGCCGGCGCCATCTAACCCCTTTCCTGTGAAACGAATTCAGTGATATCCACTGCAATTCAAAAGCTGGTATTCGCTGTGCACTACTGTCTGTCACTGGAGGCACACCGACCATGCAACGAGTTGAATGGGAAGAACTGCGAGAGACGGATGGCTTCGAGAAGTACTTCGTCTCGGCGACACGTGAATCGACCGAATGGCGCTTCCAGGACCGAAGCACCTTCGACTGCTCGTATTACTCTCTGCCTTCAACGGCAGATCTGCTGCGGGTCGCGGAGCGCGGACTTAAGTTGGACCGACCGACCGGCTGGTTCGACTTGACGGAGGTCAGCCCAGAGGTTCTGAAGGAACGGGCTCGACGGAACCGGCGGATCGTCGGTAGGCTGCGGGTTCGCTACGAGCCCACAGCGCAGTCCTCCCGTCGGACGGAACATCCCTGATTCGGGGCGTCGGCTCCCCGTGTTTGGACACTGGCTGACAGCACGTGGAAAGTTGAAACGCGCGGAACTCCATGGCAGCTGATAGCTTACGTGGAGCATGGCTTCGAACCCGACCATGCGCCGGCATGGACGCGGCCTTGCACAACTGCGCTCGCAAGGAGCTTCACTATGGCGGCAACCACGGATCGGCGAGCGCGGGGCGCTACCGACGAAGCGGACAGCATTTCTTCACCATGTCCCACGATCAGCGGCGCCCGCGTCCGAAATCACGCGGACTTCGTCTACGCTGGCATTCGACAGTCCAGTAATGACGACTTCGACGATGGCAAGAGACTCGCGCAAAACATACTGAGGAAACTTCGTGCGCTGCACGACTCTGACTGGTTTTCCCCCAAGCTATTTGTGCTGCTCGTATCCCCTCAATACGGGGAGGCAGCGCGGGCAGAACTGCTCCTCACGGGGATCTATCAGGCTCTTGTCCTCAACTCAGTCGACAAAGTGCCACTCATCGGGAGCTCGGTCGCTGCGGTCTACTTCGACAACAAAGTCAGCGAACACGGCGCGGTTCTTATATGCATCGCGTGCCGCTTCACGCAGGTTCACGTACAGGTAGCACCAGGAATCACAGCGTCAGACGGCGCCAGGGAGCTCGTGTCGGGAATAGTCGACAGGCTCGATCCAGGAATCAGCAAAGGGGAAGATCCAAACCCAAACGCGAACCGAACCCTTCTTGCCTTTTTTCCCACCGCAACGGCGAAGTGCTCACCCGACCAACTCCACCGCTTTCTGTCGGAAAAAATGTTGTACCGGGTCCCGATTGTCGGGGGTGTCTCGTCCGCTAATGACAAGAATAGAGAAAAGCAGGGAATCCAGTTTGCGGGGCGCAGCATCCATCGAGACGCTCTGGTCGTCGCCCGCCTAGAATCTCCGACCGCAATGGCGAGTAGTCTTGGGCGCGGCCTCGAAAGGACCAACCGAGTGCTGCACGTAAAGAAAGTCACAGAAGATCGTCGCTACGTGTTGTCATTCGAGGAAGAGCGTCCGTTCGAGGGTCTGAGCGACTCTTCTCCTATCATGTTGTTGGGAGAGACGACGACGAACTACGACCTGGTCAGAGCGGTGATGTCCGGGGCCCCTAGCGAACCCGTACGGATGCTGCGCGAAGTGCCGGAGCACACCGAGCTCGAATTGCTCCGACCAAACCCGACTGCCATTCGGGAGAGCACTGTTAAGGCTGTGCAGCAAGCGCAACGCCGCCTTCGAGGCGAACGTCCCATCGGCGCCATGAGTTTCAGCTGCACCTCGTACTTTCAGTACCGCATTGCCTTGGGCCTGGACGACATCCAGACCAGCGCCGCCATCTCCAGCATTCTGGATGGCTCCCCGGTCGTTGGGGGATTCGTCGACGGCGAGGCTGGCGTCGACGAGACCGGCCGATCGGTGTTCGTCAATTGGGGCCGGTCCAATCTCGTGTTCGGAGACGAGCATCGAGATCGATCGGTCATGCAGCTCGGCTTCAACGCGCTTGCACAGAATAGTCGCCTAGTCAGCACACCGCAGTCGCTAGATATGCTCCTGCCGATTCTCCTCGAGATGGTGCGGGAGTCGGGATTTCCGGGAGCGATGGTGTCGCTACTGTACGGCCAGGATTCGAATGCCCGTCTTGTGCCGACCTGTGCCGTCGGCCCGCGATTCCTAGCGCTAGGGAACGCGCCGCGAGCGCCGCTCGCCGACAATCAGCTTCTCGAACTTATTCGGACGTCGAAGAAGCCATTGTTCTTCTCGCAACCGCTCGGTCAAGCAAACAGACACCGAGACCGCGATTCCCATGGATCTCTTATCAGCCAGTACGTCGTGCCTCTTCACGACCAGGCAGGTGCACTTTTTGGAGCGCTCCAAATCGATCTAGGAGACGTTCGGTACAAGACCGGGTTACACAAAGCCGAACGACTGGTTCTCGACGCGCTCGGCACGACGATCGCAGCTGCGCTCGCCAAGATGATCGCCCTTGAGGAGATCAGCATCGTCAGGAAGCTCGACGACAACCTCAATGCGGCGCTCATGGCCGTTACCACATGCGAGGGCGTCCAACAGCTTATTGAGGCGGCGGTCAAGGTTTTTGGGGCTGATGGAGGCTATGTGCGAGTGGCCGATCCACGGGAGTTCCGTCTCGTGATAGGGGCGGGGACCGGCCGATACTACGAGGCCGCCAAAGGGATTCGAAGCGCGCTCGACTCATCAGGTCAGTCGCGGACGTCCGAAGCGTTCCTGTCGGGCGAGACGTGCATGGTTAACGACGCATCCAATGACGAAGTGCATCAAAGGCTGCTGAATGAGTACGATCGTCAAGAGAGCGACGCCGAGCTGTGGGCGGCGATCAAACAGACGCAGTCCTACGGCATCGCAGTCTTTCGAACCGTTGGGAAAGAGAAGGCTGGGACGGTCACTGTTTTGTCTGACCGTCCATGGTTTTTTCAGAATCACCATCGGCGGTGTTTGGAGGCGCTGAGCGAGCGACTCTCCCTTCTGATCGAACACCTTCAAAAGAAAGAGGCGGCGGAAAGGACGAGCAGTCAGCTCAAGTTCCTCATTGAAGGGATCCCGCAGCTTAGGCAAGTCACCGAACTCAAGAGTCCTTCTGCGATTCTCACAGAAGCTGTGACTCAACTCCGTGTCGCTATGAACGCCGATGTCGCCTCTCTTTATCTCTGGGAAGAAGAGATCGAATCGTTCGTCCTTCGCGCTCAGAACGGGTGGGTGGACCCACGATGGGTCGGTGCAGCGCGATACGCCAAGCATGAGAGCTGGACGGGCACCGTTGCCCTTCAGGAGCGCGCTCGGCACTTTCCAGATCTCCAGGAGCACAAAGCGGTGACTGGGCATCGTGTCTCGCCTGTGTATTCAAAGGAGATGTTCGGTCGGCCAGTGACCCGCGACTTGAGGCTTCAGGCGATCAGTCTGCCGCTCAGGGTCGGCCCTCGCGTCCTTGGCGTCCTTACGCTTCATCGTCTGACGCTCCCGAATGTGCTCCAGGAGAGCTTCGTCAACACTGACGCGGACATCCTCCAGTGCGCGGCAGAAGGCGTCTCCGCACTTGTAGCGGGCGTGGCCGACCTGCAGTCCTCTCGATGGACCAAGGAAGCCCATAGCCGTCGTCAGGAGACGTACCACGGATTTGCGAAGACGCTGGAGCTACCCCTCCAGGCCGGCCCTGAGGACGCGCTGTGTAGGTTACTCTGCGAACAGTTTGGCGCCAGTCAAGCGCTGTTTTGGTTTGCCGAGGACGGCGAGGAGAGTCAACTGCAATGCCTGGGCAGCCATGACCAACCGCTGCTTCGAGCCCATGACGTGGTGTGTACGGCCCCGGACGAGCGCATCCTGGCTTCATTTCGAACGAATCGGTCTGAAGTTCATAGACGCCCGCGGATCCGCAACGATCAGCGCACCGAACATCGGCCGGAAGCGGCTACGGATGGGACGGTATCCCGAGCCTGCGTGGTGATCAGAGCGTCCGGACGAGCGTACGGAGTTATCGACCTCCATTGGCAAACGCCGTCGGCCTTCTATGACTCCGAACTCAACAAGCATCTGATCGAGGAACTCTATGTCCTAGGCAACATGATCGGCTCCAAATATCACCGCCACCTGTTGGGCCGTAGAGAGCAACTTGCCTCAAGCGAACAACAGCGGAGTGATCTGGCTGTCCAGGCAATGGGTGCGATGGTATTCCAGTTCGCGCATCGATTTAACAATCTGTTACAGGACTTGCTTGGACTCAAGCACGAGATCGAAACATGCGGGTTCGATGCACATGCACAGGAGCGTCTGACACGGGTGCTCGCAGAGGGTCCAGAGCTTGTTCAGAGACCTCTGGATATCGTTACAGGCAAGCCAGAAGCACCGCGAGAACATGCGGACGTCCGAACGATGGTGATGCGGGCGCTCGACGATGCGGTAGGGCATCGTCGAACCGACATCGGCATCAAGGTTGACGTGAGTGAACATATTGTTGCGTGGGTAGATACAGCGCAAGTGACACAGGCATTCGCGAATATCATCGGCAACGCTTTGAAGGCCATCGAACGAAAGGAACAGCCGGGAGTCCTGGCAATTTCTGCCGTTCCTCATCTAAATGGTGAGCAGATCCAGGTCATGTTCACCGACACGGGCACTGGCATGACTAGAGAACAGATCAAAGCGGCGGAGCTCGGATTCGTCTCCACGGAGAGGGGTGGGACCGGTGTCGGTGTGCTGCTCGCAAGAGTCTTCGTCCAGGCCCAAGGAGGGACTCTCACAATCAACAGCGCCATCGGTCAAGGAACAGAAGTAATCGTCCGTCTGCCGGTCTCGGAGAAAGGAGCCGCCCAATGATTCCCCGCGTGCTCGTTGTGGAAGATCGGCCGCACCAGTTGAGGGACATGGTGCGCTACCTAGAAACAATCGACGAGGCAAAGAAGGCTCGACGCGGAATCGACCGCTTCGAGGTGGTCCAGGCGATGTGGGCAGACGATGCCGACGACCTTTTAGACATTGCCTCGGAAACTGCGTTCCCGTTCGACATCATGCTGGTCGATCTGAACCTACCAAGGAACAAGACCGACCGGCACGAACAGCCGGAGTTCGGCCTGGAGCTCCTGGAACGAGCACAGAAGGCCAGGGCGGCCAAGGAAATGATCGTGATTTCGGCCTTCAAGGCACACGATTGGAACGCGAAGGCCATCCGCGCCGGCGCCGTCGACTTCATAGGAAAGCCATTTCAGCCTGAGACGCTTCAGGCACAGGTCCTGAAGTCACTCGATAGGATTCTCGTTCGTGAGAGCGAACGTGCGCTGGCCAACCGGCTACGACTCCTGGTGCCCCACGTTGAGAGGGGATTGGCATATCGCCTGGCTAGCTGTTTTTCACAGCTGGTGCAGGCGACGGCAGGCGCTGACGAGGATCTTCGTGCGGAACTCAGTCAGCGGTTCTCCCTGGAGTCTGACGATTCCCTGATGGAAACTCTTCGTCGCCTCCAGAAGGCGGCTGGAGAGGCGAGGGAAGAATGGGCCAAGCTTCACGACAGACTCGTTGGCGAGCAGCGGGAACCCGAGAATCTCTCAATCATGGGACTCTTAACCGATGCCGTAAAGGGTTTGGAATCATGCTTGACGGTGAAACGCGCCAGAGTGGCGTTCGTCGAACCGGTCGAAAAGGTCGAAGTCCTTTCGTTCAATGGCGAAGTGCTCATCGTTCTGAATGAATTGATAGTCGGGGGACTCTCCGAAGTATCGGACGAAGACGGTGAAGCCATCGAATGCACGCTGTCGGTCAGAGCAGTCGAGGACCAGGTGGAAGTGACTCTAACAGATCGGTTCAGACCGATCGAAGCGACTGCGGCCAGACAAATCAATTCTGGGTACGCCGTGCCAGCGGATGCGGCATTTGGACGCGTGTGGGGGTTGTCCATTATTCAACACGTGGCGCTTCGTGGCGGCGGCCGACTGATCATCGAACCTGACGTCAACGGGAATGTTGTCAGGTACCGCATCCCCCGGGGCGTGTGAGTGATGCCTGCACTCGTCGTCGATGACGACCACAGGGATGCGGATCGCCTGCGATCCATCCTGTT
Organism: Vicinamibacterales bacterium; assembly: GCA_035293405.1. GTDB lineage: Bacteria > Acidobacteriota > Vicinamibacteria > Vicinamibacterales > UBA2999 > Gp6-AA40. The sequence goes on along the minus strand of DATDOE010000013.1, from coordinate 69,842 downwards.
TGCAGAGGGTCTCGACGCAGAAATCTGTGCGTCAGGTAAAGAGGCCGAGGCGTCGCTCACTCGCGCGGCACAGGGTTTCCAGGTGGCTCTCGTTTTGTGGGAGATCGGCGGTCCCCCCTTCGGATTCGAGCTCGTGCGTCGGTGCCGCGCGCTCTGGCCAACCATGCCCGTTGTCGTCATGAGCGGCACGCTCGATGCGTCGCTTGCTGCGCGCGCCTTCGCTTTCGGAGCACGGGACTTCCTCGCGAAGCCACTTGACGGTGCACGGGTCAAAGCGTGTATTCGCGACCTGCTGTCAGACATTGACCCGCTTCTTGCCTTCATCGACCTGCTTCGCGAGGAACGGCTGACGGACAAAGGTGAGCGGCTCCTTGGCGCCGCTCCTGCCTTCGTCGCAACACTCCGCCAGGTGGCGAAGGTTATGGGTCACGACGAGACCCGAGTGCTCCTTCTGGGTGAATCCGGAACCGGGAAAGAGTTGCTCGCCAGAGCGATTCATCACTTCGGACCTCAACGAACAAAGCCTTGGGTCGCGGTCAATATTGGCGAGACTCCTTCCACGCTTATAGAGAGTGCCTTGTTCGGACACGAAAGAGGCGCCTTCACCGATGCCAAAGAAGCCCGAAAAGGATTCTTGGAGCTCGCCAGTGACGGGACTCTCTTTCTAGACGAAATCGGCGACCTCGATCTGCAGCTGCAAGGGAAACTTCTGCGGCTCGTTCAGCAACGTGAGTTTCGTCGACTTGGTGGAACGGCAACCCTGCCGTTTCGAGCGCGACTGATCTGCGCAACCAATCGTGAGCTGGCGGAGGATGTGAACCGAGGCCGATTTCGGCGCGATCTATTCCATCGGATCGCGGAAGTTACCGTGCACGTTCCACCACTTCGCGAGAGGCCGGGAGATATTCCACTGCTGGTGACCCATTTTCTGGAGTTGCACAAGGGCAACCGCCCTCTGCAGCTCACGCGTGAAGCCAAGGTCATCCTGCAGAGTTATCCGTTTCCTGGCAACGTAAGAGAGCTGGAGAACGTCGTCAAGAACGCGGTTATCGAATGTGAGGGAGACGCCATCCTCCCCAGGCACCTCCCACTCCCGAATATGGGTAAGTTTCTGAGCAACGACTTTCAGAACCGTGGTGGTGATATCGCCAAGGGACGGAGCGACCTTGAGTCCATCCCGCTGGAGCTCTCCGCCGAGCTGCAAGGATCGGTTCCTGAGAACTGGTTAGACCTGCCGTATCGGGCCGCGGTGGCGTGCATCGAGAAGGCGTTTGACCGAGCGTACCTGAAGCATAAACTGGCGCGATTCAAGCACAACGTGACCCGTGCGGCCGCGTCTGCCGCGCTGGATACAAAAACCTTCCGCAAGCGTTGGAAGGAATCGGGAATGGCACCGTTGGACAACGGAAAGGAGGACGCCTGATCCCATGGCGACTCCCGCGTACGTGGTCATCGGCGAGGACGACGACGCCCGCTTCAAGGCGCTCAAGACGCTCATCGATGAGGAATTCGTCGTCCAGATCGAACGGGCCTCTACGTTCGACCGGATGAAGGCGATCCTTCAGTCGCTCGAACGTATCTACCCTGGCAGCGTACGGCTCGTGCTGATTTCCGACAACCTCCCTAGCTCGGACGCGGTCGCAAACGCGATGCTTGATCGCTATTTGATGGACCTTCGTCAGCAGCTGAGCATGGCCCATATCGCCTGCGTGCACGAGAAGGACATCCCGAACGTTCGAGAAGAGATCGCGCGCGGCGTGTTGCTGATCAAATGCCCTCCGAAAGGCTCCAAGGGCTCTGCGAAAGAGACAGTACTTCCGCAGTTGCGTGCGTGTCTGCAATGGTATCGCAAGGTCCCCACTATCAGTGCCAGCAGAGACCCGTCGCTTCGCGAGCAACTGCGCGGGCTGGATGAAAACCGCCACGTCTCGGCCAGCCTGCTTGTGGTGGCTCAACTCGTCGGCCGCGTGTTCACATGGCCGGACTGCCACGTTGACAAGCTGGCGCCCGGTCTCTCGGGAGCAAAGGTCTTTCGTGTCCGTCGAAGCAAGTCTGGGGCAGATGCGAGTCGGCGCGAGTACGTCATTAAAATCAGCCATATTAGCGACAGCTGGAAGATCAAGGAGGAGGCGTCGCGGCACGCACTTGTGCCGTCAGGTGTCCCAGGCTACCGGATGCACATCCCAGCGCTGGTGGAACCGGACGTGCCGATCAAGGATGGTAGCCACGCGGTGTCGTTCGGGTCGTGGTCCGCGATCTGCTATGAGTTCCTCGGCGGCGAAAAATTCGGTGCCGTGATGGATCTGGAAGCAGCGCTGATTGGTTCTCCAGCCCGTCTCGCTGCCCTCACAGAGAACACTCAGCTGGAGCTACGCGGGACCGACGACGAGGCGGCCAATGGGTTTCGTGTCAAGGCTCTGGAAATGACGCTTGAGTGGCTCTGCCGCGAGTGGTACACGAGGCCGGAGTTCGTTCAACGTAAAGTGTTGCGCCCGTGGTCGACCGAGGATGGCCCGGATCGAAGCTATCCGGACTACCCGCCGTACCGGCTGTCAGGAAAGGTGAAAGGCTATATCCTGAGCTTTCTCGAAGGGCGGGAAGGCGTCTTGGGGAATCGCTTGTTTCGCGAATGGACCGCCGATCGGGAGCGAATGCGGCAGTTCGTCGAAAGGCACAAATGGCCCGTCGGCGTGGCGTTGCTGGACCAGCCAATGTCCATGGTTTTGGCGCCCTCGCACGGCGACCTGAACGCTAACAATGCACTCTTGTGGCTCGAGGCGAAGGAGCACCCGTTCTTCATCGACTTCGCGATGTTTCAGCGCCATGGACACGCGTTGCAGGACTTCGCGCGGCTAGAAGCTGAGATCAAATTCGCACTTATGGACCGCCAGGAGAACACCCCTGAGTCTCAGCTACCTGCCCTCGATCTTTCATGGACGCAGATTAGGATTTGGCGCAAGCTCGAAGATCACTTGCTCTCGCCCGATTGGGACCAGCATCCGCCCTGGACTCGAGAGACGGATTTCGACGCCAACGTGCGGCTTTGCTTACGGCTTATTCAGGTCTTGAGACACAAGGCCGCACAGGTGCAGCAGTTCGAGAGTGCAGCGCGTCGAGTAGCATTCATAGACGAGTACCGACCGGCTCTCTTGTTCCACACGCTCCGAGCGATTTCCTTTTCATCGCTTTCAGTCTTCAAACGTATGCTCGCCGTCTACAGTGCAGCCCGCTTGATCGAGCTGATGAAGACGATCGAGCGTTCCTAAACTACGTCCTCCATCCCCGAATTCACTTCGTTGATCTCGATGCGATTGGTAAGAGCCACGTCGAGGATTTTCTCGTGGTGTCTACCGGTCGCGCAGAATCGCCTCAATGTCCCGGCTCCTTCAGAGCACTCGCAGAACGAGCTCGTCGTCTCCGTCGAGTCTATACGCGATGACGTGCTCGCCCACGGGAAACGTAGAACGTCAGGGCGCATGTCGCGGTCGCGCCAACGGCCAGCCTCTGGATATGTGGCCAGCAGGAACACGCGCGTTGTGATTGCTTTGACCAGACCGGTCTGCGACCTCGACGCTGCTATTGTTCGCGACGTGGAACTAGGGCTCGTCGAGACCGACTCGGGTCTTGGGGCGGGCGATGCGCAATCAGTGGGAAGGCGCGTGCTCCAGCAGTCGGCGCAGCTTCTCGATCGGGCGTTTCAGCGATCGGCCACCGCGCCTCATGTCTGCCCACAGGTCGCCAACCGTCTCGATTCGGTCCGGCATGTTCCGCAGCGTGAACGTCCCCGGATCGACCGTGCCGCGTTCGATCTCCTCCCATGTGCACGGCGCCGACACCGGCGCGCCGCGCTTCGCGCGCACGGTATAGGCGGCCGCGAAGGTCGCGCTGTACCCGTTCCTTCCGGTGTCGACATAGATCCGCCCGCGGCGATCGGCCTTGCTGAACTCTTGTGTGAGGTGATCGGGCGCGCGCCGAACGAGCAGCGCCCCCACGGCGTTGGCAAAGGACGCAACCTGTCCCGTCTCCGCTTTACCGTCGAGGCGAACGACGATATGAAAGCCCTTCGAGCCAGACGTCTTGACCCACGACCGCAGCGTGAGCTCCTCGAGCAGGTCGCGCACGCCGATCGCCGCGGCGCGCACCGCGGCCCAATCCTCCTCCGACGGATCCAGATCGAACACGCAGATATCAGGGTGATCGAGATCCGGCACCCGCGATGTGCAGACATGCTGGGTGATGGTGTTCTGGTTGGTGATCCACAGTAGCGATCGCGTGTCGGTGACGATGGGGTGATGGACGACACCGTCCTTCTTCGGAACCTCGACGCGCTCCAGCCACGCCGGAAATCCCTTCGAGACGTCCTTCTGCCAGAACCCCTTGTTGCCGATGCCCGCCGGATATCGCTCCATCGTGATCGGCCGCCCGCGCAGGTGCGGCAGCATGACAGGCGCCATCGCCTCGTAGTAGGCCGCGAGATCGCCCTTGGTGATCCCGTCATCCGGAAAGAGCACTTTCTCGGGATGCGTGATCACGGCTGCTCACTCGCGTGCCGCGCCGAAGCACCGGCGGTGCGAAGGCGGGTGATGTCGCGTGCGTCCTTGTCGAAGCGGACGCCGATGAGCCGTGGGTGACGGAGCTTCCCGTGCACGGTCCACTCGATGAACGCGACTTGCACGACGATGTCCGGGCGCACCCAGTGGGCGCGGAGCCTGGGCAATCCTGTGGCCTTGGTAAACGGTGACGAGGGCACCTCCAGGGCATCGAGGCGGCGTCGCAGATCCAGCAGGAGCGTGGTGTCGAAACCGGTGCCGACCTTGCCGGCAAAGACGAAGTCGCTGCCTTCGTAGTGGCCGACGAGCAGCGCGCCCAGACCGACCCGCGACCCTTGGGGATCGGTGAACCCGCCCACCACCAGCTCCTGAGACGCTTCGCACTTCATCTTCAGCCAGTGCTTCGAGCGGCGATGCTCGTACGGCGAGCCGCGTCGCTTCGCGATCACCCCTTCCCAGCCCTCGCGGCAGGCACGCTCCCACGGTTGCTCCCCGTCCACGAGCTCCACGCGGTGGAGCGGCGGCTCGAGCGGAAGCGTCTGCAGCAGCGCACGCCGCTCTTCAAGCGGACGCTGGGTCACGTCCCGTCCGTTCAGCCAGAGGATGTCGAACACGTGGTAACCACTCTTGCGATCCCACGTCATCTCGCCGTCCAGAATGGCGTCTTCGACGGGAAGGTTCGCGATCGCCTCGGACAGCGCCGGCAGATCCTGCGGCAGCTGATTGCGCGAGAACAACCGCACGCCGGCGCGGTCCTTGTACGCCAGCAGCCGGATGCCGTCGAACTTGCGCTCGAACAGCCAGTCGGGTCCGCCGAAACGATCCTGTGTCAGCGTCGCGGCCATTGGCTCGAGCCAGGCCGGCATGGTCGTGGCGACGGTCATCGAAGTCGAGGGTCTAGCGTACCCCGGGCGCGGCCGTGCTCACAGATGAGACTGTCGTGCGCTCTGACCGGCTAGGCCTTCGCGCGCGTGGCGGCAACTCGTCTGGTCGGACGTGCGGGTGTCTGCGACTCGAGCAGTTCCTGCTCGGCTCGCAGCCAGTGATGGACGTCACGGCCGTGCCCGCCACCTTCGTGCAGGAACAGCTCGTAGGCTCGCCGGGCGATCTGCTCGTGAAGCGAGGGCGCGGTGTCAGGAGATGGGATGCGGTTGGACGCGGTCACCAACCGAGGACCGGTTGATGTGGCGCTCTGGGACTTTGCGGCTCGTGGCATCAGGACGCTCCCTTCGGATTGTGATGCATGATTGTTGCGGTCGTGTGACGTCTCGCGGAAAGCAAGACGTGGGCCACGCGGCGGTCGCGCGACGCGTGGATTCATTGGCGTTCCTCCGTGGTGCGCGGCGAGGCTGCGGCGGCGAGGCGATCGCGGACCGACAGATGCGTCTGAACGATCCGCGAGCATGACAATAGGGTAGTTTTGTTTCCAGACGAGAGGATCGTGTGCCTCCATTTCTCACGCCCAAGAACCCGCCGCCTGCCTCCTGGCGATGGGCCGTCCTCGTCGCGATCAGCGTCGCGATGTTCGGCAACTACTACGCCTACGACTCGATTGGGCCGGTGGCCGACTCGCTCCAGCGGCTGCTGGGGTTCAGCGATACACAAATCGGGACGCTCAATGCCATCTACAGCTTCCCGAACATCATCATGGTCCTCATCGGCGGCATCATCGTCGATCGGTTCGGGACCAGGCTCTCGACGCTGATCTTCGCGATCATCTGCACGATCGGCACGATCGTCACCGCGATGTCGCCCCAGTTTCCGGTCATGGCCGCCGGCCGTCTGATCTTCGGCCTCGGCGCCGAATCGATGATTGTCGCCATCACCGTGGCCATCGGGCAGTGGTTCGTCGGCCGTCAGCTCGGGTTCGCGTTCGGCGTCAATCTCAGCATCGCGCGCGCGGGCTCGTACAGCGCCGACCTCTCGACCACCTGGTTCAGGTCGCTCTATGAGCTTGGCTGGCAGCCGCCGCTCATCCTGGCGGTCGGGGTCTCCGCCATCGGCGTGCTGGCCTGTCTCGTCTACTACGTGCTCGAGCAGCGGGCCGCGCAGCGATTCGACCTGGCGCAGCCCGCCGCGCCGGATCGCTTCGTCCTGGCCGATCTGTGGCGCTTCGATCGCTCCTACTGGTACATCGTCGGCCTGTGCGTCACGTTCTATTCGGTGATCTTCCCGTTCCGCAGCACGTTCGCGATCAAGTACTTCCAGCACGCGCACGGGTTGTCTCTGCAGGAGGCGGGGTCGTTGAACGGGTACGTGTTCCTGGCCGCGATCTTCGCGACACCGCTCTTCGGCTACATGGTGGACCGGCTGGGGCACCGGGCGGCGTTCATGGCGTTTGGCTCGCTGCTGCTCGCGGCGACGTTCCCGATCCTCGGCTATACGCAGATGAGCCTGTGGGTCTCGACCGTCCTGATCGGCGTGGCGTTCTCACTGGTCCCCGCGGTGATCTGGCCCGCGGTTCCGTATCTCGTGGAGCCCAGCCGGTTGGGGACGGGGTATGGGCTGATGACGATGGTGCAGAACATCGGGATGATGATGGCGAATCTGGCGGCAGGCAGGTTGAACGATACGAGCCACGCCGGCCCTGACAATCCCATGGGCTATCAGCCGATGTTGTGGATGTTCTTCTTCTTGAGCCTGTTCGGGTTTCTCTTTGCCGCCGCCCTGCGCGTGCGCGAGAAGAGCCCCAGTGGGCATGGGCTCGAATCAATCCGGGCGGCGACTTCGGTCTGACGGGTCCAATTGCTTCCCCTGCATGGCGCGCGAAGCACGCCGAGACAAGATCAACGCGGAGATCGCAGAGGAGCGCAGCGATACGCGGAGGGTGACACGGGTGACCGCGCTACGCGCGGCAGGGATCGAGGAGAGGCCGTGATCGCAAGCGCGATGAGAAAGGCCCGACGCGTTTGCGATCACGGCCTCTCCTCGATCCCTGAGCCGGGCCGTAGGCCCGGCGTCACCCGTGGCAGCGACGACAGTCCTCTGGGTAACATGAGTCTTCCTCTGCGCTACTCTGCTTCTCAGCGTTCTCTGCGTTTGGCTTTTTGAATTCGGCAATTGCTGAGCCCCGTCGCGCGTGGCTCTCGGTTCAGGGTAGAGTTTGTGACGGTACTGCTATTGGTGAGGAGCGTTGACGCATGCGAACGAGATGGTTGATTTCATTGGGAGCCGTGGTGATGGTGGCGGCGATGGCCGTCGATGCAGCCGCACAGGCTCCCCAGGGTGGCCGCGGCGGGGCGGGGCGGGGCGGTGGCGGAGGACGCGGATTCAACCTGCCGCCGCTGTTGATGCAGACCGACGCGTTCCCTGATGGGGGCATCGTGCCGCAGAAGTTCGCCGGGCGCGGCGGCGTGCAGCCGGGGTTCAAGTTCTCGGGCGCCCCTGAAGGGACCGTCAGCTACGCGATCATCTTCCATGACATCGACGTGGCGATCGGTGGAAACACCGGCGATGTGTTGCACTGGATCGTGTGGAACATTCCAGCGGCGGCGGCCGGAATTCCCGAAGGCAGCGTTCCTGCCGGTGCGGTTCAGGGCGCGAACATCGCGGGCCAGAACGCCTACTTCGGACCGGGCGCGCCCCCCGGCCCGCGGTATCACCACTATGTCTTCGAGCTCTACGCGCTCAACTCGACGCTCGACCTGCCGGCCACGGCAGGGCGCGACGATCTGTTGAAAGCGATGGCGGGGAAGATCACGGCGAAGGCGGCGTACGTGGGCCGCTTCCGCGGCGAGCCTGCCCCGTAACGTCAGCGCGCGCACGTCGACCGGCCGTCGCCTGCGCACGCGCGCACGGCGACGGCACCCTCAACTATAGGCCTCGCGCTCGAACACGTCGAGGAGCGGACGGGGCACGCCCACATGGAAGCCCTGCGCGTAGTCGATACCGCTCCGTCGCAGCCGATCGGTCACGTCCTGATCAGGCACGCACTCGGCCACAGTCTTCTTCCCGAGGCCCTTCGCGATTCCCACGATCGCTTCGACGACGAGCTGGTCGATGGTATTCGTGCCGATGCCGCGGATGAAGTCGCCATCGATCTTGTAGTAGTCGAAGGGGAGGTGCTTCAGGTCATGGAACGACCCGAAGCCTGAGCCGAAATCATCCAGCGCGAACCGGTAGCCGCGATCCTTCATCTCCGTCGTGAACGAGTGCACCTGGTCGAGATTGCCGAGCGCTGCCGTTTCAGTGAGCTCGAAGACCAGGCAGGCCGGATCGGCGCGCGCCTCGGCCAGCGCTCGTTCGATGATGTCGATCAGTTGCGGGTGACCGACCGACTTCGCGGACAGGTTGACGTGAAGCGTGAGTGCGCGGCCGACTTTCGCCTGCGCGCGGATGAGCGCGGCGGCCTGTCGTACGACCCACCCGTCAATCTCGAGAATGCTGCCGAAACGTTCAGCGACATACAAGAATGCGCTCGGGGGAAGGAGGACACCATTGTCGGCGCGCAACCGGAGGAGCAGCTCGTATTGACTGATCGCGTTGCTGGCCAGGTCGAGGATCGGCTGGCACTGCAGCTCGAAACGGTCATGGGTGAGCGCGGAGCGGATGCGCTCGGCTTCTGCGAGCCGTGACGGCACCGGGAGGTGGCCATGTGAGCCCGGCCGGTAGACGGCGTACTGGTCGCGGCCAGCTTCCTTGGCTTCGTACATGGCGAGATCGGCCGCGGCCAGGACATCGAGGCTCGTGTGGCCGCTGAACAGCGCGACGCCGACGCTGGCGGTCACCGGGATCCGCTGTTCGGCCTGCATCGCGGTCTGCCGGCGCAGCGCCTTCACGATGCCGTCCGCGACCACCTCTGCCTGCGCGGCGTCCACCTGCGAAAGGATGATCCCGAACTCGTCACCCCCCAGTCGAGCGAGGACGTCGGTCTCCCGGATCCGACCCTGAAGGGCTGCGGCCACCGTCTTGAGCAGATCGTCACCGGCTTTGTGGCCGAACTGATCGTTGATGGCTTTGAAATGGTCCAGATCGACGAGCAGCACTGCCCCGCCGCCGCCGTAGCGGGCCGCGGCCTTACTCTCTTGGGTCAGCTCGTGTTCGAAGCGCCGATTGTTGAACAGCGACGTCAGGAAGTCGTGATCGACGAGGTGCTCCAGGCGCCCCTCGTTTTTCTTGCGCTCCGAGATGTCCTGTATCGACGCGATCAGGTGCAGCGGCTTGCCATCCGCGTCACGAACGAGGGACACGCTGACCAGTCCCCAGACCAGATGGCCCCAGGCGTGCCGGAACCGCTTCTCGACCTGGTATCTCTCACGGTGTCCGTCGAGCAGTTCCGCCATCTCGAGCGCATCGGCGTCTGCGTCGCGCGGATCCGATAGATCCCGAAACTGCCGTTCACGGATCTTTTCAGCGGTGAATCCCGTGAAACGGCACATCGCGTCGTTCACGGTCCCAACATGGCCGCCGATGTCGATCAGGGCCATGCCGATAGGCGCATGGGCGAAGGCGTTTTCATAGGCACTCAACATGGGACCGTATGTCATGGGTATTGGGGGAGGTTAGGAGTGGAAGAAGGAAGAAGCAGGTCAGGGCTATTTCATCGTCGAGGCTACCTTCGCACGGGTCTCGGGATCCGGATGTTAAAAAATTGTAGCAGGCTGCACAAAGATTGGGCGGAATGACGGGGATATTTTGGCGGAATGACGGGGATATACTGACCGACGATTCGATTTCTGGGGGTGAGGGTTTCATGCGTGTGGCAGGACGATTCGCGACGGCGGGCGTGGCGCTCGCACTGATGCTGTGGGGGACGCCGGCGTTCGCACAGGCGATCCTGTCGGGCAACTGGAACTCGCTCAGAACCTTCGAGGACGAGCAGGATCGTGGCCCCGGGCCCGACCTTGGCGACTACTCCGGGCTCCCGATCAACAGCGCGGCGCGCCTGTTTGCCGACAGTTGGGATGCCTCACGGCTGACCCTGCAGGAGCATCAATGCCGGGTGCACGTGGCGCCCTACATCTACCACGGCCCCTTGAACCTCCGCATGTGGGAGGAGAAAGACCCGGAGACGCAGCAGCTCATCGCCATCAAGAACTACATCAGCACGTACGAGCAGACCCGGACGATCTGGATGGACGGGCGCCCGCACCCCTCATCGTATGCGCCGCACACCTTCATGGGCTTCTCGACCGGCACCTGGAACGGCCAGGTGCTCACGGTCACCACGACACATCTGAAGCAAGGCTGGCTGCGGCGGAACGGCGTGCCCGAGAGCGATCAGACGACGCTCTACGAGCGCTTCACCCGGCACGGCAAATACCTCTCGCACATGGTCATCATCACGGATCCGGTGTATCTGGCCGAGCCGATGATCCGCACCACGGATTTCGTCGCCGCCGAGCAGGACGGTAGCAACTGGCTGTGGCCGTGCGAGTACGTCGAGGAGATCGCAGGCCGGCCGAAGGGAGAGGTGCCGCACCATCTGCCAGGCGAGAATCCCTACCTGCAGGAGTTCGTGACGCGCACCGGCGCACCGGGCCCAGGGGTGCGCGGTGGCGCCGACACGATCTATCCGGATTACCAGGCGAAGGTGAAGGCCCGGACGCCGGCGAGCGCCGCCGAAGCGCCGCGGGTCAGCCAGGCGCGCAATCCTGATACGGGTGAGGTGCAGGTCCTCCCGGTGCAAGGCAACGTGTTCGTGATCGCCGGTGCCGGCGGGAACGTCACTGTGCAAGTGGGGCCGTCTGGAGCGGTCCTCGTGGACTCGAAATCCGGACCGACGGCCGACCGCATCCTGGCGGAGGTCAAGAAGCTGTCCGTCGTCAACAAACCGATCCGCTATGTGCTCAACACCAGCGCGGACCCGGATCATCTGGGTGGCAACGAGAACCTGGCCAGGGCACTCGGGTCGGCGGCCGCGTGGACGATCATCAATACGCCAGGCGCGTCTCAGACTGCCGTGAAGATCCTCGCGCACGACAACGTACTGGCCAGGGTGAGCGACCGTCCAACCACTGCCTGGCCGACGGAAACCTTCGTCGGGCTCGAGAAGGAGTTCTACTTCAACGGTGAAGCGGTGTTCATGTACCACATACCGGACGCGCACACCGACGGCGACAGCATCGTCCACTTTCGCAAGTCCGATGTCGTGGCCACGGGAGACATCTACCGGACAGACAGCTATCCAGTGATTGACCTGCAGCGGGGCGGCAGTGTTCGCGGCGTCATCGATGGATTGAACCGCGTGCTCGATCTGGCGGTGCCCGCACACCATGAGGAGGGCGGCACCTTCGTCGTCCCGGGCCACGGCCGCATCAGCGACGAGTTCGATGTCCTCGAGTACCGCGACATGGTCACGATCATCCGCGACCGCATTCAGGGGATGGTCGACAAGGGCATGACGCTCGCACAGGTGAAGGCGGCGCGCCCCACGCTGGACTACGACTCGCGCTATGGCGCCAGCAGCGGGCCCTGGACCACCGACATGTTCGTCGAAGCGGTGTTCAAGACTCTCAAATAGCCGACAACCGGTGCGACCGGCGCCGGGCATCTCACTCCGCGAAGCTCTCGGCACGCCGAAAAGCACTCGGACGGCTATCCACGACCGCGCGACGCTCGGGTCGCGTGCGCTCTCGCGCACGCTCAACCTCGCTGAGGCCCTGAGCCGCCTCGCGCTTTTCCCCCTGACGCGTGTCGGCATGCCTCGAACGCTTCGCTCCGTGAGATGCCCGGCGCCGGCCGGATCGGACAGCCACGCCTGCGCTACCGCACTCAGACTGCGCGGCGACAGGGAGGATGCGTTCTGGAGCGCGGCGTGTCGCAAGCCCGCGCTGGCGCTAGATGGCCAACGGCCTCGCAGGCGATGCGAGCCGCGGGGGAGAAGCGATAGCGTCAGGCCCTCGCGACGGCGGAGCGGCGACGGACCGGAAGAGGAGCGCCGGAGAGGTCGTTGGCCGGGCGCCGCGACCCGCCGCGCTCCAGGACGCATCCTCCCGGTCGCCGCGTTGGGATAGTGAGATAGGTTCCCGCCCCAGGCGGACTAGTCTGACGACTGTGGACGTCGGGTCTTGACGATCGCCCCCATGATGCCGAGGCCTGCCGCCGCGGCAGCACCGACACCGATCCATCGGTCGCTGATACCGATCAGGTGCGCTCCGTACGCCAGGGCACAGATCAGGACGATCACGCCGAGCATGTACACAAGAAAGTTCGTCATGGCTCACTCCGGTTCGTCGATCGACGCGGCTCGCCCGCGTCGTCATCGAGGTCCACTTCCGCTCGTCAGGAACCACTCCGTTTCACCCGGTAATGCCAGCGCGACGTCTGGTGCCACAATGGGATCGGGAGGCGGCAGAAGAGCGGCTGCAATGCGATCCTCCATCCAGCCTGGAAATGCCGGCGCCGTCCCGACGATGCGCTCGCGATAGATCGCGAGCATCAACTCCTGAAACACCGGCAGCGCGAGCCTGCCTCCGGTCTCTCTCGAGCCGAGAGAGTGATAGTCGTCGAAGCCGATCCTCACCGCCGCGGTGATGCCATCGGCGCCGTATGTCGAGCCCACGAAGATCGCATCCCTGAAGTCGTTCGTCGTTCCCGTCTTGCCCATGACCTCGATCGGGAAGGCGCCGGAGGCCAGCGCATGCGCGGTGCCGGTGGGCAGGCGTACCACACCACGCAGCCCTTCCTGAATCTGCGACAGCGCCTCGCCATCGAGAGAGGCGCGTGCCGGGCTCTGCCTCGACAGGGCAACCATCTCGCCGGAATCGCGCACGATCGATCCGATCACATACGGCTCCGCGACGATCCCCGAGGCCATGGTCCGGTAGGCATTGGCCAGCTCCAGGAGATTCATCTCGGACGCGCCCAGGGCCGTGGTGGGATAGCGTCCAAGCGGTGTGCGCACGCCGAGGCTGCGCGAGGTCCGCAACACGCTGTCGATGCCGATTTGCTCCACGAGCCAGATCGTCACCGCGTTTCTGGATTCGGCGAGCGCTTGACGGATGGGAATCAGGCCCTTGAAGCGCCCGTCGTAGTTGGCGATCCATTTGGCCGGGCGCTGCGCTCCGTTGGACACGCTGATGGGCTCGTCTGGCACCATCGTGTCCAAGGTGAAGCCACCCTGCTGGAAGGCGGCGAGATACACGATCGCCTTCATCGCCGACCCTGGCTGACGCAGAGACTGGGTGACCCGGTTGTAGTCCCGATAGGAGGCCGATCGGCCGTTGAAGACCTGCCGTCCGCCGGTCTCGGCGAGGACCCGCCCATCGCGGTTCTTCAGCACGATGACCGATCCCTGAATCACGCCCTTGGCCTTCGGGTGTCGCTGCTCGTACCGTTGCAGCCCATGCTCCAGCGCGTTGTTCACGATGCGCTGGACGCGCGCGTCCGCCGTCGCGTGCACCTGGATCCGCCCCTGGAGCAGATCCTCGGCCGTCAGGCTGGGGTTGCCGGCGGTCATCTCTTCGAGGACGTGCGCGACGAGCGCCGACGCCTGAAGCGGTGGTTGCGCCTCATGCTTGACTACCTCGAGGGGCCGCGCCTTGGCGTGAGCCGCTGTGCCAGGTGGGATGAAGCCATCCCGTTCCATCAGGGCCAGCGTCTGGTTTCTCCGGCGCACGATCTTTGCGGTGTTCGCAGCGTTCGGGGCGTAGTCGCGGGGGGACTTGGCAATGCCCGCGAGGAGCGCGGCCTTGTCGGCGTCGTCGGGGGTGAACGTCGCGAGCCGCCGGCCGAAGTAGTACTTCGCCGCCCGCGAGAACCCGTACTGGCCGTTGCCCATGTACACGGAGCTTGCGTATCTGGCGAGCAGCTCTTCCTTCGCGCGCCGCTTCGACCCGAACTTTGCCCGCATCAGCTGCTCGAGCCACAACGAGAGCCGAATCTCTTCCCGTTTCCGAGCCAGCATGTTGACGCTGCGCGGGCCGATCATCGAGGCCAGCACCTGCGCGACGGCCCCGGTGTGGCGAAGCTGATAACTGTTCTCGAGCGCCGTCATCGGGCGGAGAAAGCTCCCGCGGACGAGCTGTTGCGTGATTGTCGATCCCCCCTGTGGGAATGGAGGTCGGGACAGCTCATCGTGGCCGCCGCCTCGCACAAGCCGGCCGGCGAGCACACCGACCCGCGCCTTCCACAGCACGCGAGGCAGGCTGGCGTAGTCAATCCCGTTGTGGGAAAAGAAGCGCTTGTCCTCGGCGGCCAGGATCGCGTCGCGGACGATGGGTGGAATGTCTTCGTACTGCGAGATCTCGCGGTACTCCCTGGCGAGCTCGATCAGCGGGTTCCCCGCGGTGTCGTAGACGTGGCCGATGGTGGAGAGCTCGAAGCGGGAGAAGGGGCCGGCGTCGGGCAGTTGATGGCGGTTGAAGTACGCGTAGTGGAGCTCGCCAGCCATCAGCAGCGTGCCGGCGGCGACAACGCTGCACGTGAGAGAGATGATGATGCGCGTGATCCGGCGCGGTCTCATCGAACGGCCTTGACCGCGCATCATCACTCTCGTCACGTGCGCTCTTGATGCGGCCGGGTCAGAGCCGGCCTGAGAGCATCACGATCACGTGTTTCCTCCTTAGGAGAGCACTCGGACCACGACGCGGCGGTTCTGTGCCCGTCCCGCGCGCGTCTTGTTCGGCGCCACCGGCTTGTCCTCGCCGTAGCTGATCACGCTGATCTTGTGGAGCGGAACCTGGTGCTGCTCGTAGAGATAGCGCTGGACCTGCTCGGCACGCTCGAGGCCCAGCTGCTCGTTGTAGCCGGGGTTGCCCACGTTGTCGGTGTGACCTTCGATCTCGATGAAGACACCCTTCGGGTCGGCCTTCAGCTCGGTGATCATCTGGTCGAGGCGGGCTTTGGCTTCATCCGGCAGCGTGGTACGGGCGAACTTGAAGTTGCCCTGGTCCTCGCTGAGAGAGACCTCATAAATGAGCCGGCGCGCGCTCGCCTCCGCCGTGTCGACGCGAGTGGCGAGGCGGGTCTCGACTTCCCTGGCCGCGTTCGCTGCCGCATCCGCCGCGGTCCGCGCCTCGACCGCGCTCTTTCCCGCCGCCTCGGCCTTGGCATCGACCGCGCTCACGCGCGTCTCCGTCTGGCGCGTGCGCTCCTGGGTTTGTTCGACCGCGGTCTTCAGGGTGTCGACCTTGGCGTCAACCGCGCCGGTTTCCGTGCGCACCATCTTCTTCGTGGCGCAGGCCGGCGCGATGGCCACAACCAACGCGAGCATCGCGACCGCAGACAGTTTCTTATACATGTTCGTCATTCCCTTCCTTCAGGGTTACTCCGTTGCGTTGCGCGACGAGTAGCGACCGATGACGGCTCCCATGTGACTCCTTCACTCGCGCACGACGTCGCTCGATCGCGAGCAGACGCTGCGCACGGGTGAGTGCAACAGTCGGACCACGGCTTCCGTCACTGGGTCGACAGCCGGTCGAGGCTGACCTGTATGGACGTTCGCTGATCCGCAACCACGCGGACGCTCTTGGACCACGTCGCGTAGCCATCACGGCGAACGAGTAAAACGCGCGATCCTGCCGGTAAATTTTCCAAGACCATAGGCGTTTTACCGACGACCGTTCCGTTCAGCAGCACCTGCGCGCCGTCCGGCTGAGAGCTCACGGCCAGCGACCCGCGGAATGGCACAGTCGTCTGACGTCGAGCTCCCGATGAGGGCACGGTCGAGGCAGCAACCTCGGCTGAGGCAGCCAACCGCGGCCGAGGTGTCGTGGGAGGAGGTGGCGTGGGAGGCGGAGCTACCTGCGATCCTGCCGGCGCCGCCGCGGGCTGAGCAGCCGGCGGCGTGACGATGGGCGTGGCCGCGGCGACCGGTGTGCTCGCAGCGACGAGCACGGGCTCTATGAGAGAGACCGACTGCCCGCCTGCGGGCTGGACGAGGCGCTCATCAGCGGAGGTACTCGCGAGCTACGCGATGGACGGCTCACGGGGACGGGCGCCGCGATCTTGTTGTCTTGCAGGACCGTCTTGGCCGCGATCAGTCGTGCAGGACGACGCTCAGCAGCGAGCTGTTGATCTTGATGGGAAGCTCGCCGTCGTACTCGATGAAGCCCAGCTTCTTGAACTTGTTGAGGAAGAAGTTCACCCGTGAGCGCGTCGTGCCGACCATCTCCGCGAGCGTCTCCTGTGAAATCCTCGGGACCATTCGGATCGGTTTGCTCTGCTTCCCGTAGCGCGCCAGGAGCAACAGCGTGCGCGCCAGCCGCTTCTCGCTCGAGTTGAAGAGCTGATCGACCAGATCCTCTTCGATCCGGATGTTGCGCGTCAGCATGTGTGCGATGAAGCGGTCGGACATGGCGTGCTGCCGGTGCAGCACCTGCACCATCTGTTCTTTGCGGACGCGCAAGACCGCGCTCGGCGTAATGGCTGTGGCGCTCCCCATGCGGAGTGCCTGCCCAGCCAGGCATCCTTCGCCGAAGAAGTCACCCGGGCCGAGCATGGCGACCACGGCTTCCTTCCCGGTTTTCGACAGCACCGACAGCTTGACGCCGCCCGACTGAATGTAGAGGACGTGATCGCAGACGTCGCCCTGCGTGAAGATGGCCTCGTCTCGCCCGTACCGCACGATGCTCTTGGCCACACCCGTCGACTCGAGGAAGGCCTGCACGCTGAATTCAGACCTGGCCAGCGCCAGCTTGCCGATCTTAGGCACCTTGACCCTCAGGCGTAGTGGAGGACGGCTGGGCAGAGAGCGGCTTGGAAGTTCCATGGATCTATCTAAGCGTGACACGCACGCCTCCAGAAGGGTGTGCACAACAGCACAGTCGCCACCAATGCTCGAAGTCTATCCTTAGTGACGTTCAAGAGGGGGACCAACGTGCTTGGAACGCTCGCCATCATCCTCAGCGGGCTGTGGCTGCTCGGGATTGTCACATCCTACACACTGGGAGGACTCATCCACCTTCTGCTCGTGATCGCCATTGCGGTCGTGCTGCTACGGCTGATTCAGGGCCAGAATCCGCTCGCCGGGTAGCCGCGTCAGCGCTGCCGCTCAGCTTCTGCCCACCCGGATCGTCAACGGCGCGGTGAGCTGCGTCGTCACATCGGCACCCGGCCCAAGCCGCACTTCACGACCCTTCGTAGCGAGGACGACGCCGGTTCCGGCTCCGCCTCCCACAGCCGCCCCTGTTGCCGCGCCTTTCTTTCCGCCGACAATCCCCCCGATGATCGCGCCGGCGCCGGCGCCGATGCCGATCTTGGTGGCATCCTCGCCTTTGGTTGCCGCCGCCTGATGTGACAGCGGCGCCGACTGCAGGTCGTACTTCGTGTCTCCCGTACGCAGTGAGGTGAAGCGGAACGCGACCATCGCCCGTCCCTTGACGCGACCCGAGTCGTCGACGTCGGTCACCACGCCGGTGAGGCGTGTGCCGGCCGGCAACACGTCGCGGCCGTCAATCCTGATCGGCCCGGTCAGTTCCGCCGTGACCGCGTCCTCAACGGTGCTCGTGTCAGATGCGACCGAGCTTGTCAGCGCCAACGGCAGGGAGGTGCCGGTCGGAATCGTCACCTCGCGATACGCGGGCCGGGCCGGGACGACCGCTGCCGCCGGAGTGGCGCCGTTGTCGGCCGTCACTGGGGCATCAGCGGCGTCGGATGCCGTCGTGCCGCACGCGCCGGCGGCGAGGGAGACACCGAGCGTCAAGATCAGTAGTCGTGTCATGGACACAGCCTAGCGGTGCGCACTCGAGAACGGCTATGCCGTTTTGGACAGGGCTGTCTCATGCTGTTCCGCGCGCTGGTCGCTTGATCGCTGTTCACAATTGAACAGCGCGGCCGGTAGGGATGTTCCACGCTCCGAGCGTGGCGCTGTTTGCACACCCACCGCGTCGCAGTTATGTCGAGTGCCCGCGGTGCCACTCACACGGTGCCTTCGTCACCTACGAGCGCGTGCAATCGTGCTGCTCGTTCTGTCCCGAATGTCAGTACCTCTGGGACACTATCCGGCCAGAGTACGCACACGGACCCGTGGTGACGCGCGTGAGTCACCGCAGGCGCGTCACCTGACTACTCCTCTGTCGATTCATTCAGTATTTCCTGTACTCGCTCACGCACCGCTTCCTTCACCGCTTTCTCGACGGTCTCCTTCACGTCCTTCGCGTTCAGGCCGGTGTTGCCCTTTTTCGAGACGACGTCTTTCACGGCTTCCTTCACGAGGGGATTCAGCGGTGAGAGCTTCGCGACCGCCTTCTTCACTCGCTTCTTGAGCGTCTGAGGCGTGGCGTCGCTTCTCTCCTCGGTGTGCTTGGCTCCCCAGTCAGCCTCGAAGGTGTTGACGAGGGCGCCCACCACTTTCTTGTCGCGGGTCACCAGGCCGACTTCGCGGCGTGCGTCCAGCTCGGCTTTCCGCAGGCTCTGACTGCCCACGGAGGCTTCACGCCGGTCGCGGATGATCGTGCGCGTGTGCAGACGAAACCCACTGAGCGCGCGGACCTTCAGCTGGTGCCGCGCTCTGCCGAGGGACCCGATCACTCTGACGACCACGCCCTTGCGTGCCTGATCGTTCAGCGCCTTCAGCACGTCCACGTCGGCGATTTTGGGGTCGTAAATGAGCAGCTCTTTCCTGGCCCTGTAAATGAGCGCAAGGATCTGCTTGCGGGCGTTGGCCGGGCTCACGAGCAACGTGTCGAGGCCGGCTCTATAGACGGTGCGCTTGGTATCCGCCTCGACCAGTTTCAACGCTTCCGCGACAATGCTGGCCTTCTTCGTGCATAACCCAAAGCCTCGGCTGTGGTCGATGTCGAGATGCGTGAAGTTGAACGACAGCACGTACAGCAGACGGCGGTCGATGATGAGGAGCTTATCGTGATAGCGCACGAGATCGTCGGCCGTCCTGGATACGGTGACCCCGGCGTCGAGCAGCCGCATTTCGAGCTTGCGGAGGCTTTTCTCCCCGCCATGGTTGGCGTAGGCGATCAGGGCCGATACCGACACGCCGCGCTCGGCGGCGGCCTTCAGGGCCTGCTCGATCTCGGCGCGATCGAAGCGGAAGATGACGATATCGACCTTCTTCTTGGCCTTCTTGATCGCCGCCACGAGAGGCGCGACTCCGGCCGCCGGTTGAATGAGAAGCTTCACTGACGCGTCACCTCAGAAGACGTTACGCGAAAGGCTGCGGCATGTATGTGCAAAAGAACACCGACACCGCGGGGCGTGCACCGTACGCCAGGCGCATGAGGGCGAATGGAAGCCGCGCAGATGGGAGAGCAACGGGCCTGATGCTCGTCCTCCTCTTCTGTCTCGCGCTGCCGCTCGTGGCCCAGCAGTCCGACAGCGGGGCAGTCCTCTGGATCGACCACGGAGACCTCTCGCGGCACTGGCTGGGTGAACGGCTCGGGCAGCTGTCTCCTGAACAGATCCGCGACGCCTTCCAGGCGAGCGGATTCTCAGATGACGAGGTCGAGACGTACGCGCAGACTGTGATGCAGCGCACCGAGGCGTTGAAGAATCTGAACGCGCCGCCGGTGCGCTCCGCGCACAGTGCGGATGACAAGGCGAGGACCGATGACAAGGATTGTCTGTCGTCGACGTGCCGCAGCGTACCTGTTCGAGAGACGCTCACCGCGATCAACCTCAAGACTCCCTATGCGCGGGCGATCCTCGGCGGCTTCGAGCAAGGCGCCGGCATTGGTGGCGGGCTGCAACTGACCTCGGGCCCTGCGATCAAGGGGATCGAGCTGCGCGCGACCGGCCTGGTCTCGACGCACCTCTTCCGGCGCATCGACCTTGAAGTGTTCGTGCCGAAAATCGGGAGCAGCCGGAATCATGCCGACGTGTGGTTTACCCATTTGCGGCGTGATGCCGACTTCTTCGGCATCGGACCAGACACGCCCGACGCCCTGCGGACCGAGTTCGGCCTGCGGCGCCGGAGCTATCAGGGGTCCTTCTATCGCGATGTGACAGATCGCCTGCAGACAGGCGTGTATGCCCAGTTCATGCGGACCCAGAGCTTTGCCAAAGACGAACCGGCCGGCATGCCGATTGAGGACGCATTCTCGAGCGCGCGGGTCGCGCCTCTCGAACGATGGATACCGGGCTTTCTTGCCGACACGCGGATTCTGTTGTACGGCGCGTTCTTCCTCTACGATTCCCGGGACAACAGCCTGGGATTGACCCGAGGTGTCAACATCTACGGCCGCGTCGCATCGGCCGACGGCGTCGGGGACTTCGACTCGTCGGCGAGCTACGGCTGGCTCGAAACCGAAGTCGATGTGCGCGGGTACGCCCCGCTCGGAAGCCCGCGGACCTCGTTGCTGCTGCGCGTGCGGGGACAGTTCAAGAACCCGCGAGGTGAGGACAGTCAGATTCCCTTCTACGATCTGTCGTGGCTGGGCGGGCGAATGTCCCTTCGCGGGTACCACTCCTACCGCTTCCGCGCCAACAACGTCGCCAGTGTCTCGACCGAGTTGCAACGAACGGTCCGCGCGATAACCGACGTTCGAGGGATCGATGCGCTGGTGTTCGTGGACACCGGCCAGGTCTGGGGTGACGCACGCTCGTTGGCCGACGCGGCGGTCCTGGACAATCAGGGTTTCAACGCCGGCAAGTGGCGCGGGGGGTTCGGCGGCGGTGTGCAGTACCGGCATTCGCCAGAATTCGCGATCCGTCTCGAAGTTGGCCGCAGCCGCGAGGAGTCGATCGTCTACGCGGCGTTCTCCCGCGGTTTCTAGCATGAGCCGCGCGACCCTTCCGGGGGCTCCTTGATGACGGCATGACCGCCGCCGTCGGCGCACCCAATGCTCTCAGCATCCTCGGTCTCCTGCGGCCTCATTGGAAGGCCATGACGCAGCGGCCGGCGGCCGGCGGGTTCTATGCCGAGTTGTACAACATCCAGTTCGGTGAGCCCCCCGGCCGCAGCGGCGCGTCAGGGATCGACAATCTCCGAAATGAGCGCCTCGGTGGTCAGCAGCAGCGACGCGATCGATGACGCGTTCTGCAGCGCGCTCCGGACGACCTTGGCGGGGTCGATGACGCCGGCCTTCACCAGATCCTCGTAGACCTCGGTGGCGGCGTTGAAGCCCTCGTCCTGCTTCATCTCCTTCACCTTTGCCACGACGATTGATCCTTCGGCGCCGGCGTTGGTCGCGATGTGCCGCATCGGCTCTTCAATCGCCCGGCGGACGATCCGCAGCCCGACGAGCTCGTCGCCGGTGAGCTTCAGGCCGTCGAGCGCTTTACCCGCGCGCAGGAGCGCGACGCCACCGCCGGCGACGATGCCTTCCTCGACTGCCGCCTTGGTGGCGTGCATGGCATCCTCGACGCGCGCCTTCTTCTCTTTCATCTCGGTTTCGGTGTGCGCGCCAACCTTGATCACGGCGACGCCGCCAACCAGCTTCGCGAGCCGTTCCTGCAGCTTCTCGCGGTCGTAGTCCGAGGCCTCGTCCTCGACCTGGGCGCGGATCTGCTTGACCCGTCCCTCGATGTCGGCGGTCTCGCCTCCGCCCTCGATGATCGTCGTGTGGTCCTTGTCGATCGTGACCTTCTTGGCCGAGCCGAGGTCCGCGATCGTGAGGCTCTCGAGCTTGATCCCGAGGTCCTCGGTCACCGCGCGCCCGCCGGTGAGGATCGCGATGTCTTCCAGCATCAGCTTCCGGCGGTCGCCGAAGCCGGGCGCCTTGACGGCCGCGGCTTTCAACGTGCCGCGCAGCTTGTTGACCACCAGCGTGGCCAGCGCCTCGCCCTCGACGTCTTCGGCGATGATCAGCAGCGGCCGCGCCAGCTTCGCCACCTGCTCGAGCACGGGCAGCAGATCCTTCATCGATGCGATCCGCTTCTCGTGGATGAGGATGACCGGATTCTCGAGGACGATCTCCATGCGCTCCGGGTCAGTGACGAAGTACGCCGAGAGGTACCCCCGGTCGAACTGCATGCCCTCGACGACCTCGAGCGTGGTTTCGAGCGTCTTGGCTTCCTCGACGGTGATGACGCCGTCCTTGCCGACCTTTTCCATCGCGTCGGCGATGATCGTGCCGATCGCCTGGTCGCCGTTGGCGGAAATCATTCCCACCTGCGCCACCATGTTCCCCGACACCGGCCGGGACATTTTCTTGATCTCGTCCACGATGACCGTGACGGCTTTCTCGATGCCGCGCTTCAGCTCCATCGGGTTGGCGCCGGCGACGACGTTCTTCGCGCCCTCGCGATAGATCGCCTGCGCGAGCACGGTTGCCGTCGTCGTCCCGTCACCGGCGGTGTCCGACGTCTTGCTGGCCACCTCGCGGACCATCTGCGCGCCCAGGTTCTCGAGCGGATCCTTGAGCTCGATCTCCTTGGCGACGGTCACGCCGTCCTTGGTGATCGTGGGGGATCCGAACTTGCCGTCGAGGATGACGTTGCGTCCCTTCGGACCCAAGGTGACCTTGACGGCGTTTGCGAGCTGATTGATCCCGCTCAGGATGGCCTGCCGGGACTCCTCGCCGTACGTGATCTGTTTTGCCATGTGTGCCCGCTTCTATTTGGTGTCGATAATCGCGAGCACGTCGTCCTCGCGCATGATGAGGTAATCCTCGCCGTCGATCTTGATCTCCTGTCCTGAGTACTTCCCGAACAGGATCGTGTCGCCGTCCTTGACATCAGGCTGCTGGCGAGTGCCGTCTTCCTTGACTTTGCCGAGTCCGACGGCGAGCACCTTGCCGCGCATGGGTTTTTCCTTGGCGCTGTCGGGGACGATGATGCCGCCGATGGTCTGTTCGCCTTCCTCGATGCGTTGAACGATCAGGCGGTCGTGTAGTGGTGTGACTTTCATGTGACTCCAGACCTGCTTGTAGCGATTGAACTGGCGACCTTCACACAGCGTACGTGACCTGCGGGAGGGGGGCTGTTCAGAAAGGGACAGGGTGCTTGCCCTCGATGCGACTGGCGGGGCATAGTCTCACCTGCGCAGCCGGTGCGCGTGTCAAGGAGACTGACGATGAGGAAGCTGGTTCTGGCGGTCGTCATCAGTGCAGGGGTCGCGATCGTCGTGTTCGGCGCTCAGTCGCAACCGCCGCAGACACCCTCCACGTCGCAGACGCCCGTGACGCAGGCCCAGGGCCAGCCTGCCCCGCGTGCCGATCCCTACATCAACAACGCGACCCCGGGCACGCAGACGTTTCCCCTTGCCGCCAAGGCCGGCGTGGACAGCAATGCGCGGATGGTGGCGCCTCCCGGTGCCGTGAACCAGGGTGCGTTCGATCCGGCCACGTGGAAGTACGGTACGGCGTTCAATCCGCCAGCCGGCTCCAAGGTCTGGAATCCGGTCAAGCTCAAGATGATGCAGGGCGGCAAGGTCACGGGAGGCACGCTCTTCAGCGCCACCGATCCGGCCACCTACTGCGCGATGGCCAATGCCGGCTACGACTTCATCTGGACCGAGATGCAGCACGACTCGCGCGACTGGGAGAGTGCCGGCCGCATGTGGCGGACCTGTCCCAACGCCAAGGCCGTACCTGGCGTGCGCGTCGCATACACGGACGAGCGTGAGATTCAGCACGCGCTCGATGCCGGCGCGCTCGTCGTCGTCGTGCCGACGGTGGACACCGTGGCCGAGGCGATCGAGGCGCGCAACTGGACGTACTTCCCACCGCTCGGCCGGCGCAGCAATGGCGGTGGCCAGGCGTTCGATGGCGGCATGTGGGGCGGCGTGCCTGGCGGTTATCGCAACACCATCAACGACAACATCGTGCTCATTCTGATGATCGAGACGCTCGAAGGGCTCAAGAACGCCGACGAGATCGCCAAGGTCCCGGGCGTGAGCGCGCTCTTTGCGGCCAGCGGCGATCTCGGCAACTTCTCAGGCTTCAGGCAGGGGACGCCCGACTACGAGCGCGCGATCAACATCGTCCACGACTCGACGCTGAAGGCAGGCGTGCGGTTGTGCGGCCCGATCGCCTGGCGCGATCGGCCGGACTTCACGTGCTTCCAGGCGGGCAGCGAAACGGCCGCCATCGCCCGCGGAGTCGCGGTGGAACTTGGTCCGCTCGCCAACACGCAGGCCAAGCCAGAGGTGGGACCGTTCGCACCGAAGACTGCCGCGAAGTAAACGCGTTCGCTACTTGGTCGGGCAGTCGCCGGCGACCGGGCGTTGGGCGTTGTCACCACTTGTGACATCTGCATTGAGCCGCGAGCGCCGCAGGCGTGGCTGTCCGGTCCGGCCGGCGCCGGCGCTGCACGCCGGAAATCAACTTCTGCTCGAACTCTGCCGCTGGCGCGGCGAGTAGTTGCTGCCTCGCGACGGCATCTGTTACGCGGCTCAAAACGTCGGAGCTACCTCGTGGCTTCTGAAACGCGTGGACGGAACTCGCCGCGGAACACTCGCGTCAGCTGATTTCCTGCTTCGCCCTGAGTGGCGTTTGCGCAGGCGCCAGCCGGACCGGACAGCCACGCCTGCGGCACTGCACTCAATCTGCGCGGCGCCCAGGGAGGATGCGTTCTGGCGCGCGGCGTGTCGCCAGCCCGCGCGACGCGACAGATGGCCAACGCCGGGGCCCCCGCCGCGCACGCCTGCGCGGTGGGGTGGAGCGGCCTCGCAGGCGATGCGAGCCGCGGGGGAGAAGCGATAGCGTCAGGCCCTCGCGCGGCGGGTCGCGGCCACGCAGGGCCATTCACGGCATGCCGAGCGCGGGTGTCGGCCGCGGGCATAATAACCTTCGCTCCATGAACCTTCAGAACATGCCCGACGCGGAGGTGGCGATCGTCGTCAGCCTCGTGCGGGCCCTGTTGTGTGACCAGCATGAAGACTTGGCGTCGCTGCCTCTCGTCGAAGCCGGCGAAGGATGGGACAACAAGCTGTTTCGTCTCGGCGACGATTTCGTCGTGCGACTTCCTCGACGCCAAATTGCCGCGGCTCTGATCGAACACGAACAGCGGTGGCTGCCGGTGCTTGCACCACGCCTCCCGCTGCCTGTGCCAGCGCCGGTGAGGGTGGGGCGACCGGGTTGCGGGTTTCCCTGGGCGTGGTCGGTCTCGCCCTGGTTTGTTGGTGAGACGGCGGCAACTCTGAGCGGCCATACCGAGGCGACGGCCGTCCGCCTGGGCGAGTTTCTGGCAGCATTGCATCAACCCGCACCAGTGGACGCCCCGTTGAACCCGTTTCGTACGTCGCTGGCGTCGCGTTCAGATGTCTTTGTCGAGCGACTCCAGCGCTGCGGACGGCAGATTGAGCACGCATCCGCGTTAGCCGTGTGGCGCGCAACCCTCGCCACGCCAGGGTGGTCAGGCCAATCGGTCTGGCTTCACGGCGATTTGCATCCCGGCAACCTCGTGGTGAACGACGGACGGCTGACGGCCGTGATCGACTTCGGGGATCTCACGGCAGGTGATCCCGCGGTCGACCTCGCGGTCGCGTGGATGTTGTGGCCTGAGAATGTCCGTGGCACGTTTCGCGCCACGATCGATCGCCTGACGAGGCGGTTGGACGATGGCGTGTGGCGACGCGCGCGAGGCTGGGCGCTTTCGTTCGGCGTCGCCTCTCTGGCGAATTCGCTCGACGACCCACTCACGGGTTCCATCGGCCACAGAACGATTGCTGCTGTTCTGGCCGATCGAGACGCTTAGAACCGCTTCGAGTCCTCGTGGCGCCCCCGCTCCTCCGTCGCGAGGGCTCATGCCACGGCGTACCGGTGCGGTGCGACCGGTGCCGGGTATCTCACGGAGCGAAGCGTTCGAGCCATGCCGACACGCGTCAGGGGGAAAAGCGCGAGGCGGCTCAGGGCATCAGCGAGGTTGAGCGTGCACCGTAGCGGCGGGTCTTAAGACCCGCCGCCACACAGACGCGACCCGAGCGTCCCGCGGTCGCGGGTAGCCGTCCGAGCGCTTTTCGGCGTGGCGAGAGCTTCGCGGAGTGAGATGCCCGGCACCGGGAGCAGAGGCGCGCCGCGCGAAGGACGTATCCCCCTTGTCGGGGCTTCAGTAGTCCGTCAAGATCAGCGTCTGCGGGCCGAGATCCTGGGAGCGGCTCGGGCCGAAACCCGCCTCGCGGAACATCGCGTCGAGCTCGCGGAGTGTGTAGGCGTCGCCGCGCTCCGTCGATCCGAGCATCGTCAAGCTGAACGCCGCCGCCTGCGGCGGTGAGACGCGGTCGTCGTTGGGGACGAACTCCATCGTGGCTACGCGGCCGCCGGGGACGAGTGCCGCGCGCACGCGCTTCAGGAGCCGGACGTTCGTCGGGTGATCGAAGTTATGCAGGAAGTTCGGCAGCAGCACGAGGTCGTACCCCGAACCCAGATCTACCTCGAACGCGTCGCCGGCGATCGTGTGATACCGCTCGCCGACGCCCGCCTCCTTCGCGTGCTCGACCGACAGCGCGAGGACGTTCTTCCAGTCCTGCGCGTAGATCTCGGCGAGGGGATTGAGGGTCGCGATCGCGATGCCGTAGGCGCCGGGCCCCGCCGCGATGTCCAGGACCTTCATCGCCCGTCCAGGCGTGTTGACGATCTCCGCCAGGCCACGTGCCCCCATACCTGAGATCGGCGCCATCGACCGCGCGAACTCCACCCAGATGTCCGCTTCCGGCGCCAGGTTTCCGTGATCGACGGCCGTCCCGCCCTTGCGCACCACCGCCGCCAGGTCCATGAACTGTGTCACGGTGTGTGGATGCACGAGGAAGCCGGCGGCGGTGCCGAGGTAGGCCGGCGACTCCTGGTCAAGGAAGACGGCGGCGTCCGGCGTCAACCCATACGCGCCGTTCTGCTTGGTGAGGAAGCCTCCGATCGTGAGGTAGTCGCAGAGGACGCGGATGCCTTTCTCGCTGGCATGGGCGCGCGCGGCGATCTCGGCGACGCCCGTGGCGCCGGCGGCAACGTGCGTGAAGACATTGAGATCGATCGCGGCCTTCAGCGCGAATGCGCGTTGATAGCTGTTGAGCGCCTCGAAGATGCGCAGCGGACTCGGCTGGTGTGGGGACGAGGGAGAGACCATTCCGCATGATACCGGCAGCCTGTGCAGAAGGGGACATCCACCGGCGCGAGCGCTTCATACGATAATGTTCCGGACATGTGCGGGGAAGAAACGAGCGCCTGATGTGGGATTGGTTCGCCAGACGGGGATTGAGCATTAGCCAGAGTGCGCCGGCCGACACCCCAGTCGCACCGCGGCTCACGGGCATGGTGACCGGCAAATACAAATTGCTCTATACGTACTTGGAGAACCGGTACGCGGATGTCGTCGTCCTGACCTTCGGGCAGATCGAAGATATTCTCGGCTTCACGCTGCCCGACCCCGCGCGCACGCATCAGGAGTGGTGGACCACGGTGGGTACCACCAGCGAGAAGCCGCCGTTTTCCGATGCGTGGCGACTGGCCGGCCGGACGGCGGTGCCCAATCTCCTGGCGAGGACGGTGGTCTTCGAACGCTCCCAGGAATCGAGGCCTGGCCTGCACTAGCGGGCCCCAACACCACCATTCGGTGAGAGGCGTTCCGCACCCCTCCGTGGTGCCAGGAACCTGGTCCTAAGTGGTACAGTTGCGCTGAAAACCATGCGCTGCCGGTACTGCGGTCAGGATACGCCGGAGGGCTCGCTCGCCTGTGTCGCCTGCGGTACCTCACTGACCGACGAAACAGCCGGGCCGACCTATTGGCCGCTCCGTCCGACGCCTCTCCCGGCGTCCGTGTCGGCAGCCGGTCTGGTGACGCACCTTCCCGACCAGTCACCCCTTCCCGACCAGTCACCTGGACCGATCCTGAGCGGCGGCTTGTTTGGCGTCCTGACCGCGGGATCGACGTTCGACTCCCGCTACCGCATCGATCGCCTGCTTGGTGCCGGCGGCATGGGCACCGTCTATCAGGCGTGGGACGAGAATCTGGGCGTGCCCGTGGCACTCAAGATGATCCGGCCGGATATTGCCGCCAACCTGGACCTGGCGCGCGAGTTCGAACGGCGCTTCAAGCAGGAACTGCTGCTGGCCCGACAGGTGACCCACCGCAACGTGATTCGGATTCACGACCTCGGCGAATGCGCCGGCGTGAAATACATCACGATGCAGTACGTCGAAGGCACTGATCTGGCGACGATTCTCAAGCGAGGGAAGCTCCCGTTCGACCGCACGCTGTCCATCGCGCGGAATCTGGCCGCCGGCCTGGCGGCCGCGCACGACGTGGGCGTGCTGCACCGCGACCTCAAGCCGATGAACATCCTGGTTGACGCGGCCGGCACGGCGTACATCTCGGACTTCGGGCTGGCGAAATCGGCCGAGTTGAGCCCCGCGATGACGGCGCTCACCCGCCCCGGCGGATTCATGGGCACGCCGCAGTACGTCTCTCCTGAGCAGGTGCAAGGCAACCCCTCCGATCATCGCAGCGATCTGTACGCGCTCGGCCTGATGTTCTTCGAGATGGCGACCGGTCAGGTTCCGTTCGAGAGCAAGTCGGTCGTCGAGTTGATGTACAAGCGAGTGCAGGAGCCGGCCAGGGATCCGAAGGCTCTCAGTCCCGAGCTGCCTGAGTACTTCAGACGCGTCGTGAACCGCTGTCTCGAGCGCAACCCGGACGATCGATATTCCAGTGCGCGCGAGCTCCTGGCCGATCTCGAGACCGAGCATGGGCCGCCGCCGGCGCATACGCATACGCCAGGTGCTCGCACCATCTCGCTGACGTTGCCGATACCTCAGACGCGTGGGGCGAAGCTGGGGACCGCCGGTGTGGCGATAGCCGTCGCGCTGCTTGCTCTGGTGCTGGCGATCCCGGCGACGAGACGGTATGTCCTTGGCTCGCCTCGGTCGCCAACGACAGCCGCCGTCGAGGTACCAGAGAAGCACGTGGGCGTGATGCCGCTGCGTGTGCTGGGCGATCAGGCTGCACTCGGTCCGATCGCCGCCGGCATCGAGGAAGCGCTGACGACGAAGCTGTTTCAGTTGCGCGCGGTGACTGTCGCCCCGGCCGCGGCGGTTGAACGCGCGTCCACGAAGCAGTCGCTGGCCGACATGGCGCGTGCGCTGGGCGCGACCCTGATCGTGTCCGGGTCCGTACAGGGCGCTGGCGACAACCTGCGCATCACGATCGCCGTCGATGATGCGGCCGCAAATCGGCGCGTGTGGGCGCAGGACTTTTCGGGACTCGCCGCCGACCTCCTGACGATCGAAGATCAGATCTTTCGTGGACTGCTTTCGGCGCTGGCGTTGACGCAGACCCCAGAGGAACTGGCGCGCGCCGTCGTCCATCCGACCGAGAACGTTGACGCCTATCAGCTGTACTTGAAGGGCCGTAACGCGATGCGCGGCCAGCAGAATCCGAAGAACGTTCAGGCCGCCATTGGCCTGTACGAAGACGCCCTGAAGAAGGACCCTGGTTTCGCACTGGCCTACGCGGGCATTTCAGACAGCGCTCTGCGGCTGTACCGCGCCACGAAGGAGTCCACGTGGGCCGAGAAGGCCCTGGCCTCGGCGCTTCAGGCACAGCGGCTCGACGAACAGTCCGTGGAAGTGCACCTGGCTCTGGGGAGCGCCTATCAGGCGACCGGGCGGACGGCGGAAGCGGTGGCGGAGCTCACGCGCGCATCGACGCTCGCGCCAAGCTCCGACGACGTGTACCGCCGCCTTGGCCGGGCGTATTTGTCGATCGGCCGCGGCGAGGACGCGATCCGCGCCTACGAAAGGGCTGTCGCCATCAACCCGTACTACTGGGTCAGTTACAACGTCCTCGGGGTCTCGTACATGCGGCTCGGAGAAACCGACAAGGCTGCGGAGGCCTTCAAGAAGGTCATCGAGCTCGAGCCTGGGAACGTGAACGGTCACAACGATCTGGGCGCCGCGTACCTGCAGACCGGTCGCTACGAAGAGGCGGCCTCCGCATTTCAAGAGGCGCTCAAGCTGCAGCCGACGGCGGAGACGTACACCAATCTCGGCACGACCTACACCTATAGCGGCAAGCTCGCGGAAGCGGTGCCGATGTTCGAAAAGGCGGTGGAGCTCAGCCCCATCGCGGAGATGTTCGTGGGGAATGTTGGCGATGCCTACCGGTGGGCCGGGAAAAGCGATCAGGCCGTTGCGGCGTACGACAAGGCGATCGCGCTTGCGCTACAGGACTTACAGGTCAACCCGCGCAACGCCGTCGCCAAAGGCCATCTCGCTTTGTACTACGCCAAGAAACGCGACAATGCCCGCGCCCAGAGGCTGATCAGCGACGCCAGGGCCGTCGACGCCACGAATGTGGACCTTATGTATGGGGAGGCGATCGTGCACGTGCTCGGCGGCCGAACGCCTGAAGCCCTCGCGTCGCTCGAACGCGCGCTGGTCGCCGGCTACCCGGCGACCATGCTGCAAAGCGACCCGGACTTGAAGGGACTTGCGACCGAGCCCCCGTTCAAGGAGCTCGTGTCGAAGTCCATTCCGAAGCGCTAGCCTCGCGCCTTACCGACCGTTCGTCGCCGGTAGGCGGCCAGCCCTGCGATACCCGTCCCAAACAAGAGCAGAGATGCCGGCTCGGGAACAGCCGTGGCACCTGGGTTGGCGATGCCGTTCACGCCCACCACAGAAACAGACGTCACCTGTGAGCTGTCAGAAAAGAAATCGGCCCGGCAGTCGGATGGAGCAGGATCGCAGTCGACAAAGAAGGGAAACTCGAAGTCCTCGACGAATCCGGAAAGGGTAAGAGTGAACCCGTCAGTGAAGAGGGTCGAGGCCACGAGGGTCTGGAGGTCGCTGTCCTCACTGGCGAAAAGCGTCTCCCCAATGTCCGCCGTGGTGAAGTACTGACTATCCGAGTTGAGGATGCGAAAGTCGATGCTGAAGACCTGCGGGTCGTAGATGTCATTCTCTACCGAGTAGATGGCACAGAAGACATCGTCGAGGAGGCAACCGTCCGCTGCGAGGGCCTGGAACGTGATGTTGGTCAGGGGCACCGGAGGATCGACGCCATCTCCCAGCAGACCGATATTGATCGCCTGTGCGGACGCGGGAATCAACGCGCTGACGATGAGCGCGGCCAGTCCGATACGAAGAAATTTCAGCACGCTTGCACCCTCCCCACAGGGCTTCACTGGATTGAGCTTGATCCTCGGGATTTGCGATGTGAGGCAGGCGTCGCGGCCCAAGCCCACTTTGCCTCGCCACGAGCAACACAGGTGCCAGGATGGCCCTCAACTGCCTTCGAGCTCGAATCCCTCGTAGAAACTGTGAAACGGCTCTGGGGCGAGAGCCCGATCTGGAATGGGTAGGTCGCACTGCAGGTGACTTTTCTCAGCCCGGTCGTGCGCTTTCGGAGGTGATAGAGATCGATTTGGCAGGGCCGATCCGCCTTCGCCGATGGCTTCGGCGAGACTCGCCGTAGCTCGCAAGGCGAGCGGAGGCGGTCCGGACCGGCCCTGCCGGACTCGATTACCCCCGCACGTACTGATTGAACCACTCGATGGTTCGCTTCCATGCCTGATCGGCGGCCGCCTTGTTGTAGCGCTGCGGCGTCGCGTCGTTGTTGAAGCCGTGGACGGCGCCGGGATAGATGTGTCCTTCGTACTTCACGCCGGCGGCTTTGAGCGCCGCCTCGTAGGCCGGCCACGCCATGACCAGACGTGCATCCTCGCTGCCGTGGTGCACGAGGACCGCGGCTTTGATCTTCGGCACGTCTTCGGTCATCGGCGCGCCACCGTAGAACGGCGCCGCGGCTGCCAGATCGGCGCCCATGCGCACCGCGAGGTTGTTCGAAATGCCGCCGCCGAAGCAGAAGCCGGTGACGCCAAGCTTGCCGGTGCTGTCCGGACGCGACTTCAGCCACACCGCCGCGGCATGGAGGTCTTCGCCCATCTTCACGCGGTCGACCTTGCCGAACAGCGCGCCGCCCTTTTCATCGTCACCCGGGTAGCCGCCGACCGAGGTGAGGGTGTCAGGCGCGAACGCCATGAAGTTCTCGAGCGCAAAACGGCGCGCGACGTCTTCGATGTGCGGATTGAGTCCGCGATTCTCGTGTATGACGAGAATGCTGGGCAGCTTGGTGGCGCCGGCCTTGGCGGGGCGCGCGAGATAGCCCTTGATGCTGCCGTTGCCCTGCGGCGACGGCACGGTGGCGTATTCGGTCTTGAGGCGCGCGTCGGTGGGGGCGACCTGCTGCGCCGCGGCATAGTTCGGCATCAGCGCGTCAACCATGGCGGCCGCCGCGACGCTGGTCGCCGCCACCTTCTTCACGCGATCCATGAACGCGCGCCGGTCGATTTCGCCGTGGATGTACAGGTTGTAAGCCTCGATGGCCTCGCTGGGCGGCTCCTGTCGTGTTGGCTCCATGTCGGATACTCCTCTATCGTCCGGCTCAAGCCGGACACTACGTGTTCCGGCTGAGGCCGGACACGACGTGTGACGTGCGGCGTGAAATGAGGGCGAGTTTCCGCGGAGCGTATCACGGCCTTCCCATGTCAAGACAGGGCCCTGATATCTGCGGGATCGGGCCCGTTGTCATTGACAAGGGCGGCGTCGGCGACCGAGGATCGGGCGAGCCGTGCTGTCTCCCGATACCGACATCGATCTCAGCCTCTTGCAGCGCATCGTCGCCCGCGACGAGACGGCGATAGCCGAGCTGTACGATCGGCACAGCCGTCTCGCCTTCAGCGTGATCAGGCGTATTCTGCCCCGACCGGCGGACGCCGAAGACGTGCTGCAGGACACGTTCGTTCGCGTGTGGGCGCGCGCCGACACGTATGATGCGCGTCTCGGTTCGCCGGCGACGTGGCTCACGCGCATCGCCCGGAACCGGGCCATCGACCGCTTGCGCGCCCAGCGGGCGCGGGCCGATGTTGACGCGTCGCTCGCGGTCGACTCCGAAACCAATCGCACGCACGAGCCCGAGATGAGAGCGACGCAGGGCGTGCCGATTGAAGACGCGGCGGCAGCCGTGACGATACGCGACGCGGTCAGCCATCTGCCGGAGGCTCAGCGCGTGCTCATCGAAGCCGCCTTCTTCGAAGGCTATACACATCAGGAGCTCGCGATGCGGTTCGGAGTACCGCTTGGTACCGTCAAGACGCGGATACGCACTGGTCTCACGGCCCTCCGCGGGCGTCTGGAGCAGGCCGTATGATTCCCGAGCACATCGAAGCGCTGGCCCTGGCCGATGCGATTGGCGCCCTGGATTCCGACGAGCGCGGCGAGCTGCAGACGCTCGTGGCCTCGCTCTCGGCGGACACGCAGCGCGAGGTCGCGCGGCTCTACGACTCGGCGATGGCGCTCGCGACCAGCGTCGATCAGGTCGAGCCTCCCGCACGTGTGCGCGACCGCGTGCTGGCGGCGATCAAGACGCCTCGCCGCTACACCGTATGGGGAAAAGAAGGGGAGTGGAGCGAGTCCGGACTGCCGGGCATTCGAACGAAGATCCTGGCCGTCGACAAGCCGCGTGGACTCGTGACGATGCTGCTGCGGGCCGATCCCGGCGCCGTGTATCCCTCACACCGCCACTCGGGACCTGAGGAATGCTACGTCCTCAAAGGCTCGGTCGTGATCGACGGCCGCACGCTGCGCGCGGGGGATTTTCATCATGCCGACGAAGACTCCGACCACGGCGAGATCATGACCGTGGACGGGGCAGAGGTTCTGCTGGTCGGCGCCGTCAACGATTACATGCCGAGCGTGTGAGCGCGGTAGGCAAGGGCCGCCTGAAGGCGGCCCCTACATAGAGACAGTCGTGGGGGCCACCTTCAGGTGGCCCGATCATCGTCAGTTCGGCAGGACGACGGTGTCGACGACGTGGATGACGCCGTTCGACTGAAACACGTTGGCCTGCGCGACCTTCGACATCCCGCCCTGCTCGTCCTTGAGCACGATGTCGTTGCCCTGCATCATCGCCCACAGCATGCCGCCGCTCGCGGTCTTCAGCGTGGCGGTGCCTTTCCCGGTCTTGATCGCCTTCTTGAGGTCGACGCTCGACATGCGTCCGGGGACGACGTGGTAGGTGAGCACCTTGGCGAGCGTGCCTTTGTTCTCCGGCTTGAGCAGCGTGTCCACCGTGCCGGCGGGCAGCTTCGCAAAGGCGGCGTTGGTCGGCGCGAACACGGTGAACGGACCCGTGCCCTGCAGTGTCTCGACCAGTCCGGCCGCCTTCACCGCCGCCACCAGCGTGGTGTGGTCGGCCGAGCTCACGGCGTTCTGAATGATGTTCTTGTTCGGGAACATCTCCTGGCCCCCGACCACTGGATTCTTCTCCGCGTAGCTCGACGCCGCCACTGCCACGATCGCCAACGCGGTACCGAACAAAGTTCCAAGCTTCATGTTCTCTCGTCCTTTCAACAGGCGCCGGGTGGCGCGCTCTGTTTCGTTCCTACGGGCGAGCCGCGATTCCGGATTGCGCAATCCGGCGCGACACGACAGCCGTAGAAGAGGTTGTGCGGAATAGAGAGGTGCTTCCGGCAAGCTTCCACAAACCGATCTCTTCGTGCCGCCGCCCGCCCTGCGCCTGGGCGGATGGCTCGGTGGGTTCCGCCTCACACGCATCTGGCATTTCGCGGCGATGTGCGGCCTTCTGGGATTCATCCCCGGCCACCTCGTGATGGTGGCGCTGCACGGGTGGAGCAACTTTGCGTCGATGTGGACTGGGTGGAAATCTACGTAACTCAAAACGCAAGACTCAAAACTCAAACACTGAGTCGATTCGCAGCAACAACGTAGACAGGGCCGCGCTTCTGCCCCGGATTCATTGTTTGAGTTTTGCGTTTTGAGTTGTGAGTTACACGTTGTCTACCGAACACGTGTCGGCTCGGCTCGCTCCGGCCTTTCTGGCCGCTGCGGCGCTTCGGGACGGCCCGGGCGTTCCGGTTGCTCCACTGGCGCCTCTGGCCGCGTGGCCGCGGGCCGCTCGACAGCGTCGGTGCGCGTGTCACGAAACAGTTGCTCGGGGCGATCGCCGCGCGCGATGGCGTCGCGCAACGCACGCAACGTCGCGCGGCCGGCCTGGTAGTCACGCTCGCGGCGCTTGATCTCGCGTCCGAGGTCGAGCACTTCGTGAGCGCGGAATCCCTGCCGCACGGCCTCGGCCACCACCGCGGTGCCCTCGGTCACCGGCAGCCTGGCCTCCCTGATGAAGGAAAGCCCCTTGGCCGCACTGGCCAGTCCCTCGAGCGACAACGGCGGCTTTCCGGATGGCTGCGCCAGGCGGCGGAGCTCACGAACGTCGCCGGGCGTGAGGCCGCCTCCGAATGACTCCGCCAGGAGCGTGACCGATGCCTCGCGTCCCGCACCAGACGCCGTGGCGTCGACCTCGCGCACCAACTGGTCGGCCGTCTCGAGGTGCGTCGCCATCTGACGAATCACGGCGTCGATCCGCTTCGGGTCCGCACCCTTGGCCAGTCCTTCGCGAATCTTGTTCGTCAATGGGGCGGAGGGCAGCCCTCTTGCTGCCGACTCGTCGGCCACTCGGATGAGCGCATCCACATCCGACGCCTGCCCCCCGCGATCGACACGGAGGCGGACGAGCGCGTCCCGTTCCGAGACCGAGACGGACTGGGCGGCACACAGATCGGCCCCAACCAGGCCGGACAGCGCGACCAGTACAAACGCGATCACCGATGACGCCGGTCTCATGCGTCTACTGCTCAATGGGCGGGACAACGACCACTCCATTCTTCGCGCCGAACCCATCGTCCACGTAGTCGGCGGCCAGCGGCGGACTGATCCACTGCGAGCCATCGACGACGTACATGAAGAGATGCTCTCCAGGCGGCAGTGTCACGACGATGGTCCACGCGCCCCGGCGAGGATCGCGCGTGAGCAGATCCGACGACGCCGACCACTGGTTGAAGCTGCCGGCCAGTGCCACGCTGCGCGCGCCGGGATGAATCAGCACGAAGCGCACGCCTGAGGGCGTGACCGCCGGCGCCGCTGGCCTCGTCGTGGCGCATGATGCGCTGACCACCGCGAAGGCAGTAATCCATACGGTCCGGCTGAAGCCGGACACTACGAGCGTCCGCCTGAGGCCGGACACGGCGAGCGGCATCGACGGCAGACGCATTGGGTCTGGAGACTAGTCGACACGTCCCACTCATGCAACCGTTCACAGTGCGGCCCCCGCCAGCGGTCTCACCTCGAGCACCGCGTTGCGGGCTCCAAAGCCGTCGTCGTTGTGCTCGACCGCGAAGGGGTCGGCGATCCACTGCCGGCCGTCGATGACGAACATGTACTCGTAGCGTCCGGGCTCGAGCGGGATCGTCACCGTCCAGGCGCCGCTCGATACCTGCTCGAGGGGCGTGCGCGTGGGGTTCCACCCATTGAAGTCACCGGCGGCCTGCACTGTTCGCGCGCCGGGCTGCACCACCACGAGTCGAACGAGCACGGGCGTCGCTGGCGCCACTGGCGCCGAGACGGCGACAGCATCGGGCGGCGGAGATGCCGATCGTGGTGACGATCCACGACGCACCAGCACCGAGACGAGGAGCAACGCGACACACGCCACGGCTATCGCGCTGGCCAGATTCCATTGCAGCGCCCGAGGCGCCCAGAGCGCCTCGATCAGTCGCGTCCAGACGGGCGTGGCGGGCGATGCGGTCCGTTCCATCACACGCGCGACGAATCCATCTGGAACTGCGGGCCGCGGAAGGCGGTCGACATCGAGCAGCAGCTCTTCAAGCTCGATCAGCCGGTGGCGGAGCGCCTCATCGTGGCCGAGACGTACCAGCAGCGTCACCCGCTCTTCCGCGGAGAGCTCCTGGTCGACAAACCGCTGCACGAGCAGTTCAGGGCCGGTCATATCAAGATCCTTCATGTTCCACGGTCCGGCTGCCACCTTCGCGCTTCGCGCTTCGGTGGCCAAGGAAGCCGGACACTACGTTCGCACCTTGTCGCGATCCAAGTGTGCCAGCGACTGGCACAGAAGGGTACGAGCCTTGTAGACGCGCATCTTGAGGGTGTCGCGATGCACGCCCAGGATGGCGCTCATCTCGTCGTAGCCGAGGCCTTCCACGTGCTTGAGCACGAACGACTCCCGGTAGAGCGGCGGCAGCGCCTGGATCCCTTTGTCGAGCGCCCATGCCAGCTCCACCTGCTCGAGCTCCCAGTGTGGCGTTTGTTCATCGGCGACTTCCCATGCAGACGTGCCCTCGTCGTTGACCGCATCGAGGGACACGAGGCCGGGCCGGCGGGACCTCAGCGCGTCCTTGCACTTGTTCACGGCAATTCGATACAGCCACGTCGAGAACCTGGCATCGAACTGAAAGCTCGAGAGCGCCTTGTACGCCGCAACGAACGTCTCCTGCGCGACGTCCTCCGCATCGGCCGTTGGTCCCAGCATCCGCGTGGTCACGCTGATGATCGAGCGCGCGTGGCGTGACACCAGCACACCGAACGCCTCCTGGTCCCCACGGAGTGACGCTCGAACGAGCGCCGCGTCGTCGCGAGCGTCGTCCGATGCCATCAGTGCCTAGAACCGCCGACCCGCGCTGAACGTGATCCCGTGATCCGGCGCTCCCTCTGACAGCCCGCGCTGTCCCGACACCTGAATCCGCCAGCCGCTCGAGCCTTTCACGCTCAGCGCCACGAGGATGTCTCGCGCGTTGGCGAAGCCGGGCACGATGGCGCGGTACTCCGAGAAGAAGACACTCAGATTTGCCGCGCCGCCGGCGAGGTTCTGCCCGACGCCGACGTCGTACCACCAGCTGTTCTCGAAGTCTTCGCCCACGGGTTTACCGATGACGGTGTATCCACCATCCACCATGGCCATGAACCCACCGGCGAGCGTTCGGCTGACTTCGAGTGCCAGACCCTCGTCAGGCCGGCCCGTTCCAAGGCCGCGCTCGGCGCTGGCCGTCGGTGCTTTCACGTGCGCGCGCACGGCGATCGTCGGCATCCATGCTCGCTCATCGAGGAGGTAGTAGCGGCCTCGCACGACGATGTCGCCCATACCGCACGCGGAGACGCTGGTCCCGACTGCGCTCGCATCCGGCGGGGCGGCGACATCGGCGGTCGTGCGGCCTG
Source organism: Vicinamibacterales bacterium (assembly GCA_035293405.1). GTDB lineage: Bacteria > Acidobacteriota > Vicinamibacteria > Vicinamibacterales > UBA2999 > Gp6-AA40. Next base: position 31,501 of record DATDOE010000013.1, on the reverse strand, counting down.
CTGGAGCGCTCGTGCCGGTGCGTCCATCCCTCGCCGCATCAGTGGATCGGTCCGTCGTCGTGCCGGTGCTCGACCCGCTGCTCCCGATTCGTTCGGTCCGCACGGGTGTGCCGTTGACGACGGTCACACCGCTGTCTCCCCAGATGCAGGTGAATGGAAACACGAGCGTGAGATCCCCATCGTCGAACAGCCGGCGAGCGGTGATCGGCGTGTGGAGTACTTCCGTGCGCGTATCGGTGCCGTACTTGCCGCTCGAAAAGCTCGGCGCGGTTCCGACCTGCCATTCGTCTGCGGCACGCGAGACCGCCGGCGTTGCCGCGAGCATCGCCATCGCCCACAGTGCGCAGAGCGTATAGCGGGTCTGAGGAGTGAGGCGGGTCTCAAGACCCGCCTCTACGAATCGTCGCATTGTCAGCTCCGAGCCGAACGTTCCGGACGTTCGGGTCTCTCCGGGCGCTCCGGCCTCTCCGGGCGGTCCGGCCGCTCCGGGCGCTCCGGCCGCTCGGGACGCTCCGGCCGTTCCGGCCGCTCCGCGCGCTCTGGTCTCTCCGGGCGTTCCGGCCGCACGGGGCGCTCCGGCCGATCGCGTCGTTCCGGTCGCTCGGGCCGCGCGGGTCGATCGGCTCGGCGATGATCCGGACGGTCGCGCCGTTCATGACGTTCCTGGGTCGTTGCCGTCTCCTGCGCCAGTGCGGTCGTGTCGATCGCCAGGATCGATCCCGCGGCCAGCAGCGCCAGGAGGACTCGTGATTGACTCATGACTGCTTCTCCTTATCGGTGTTATTCATACCGGTCGTCATGAGATAAGACGGGCCGGCGTCCGCCGCGTAAACGGTCGGACAGGGAAGCAGGCACATCTGTGAAGTGCCATGCACGCAGGCAACTCCCAACCCGCCGGGGTGAACCCAACTTCCCGCGCCGAAGCGCGCGGGGCTCGTGCGTGCGACGGCGGGGGAGTTGGCTCGGGTATCGGATTGGGGGTTGAGAGATGGACCCGAGCGCTCCGTTGGGAGCTCTCGAGTCTTCGTTGGGAGTTGGCTCGGGTGTCGAGTCGGGAGTTGGGAGCTCTCTTATTTCACGTACCAGTGACCGGAGATCGCGAGGCCGATCCCACCGGGCTCGAACCCTTCAAACGGCGTCGGAAGATGGTAGTAGCCGAGGTCCGCGCTGACCGCGAAATGCGGCAGGCTGGAGAACGCGAGCTCGCCGCCCCCGAACACGCGCGCGCCGACGGTGTTCGCCGTGAAGGCGAATCCAGGCGTGGACCCGGTGAGCGTCGAGTGGCTCACGTGCGCGCCGAGGCCGACGTACGGCCGCACCCACAGATAGTCACTGACGTGGTCGCGCATCGAATAGAGCAGGCTCGGTGCGATGTCGGTGGTCGTCGAGCGTCCGAGCATCACCGGGCTGTTCATCCCGTAGCGCGACACCTCGAGCTGCGCGCCAAGCCGACGACGTGACCAGGCGCGCGTGCTGGCGCCAAACCCCATCGTCGAGCCGCCTGCCCGCGCGCCCACGCCGATGATGTGTGTCGGCGCGACGTAGAGGGTGCGAGCCGCGGACGGCGCGGACGGCCTGGCGACGGGTGCCTGCTCGGCACGCGCGGCCACCGACGCCGAGGATGCGGCCACCGGCGCCGGCGAGGCGGATGCCGCGGCGGTTCGGTTGACGGCCGGCGCGGCGCCGCCGCCACGCGCGATCGTTCCGGCGTTCACGCGCACGTAGCCGATGCCATCCGGCGCGGCCGGCCACGACACCTTGACCCAGTCGCCAACCTCGCGGGTCACGACCAGCGCCGTACCTGCCGCGGCCTTACCGATCACCGGGCTGGCCTGGCTCGGGGACTTGTGGACGTTGGCAGCCCCGCTCACCGTCAGCTTCGTGGTCTGCGCGTGGAGCGGCGTGGTACTCACACAAAGAGCGACGACGACGGCCGCAGCGTGACGAATCATTGCACTACCTCCTGCACGATCCCGAACATACGAACCTGGCGGTCCGGCGACGGTTCTGTCATCGCGGTGACCGCGCGATCGGGGGAATTGGCCCAAATGGGCCGTCGGGCAGTGATCAGAGCAAAGCGCGTGCTGGCCGTGCGCCACGAGGAGGCGCCCGGGACTTGGCTACAATAAACCTCCGATGAGACGAACCTTTCGCCGTCAGTCCTTCCGCGCGGCGTGCCTGATCGCGGCCGGGGCGTGGCTCGCCGCTGGCGCCATGACGCGCACAGCGGCGCAACAGAAGCCGGCGGCCGAGAGCACCGCGCTCGAGGTCATTCAGGTCCGCCCGCAGTTCTACGTCATCGCCGGCGCTGGCTCCAACGTGGCCGTGCAGCTCGGACCTGACGGCGCGGTCGTCGTCGACACGGGATCCGCCGACAAGGCCGATCACGTGGTGGCCGAGATTCGGAAGCTGACCCGCCAGCCGATTCGGTACATCATCAACACCAGCGCAGAGCCCGACCATGTCGGCGGCAACGACAAGGTGTCCGCGGCGGGTCAGTCGGTGATTCCAACCGGCGGGCTGAACGAGATCGGGGCCGCGGGCGGCCGCGCGCCCATCCTCGCCGAAGAAAACGTGCAGTCGAGGATGACCGCGCCCACGGGGGAGAAATCCGCATTTCCTTTTGGCTCATGGCCCACCGTGACCTACTCGTCGGCGCTCGAGGAAGCGCAGAAGGATCTCTACTTCAACGGCGAAGCGGTCATCACCATGTATCAGCCAGAGGCGCACTCCGACGGTGACAGCATCGTGTTCTTCCGCCGCTCGGATGTGCTCGTCGTCGGCGACGTCTTCGATCAGACGCGATTCCCGGTCATCGATCTCGAGAAGGGCGGCAGCCTTCAGGGCATCATCGACAGCCTGAACCGCATCATCCAGATCACCGTTCCCCCAGTTCCCCTCACCTGGCAGGAGGGCGGCACTCTCGTGGTGCCCGGCCACGGGCTCCTCAGTCATGAGGCCGATGTCGTCGACTATCGGGACATGGTCACGATCGTGCGCGATCGCATCCAGGACCTGATCGCAAAGGGGATGACGCTCGAGCAGGTGAAGAAGGCCGATCCTGTGAAGGGCTTCCGTCGTCGCTACGGATCGAACACAGGCGCCTGGACGACCGACAGGTTCATCGAGGCGGCGTACAGGAGCCTCGGTGGAAAGTGAAAAGTGGAAAGTGTGAAGTGCGAAGTGAGTGCAGGGCGGATGCTCGGATTCGCGGCGGTGGCGACCTCGCTCACGCTGGCGATCTCACTCGATGCCGCGCCTCGAGGTCTCGCGGCGCAAGGGCCAGCGGCGCCGCCTCCCGCACGAGGACGTGGCGCACAGACACCTCCGGCCCCTGAAACTCCGCCCACGCCGAAGGCGGCCGCGCCGATTGATCTCACCGGCTATTGGGTGTCGGTCATCACTGAAGACTGGCGCTGGCGGATGGTCACCGCTCCGAAGGGCGACTACATCAGCATCCCGATCAACGCCGGGGCACGGAAGGTTGGCGACGCCTGGGATCCGGTCAAAGACGAAGCGGCAGGCGAACAGTGCAAGGCCTACGGCGCGCCCGGGCTGATGCGCATTCCGGGCCGTCTGAACATCACGTGGCAGGACGACAACACGCTCAAGGTCGACACCGACGCCGGCAGGCAGACGCGCCTGTTCCATTTCGGCGACTGGAAATCTCCGGGTGGTGATCCGACGCTGCAGGGAGAGACTACCGCGCAGTGGGAGACGCGTCCGGGCCGCCGCGGCCAGCCTCTCCCTCCGCCGTCGCAGCGATTCGGCAATCTCAAGACGGTGACCACGCGTCTTCGTCCCGGCTACCTGCGCAAGAACGGCGTGCCCTACAGCGAGAAGACGACGCTCACGGAGTACTGGGATCTGCTCAAGCAGACCAACGGCGATCAGTGGCTCGTGATCACGACGGTCGTGGACGATCCGACCTATCTGACGCGGACGTGGATCACCAGCCTCAATTTCAAGAAAGAGCCCAACGGCTCCAAATGGGACCCATCGCCGTGCTCGACGAGATAGGCGTACGTAGGGGCCGCCTTCAGGCGGCCCGAGAGGAATGATCATGAACCGCGTAGTCACTGCGGCCATCCTGGTGGCGTCAACGATGGGCGCAGCCGGCACAGCCTCAGCGCAAGGCCAGGTGCAGGCGGCGCAGGCCGCGCTACAGGGGCAGCAGATCGACTTCTCCGGATCGTGGGCGAACCGGCTGCACGAAGACTGGGTCGAGCGTGCTCCAGGCCCGCACATCGGTGACTACACCGGCCTGCCGATCAATGACGAGGCCCGGGCCGTGGCCGATGCCTATCAGGTCTCGATGCAGAACATGCCCGAGCGGCAGTGCATCCTCTACACCTCGCAGTACATCGTCATGGGTCCACAGAACCTCCGCATCGAGGCGCAGCTCGATCCGATCTCGGGGGGCGTCATCGCGTGGAACATGAGCGGCACCGTGGATCGTCCGCCCCGGACGATCTGGATGGACGGCCGGCCCCATCCGTCGAAGAACTCGCCGCACTCACCGGCCGGGTTCAGTACTGGCGTGTGGGAGGGGCAGATGCTCACCGCGCACACGACGCATCTGACCACTGGTTTGGTGTGGCGCAACGGCGTGCCGCACAGCGATCAGGCGACGATGACCGAGCATTTCGTCCGGCATGGCGACCTGCTCACCGTCACGATGATTCTCGAGGATCCGGTGTACTGGGAGGAGCCGTTCATCCGCAGCGCGACATTCCAGCTGGATGCCGGGACGCGCGTGCTGCCCGAGCCGTGTGAGCCGCAGGTGGAGATCCCGCGCAAGCCGGGCGAGGTGCCGCACTACCTGCCTGGAGAGAATCCGTATCTGGACGAGTTCGCGAACCTGTACAACCTCCCGCTCGAAGCCGTGCGCGGCGGCGCGGCGACGACGTATCCGGAGTACTGGAAGAAGTACAGGACGACCTACAAGGCGCCCGAGAAGTGCACCGTGTACTGCTGCGGCGGCACGACGCTCACGGCGCCCAATGCCACCAACGCGGCTTGCGTGGATCCGACGCCGGCTTCGCCGGCCTCGCCACCGGCAACTCCGGCTCGGCCTTAGTCAACTCCCAACTCCCAATCCGATCCTCGAGCCAACTCCCAACCTCCAAGTGCGAGGGGTCTTCTTGGGAGTTGGGAATTGGTTCGAGTGTCGGGTTGGGAGTGAGTCGGCTACGGGAGCGAGAGTGCAACCAGCTCGCCGGGGAACTGCCGCCCGGACACCGCCACGACGATGTACTGCTTGCCGCCCACCATGTAGGTCATCGGCGCGTTGCTTACACCGGCAGGCAGTTCCATCTCCCACGCGATCTTGCCGGTCTTCTTGTCGAAGGCGCGGAACATCTTCCCGCCCCAGGTGCCGCCTGGCGGAAGGCCGACGCCGCTGTCGCTGCCTTCACCCATGAACACGAACGACTTGGTGACGAGCGCCGCGTTTCGTCCAGGCGTACCGATGGGTGGAAGGTTGAGACCCTTGAAGGCGGGGTGATTGCGAAGCCCGTCACCATTGGCGACCGACCACAGAATCTCGCCCTTGTTCAGATCGATCGCGACCAGGCGTGAGTACGGCGGCTTGAACGGATCGGGCAATCCCTGCGGTCCGAACGGCCATGGCGTCTGCTGTTTCACGTAGGGCAGCGTGGACTCCGCGTGCTGCGATTTCCCCAGCGCCACAACCGTTGGCATGTGCGCGGACGGCACGTAGAGGATGCCGCTCTCGGGATCGAAGGCGGCGCCGCCCCAGTCCGCTCCACCGTTGGTGCCCGGCACGAGCAGCGTGCCCTTCGGTCCATCGGCGCTGCCGAGCAGAACCGGCGGTGTGTACAGCGGACCGGACTTGTACTCACTGACGATCTTCTTGGCCTCCGCTTTCAGCTCCGGTGTGAAGTCGATGAGATCGTTCTCGGTGACTCCCTGCTGATCGAATGCCGGCGGCCTGGACGGAATCGGCTGGGTCGGTGAATACCACTCACCGGGGACGTTGCCTTGCGGCACCGGCTTCTCGACGATGGGCCAGACGGGCACTCCGGTCACGCGGTCGAAGACGTAGACGTAAGCCTGCTTCGAAACCTGCGCAACCGCTTTGATCCGTCGCCCGTTGATGGTGATGTCCGTCAGCACGGGAGCGGCAGGCAGGTCGTAATCCCAGAGGCCGTGATGGAGCGTCTGGAAATGCCAGACGCGCTTGCCGGTTCTGGCGTCGAGACACACGATCGACTCGGCAAAGAGGTTGTTACCGGGCCGCGTCCCACCGTAGTAATCCCCGGTCGCCTCCTCGAGTGGCAGGTACACGTAGCCGAGCTCTTCGTCCGCGCTGAGCAGCGACCACGCACCGCTGTTACCCGAGTACGTCCATGAGTCGTCGAGCCACGTGTCGTTGCCGAACTCGCCCTTGCGCGGGACGACGTGGAAGGTCCAGAGGAGCTTTCCCGTGCGGACGTCGTAGCCGCGCACGTCGTCGGGCGGCATCTCCTTCGGCGCGCGGGCGCGCTCGTTCAGGATGTCTGTCGCCGGCGCAGGCACGCCGGCGACGACGACCACGTCCTTCACGATCATCGGGCCGCTGCTCCAGCGCCATCCCGTGATCGGGCGCTCGAAGCCCTTGGTCAGATCGACCTGACCGTTGTCGCCGAAGTCCGGGTATCGCTTGCCCGTCTTCGCGTTCAGCGCCACCAGATTGGCGCCGACGTTGGTGACGATGCGCGCATCCCGGCCGTCGGACCAGTACGCGATTCCTCGCGTGGACCCACCACGCGCGAGGCCTTGACCGTCGGGCCGTGGCGGCAGCGTGTCGTGCCAGATCGTCTTGCCCGTGACCGGGTCGAGCGCAACGACCGCGCCGACGCCGCTGCTCATGTAGAGGACACCACCCACCATCAGCGGTGTGTGCTGGTAGTTCGCCGGCGCCGTCGCATCCGGAAATGCCGTTCGGAGCTCTTCGGGCACACCCGATCGGCGCCAGGCAATTTTCAGGTTCTTGATCGTGTCTTTGTTGATCTGGTCGAGTGCGGAGTACTTGGTGCTCCCCTTGTCGCCGGCGTACGCGGGCCAGTCGCGGTCCTTATCTGCCGCGCGTCCGGACATCGTCCCGAGGGCGAGCGCGACGACCACGATGACACTCAGGGGCAACAGCGTGCGGCGCATATATGAAGACTCCTGTGTGGTGGAAGTCTAACGGAAGACAGTACGTAGTGTCCGGCTTCAGCCGGACCCGTCGAAGCATGGTAGTTTATCGGTCGGCCCGCATACTGCCATGGCAGCTTGCGCGGGGCGCGAGGAGTCATCATTCATGAGGACGGCACGAACAACCGTCGGTACATTGCTCCTGGTTGCCTCGGTGGCAGCCGGTATTTCGCTTGGAGAACGGGTCATCGCGCAAGGTGGCGGCGGGCGAGGGGGACGGGGCGGACGCGGCGCGGTGGCGCCCACTTCGACGACACCTCCCGCGGGCGTCACACCGTTGCCCGTCGATCTCTTCACGACCAAGAACTTCTATCTCGATCGGCAGTACTGGAGCGATAAGCGGTACGTGCGCTGCAATACACCGCGTCAGCTCACCGACATGTGGGCGCGGGAGAACCGCCCGTCCCACTGGGGCGACTGCAACCTGGACCGCCCGATTGATAAGATCGCGAGCCCGTACACATATAAGACCGCGGCCGAGCACTACGAGGCCCTGATGGCTGAGGCCAGGAAGGCCGGCGGACCGACGGTCCATACGCGCCAGACATTGCCCGAATGGGACGGCTGGTATCAGCGGGGCGGACGAGACGAGCAGTGGACGTACGGTCGCAACCTCCAGACCGCCACCATGGTTTCGCTGCTCACGCCTGAGTACCAGCAGCGGATGGTGCAGATGAACTACCACGAAGGTGTCAGCAACGCGCCGCAATGGATGGCCGCGTTCTGCTACCCGGAAGGCTTCATGCGGTGGTGGGCCGAGGCCTCACTCGGTGGCCCGATCGAGATCATGGTCACGCCGCACCAGGTGCAATTCCTCTCCGGCATCGCCGACAACCTGATGCGCAAAGTGCTCCTGGGTCGCAAGCACGTGCAGAAGGTGCCTCAGTGGTACGGCGAGACGGTGGGCTTCTGGAACGGCAACACGCTGGTCGCCTGGACGGCGAATGTGCAGGGCTGGACGCTGTCGCACTCGATGTTCGAGTTCAGCAGCAAGATGGAGACGATCGAAGTATTCCGGCCCAGCGCCGACGGGAGAACGCTCACGGTCGAAACCACGTTCTACGACCCGGAGGCGTTCACGCGGCCGCTGCACCAGGTCACTCCGTGGGCGCGCCAGCGAGAGAGCAACGATCCAGAACAGCGGTTCTCGTACGTCGAATGCCGCGTGCAGAGCACGATCATCAACGGGCCGGACGGAAGACCGACGCAGATGACGCCGGTGGATGAAGGCTATATCGACTACTTCGGCCGGCCGTGGGCGCAGAACTGGGAAGAGAAACTGGAGAAGGGTTGGAAGCGGCCCTGAGGACGAATATGACGAGACGGAGAGGGGACGCGTGGATCGTGACGGGACTCGTGATGGGTCTGCTCATGGGCGGGATGACGCCCGTGCTGGCCCATCACTCATTCGCGATGTACGACATGGCGGCGAACAAGACGATGACGGGCAAGCTGACTCGCTTTATTCCCGGCGGCAATCATGCGCAGTTGGTATTCGACGTGGTGGGAGACGACGGCCAGCCGCTCATGAAGGACGGCAAGAAGGTCGTCTGGGGTGTGGAGACGGGCTCGGCGGCGGCAATAGCGAGGAACGGCATCACGGTAGAGAGCTTCCCGGTGGGCACGATTCTGACGGTGACCCTGCATCCCCTGAGGGATGGCCGGCCGTTCGGGGCCGTTGGCGGCCCGATCATCCACTGCGGCGTCACGATGCCGGCCGGTGGCTGCAACGAGAAAACCGGCAAGGCCTTCGGCGCGCCGGCGAATTGACTTGGTCAGTGGGGTCAGAGTCCGACTCTGACCCCAACTCTGACCCCGCCAACACCCGTCCCAGTCCGCGTATAATCCGGCCTATCCAACCCTCATTTCGCCCCAGGACGGTCCGTCTGCAACGTCTCCTGATCGCCTCGGCCTGCGTGCTTCAGTCACTCCTCGCCGTGCCCCTGGCGCTGGCGCAAAGTGACAGCGCGTCTGTGCTCGGCACCCTGCGCGACGCACAGGGCCGAAGCATTGCCGACGTCGCTGTCACCGTGAAGCAGGTCGATACCGGCTTCACGCGGTCGGCGAGCTCTGATGCCGAGGGCCGCTACAGGATCACCGCGATTCCAACCGGACGCTACGAGCTGACCGCCGGGCACGCCGGATTCAGAACCGTCGTCCGCGACGGCATCATTCTCGTGCTCGGCGCCGAAGCGGTGATTGACGTCGAGCTGCCGATTGCCGGCGTCACCGAACGCCTCATCGTGACCGCCGACGTGCCGATCGTGGAGACGACGACGTCGGCGATCGGGATGCGACTCAATCGCGATCAGCTCGACATCCTGCCGCTCTTCGGCCGCGACTACCTGTCGCTCCTGCGTCTCACGCCTGCCTCCCAGGATTTCGGTAGTTCCTTTACGGGATCGAGGAGCCGGTCGAACGAGTTCACGCTCGACGGCGTGGACAACACCAGCGACATCAGCGGCTTCCAACGCATGGGTGTGGCGCTCGAGTCGATCCAGGAGTTTCAGCTGCTCGCCAATAATTACAAGGCCGAGCACGGCCGGGCCTCGGGCGGCATCATCAACGTCCTCACACGGTCGGGAACGAACGCCTCGAGCGGCAGCGCCTTTCTCGCGGTCAGCGACGACTCGTTCAATTCGCAAAGTCCGTATGCCAATCGCCTCATCCCCGAGCCGCCATTTCATCTGACGACCTTTGGGGGGAGCGCCGGCGGAGCGCTCGTGCGGGATCGCTGGCACTACTTCGCGGCCTACGAGGGCGCGGACCAGGATTCACAGGCCGAGGCGACGCAGGTAATGCCGGCGTCCACGGCGGCCTTCTCGCCGGCCACGCTCGCGTATCTCAACGCCAATCGGATTCCGCTCTCGATCTTCGGAGACGGGGGGCAGGTGCGTCAGGTGCGCCCTGAATACGCGAGCCTGCACAACATCACGGCGAGGATCGACGGGGCGCTCAATCCGGCACAGACACTCACCACCAGGTATACGTTCCGACGCAGCGAGTTCCGGTCGGGGGAGAATGGCACGCTCTTCGACTACAACGGCAACGCGTCCCTCGTCCGCGACCATTACGTCGTCGCGACGCACAAATGGATGGTGGGAGCGAACCGGCTCAACGAGACGTACGTCCAGGCGGGTCACACCTATTCTGATTTCAGCGTGCGATATCCAGCGCTCACCAATGTGTTCGTGTCCGGAAGCTTCTCGCTCGGTGGAAACACCGGGTTCCCGCAAGGGCGCACCGAGCCGCTGGTGCAGGTCGCGGACAACTTCACGCTGATCCGCAGCGGCGGCCGCACCGGCGATCACACGATCAAGGCCGGCGCGAACGTCAAAGTCTTTCGATCCGACAGCGTCTTCGACGCCAACGTACGCGGGACGTTTACGTTCCTCAGCATGCAGCAGTTCCTCTCGGGACAGCCGACGTCGTTCACGCAGTTCCGCGGCGACACGCGTCTCGACCGGCCCAACACGCTGTCGGGCTTCTACATCCAGGACGACTGGCGGCCGCGACCCGACCTGACGGTGAACGCCGGGCTGCGCTACGACTACGAGTCGGCGAAAACCCTGGCGCTGCGTGAGATCTCAGGAGCGCCTGGCCCGGGGATCGGCGGTGACAAGAACAACGTCGCCCCACGCGTGGGTCTCGTCTGGGCGCCCGGGGGCAGCACCAGACATGCCATTCATGCCGGCGCCGGGATCTACTACGACCAGATCGTGATGAACATTCTGGGCAACATCCGCTTTACGCCGCCCAAGGTCGTTGGCATCATCCTCTCGAGCCCCTCGTTCCCGGACCCGACCTCCGGGCTGCTCAGCACTCCTGCGCCGGCGATTCAAACCATCGACCCCAATCTGACCACCCCGTACAACGTGAACTCGTCGGTCGGCTATCGTCGCGAGCTCGCGGAGAATCTTGGTCTCGACGTGAGCTATGTGTACAACCGCGGCTGGGATCAGGTGATGACGGTGGAGCGTAACATCGGGATTCCAGGGACAGCGAACGTCTTCGGACAGGGTGCTTCGAGGAGGAATCCCGCGATCACGAGCGACACCTTCAGCACCAACCTCGGTGTCATCCGGTACCACGGGCTGCTCGTCGATCTGCACAAGCGCTTCGCCAATGGCGTGCAGGGCGGCGTTGGCTACACGCTGTCAAAGACCCGCGACAACGGCGCGAATTTCGCCAGCCCGATTCAGGTGCCCACGCGGCCCGATCTCAGCGACGGCCCGAGCTTCAACGACCGTCGTCACGAGCTGAAGGCACACCTCGAGGTGAATCTACCCTTCGACATTCAATGGGCGGGAATCGTCGAGCACTACGCCGAGGCACCGCTCAACGTGACCGCCACGCGCGATCTGAATGGCGACGGGATTCTCGGCGACTGGGTGAACGAGGACCTCTGCCTGACGATTGCGTGCCCTGGGTTTCGCTATGCGCGGAACAGCGTCAGGGAGCTGTCGACCGAGGAGGCCAACAGGTTGCGAGGCCTCTTCGGCCTCGCGCCGATCACGGAGTTCGCGAACAACCCGAAGTTCCTGAACGTCAACATGACCCTGCAGAAGTCGGTGCGTTTTGGCGGTCGCCGGGCTCGTATCACCGCCGAAGCGTTCAACGTGTTCAACACGCCGCAGCGCCTCATCGGCTCCAGTAGCGCGACGTCGGGCATCTTCGGGACCTATGTCTCGGTTGTTCAGCCGCGGGCCCTTCAGTTCACGATGCAATTCGACTGGTAGTGAAAAATGGAGTCGGGAGTCATTTGTTGAGGACACTTCTTCCTGCCGGGTGCCCTCGCGCGTATTCCAAGTGATGCTTTGTGCAGTGGTGCCACGGCGCGCGTACTCCGTGGTGGTCTTTCTCCTCGTCTTCGGCGCGCTCGCTACGCCCGCGTCTTCGCAGACTCCCTCTGCCGCCGATGGTCCGTGGTCAGGTCAGGCGCAGTGCGTGCTCAGCGTGCGAGGACCGAACTACCAGGACGACCAGACCCACACCTGGAGAATCACGGGCGGGCCGCCAAAGATCAGTGGTGTCTTCCGACTGTGGCCCGCAGTGTGGAGCGTGCAGGGCGGTGGCAGGCGTCAGATCGTCGTCCCGGGTCGAGCCGCGGCAGCGGGCGCGAGTGGGCCGTCGGAAACGTGGACGACCAACGTGCCCGAGACGAGTGCTCCGCTTGCCATCTGGGAACTGGCCGGTGGCGTCGGGCGAATCAGAATCGGATCGCAGCACGGCATTCTCGTCGCCCGGCAGGGTTTCAACGGCCGCGAGATGCTGCAGGGCGCCGAGAAACCGTTCACGGCGGCATCGGAGGAATGGGAGTTCCCCGTCGCTGAAGACAAGGCGGATGCGACCACGATCGGCGGCACACGAACGCGCACGCTGGGCGGGAGACGAAGCGGATGGCGCCAGGCTCTTGACGTCGTGACCACGGAAACGTGTACGTGGAACTTCACGAAGCGCGACGCGGCCGCTGCAGTGATTTCGCGCAGCGGATCCCCGACGCCGTCAGACGTCTCGATTCGCGCTGCAGGCCCGCCAACGATTCAAACGCCAACGCCGGCGCCAACGACCACCGGACCGCGTGAGAGAACATTGCCGCCTGGGGCGCTCTCCGGCGCCGCTCTCCCTCCCGCCACGACGACACCAACGGCCACGCTTCTCCCGCCGGCAATTCTCACGGTGACGTTGCCGCCGGTTACGGTCACCTATCCAAAGGGCGGCGAGACGGTGACGATCGGGCAGCCGATCACGATCACCTACTCAAATCGATTGCCAGCCAACACAGGGTTTACGGCGGACGTGAGCTATGACGGTGGCGCCACGTGGGTCGCCACGCAAGCCAACACAGCGACGGGCACGGTGAACTGGACGTTCTGTGGCCCTGCGACGACGCACGCGAGGGTCCGCGTGAAGAGCCTTGATGGTTCAAGTGTGGACGAGAGCGATGCCGACTTCACGATTGCGGCGGCCACGACAACGCCGGTCCGAACCGTGCGTGTGCTGGTGCCGAACGGAGGTGAATTGTGGCCGGTTGGGATCGCAGCAGACCGTGACCTGGGAGCACCCCTACGGCGGCTGTTCCCCGGTGACGTTCGATGTGAACTTCAGCGCTGACGGCGGCGCAACCTGGACACGTCTAGGATCGGGCAGCGCCTCCAGGCTCCCAGTCAAACTGCCCACCACCCTCACCGCGAATGCGCGCATCGCCGTGAGTGCGTCAGGCGGTGGCGCCAGTGACATGAGTGACGCGTCGTTTCGCGTGGCCTCCCCGTTCACGGTGACCTACCCGAACGGTGGTGAGACGCTGACCGTCGGACAGCAGACCCAGATCACATGGTCGCAGCTGCCGTCGCCAAGCAGCGGCAGCGGTATCGGTCCGAACAGCAACGGCGTGACGCTGGATGTGAGCTACGACGGCGGCACGACGTGGACGCCGCTCGCAGGCCGGGTAACCACGCCGGGGCGCTTCGACTGGACGGTGTCAGGTCCCGTCGCGACACGGGCGAGGATTCGGGTGAGGGAAGACTCGAATGCCGGTGTGGCAGCTGCGGATCCGAGCGACGCCGACTTCACCATTGCGCCATGAGGCGATGGGCGGATCACTAGGGCGATACCCTGAAGGAGCGACGCTTTCGTCCGATTCGACTCCGACGCGCGTATTCGACATGATGCTCCCCGCACTCGTGAGATGGCGAACGTATTCGGTGCTGGTCTGTCTGGTCGTCCTCGGCCCACTCGCCAGGCCGGCCTCGTCTCAGGTTCCCCTGCCACTCGGACGGCCGTTCTCGGGTTCGATCCAGTGTCGTATCGAAACCACGGGCACAGGCTACTCGGACAAGCAGGTCCACACGTGGACGCTCACGGAGGGGGTGCCATCGACCGTCAACACAGTCGACGGCACGGTCGCGATTCATCCGGCACAGTGGAGCGCAAGCGGCGACGGGAGTCTCGATTACCGGTCCTCCGGCGGGAATCTCATCATCTTCTATCACGACGGCTGGAAGATGGCCGCGGGCCCGATTGACGCGTCAATCGCCCTTCGCATTCGCGGCTCGGATCTGGCGGTGGAGCTGTGGCATACGCCGGCTGTCGTCACCGACGGGATAAGCGGAGCGTTCAGTCGATTTGGCGATCCGTTCAACAACGGTCAACCTGAACCCTGGAAGGAGCCCGCGCGCGAAGCTCCGTTGCCGACGATGCAGGGTTCTCGCACGGGCACGAGCCTGAGCGGTACGACGACTGCGAAGCTGACGGGCACGTTCGTACCACATCGTCAGCCCAACGGTTCCGAAGTGGTCGAGACATGTACCTGGCAGCTCGCTCCCGCAGCGCAGTCGAACGTTCCGCCGCCGCCTCCACCCCCTCAGTCTTCGAATGGATCTCCGGCGCCGCAGACAGGCACGATTGCGGGCGGAAGGATCGACGCGCCCGTGAGGCCGCGTGCAACCGACGCGAGAACGAGCACAGAGGCGGCGACGCCTGCAGCTGCCGCGACGCCAACAGTCGTCACGACGCCCGCGCTGTTCACGACGCCCGTGTTGTTGGCGTCTCTTCCTGACGGCCCGTGGTCGGGCCAGGTGCGGTGCGAGCTCGACGTGCAACAGGCCGGCTACGCCCGGCACGAGACGCAAACCTGGACGCTGACTGGCGAGAAGCTAGCGCCCAACGGCGTCATGCGGATATACGGCGCCATGTGGACGTACGCGGGCAGCGGGAAACTCGAGCGGGTTCAAGACGCGCGGACGGTCAGCGCGCACTGGGAAATCAAAGTCCCGCCGACGCCAGCGCCTTTCGCGTTCTTCATTCGTGCGTCGGATCAGAAGTTGATCATTCGACTGTGGCACGCGCAAAAGGTGCTGTACGACGCGCTCAGCGGGACTCGCGAGATCACCGTGAATGGCAAGGCGCGTCCTCCTGAAGCCATCAAGCAAGCCGTATCCGAGTGGCAGCTTCCGTGGTTCGACGTGGCGCCGAGCCCCAGCATCAACGCCTCGGTCTCTGTACAGACTGAGGGCCTGGGTGCTGAGCTCGGGCAGCGTGGGCGCCCGCCGTCGGCGATGTGCACGTATCAATTCTCGAAGACGGGCGACGCGCAGAGTCCGGGGGCGACGCCCATTAGCAGCGGTGCATCGGGAACACTCAGCGCCATATCACCCACATCAGGAAGTGCAGTGGCGAAGACGCCGGCTGAGCCACCCTCGACCAATCAGCCCCCCGTTGACGCCGGTATCGCGACGCGAGCGCCGGGTGCGGCCGTTCCTGCCGCGCCGCCCGGAGCCACGGCGGTCGTTGGAGCGACCGGAGGCGTGACCCTCAGCAGAGCCGCGGAGTGCGCGACGACGGGGCCTGCCGCAACGACGACGGTGACGCCAGGCGGCGTCTCGTTCAGGTGGCCTCAACTTGCGGGGGCGACCGGATACGCCATCTCGCGCAGCGATATCGGGTCGCTCACCGCCGCACCGATCACGGCACTCTCGTACACCCACGCTGCCGCGCTCGACTACCGAAACACGCCGTACAAGTACGCCATCGCCGCGTTGTACTCGGATGGCAAATGCGCGATCACCAACGTGACCGTCACTGCGCCGAAGCCGGTGGTGCCGCGCGTCACGCCGACAGTGACGCCCGGAGAGCAGACGAGTCGCGTGAACCTCACGTGGGGCGACCAGGCGGACCACCCGACTTCGTACCTCGTGTTGGGACCTGGCCTGCACGAGGCCGGAGCCGAGGTGACGGCAGGCGCAAACGGCCAGGCGCTCGACATCGACAAGCTGCCGGCGGGCAACCTCGAGTGGCTGGTCATGCCGTTCTGGAGAACGCCCACCGGGATCATGAGCGACGTGTCGAACGCCGCGAGGGTGACGGCGACCGTCACGGTCACCTCTGGCAAGTACCAGATCTTCATCGCCGGATTCCGTGTCAACAACCAGACGTACGACGACCCCGTCAATCGGGATGGCTGGGTGGACGAGATCTACGCGGCTGCGTCCGTGGCGAAATGGGAAGGAGGCGCGGTCAAGAGCAACGAGGTGGCAAAGAGCTGGGTCTACGGCGATGCGAATGCGTCAGGCCGCATTCGAGCTGGCAGTGGCAGCGGAAACGGCGGTTTGAAGGCCGGTGACGTGGTGCCGTCTGGATGGAGTCCCAGCAGCGCGCAACTGCCGCCGGAAACCGACGCGCATCGGTTTCCGATGAAGGTCTGGGAAGGCACGCTGCGGATCGGCGATGTCCTGTCGGTGCGGCCGACGCTCTGGGAATTCGACGGAGACTCAGGCGCCTACGAGTACTGGAGGGCGTGGGCGTTGAGCAGTCCGACCTGGGGCTCGGGGCTCGCGTCCCCGGGCCTTGCGGCGACGAAGGGCCCGAGCTCGCCGCTCTATCAATTCGCCTCGGCGGCGCAGTTTGCCGATCCGGGTGAGGCGCTCGATGCCGCCTTCGAACGGGACTACGTCCAGCCCACCGCCGCCGACGGGGATCGCTTTGACAAGGGCATGAAGAAGACGGCCGGAAGGTTTTGGCCGGGCAAGGATCGGATCGTCGGACTCGATGGGTACGTGAGGGACATGCGAGGTCTGTTCGTGGCCCCCACGGCCAGCGGGTCGACGGAGGAGTTCGACTACTCGCGGATCCACTGGGTGGATCGCCAGGTCGCGTTCACCAGAGAGAAGATCGAGGCCGCGCTCAATGCTCCTGGCTCGCAGGGGTTTCCGCCTGGCGTGATCGCGATCTCGCTGGTGGACGAGGACCATAACCCGCTGGGCCCGCTGCACGGCGACTACACCCTCTACCTTCGAGTCGTGCGGATGCCGTAGCCATATGACCGCGCACCCACGCGCCTGTTGTCGTCTCGTGGTCGCGCTTGTCAGTGCGGCCACGACTGTCGCAGCGCAGACGCTCGTCACGACGGCGCCGCTCTGGAGCGGATCGATCACCTGCGTCGTCGACACCAAGGGGCTCGGATACGTCAATCATCAGACGCACACGTGGACGCTCACCGGAGCTCCGCCTTCGGACGGAGGTGTGCTCGACTATCCGGCGACGTGGACGGTGAGCGGTGCAGGCTCGCTGCGACAGACTGCCGCACAGGGCTTGTCGGCAGACTGGAAGACGCAGGGTTCGGCCCCGGGCGTGAGGGTGGCAATCTTCGTTCGTCAGTCTGACCAACGGCTGCTGGTCTTCCTGCGGAATAGTCAGCTCAACGCGCCCACCGGGACGATCGGCACACAGCAACTGGCGGCGATCGGATCGCCGCGCGGCCGAAGCCAGCCGATCACCGCGACGGCATCGGAGTGGCGTCAGTTTCCGACGATCCAGGATGTGCCGACGAGCACACATATCACCGGCTCCAGCGTGTCGCGTTTCACCGATCGCCTCGACTACTTGCAGCCGCTCGGCTCCGAAGGGCAGGCCGCCTGCGCCTGGGACCTTGTTCGGAATGGATCACCGTCGCCGAACCTGTCGACCGCGCAGATCGCGAGGCCCACGACGATCGCGCCAGGCCAGGCCGGAACGATCGCGCCACGCCCGCAAGCTGGCACGGCGACAGGCGGTGGAGGTGCTGCAGCTGGAGGTGCACCTACGGCTGGGGGGGGAGCGACCGCGGGAGCGGGAGCCGCGGCAGGGGCTGGAGCGGCGACTGGAGCTGGATCCGTGGCGGGAGCCGGAGCCGCGGCGGCGAATGGATCTGCGGCGCGAGTTGGAGCGGCGGCGGGGAGTGGAGCTCCTGCGACTGGTGGAGTCCTCGCGGGGCGTGGCGCGGCAGAGGGCGCTGCCGCGAGCGGGAGTGCTGCTGCGGCAAGTGGCGCTGCTACGGCAGGTGGCGCGGCGGCGGGGGCTGGAGCGGCCGCGATTCCAAGTCCTCGCACGATCACCCTTGACGGATTCACGGCTGCGGGAGCATCCGTGGGTGTCGGGCCGCGCACGATCACCCTCGACGGATTCGAGGCCATGGGTGCATCAGTGACCGTCGCCCCACGCACAATCACGCTCGATGGATTCACAGCGACGGGCACGTCGGCGATCGTCAAGCCGCGCACGATCACACTTGATGGATGGACCGCGACGGGTCCATAGCCCCTATGTCGAGGAGGACATTGCGTATGAATTCCCGAATGCAATCTGCGGTGCTGGCAGCCTGCGTGTTGGCACTGCCCGTGGCCAGCGCCGCTCAGTCGAGCGACGTCACGTTCAGAGTGCCGCTGAATCTCAGGCAGCTGTCGTCGGATATCTCCAGGATCTCCGTCTACTGCACACTCGAGAGCGCCGCACTCACCAGAGGAGTGGTCATCAAAGGTGCGACCGGAGGCCGGGTGCAAAAACAGGAAGAGTTTCCGGTGACGGGAGGCCAGCTCGTGACGACCGCCGTGGTCGTGCTCCCGATAGGCAATCTCGATAACCCGGTCGGGAAGCCTGCCTTCTACAGCTGCCAACTCGGGGGGTTCAGCACGTCTCAAAAAAGCTGGGATATTTTTTCCGAAACGAGTGCGAAAGCGGCCTTTCGTCTCTCACCATCGCCCATGACCATAACCGGGAGTTTCAACTGGTGACAGCAGACCGACCCTCAGCCGAAGTGCCAGGCCTTCAATGAGAGGCATCGGGCAGCGTTTGCGCGATCGCGAGCGAGGCCCAGCTCGTGCCCGCCATCGAGATCCACTGATGCCGGCCATACGGGAAGCCGCTCTCGAAATAGCGCTGCACCGGAAACGCGTGCGTCTTCACGAGCCATGTGCCGTCTTGATACTGTGAGCCGAGAAGAAAGGACACGCCCTTCTTATAGGTGTCGTCGGCCGGGGCCACACCAGCCACATGGAGCGCATAGAGCGAGAGGCCTGTCGCGTACGCGTCGGGCGGCGTGCGCCCGAACTGCGACCAGCCGCCACTGGCTTCCTGTCGATCGCGAATCTCCCGTATCGCGGCCTGCACTCGCGATCGGGGTGCATCTGTCCAGACCAGACCCATCAGACGCATCCCTCGCTCTTCGGCCGACTTCGCCTCGGCGGCGAGCAGCCACTGCCCGGCCCTTTTCACGCTCTCGCGGATGTCGTTCGTCCGACCAGGCAACGGATACGCCTTCAAGCCACCGGCGGCGATCGCGGTGTGGCTGATGGAGCTGTATTCCGAGGGCGGACGATTGAGACCGTTGCCGAGCCACCGCCCATCCGGCATCTGACGGGCGAGGAGCCAATGGGTCATCGTCGCGGTCACGGTGTCCAGTGGATGCGCTTCCGACGACAGCGCCATCGCCGCGTAGCCCGTCGTCAACGCTTCGCCGCCGACCGCGGCATCACCGAGCATCATGCGTGGCGCACTGGTCATGAAGAACGTCAGGATGTCGGTGAGGTTCTTGCGCACCCGTGTTTCGTCGATCGCGATCCCCTTCCGCCTGGCGGTCGCCGCGGCCAGCGCCGGCAGGGCATTGTGATGGCAGGAAATGCAGGTGGCCTGCTCACGGAATCTCGGAGCGACGTCGGTGATTCGTGCGAGGCTCTTCGTCAGCGACACGCGGGGATCGCTGATGCCGCCTGTCGCGGGCGGAGCGATCACTTCCTGACGGGGACCGGTGCCGCGCCTGGCCCCGCGTCCTTCGAGCACCGCAATCTTCGCGCGGTCGCCCTTGTAGATCGCCCAGTCGAGCGCTGATTCACCTTCAGTGGTTCGCGCATTCGGATCGGCGCCGCGGTCGAGCAGCAGCTTCAGTGTCTCGGCGCCTTCCGCCTCCGACGTCACGGCTGTCAGCAGCGGTGTTCTCGCGTATTGGGCCGGGTTGCTGGCGTTCACGTCCGCTCCCGATTCGATCCAGCGAGCGACCGTCGCGGTGGGCTGCCAGGTTGCGGCGGTGACGAGTATGTCGGGCGCCGAGCCGAGTCCCTTTGACATCAGGTAGTCGACGGTCGGCAGATCGTAGCGCTGAAAGGCGGCGCGTCTCGCCCCGACGGACAGCGCGTTGGGATCCAGGCCGTTGTCGGCCAGGAAGCGAACGACCTCGACGTCGGCCGACCGCACGGCAAGCGCCAGTGCGCTGGCGCCCGCTCGATCCTGCGCGCGAAGGTCGGCGCCTCGCTCGAGCAGCAGTTGAAGCAAGGCGACCGTCCGAGGATAGCTGGCGGCCACGAGGAACGCGGTGCGTTCCGATTCCGACTTCGCGTTGATGTTGGCGCCCCCGGCCAGAAGCACCTTGACCTTCGCCGCATCCGGCACCGCCCACATCAGCGCCGTCGTGCCGGCGACGCCGGTGCGATTCGGGTCGGCGCCGGCCTTGATCAGGGCCTGTAACATCTGCGCGTTCCCAAACAGCGTGGCTGACATCAGCGCGGACGTGCCATCCGTGTCGACAGCGTTTGCGCTCGCGCCACTCCTCAGCAACCGCTCGACCTCTGTGGCCGCGCCGCGCTTGATGGCGGCAAGAAGAGCGTCGCGAGAGGTGTCAGTTTGAGCGGACACCGTGGCGACGAACAATAGGGCCAACGACACTCGAACGAATGTCATGATGGCCAACATTCTTGCTCTTTGGGCGCCCGTCCGTCCATTGCGACGGGGATATCGATCAGGCAGCTAATCCGGCTCGCCAAACAGCGCGAACCCGGCCCAGAACACAGGATGCTCGGGGAGGGACACGACGCCGACCGGCGTCTCGACCTGCACGCGGCCGGCTCGTAGGTCGCGCAGCAGCCGAAGCTGCGCGCTGCGAAGCGCGCGGCCCTTCGATTCTCCGGCCAGCCACGACTTGTAGAAGTCCGGCAGCAGACGATTGGTGGGCTCATCCGCGACGTCCCACAGGCTGGCCACGAGCGACGCCGTGCCCGCGTAGATGAACGCGCGCGCGAATGCCGAGATGCCGTCGCCGGTGACGCTTCCGCCCGCTGAACGGCACGCGCTCAGCACGACGAGATCGGCGCTGAGGTCGAGGCCGTACACTTCCTCTGACGTGAGCAGACCATCGCCGCCCGTGGCGCTGGTCGAGGGGCCCAGGGCGAGGAACGAACGGAACGGATCGTCATCCGAGACGATGGCGTGTGTGGCGAAGTGGAGGACGGCTTTGCCGGCGACGGATTCGCGTGCGAGCGCCTCGGTCGCCTTCGCGTCTTGAAGGACTGTGAGCCGGCTCGCTGGCACCAGCTTCGAGATCGCCGCCGCCTCGCTGCGCGCCCCAGGCAACCGCGCGAGCGGACGGTCGAGCGTGGAGAGGCGGGGCAGAGTCGGGTCGGCCACGACCAGCATCGGCCCCGTGCGCGCATCGGCCCGGCGCTTTGGCGCGGTGAATTGCAGCACCGCGCCCGCCGGTGCGTAATGCAACGTGAAGTCCTCGAGGAGGTACCGCCCGCGCGCGTTCTGCAGCGCGGCAAAGCTGACATTGAGCAGTGGGCCCTGCGGGACGATCGTCAGCAGCGAGCCCGTCGCGCGCGGCAGATACGCCCGGATGGGATCGATCAGCACGGTGTGGAGCTCACGCCATGCGTCCGGTCGCGCACTCTGCAACGCGACCGTGTCCGAGCCACGCGTGGCGATCGCCCGCGTCGCGGGCGCGGTGCTCGAGGTCGCGGTGAATGGAGATGTCGCTCGAATCAGCTCGAGCAGCTTCGAGCGCAAGACGCCGACGCGCCTGGAGTTGACGGCGCCTTCGGGGGTGACGACCCAGATGAACAGCTCGTCATCACCGACCCAGTAGGCAACGATTGTGGACTGCAGGCGTGCGGCCGTCGCGATCAGATCGCCGGTGGCCGACGGAGCAGCCGTCACCAGGCTGTTCAACTCGAGAGAGGACGGCGAGGTCACCGTCGGCCGCGTCGCAACGGTCCCGGCCCCTCGAAATGTCAAGGCGGCCAGCGCGTGTGGCGCCGTTGATTCGAGCGTGACTGGCAGGGCCTGGCGGACGCCGTTTTCCCGCAACGCGGCAATCTCGGCGCGGTCCTTGTCCTTGAAGCGCACGTCACGGCTCGCGAGCAGATCGAGGAACGCACGGGATCTGGCGAGCTCGGCGGTCTCGAGCGCGAGCCGATCCTGCTTTTCATGCAGCTGGAGCCCGATGGCGAAGCTGTACAGGTCCTCCTGCGCGTGGTGAAAGTCCTGTTTGAAGAAATCGCTCGGCACGAGGCGCGTTCGCACCCCTTCGAGGTGTGAGAGTGCCGTGTTGATATCCGAGAGCGCTGCCTGCGGGTTGCCGAGCGCCTGGTGCGCCGCCGCACGGCGCCCCAGGGCTTCCACGCACGCTTCGTCGTCCTTGGCACAGCCGTCGACGGCCTTCGTCGCGGCATCGAGGGCCTGCTGCGGCCGAGCGATCTTCGAGTAGGCCAAGGAGAGGCTGGACTGTCGGCGACTCAGATACTCGTCGACGCCATGCGCGATCACCTGCTCCAGCGCGCTTGCGCCCTGCGAGAACTGCCCCTGATGAATCAACAGGTTTCCGAGGTTTCCTCGCAGGAAATCCTGCACGCGCTGAGAGCTCGACTTCTCCGCCAGCGCGAGCGAGCGTTCGTAGTAGCTGCGTGCCTTGCGGAGGTCGCCCAGGCGTTGATAGACCGTGGCGACCGCGTTGAGACTCTGCATCAACTGGAACGGCGTGTTCGCTTTCTCGTGCAGTGCGAGAGCGGCGAGCTGTGACTTCAGCGCTTCATCGAGCCGGCCGTGCGCACGATAGACGCGGCCCAGGCTGTTGTAGACCGTGCCGAGGTCGCCGAGCGCGGTGGTGGTCTCGAAGACGGCCTTCGCGCGCGTGAGCGTGTCGAGCGCCTCCTCGAAGAGGCTCTCAGTAAAGAGATGGTCTCCCAGGCTGTGCAGCGCGGTCCCTTCAATCTCGGGATCACCGGCGGCGCGCGCATCGCGGATCGCCCGCTCGTAGAGAGGCCGCTCCTCGGGGAGGGCGAGCCTTGCGACCCTCAACATCTGAAGTGTGGCAAGGGCCCTTCCACGCGGATAGCCGGCGCGATCGTACGCGCCGATGGCTCGTTCGGCATGCGTGCGAGCAGAGGCGCGGTTTCCCAGGAGATCCTCAGCGGTGCTGAGCAGGTGGCTGGCGCGTCCGATGCCGCGGTCGAGAGCCAGTCGCTGGTAAATCTCGAGCGCTTTGAGACCCTCTTCGCGCGCCGCCGTGTACTGCGTTCGGTAGAACAGGATTTCGCCGATGGCGGTCCGTGCCTGCGCTTCCTCGCCTTCGCGTGCGAGCGCGATCGCCTGTTCGCGCGCACGCTCGAACAGCGGCTGCGCGGCAAACCCTTTCGCTTGTCTCAGGAGGGATTCGGCGGACTCCAGCAGATCCTCGAGCGTGGCCGGCTCGGGGAGCGCGGCCACTGGCTGCTGCGGTCCAGGCTCACGCGATGCGGCGTCGGTCCCCGGGCGAACCGCGATCACCAGTGCAAAGCAGAGCGCCGTCAGGAAGCGAAGCCAGGTTCGCATCGAGCGCAGCTTATCTCGGACTCGACGGTGTCGTGAGTTGACTGAGCGCGGTGCAGGCTCGATCCGTACCTGCCCCGTTGCCGCGGCACAGCGCGTCCAGCCTGGTGCGGGCCTCGGCCAGATGACCGGCCCGCTGCTCGGCCACGGCGCGATACCACGACACGTCAGCCGCAAACGCGCGGTCGCCGACTGCTTCGGCAGCCGTCAGCGAGGCAATGGCGCCGGGGAGGTCGTTCAAGAACAGCCTCGAGACACCCTGATAGAAAGGGATCTCGATGGTGCCGGGATATCGCGCCGCGAGCGCCGTGAGCTCGCGGTCTGCCGCCGCGTAATCGCCGGCGCGGTAGGCGTCGAGCCCGGGCTTGAGATCCGCCAGCAACCGATTGTCGCCAGTCGCAGATCCTCGCCAGGTCAGCGCCGCCATGCTCAGCCTGACATCCGGCTTGCCGAACGGCAGGAGAAACGGCGGAGGGTCCGCTCGCGCGATGGCGACAGCTGATTCCGCGGGGTGAGTTGTTGGCGGCACAGCGCGCACCATGAAGGCCAGCCACGCGACCGAGGCCAGGGCCACAAAGGCAGGCACGAGGAATGCCGGACGACTCCACGTCCAGACGTGAGCCGTGTCCTGTGTCCGCGTCTCCTTGGTGATCCGCGCGAACAGCCGCTGCTGATCTGCTGGCGTCAGCAGATCGTCGTCGGGTTCGGAGGCCGCGACAAGGGCTCGGCTCCACGCGCTTTCCGAGAGGTGCTGATCCACGCGAGCCTGGATATCATCTGGCAGCAGTTGCGCGTGCGCCGCGCGCAGGAGGTCGAGTGGCGGGTTCGCACCGTGCCGGCGGCGGAGCGTCTCTACCTGCTCCTCCACCCCCGACAGGGCCTCCCGTTCCTCTGTATCCCAATCGTCTCGGAGGGCGGTCATGTGCTGTGTACTCCATGCGCCTTCCGCAGCAGGGTCAACGCGTATTGCAGATGTCCCTTCACTTGCGTCTCCGTTAATCCCGTCTGTGCCGCGATTTCCGCGCGAGTCATCCCATGAACGTAGCGCAGCATCAGGCACACCCGATGCACCCGTTTGAGGTCTCCGCTTTCGAGCAGCCAGTGCTCGAGAGCCGGCATCGCTGCCGATGGGGCAGCGGCCAACTCCTCCATATAACGCCGCTCGACGACCTGACGCCGCCACCAGTCCCGAGCCCGGTTCCTGACCACGGTCAGAAGCCAGCCCGGCAACTGGGACTGGTCGATCGAGTCCAGGTTCCGGTGGAGCGCAAGGAAGGCTTCTGACGTCAGATCCTCCGCCACATCACGCCTGCCAGCCACGCTCAGGGCGAATCGTAAGACGGCTTGGACGTGCCGGTGATACAGCTCCTCGAACGCGGCCATAGGGGATACGGGCGAAGTCGCCCGTTCGGAAGACCATACCCGAATTCTTCCAACCCGGCCACCCGGCCCGTATACAACCCGACTGGGAGTGCGGGCGATGCGGCGATTTCGCTGAGAGAGTGCGGGAAGTCGCAGGCGGTCCGCTGTAAGCTCATCCGCGCGCTCAACTCGGGCGTTTCCCAGAGACAGAGCTAGAGATAGCGATAGAGATTCGGGAGAGTCACATGTTTGCACCTTCTCGTCCTGCCCCCCGACTCGTTCTTCTCGTCGCGGCCATGTCGTTGTGGCTGACCCCGTTGCCAGGTGCGGCGCAAGCACCGGCCACGAAGAAGCCGGCGCCCGCGCAGCCGGCGCGGCCGCGTACCGCAGCGCCGGCACCAAAGCCCGCGCCCGCGCCGCCCGCGACCGCCAAGCCGCCCGCGCCGCCTCCGCCGCAGGACGTGCGTTTCAAATCCACGTACACGACGGGCGAGATGAAGACCGAGAGCGTCACCTATATCAAGGGTGAGCGCGAGCGGTTCGAGTTCCAGGACATGGTGCTCCTGAAGCAGCACGATCAGAAGCGCACGATTCAGATCAGTAAAGCTGCCAACACCTATCTCGTGGCGCCGGATGGCATGCCGGCCATGCAAATGCCGGGTGCGGCTCCCCAGGCGCCGCCCAGACCTCCAGGCGTCGTCATGGTGGCGACGACCATCGTCGACACGGGCGAGCGGAAGATGGCGTTCGGCCAGCAGGCTCGTCACGTCAAGATGATGATCGACAAGCAGCCGATGGCCGGTGCGTGTGACACGTCGAAGCAGCGCATCGAAACCGATGGTTGGTACATCGACCCGCCGAAGGCGCTGACCACGCAGGCAGCATCCGGGCCAGACCCGACCGCCGGTGTGCCTCCCGGCGGCTGCGCCGATCAGATTCAGGCGACGAGCAACGGCGATCCGAAAGCGCTCGGCTTTCCCGTCGGCTACACGACGACCATCACCGGCGACGACGGCAAGCCGATGCTCGCCTCGATGGAGGTCACGGAGCTCGAGGCGACGACGCTCGATCCGGCGCTCTTCGAGATCCCACCCGGGCTCAATGCCGCGATGAACGTTCGCGAACTGGGCAAGGCCCTGAGCGACGCCAACGAGGTGAAGCTGGCGCAGGTCGATGCCGCGCCGCCAGCCGCGCCGCTCCCGAAGACGCCAGGCGTCGTGCGCATCGGCGTGCCGGAGTTCACGAACAAGACGGCGCAGGCCGTGGACACGCGCGCCCTGCGGCAGCGTCTCATCACTGATCTGGCAGAGGCCAAGTTCGAAGCGGTGCCGATGTCGGCCGCGGCGCCGGCGGATCTGCAGAAGCGCGCCGGTGAGCTCGGCTATGACTACGTGCTGCTCGCTGAGGTCAGCGAATTGAAGGTCAACAAACCGGGCGGTTTTGGCGGCTTGATGAAGGCGGCATCCGGTGTCGCCGGCGGGCGCGGCGGCGTGGCGGGCGCGGCGGCTGGAGCGGCTGCCGGAGCGAGTGCGCCCAAGGAGAACACCGAGTCGAGCATCGCCGTGAAGCTTGTGCAGCCCGATGGCAAGCAGCGTCTCTCGACGACGACGAAGGGCAAGGACGGCAGCGGGTTCAGTCTGCAGACCGGCCTCGGCATCGCGAAGTTCGCCGGCGGGATGTACCTGAACATGATGGCGGGCCCGATGATGATGTCGCGGATGAATGGCATGTCGAATTTCGGCGGGATGGGGCTGCTCGGCAACCCCGCCCTTATGCGAATGCAGATGGGCAGTGTCGGAGGTCTTGGCGCCGGCAGGGGCGTCGATGCCACAGCGGGCGCGGCGTCGTATCTCGTGGAGCAGGCGATGGCGATGAATTCAGGCGGAGGCCTGGTCGGTGTGCCCGGAGCAGGGCCGTCGTACGACGAGTCGCTTGGCGAAGCCGTTCAGAACGCCGCGAAGGCCGTGACCAAGGCGCTTGAGAAGAAGTAGGAGAGATACGTAATGTTCAGATCACTCATGCTGCTCGTCGCGTTGTCGGCCAGCGCAGGTGTGGCCGCGAATGCGCAAGCCGTTCGCACGCCAGCCGCGCAGCCGCTGGATATGAAGAACTTCGAGACGGCGATGATGGCGGCGCAGGCCGCCGCTATCAAGACCGGCGATGAGACACTCGGCTGCGAGGCGCTTCAGAAGGAGCTCGTTTCGACGATGACCGACCCGGCGATTCAGGCCTACGCCGCGAAGAGCAACGCCGTCGTGGCGAAGGAGCTGACGGCCAAGGACAAGACCAAGACCGTGATGACCCCGGAGACCGCCGCGGCGCTCGCGGCGTCGCTCAATCCGGCGATGATGATGGCGGGTCTCAATGGTGCGGGTGGGCTGGTGCCGGGCCAGCAGATGACGCCTCAACAGATGCAGCAGGTCATGATGGCGCAGATGCAGGCTGTCGCCGCCATCATGCCGGCCATGATGCGCACGCAGCGCGTCACGCAACTGGCGATGGTGAAGAACTGCACGTGGGCGACGGGTGCCGGCCTGGGCCTCTATCCCGGAACTGTCCGTCCTGGAGTGGTCCTTCCCCCAGGGACTGCGCTTCCCCCGGGGACTGTGCTTCCTCGCTGACGATCGCAACCCATCCCCTAGACTGGCTTGACGGCGGAGTCGTCCGCCGTCCACTCGCCCTCGGTCCACTCGGCATCGGGCTGTGCCGCCGCGGTTTTTGCCTTCGTCGCTTTGGCGCGGGCCGGCTGGACCGCGTCACTCGCGGTGTCCCGCTGGGGCGACGGGACCTTCTTCAGGCGTTTCGCCTTCTTCGCGCTGGCCTTCTTGGCCTTCTTTGGCGTCTTGGCTTTCGCGGATTTCGCCTGTGCCTTCGCGGCTTTGGCCGTGGACTTCTCGACGGCTTTGCGCGCCTGGTCGGCGTCCTTGCTCGCGCGGCGCGCGGTCTTGGCGGCGCGCTTGGCCTCTTTCTTGGCCTCCTTGAGCTTCACCTTGACCTGGCGTGACTCCTCTTTGGCGGCCTTGAGCCGCTGCGCGGCTTCCTTGCGCGCGCGTGAGGCGATCTGTGCCTGCGCGGTGGCTTTCTGTGCGGCGGACTCGAGCTCGTGCTGTTTCATAAGTATTCTCGCCCGCCAATCATAGTCCGCCGGCGTGACGGAGAGACATTTGACTACACGCCGTAGAGCGCAGGCTTCAGCCTGCGCGTTCTCGAGACGCGGGGGCTGAAGCCCCCGCTCTACGCAGACATGACAATCGCTCTAGGCCGGGCTGTCGATCTGAGACGGGACTGAGTCGGACAAGCGAAGCGCCTCGCGAATATCGGCGAGGGCGCGCACGATGAGCCGAAGCTCGTCGACACCGGGAGACAGGTCGGCGGTTGTCACGGGAATACGGCTCTGCGCCACATCGTTGATGTGAGAGATCGCCGTCTCGATGTGCCGCCTCGCCAGCGTCAGCCGCTGGGTTGGCGCGTCATTCTTCGCAACGATGTGCAACACACCCTCTGTCGTCACTATTGACGCCTGTCTTCCACGGCGCGTGGCCGACGTCGCCGGTCGTACCCGGCGCGCCGCTCGCTGAGCGGCAGCAATCCGTACCCGTTCGACAGCAGCTGACGCTCGTACTGGACCTGATACTCGACCAGCGACAGCGCGTCCGCAAACGCATAGGCGCGTCGCAACGTCCCTGGTCCGAACACCTTCAACTCCAGCCCTCGACCATCGGCGATGCGCGTTTCCCAGCGAACAGTGTCGAGCTCACAGATGAACATCCGCACGACGGGCCGGTCAACGCTGACCATCAATTGTTGAGTCTCCGAATTCGAGAGATCTACCACACAGTCTGCAAGGAGAGAGACTAAATCCTCGCTCACTGCAGTCTTCCTCGGAGTCTTTCCCGCAGATATCGCGGAAAACCCCGAGGCTCGGTCAGGGTTATAGCAAGCGGCGCGCCGATCTTGTAATGCGCCCCGCTTCCTTGACCTGCCGCAGGCGCGGCGATAGCCTACATCCGCCATGGCACCCACAGCGCGCACGTATCAGTCCGGATTCGGTAACGACTTTGCTTCTGAAGCACTTGCGGGCGCGCTGCCGCGCGATCAGAACACCCCGCAACGGCCGGCCTTCGGGTTGTACGTCGAAGAGCTCAATGGCACCGCGTTCACCGCCCCGCGCGGCGTCAGCCGCTCGACCTGGACCTACCGCATCCGCCCGTCGGCCGTGCACAAGCCGTTCACGCCGATCGGAAGCCGCCTGATTCGAAGCGGTCCGTTCAACGAGGTGCCGCCGACGCCCAATCAGCTGCGCTGGCGGCCGCTGCCGATTCCGGCCGAGCCGACCGACTTCGTGAGCGGCATCGTCACGCTGGGTGGCAACGGCGATCCGGCGACCCAGAACGGCGCCGCGATTCACGTGTACGCGGCCAACATGTCGATGAAGGACCGCTTCTTCTACAACGCCGACGGAGAGCTCCTGATCGTGCCGCAGGCGGGCACGTTGACGCTGCATACCGAGCTGGGGGTTCTCGACCTGCCCCCGGGACATGTCGGGCTGATACCACGTGGGGTCAAGTTCCGCGTCGAGCTGCCGGACGGATCGGCGCGTGGATACATCTGCGAGAACTACGGCCAGCATTTCCGTCTCCCCGACCTCGGTCCGATTGGCACCTTCGGCCTGGCGAACGCGCGTGACTTCATGGCGCCTGTGGCTGCGTTCGAGGATCGCGAGGGGGACTATCGCGTCGTGGCGAAGTACGGTGGCGGGCTATGGGAAGCTGAGCTCGATCACTCGCCGCTCGACATCGTCGCCTGGCGCGGCAACTACGTGCCGTTCGCCTACGACCTGCTCCGGTTCCAGTGCATCAACACCGTCACCTTCGATCACCCGGATCCGTCGATCTACTGCGTGCTGGCCGCGCCGACGGCGGTGCCCGGGACGTCGAACGTCGAGCTCGGATGTTTCCCGCCGCGGTGGACCGTCGCCGAACATACGTTCCGCCCGCCGCCGTTCCATCGCAATGTCGCCAGCGAGTTTCTCGGACTCATTTCCGGCGAGTACATCGGGAAGTCAGATGCGTTCATGCCCGGCAGCGCGAGCCTGCACAACTGCATGTCGGGTCACGGCCCCGACGCGACCGCCTATCAGCGCGGTCGCGACGCCGACCTGAAGCCGCAGTTCCTCGACAACACCCTCGTGTTTCTGTTCGAGACGCAGCTCCCGGTCAGACCCACGAAGTTCGCGCTCGAAACGGATCTCCTGGAGCGTGACTACTACACGCATTGGCAGGGGCTGAAGAAGCAGTTCGCGCCGACGTAGATCAAGTGCAAAGTGCAAAGTGCAAAGTGCAAAGTGCGAAGTGCGAAGTGGGTGCAAACAGTAGGGAGCCGTTGATGCGTGTCGGTGCGACCTTGGTGCTTGGGGTCTGGCTCGTTGCCGTCGGCATCGCCTCCGCGCAGGGTCGTGCGGCGTGCGATCGCGCGTGTCTGGAGGGGATTGCGGAGCAGTATCTGGAGGCGCTGGTCGCCAAGGATCCGAAGAGGCTTCCGCTGGCCGCTGGCGTCAAGTACACCGAGAACGGGCAGCGGCTCCAGCTGGGTGATGGGTTCTGGAACTCGGTCACCGCGCGTGGCACCTACAAGCTGCACGTCGCCGATCAGACGGCCGGCCAGATCGTGACGTTCAGCACGATGCGCGAGGCGGGCACGCCGATGATCATCGCGTTGCGCCTCAAGGTGGACAATCGGCGCATCAGCGAAATCGAAACCCTGCTGGCGCACAGTGAGAACGGGGCCAAGGGTGTCGAAGCCCTGGGCCAGCCACGCGCGGCGTTCACCCGTCCGACCCCGCCCGCCGATCGCACGTCCCGTGCGGACCTCGTGCGCGTGGCCAACATGTACTTCAGCGGTATGCAACTCAATGACGGCAAGGGTCAGTACCCGTTCGCCGATGACTGTGATCGCATCGAGAACGGCGGCAAGAGCACCAACGCGCCCGGGCGCGGCGGAGCACCGCGGCCCGATCCCAAGACGGCGACCAACTACTCGGGGATGTGGACCTGCCGCGAGCAGTTCGAGTCGGGTCTTCTGCATTTCGTCAGCCGCATCCGGGACCGGCGCTACCTGGCGGTCGACGAGGAGCGCGGCCTCGTCGTCGCCTTCGTCTTTTTCGATCACGATGCCGGCGCCTCGCGTACCTTCAAGACGCCGGATGGCCGCACGGTCACCGCCGGTCCCACGGTGCCGTGGACCTGGCACATCGCCGAGCTCTTCAAAGTCGAGAAAGGGCTCCTGCACGAAATCGAGGCGATTCTCGAGCGCGAGCCGTACGGGATGAACTCCGGCTGGAGCAGATGGGAAGACGGGATGTCAGACACGATTCAATTCGCACGGTAGGCTCTTGGGTTTGGGCTTTGGGCTTTAGGCACCTCACGGAGAAACGAGCATGCAGCGAACGTTGATTCTCGGCGTCATCGTCCTGGTGGGCGTGATGGCCACGGTCGTCACGAATCTCACGGCGCAGCAGGCGGCGCCGGCGGGACAGGGAGGACAGGGCGGCGGG
>DATDOE010000012.1:0-20694 GCA_035293405.1 Vicinamibacterales bacterium | reverse complement strand
GGCAGGGTGGCGCTCGATCGCTCGCCCGCCGTACCGCTGATGTCGGTTCGCGAGAAGATACCGTTTGCCGTGACGCCGCTGATGCCCGTGATCAGATATGCGGAGCCTCTGGCCATCGCCACGCCCGTCCGCACGGTCGGGGAGCTGCGGTCCAACTAATCAAGGACGCTGCCCGTGATATCCCGTTCGCGTCGTTGATTAGTCGGCAGTGTCTTTTGCCGCGCTTCGCGCCGCTAGCCCGTTATGCGGATCAATAACGAGCACAAGATTCACGTCCGGGGCCGCATACGGGCAAAGTCGGGGCTCGCGGCGCCGCCTTGATCGCTGCGTGGCGCAATAAGTTGCGCCTCCTCAGGGCCGCCGGCGGTCAAAGGTGAGAATCTCCGACGGCGCCGGGTGGTGTTGACAGCCGACACCACCGCGCGTTAGTGTCGTCATCCGACACCATGGCGCGACCTGCCATCCCCGATCTCCTGCCGGGCACACTCGACATGCTGATCCTCCGGACGCTGCAGACGGGATCGATGCACGGTTGGGCGATCTCCGAGCGCATCCAGCAGATCTCGGAGGATGTCCTGCAGGTCAACCAGGGCTCGCTGTACCCCGCGCTCCATCGGCTCGAGCATCGGGGATGGATTGATGCGGAGTGGGCCGTCTCCGAGCTCGGTCGCCGGGCGAAGTACTACACGCTCACGGCATCGGGCCGGAGGCAGCTGGCGGTGGAAGCCGGCGAATGGGAGCGCATGTCCACGGCCATCGGCCGCGTGATGAAGCTGGCGTGACCGCGATGAACCTTCGCGACCTGTTCCTGCGGATTCGCGCCCTGGTGACCCCGCACCGTGTTGAACGTGAGCTCGACGAGGAGCTGGCGTTCCACGTCGAGCGCGAGACGCAGAAGCACATGGCCGCCGGTCTGAGCCCGGCCGACGCCCGCACGCGTGCGCGAGCGCGCTTCGGCCCGGTGTCGCTTGTCGCCGACCAGTGCCGCGACGTCCGTGGCATCAGTCTCGTCGACGATGTGGGCCGCGACGTCCTGTACGCGTGGCGCACGTTCCGCCGCGCACCGCTCGCCGCGCTCACGATCGTCGCGACGGTGGCCCTCGGCCTCGGTCTCGTCACAGCGGTCTTCACGATCTACGCCCTCTTCATGCTTCGCACCGATGCCGTGCGGAACCCCGGTGAGCTGTTTGCGGTGGGGATCGAGCAGCTGACGGGGCCCGGCTCCGATCCGGATACGTTCACCCTCTCCGACTACGACGCGCTGCGCCGCGAGACCAGCGTGTTCACGGATACCGTCGCCATGGGCGGCTGGGCCGGGCGCGTCGAGGGCCGCCTCGCGCGCTCCACCTTCGTCACTGGGAACTTCTTCCGGGTGCTGGGGGTCCAGTCCGCGCTCGGGCGCCCGCTGCTGCCGAGCGACGACGAACGGTTTGCCGGCCAGCCGGTGATCGTGCTGAGTCATACGGGATGGCGCAAGTGGTTCAAGAGCGATCCGGCGGTGATCGGCCGGCGCATGATCATCAATGGCGCGCCGTACGAGATCGTCGGCGTCATGCCCGACGGCTTTCGCGGGCTCGGCACCACCCCGCCCGACTACTGGGCGCCGCTCGCGCTCGCCGGACAGCTCGGCGATGAACTCGCAGGACGAGGGAACGAGATCCCCGTCGAGATCGTCGGTCGGCTGAAGCCGTCCCTGTCGCGGGAGGCGGCGGCCGGCACGCTCACCAGGTGGGCGTCGGGACGACCGGAGTTCAAGGCGGTCCCCGGACGTCAGATCCGGGTCTGGCTGGCGCCGCGCCAGGGTACACTCGCGTTCGGCAACAGCGAAGCACTCGTCCTCTTTTCTCCCCTGTTCTTTGCCTTCGGGTTGATCCTGACCATCGGCTGCGCCAACGTCGCCAACCTCCTGCTCGCGCGGGGCGTCTCCCGCCAGCGCGAGATCGGCATTCGCCTGTCGCTTGGCGCGTCGCGGCGGCGCATCATCAGGCAGTTGCTCACGGAGAGCCTCCTCCTTGCGCTCGTGGCAGCGGCATGCGGCCTTGCCGTCTCACGCCTGGTCCTGGAGGGTCTGCTCTACGCGGCCATCACCACAATACCGCCG
The DNA here is from genome assembly GCA_035293405.1 of Vicinamibacterales bacterium. GTDB lineage: Bacteria > Acidobacteriota > Vicinamibacteria > Vicinamibacterales > UBA2999 > Gp6-AA40. Next base: position 18,593 of record DATDOE010000012.1, on the reverse strand, counting down.
GATTTTGCCGACTTCGTGAGCCTGCTGAACCTTGCGGCGCCCGGCTCGGACTGGCGGGTGCTGGTGTTCCTGATCGTGGGCGCCGTAGCGTCAACGATGTTCTTCGGCCTTGCACCGGCACTCCAGGCAACGCGACTCGACCTAGTGCCGACCATGCGCGGCGAAGTGACGAGAAATGCGCGTCCGCGCCGCGCACGGCACGGCCTGATCGCCATCCAGGTCGGCGCGTCGGCCCTCCTCCTGATCTGTGCGGCCGTCTTTCTGCGAGGCGCCTTCGCGGCCGCAACGAGGGACCCAGGCGTGCGGACGATCGACACGCTGAGCGTGAACATCGACGCCGAAACACGGCGCCCGGAGGTGCTCCAGGAACTGAGGGCCGATCCATTGGTGGCAGTGATGGCCGCGTCGTCGCCATCGACACGGGGAATAATCAGGACGTCCGCGTCGGCGAGCCGCGTTGAGGTCGAGCAACTCGCCGTCTCGTCAGACTACTTCGACGTGCTCGGCTTCGATCTGGTGAGCGGGCGCAGTTTCACACAGGCTGAACGGACGCCGAACGCTGGTGTGGTGATCGTGGCCGACACCGTCGCGCGCCAACAGTGGCCGAAGGGCGACGCGGTCGGGCAGGTGCTCAGCTTGGAGGCGCCATCGCGTACGTTGACGGTCGTCGGCGTCGTCCGCGATCCGGAGCGCACGATCTACCTTCCGACAGGACCCGAAACCCCCGGGACGGACCTGACGCTGCGCGTCCGCGGCAACCCTGACCAGGCGCGCCGGGCGCTGCTCGGGCGGCTTCCGGGCCTCGATCCGGCGTTCGGCGTCATGACCCTGCGAACACTGACCGGCATGCAGACGTACCTGCTGCAGAGTGCCTTCTGGGTGACGATTGTCCTGGGCGGCCTGGCGCTCGTGTTGACGGTATCGGGCCTGTTCAGCGTGTTGACGTATCTCGTCGAGCAGCAGGCGAAGGAGATTGGCGTGCGCATGGCGCTCGGCGCGGCCACGAAGCACGTTGCCGGGCTCGTGCTGACACAGTCGATCCGCCCGGTCGGCATCGGTCTCGCCGCCGGCATCGGCCTCGCCGGGGCAGTGGCGACCGTGCTGATGGCGACACCCGCCGCCGCGCAGATCCGCGAATCGGTCGATGTCTTCGATCCCGTCGCGTATATCGCGAGCGCGCTGGTCATCGCCACGGCATCCCTCATCGCGGTGTCCGTTCCGACCTTGCGTGCTGCCCGCATCGATCCAATGGCAACCCTCAGAAAAGACTGAGGCGGCCACGCACCAGAGCCCGTTCGCCCACCAACCTAAGCTCATGCGGCGATGCCGGCGAATGTCGCGATCCAACCTTTCGCATAACCCCGTACCCGAACCAGATCTAATCAACTTCCAAGGGAGCATTGACGACGAACGGCGATGCTAGAATCCCCCGCGTGCGATGCGTGCTCTGCTGCGTCTTCGCGTCCCTGCTCCTGCCGACTATCGCGTTCGCCGGCGAACGCTGGACAATCGGGCTGTCGGCGAGCGGTACAGCAATAGATGCGGTGGCCATCGCGGGCCGCTCGGGCTCCTCACCGACGGTGCTCCTCGTCGGCGGGTTCCAGGGACGCGATCAGTCCAGTGACGCGGTTGCTCGTGAAACAGCCGCGTTCGAGGCGACGCCGCAGCGCCGCCGCCCGTTCCGGCTGATCGCGATCGCAGTCGCCAATCCCGACGTGCAGCCGTTGCAGTTCCCGCCCTCGGGAGTGGCGTACCGCGATCAGGTCGAGTCGCACGTGTTGTGGCGATGGGCTGGCACGCACGCGCCGGACCTGGTCCTCGTCGCCGGGCCGGATTCCGGATTGACGGAGGCGCTGTCACAGCACCTCGTCACCGACGTCGGCCAGATTCCGGCGCGCCGGGTTGATGCGTCGACGCGGTTCCTACAGTCGCTGACGGCGCGTATTCCCGCCTCGAGCGCGCACCAGGAAACCGACCGACGCCGGGCTCGATCCCCCCGCGTGTTCGCCGAGCAACTGGCGCGCGTCTACGGCCGCGACTTCACCCAGCCGACCTACATCGCCGCGATGGCCCTCATCAGCCGGCTTCGGCTCGGCGAGCAGAACGACGTCGCGCTCCTGCTGGCGCCGTACCTGGATGGCACGAAGAACAGCCTCGCGCGCCCCTCGCAATCATCGCTCGCGGCACACCTCCTGTTTTTCGAGTACGCCCGCCGCACCGGTGACGACCGCGCGGAAGCACTGGTGCGGAGCGCAGCGGCAACCGGCTTCACCGACAGCGGCGAGCTTCGCGAATTCATGCCGCTGCACGGCGGCTGGAGTGACTCGCTGTTCATGGACGTGCCGATCCTGGCGAAGGCCGGCGCCCTCACCGGCGATCGGCGCTTCTTCGACATGGCCGCCCGTCACGTGGCGTTCATGCAGCAGATCGTGCTGCGGTCCGATGGCCTCTACCGTCACCAGGCCTCGGCCGACGCCGCGTGGGGGCGTGGCAATGCGTTCGCCGCACTCGGCCTGGCGCTGACCCTCTCCGAGCTCCCACGCGATCATCCAGCGTATCCGCGTCTGCTCGCCACGTTCCAGGCGCAGATGCAGGCGCTGGCGCGCTTCCAGGATGAAAACGGCATGTGGCGCAACGTGATCGATCGGCCCGGCGCCTATTCGGAGTATTCAGCCACCGCGATGATCGCGACGGCGATGCTGCGCGGGATCCGGCGCGGCTGGCTGGAGCGCAAGACGTATCAGCCCCTGGTCGACAACGCGTGGCAGGCCATCCTCGTTCGCACCAGTGCGGACGGGCGGGTCATCGACGTCTGCGAGAGCACCGGCACGCGCGGCCTCAGTGACGAGGACTACCTCCGCCGCGCCGCCCTCCTCGGCCGCGACGACCGGGGTGGCGGGATGGCCATGTTCTTCGCGACAGAGCTCGCCGGGCTGTAAGCCCGGCGTTTGTTCGCGCTACTCGTGTTGAAGGACGTCAGTCTCCCAGCGCGAACACCCACACCGCACCACCTTCCGGCACCTCCGGAAACTCGCCGGGGCGGATGGCGTTGAGCCGGTTCTGCATGCCGCGCGCGTCGATGCCCCACCCGGACTGCACCGCGATGTACTGACGTCCGTTGAGGGTGAATGACGAGGCCTGGCCGATGACGCCGGAGTTGGTGGGGTACTCCCACAGGACCTTTCCAGTCCGTGCGTCGAACGCCCGGAACATGCGGTCCGAGGTTCCGCCGCCAAAGACCAGCCCACCACCGGTCGCGAGCAGCGGTCCCCAGTTCGACGACTTGGCGAAGGTGTGGGTCCACACGCGCGCGCCGGTGTCCACATTCCACGCCTGCACTTCCCCGATGTGATCGGCGCCCGGTACGATCGACATCACGTTCCTCGCGCCGGTGAAGGCGGAACCGGGCGAGTACTTCACGGGCAGTCCTTCCATGGACGCGCACAGGTTCTCGTTCGCCGGCACGTAGACGAGACGCGTCTGCGGGCTGTAGGCGATGGGCGGCCAGTTCTTCCCTCCCCAATGCGAAGGGCAGAAGTCCGCGACCTTGCCAGTGCCAGGCTTGTGGGCGGGATCCACATCGGGCCTGCCGGTCACAGGATCCAGACTGCGAAACACCGTCTGTCGCACGTGGGGTACGCCCTGGACGAACCGGATGGGCCCCGTCCCGCGCTCCAGGAACCAGAGGTAACCGTTGCGGGCGACGTCGATCAGTCCCTTCACCGTCCGGCCGTTCCGCTGGAAGTCCACCAGAATGGGCGGTGACACCTCGTCCCAATCGAACGACTCGTTGGGCGTGTACTGGAAGTGACCCTTGATCTGCCCCGAGGCCACGTCCACGGCAATCGTCGAGGCGGTGTAGAGGTTGTCACCAGGACGCTGGTCGCCGATCCACGGTCCACCGTTGCCCGTGCCCCAATAGGCCAGGTTGGTCTCGGGATCGTAGTTGCCCGTTACCCACACCGAGCCGCCGCCGGTCTTCCACTGCTCGCCCCTGGGCCACGTCTCGCTCCCGGGCTCGCCTGGTGCCGGGACGGTGTAAGTGCGCCACAGCTCCTTGCCGGTGTCAGGGTCGTAGGCGGCGATGAACCCGCGGATGCCGAGCTCGCCGCCAGATGTACCGACGAGCACTTTGCCGTTCGCCACGAGCGGCGCGAGGCTCATGTAATGGCCGCCGCGGTTGTCGGCAACGGTGGTGGACCACACCGCGCGTCCCGTTCGCGCGTCCAGGGCGATCAGCACCGCGTCGCTGGCGGCCAGAAAGACCTTGTCTCCAAGAAGGCCGACGCCGCGGGTCGTCGGATGCCGGTTGATGACCGCCGGTCCGAGCGGGCGACGATAGCGCCACAGCACCGTGCCCGTCGCAGCCTCGATCGCAATCACCTGGCTGCCGGGTGTGGCGACGAACATCACGCCGTCGTGGACGATGGGTGCGGCCTCGTGCCCGTTGACCGCGCCCGTGGAAAACGACCACACCGGCTTCAGCCGGGCGACGTTGGCAGCAGTGATTTGCGTGAGGGGGCTATAGCCCCACCCGTCGTACGTCCGGCGATTCATCGTCCAGTCGCCGTCGTTCGGACCCCGTAAGCGCGCCTCGGTGACCGGCGTGTAGTTGCGGAGCACGGCCGGCATGGGCGTGGGCCCGGACGGCGCTTGCGGCGGAAGCAGCGGCGGCGGGGACTCCTGGGCCCAGAGCACGGCCGCCGCGGCGAGAGCGAGTATGAGCGAACCACGAGCGAGGATCCTGATCATGGCGGCCGGATGGTACCACGCAGAGGCGAGGCGGCAGCCTCGAAGTGGTGCGGGAGGCTTCGTCGTCCTCGACGGAGTAACGCTTAGCGTTGAGATCGCCGCGTCGCCTCATCGGCGACTTGTCGGATCGTTGCGACCACCAGTTCCGGCTGCTCTTGCGCGACGTTGTGTCCGCTGCGGTTCGTCACGATGAGACGGCTGCCCGGAATACCATCCAGCCATCGTCTGTATTCCCGCGACTCGGCGTCGATCTCTCCTTGGGAATTCATGAGCAGCGTTCGAATCGGCTGGGTTGCGAATGGCACCTCTTCGGGCGACACGGCGTCAATCAGGAACAGCGGAATCCCGCTTAGCACGTGGCTGGCGCGCGCCTGATCGAGCGTGGCGGGCAATGACTCGAGTTCCGGCAGACCGGTCGTACGATCGATCTGTTCAGTGTCGGGAGTCGGATCGACAAGCACCAGGCCTGCCACATCGTCCGGGTACATTGCGGCGAAGACCCTGATGTAGGGACCACCGAGCGACGCGCCAACCAGGATGTACGGCGGCGCGACGCCGCCCAACCGAAGCGCGCGACGCAGTTCCGCCGCGGTGCGGCGGCCGTCCCAAGGTGGCGGGCCGGTGCATCTGCGACGGCCGATCTGATTCGTGCATCGATTATGAGAGCTGCCTGAGGGCTACGCAATCGGGGCGTCGGGTAGTGTTGAGGCGTGGCGGATGCTGTCTGTTCTTACGGAGGTATTGCCGATACTGGACATCACTGTGCGGTCACTGTGACGCGTAGCTCGACGCCCTCGATTCTCGTCGCTGCGCTCCGACCGCGTGCGTGGCCTTCGCGCAATGATGGCTCCTGCCGCCCAGTGCGAACGTGGCACTTATGTGGTGGCCCGCTGACCGCTTCGGTAGTTGTCCCACTTGGCTTGGAGAATGGTCGCGCTATCGTACTCTATCGGTCTGTGACCGCCTTGTCGCGTTCAATCAGATGAAATCTGGCTGAAACCCCGCTCTAGTTCAGTCACTCTCGGCCACCAGCATTAGCGGTTCAAGGACGTGCTCGGATGTACTGCATTCAGTGTGGAACTGAACTTCCGATGACTGCGATCTTTTGCCCATCATGTGGTCGACGCAGACATGGGACAGAAACTGGTGTTCCATCGGGATCGCTTCCTGCTCCGAAAACACCCTCCGCGATCCACTCCGAGCAACCGCTTGCGCCGACGATTCCGACACTGTCTCCGCCCGCCGCAGAGACAAAATCGCAGGAACGGAGATGGTCTGTGCAGGGGACAGGAGCGGCGCTAGTCGGTGCGGCGATCGGGCAATACTCGGGATTGGCTCTGCTCATACCGTTGGGCGCAGCGGCTGCATTCTGGGCGATAACGTCAAAGACGGCGACAGGCACAACTAAAGTCGTCCATCCTGCCGTAGCTGTCCAGGTCGGTCACGTAGTGTGGTTCTTCGTGGCGGCGTTTTCGTCGCCAGCCGCCTTGTCGTCGATTTGGTTCGACATTCTCCTGATGACAGGCGGCCTGATATGGCTCTACCTGAAGCCGGGTCTCGGCCCGATTGTGCTGCTTACGGCTTGGCAGGCTCTCGCACTATTGATCAACGTTCAAGCACTTGTGGAAGCCAGCATCGGCACGGCCGCGCACAAGGCCCTCTTGGTTCACGTCGCTCTTCGAATTACGGCGATCTATTTGATGGTCACTACCATCGCAGTTTTGCGTCGAGAGAGTCGTGGCGAGCCACGGGCTGCGGACTGATCGTTCTACGTCTTCGACTGGGAGAATCAAGGTGCCGTTCTGGCAAGCGTTTGCGGAGTTCGTCCTCGGTGATACCGGGCGCGTACCAGAGGCCTATCAAGGGTCCGCGATTCTGATCTTCTGCATCGGCAGCGCTCTCATGGGTTTAGTTGCTGTCGTACTCGATTGGGTGCTCTACGCTGTCAAGGGACGTTCGGTATTCGATCTTAGCTATGGCGGACGATTCTCCACTGGCGTCCGTTTGGTCCTCCTTTGGGGACTCGGTGCCGGCATTGGGGGCTTTCTTGGATCGGCTGCGAGCATCCTACAGGTCACGCGCGCGGCATGCATCGGTGTTGGGGTTGGGTGGCCTCTGGTTCTTCCGCGGCTGATCGACTCCTTCACGAAGGAGCAGCTTCAACAGCCTGTGGATGATTAGCTGAGATGGACATCCGGTCGTTCTTGCTCGGTCGCGGCGACTTCAAATCTGTGGACCAGATCATCGATCTAGTCCGATCGCATGCTCGATTTGAGCCGGCACGTGAGGAGAAATCGAGTGCAGAGGCGCTGCTTATTTTCCAGACCTCGAAGCAGCAAACCTGGCTTGTAGCGACGCCGAGGGGGCTTTACTGCGTCTTGGATGATCTCAACAAGGGGTCCACCCGCGTGCAATGGGCGATTCCATCGACAGAGTTGATTTCGGACGGAACAGTGACAGCCAAGACGTCTGCTCGTGACAAGTCCGAGCGAACGGGACTACTCGATGTGAATGGCCGCCGAGACTGGCTGTTCAGCAAGAAACTATTCGCAGCAAAAAGGATTGAAGCGAGCGTCCGCGACCTCATCTCGAAGGCGATGACGTGACCTCGCCTTTAGACTAGAAACGGGGTGAGAATGTTTATCGGTTGCGAGCCATGAAGGTCCTGGCACTCGAGCGGTTCGAGACGACCCGCAAGATTCGCGATCGACATAGGCGCCGTCTTGCTGGCAAGACAGCAGAGGAGATCGCGCTCGAAAAGCTTCATCTCTCGGCTCAAACCACGGTCAACTGCGTGGTTCTTGACGCCCGATAGCGATAGGATCGGAGACATGCACGCACGCAAGATCCAAGTGAAGAACGGACGGCTGGTCCTGGATGAGCCCACGAACTTGCCGGACGGGGCAGAAGTTGAAGTTCTCGTAATTGACGACGAGCTGACCGCCGAAGAGCGTGCTGAGCTGCACGCGTCGCTCGATCGAGCACTGGAGGATTCCGACGCTGGCCGAGGGATGGACGCGTGGGAGTACTTGGAGCGGTATCGAGCCGGTCGTGAAGATCGTTCTGCTCGATGAGGCGCAGAGCCGCTTCGAGGCCGAAGATCGCTGGTGGCGAGAAAACCGTGACGCCAAGGAGCTCTTTCTCACGGAGTTCCAGGAGATACTCCGGCAAGTGAGCTCAACGCCGGGCGTCGGCCAGCGCTACCGCCGGGCGCGTGGCAAGCTGATTCAGCGCGTGCTGATGAAAAAGACTCGGTGCCACGTCTACTACTTTCATGACCTCGACCGCGATGTCGTCGAGATTCACTCCGTTTGGGGTGCCCGCCGACGGCGCGGACCGACGCTGTAGAACGAATTTACGACTACGCGGCATTACGCACCCGCTTCCGCCGTGGCCCTTCGTCTGACTCACTCCGGACAACCGCACGCCGGATCATGAAACATTGCGATCAAGATGACCCTGTTCCATAGCAGCATCACAATCGCGTGCCCGCGAAAGTCGCCGTTCTTCTCACTAATCCATTTGTAATCGAAAACTTTCCGATAGGTGTCGTCTCCCATCGGCCGACTCGCTAGCACCGCTGGATACCACGAGATGTTTCCGATCTGTTCAGCCGCCTCGAACGGATTGATGATGCGGATCTCGCCTGGCCTCTTCTCGGGAAGCACGACATCCAGCTCGCGATAATAGATGCCACGGGCGAGCTTCCACGCCACTCGTTCCACGCGGTAGCGATCGAGCTGAAAGGTCACCTCGCCTCGCGGCCCTATAACAGTTCCGAAACCACCGACAATCATGCCGAGAAGACCGCGCTTGTGACCCTTCTCAAAAGCGCCTCGCAAATCCTGCATGACCGCGCGAGCCGCGTAGGTCTGCGCGTGACCGGCGAGCGCCGCGATGGCGTACTCCTCGTCCTTGCGATACGCGCTGTTGCAGGGCTCGTGGGTGTAAAGCCAATCCAAGTTCAGTGACAAGAACCGCTTGAGCAGCGAGCCAAAGAATGCAGCTGGAGGCAGGTGGTCCCTGTTCCAAGACTCGCCTTCGGCGATTGGCATCCCGCACAAGTAACAGAGGATCCCCTGTGGAAGTCGGCGGCGGCTGCGCTGGTCGCGTCCCAATGACCTTCACCGTTTCTCGAAGTCGGCGGGGCTATTGGCCCAACCTTCCCCAACGCGCGTTCCTCGTCCTCGTCCTTGACCCTCACGTTCTCCATCCTGGCGGAACTTCTAGTCCGTCTAGACGATGAGGCGAGCGGCTCTTCTTCCGGTCCTACCATTCACGGCGACATCACCGCCTGATATCGCCCGGCGTGCAGGGCGATGAGCGCAATCGGCCAGACGGCGAACATCGCGCGCCCGAACCCTCGCGGTCGCGGAATGCGGATCGGGGCCAGCATCAAGGCCGCCGCCAGCAGCAGCGAGAGCGTCGTCGTCCACGGGCCGCTCGGCAGCAGCAGCGCCGTCAGGCAGACCAGCGCCGCGGCGGGGGCCGGCGCTCCGACGAACGCCGTCGCATCCGGTTCGACGTTGTAGAACCCCAGTCGAGTAATCAGCGCGAGCGCATAGGCCACACCGCCGATCCACAGACATGCGGCGCCGATCGCGTCATGCGGTCCGGCCGCGAACAGGACGACGAGGGGCGCGGCGCCGAAAGCGATCGCGTCGACGAGGCTGTCGATCTCCGTTCCGCAGCGGGCCTGTCGGGGCGTGCGCGCAAACCGCCTCGCGAACGCGCCGTCGAAGGTGTCGGCGATCGCCGCCAGCGCGACGGCCGCCGCGGCCAGTGGCCGCGTGCTGTCGTCGAGCGCCATCATGCAGGCCGCCACGGCCGCCGCCAGCGCGGTGTAGGTGAGCAGGTTGCTCACGTGCAGGTCGTGAACAGGCGCTCGCATCATCTCCTATGTCCTCACGCCATTCGGCGCGCCGGTGCATGAATCCAGGCCAGACCGGAGGACCCGCGCGACGCGTTCCCTGCCCCTCGTCCGTCCATCGATTGCACGCCCAACGACCTCGTCGAGCCGTACCCACGTGCGGAGAACGCGGGTCAGGAACGGTTGCGCGCTGACGCGATCGATGACGGCATAGAACGACAAGCGGTTGATCAGGAAGTCGGCAAGTGCGGCGGCGAAACCCGCGCGCCAGTGTCCTGCCGGCAGCGGCACGCCGCTCTGCCGCTCCAACTGGAGGCGATGCCGCTCGACCCACTGCTGCACGGTGCTTGCGCCGACAGTCGGCGGCAGCACGAAGCAGAGGAGCTCCGCGAGATCACGCTGCGGCGGACCTATGGTCGCGAGCTCCCAGTCGTAGGCGACGAGCCTCGGGCCAGCGACCGTCCGCCGGATCCCGATGTTCCGCGAATTGAAATCGTTGTGCACCAGCGTCCGCGGACCCGCCTCGAGGACGGACCACCACCGTCCGACCGTCTCCGCGAGCTCACGATGCCTGCGCACGAACGGCATTCCGGCCGCCTCCTGAAAGCGCGGCGCCGCGTGAGCGGCCAACGCCGTCCACAACGGCGTCATTCGCCGCATCGTTGGCGATGTCGAGACCGGTCCCATCCACGGCTGTTCCACCAGCTCGCTGGTGCGACCAAGCCACGCGCTGTGGATCTCACTGAGGCCGTCGATCGCCGTCGCGATGAGATCCGGAGTCCAACCGTCGGTGGAATCGGAGGCGTCGATGAGCAGCATGTCGTCGAGCTGCTCGAGCACGAGGCCCCAGGAATGGTCCTCGGGCCTGCGCCAGGCGCCGTAGCAGACGGGCATGTATGACTTGATCCGCTCGTCCGGCGTTTCGTACAGCGCGAGCTCTCGCAGGTGGCTGTGTCGCAGGCCAAGGTGCTCGCGGAATCGCTTCACGAGCGCGCCAAGCCGGCGGTCGCAGACGTCCGCGGTCGTTTCGGCGGCATCCATCGCGTCCTCATCCGAGGCCTTGGCCTTGATGGCCACGGCGAGCGTAGCCGGACACGAGCCAGCGAGATCGAGGTCGTAGTGGAACAACCCGACCCCACGCCCGCGCTTGGACGAGACCAGCTCGCCGAGGATGCTGCGTTCGGAACCATCGCCTACGCGGCGCGCCTCGCGCACATCCAGCATGTCGTCGCCGTAGTGGCGCCGGAGGATCGGCTCGAGGGTGCTGGTGACGATGACCGGAGCCGGAGCCACGGATCGGCCTGGTCTGGCGCGGGCGGGCAGAAACCCGCGCGCCACGTAGTCGTCCACATATCGATCGAGAAGACCGGCGTCGATCCGCGGCGGCTGGTGGCAACCGGAGGACTGCAGCACCCTGCGTGACAAGACATCCGTCACCTCGCTTCTCCATCGTGTCTCGTAATGTTCGGCGACCGCCCTGCGGTCCACAGCGCGCAGAAAGAAGGCGCGCAGGCCGTACAAAGGATGCGCGGGACTCGAGGACTCGCGCGTGAGGCGCTCGCACCACCTGGGGAACGCCTCGAGCCTCATGCGATATCCCCGGACGTTGGCCCACAGCACGCATTCGCGCCAGTGCCTCGGGCGTGGATGTGTCAGGTGGATGGTCGCGCCGGCGGTCGCGGCCGACCGTCCGGCGAGGGCGATGGCGCGCGCCACATGGTCAACGGGCAGCGCGTCGAAGGGCCAGTCGAGATCCGGTGCCGCGCCCATCTCGATGCAGCTTTTCAATAGACGGGCGATAAGGTCGTCCAGATTCGAGCGCCCGGTTCGCGTGTCGCCGGCGAGGAGCGCGGGCCGATAGACTCGCGTCGGTAGCCCTCGCACGGCGGCGTGACGCACGAGCGCTTCACTCACACACTTGGACTGCGCGTAGCCCAGCGGCAGCCGTTCGAGAAACGGCAGCATGTCGGTGTCTTCGTCCACGCGTGGCGGACCATCGATCGCATAGCAGACCGACAGACTCGAGACGAAGTGAAACGCCTTGGTCCGCGACGTGCACGCCAGGCGCAGCAGCTCGCGGGTGCCAAGAACGTTCGCTGCCCTGAGAGCGCTGTACGGCAAGACCCAGTTGACGTCGGCGGCTGCGTGGACGATCGAGTCAATCGAGACGCTCAGTCGGCGGTACAGGTCTGGGGCAAGGCCGAGGCCGTCGCCGGCCAGGTCTCCTTCGACCGCGTCGATCCTGGACTCGTCGATCTCATCCCACGCGCCGTAGATCGCCAGCGCATCGCGCAGCCGCCTCCGGCTGTCGCCTGGATTGGAGCGCACCAGGCACGTCACTCGGGTCTGTCGATCCTCGAGCAGCGCCCGGAGGAGCGACGCTCCGAGAAAGCCGGTCGCGCCCGTCAACAACACGTGTCGCATCTCGTCTCGAACCGGACCTGCTGGGGGACGGATGTCGGCCGGCAGCTGACAGTCCGCGCGCATGATCGCACCCTCGAGGTCGATCGCCGCGGCCTCTCCCGCGCAGAGCACATCGGTCAGCGCCGCCAGCGTGGGATGTTCCGCGATCAGCCATTCCGGCAGTGCTCGTCCACATGTATCTTCGAGAAGCGCCACCAGCTCCATCGTCGACAGCGAGTCGAGGCCGTACGACGCGAGCGACCGCGATGGATCGACGCCGCGCGGGTCGATTGACAAGAAGCCACACACCACGGCGCGCACGTCGGTGGCGTCAATCGCCCGGCGGTCGAACGCGAGCGCCGCGCGCATCACTCGGCGCCGATCGCCGCGATGACCGGCGCCTCTTCGCGCCACTCGGCAAGCGGCTCGAGCGTACGGTGGAGCCACGCGTCGCGGCACAGATAGCGGCGCGGCTTGCCGCTCGTCGTCCTCGGCACGCTGCCTGGAGACACGAGCGCGATGGCGTGCAGCTGAATGCCGTGCGCCTCGGCGACAGCCTCGCGAATAGCGGCCATGAGGCTCGTGGACGCGCCCTCCCGAATGACTCGCGGATCGGTCTCGGCGATGACCACGACATGGTCGCCGCGCACTCCGCTGGCGGCGGCCACCGCGGTCACACCGCCTCGTCGGATATCCGGGTGCAGCCGCTCGGCCGTGCGCTCGAGATCCTGTGGAAAGTGCTTCGTGCCGCGGACGATGAGCAGATCCTTGAGGCGGCCGGTGACGTAGAGCCGGTCGCCGGCGACAAAACCCAGATCTCCCGTATGCAGCCAGCCTCGTCCAGAGTGCGCATCGGTGACGAAGACTCGATTCGTCTCGGCCGGGTCATTCCAGTAGCCACCGGCCACGCCGGGACCGGAGACGAGAATCTCTCCAAGCTCGCCCGCACGCGACTGGACACCCGTGGTGGGATCGACGATCTCGAGCAGTGTCCCGCCCGCCGGCGCACCGCATGAGACGTGGGCTCCTGATACGCGCCCGTCCCATCGATCGCTCGACACCAGGAGCGTCGCCTCTGCGAGCCCATAGCACGGTCGAAATGCTGCCGCGTCGAAGCCGGCCTCCCGAAAGGCATCGGCGAATGCGCGCATCGTGTCGTGGCGGACAGGCTCGGCGCCGTTGTATGCCGCCTGCCAGCAGGACAGGTCGAGACGCGCGCGCTCGTGCGGGGCGATCCGGGTCGCTGCGAGCTCGTACGCGAAATTCGGGCCGCCGCTCCTCGTCGCCCGCAGACTCGCGATCGCGGAGAGCCACCGGAGTGGACGCTGCAGAAATGCCGCGGGCGACATCAGATAGGCGGGCGTGCCACTGAAGGCCGGCTGCAGCACGCCCTCGATGAGGCCCATGTCGTGTGTCACCGGCAACCACGACACTGATACCGTCTGGTCGTTCGATTCGCCGGCGGAGTACCCATATGTGAGGTTCGCCAGCAGATTCGCGTGCGACACCATCACGCCTTTCGGCGTCGCGGTTGATCCCGACGTGTACTGCAGGAACGCGAGGCTCGGACCGGCTGGGCCCGGTGACCAGCGAGCGGCCCATTCCAGGTCGATCGACTCCGTCCGCAGCACGGGAATGGAGGTGAGCCACGATGGAGGGGCCGGCGGCGCGATCTCGCCCGCGGTGAGCACCACCTTCGGTTCGGCACTGCGCACGATCGCCTGCACACGATCGAGGCCGCGCTGCGCCCGGCCGCGTTGTGGCGGCATCGCGGGCACGGCGATGGCGCCAGCGTAGAGGCAGCCGAAGAATCCGGCGATGAAATCGATCCCCGGCGGGTACAGAAGCAGCGCTCGATCTCCAGGCTGTACGCGGGATTGCAGCCAGGCGGCAACGGCTCGCGCGCGCTGGTCCAACTCGTGCCACGTGAAGGCGGCCGCCTCACGTTCTCCGTCCTCGAGGTACGTGAACGCCCGATCGGTTGGCTGAACCGTCGCGCGACACTGCAGCATCGCGACGAGGGAGGTACCCTCGAATCGCTGGCCGCGCACGGGGCTGGGGCTGGTCACCATGGTGCTCATCGCGCGAACACCGAGGCGCGCCCGATGGGCACGTCGGCGGGGACAATTACTTCGGACATCGGCCAGGCCTGCTCGTGCCACTCGACAAAGAGCTGCCGAACGGCATCCCTCTGGGCGATCACGTTGTCAACGGTCCACGCGCTCGTGTCGATCGCCGGCTTGACGTATACGTCAAGCGTCCCGGGTCGCGCACGATAGCCGGCGCCCGGATCGATGTCTCGTGGAATGTAGAAGTAGAGAGGGACGATCGGTGCGCGCAGGCTCGTCGCGATGTGGAACGCGCCTTTGTTGAACGCGCCAATCCGACCGGTCGTGATCCGGCCGCCTTCCGGACTGAGGTACACGGACTCGCGTGTCCGGCTCAACGTGCGCGCTGCGGCGGCAAAGATCCGGCGCCGTTCATCGGGCCGGTCCTGCGGGACGGTGAAGAACGTGCCCATCAGACGGGCGAGAATCGCGAGCGGAATGAACTTCTGGAGGAAGCCGGACAGGAAGAACCGTGTATTCGGAAGCCCGAGCGCAACCAGGGCGAACAGATCGATGGTCGAGGAATGATTGGAGACGTACACCGTTTGGGTCGCGGGAAACGGCGCGTCCTGATGCACGCGCATGCGAATACCCCACAACCGCAGCAGCCCGCGAGCCACGCGAGTCGTGATCGCCGCATACAGACGACGCGCGGTGAACAGCGTGGCCACAGCCACGGGCAGGATGGCCAGCGACGCGGCCGTGATCAGAAGACCACTGCAGAGAATCCTGGCGAGCAACACCGGCCGCACGACGCCTCTGTGATGAGTGGTCACGCGCGCCTCCTGCAGACCACGGTCTGCATGGCGAAGTTGGCGCGCTGCAGAATCGGGAGCAGCGGGAACAGCAGCAGCTGGCCGGCGAAGTAGGCGTAGATCGCGCGCCCGAGGTTGAGTCCGCGCCCGCGCAGCAGCAGAAACGACACGCCGCAGAACAGGTAGAAGTACGGCGGAAACGCTCCGTATGGCAGGTGCTCGACGACCTCGAACCCGGCCTTCTCGACCAGACCAACCAGACGCGCCCGGTCGTAGAGGGCGGTATGCTGCGGAGCCTGGAGACCGGGCCAGCGGCCACGGAACAGACGGAACGACAGGCTGTCGAGCCGCGGCACTTCCACGACGAGCACGCCGCCCGGCTTCAGCGCCTCTCGCGCGTGCGCGAGCGAGCGCAGTGGATCGTAGTCGTGCTCGAGGAAGTGCCACATCGTGACGAGATCGAACCGGTCGCGGCCGATCGGCTGGTCGTAGAAGAGGCCGTGATGAAACTCGACGTCGCGGAAGGTCGATCGCCGCGACAGATCGACGAAGTCCACGCCGGCACACTGCGCGCCGGTGGCGTCGCGCAGATGCGCCAGAAACGCACCCGATCCGCACCCCACATCCAGTACGCGCGCCGACGGACCAAGCGACACGTATCGATTGACGATTCGCCGCTTCGCGCGATCGAGCGCGCCCATCGCGCGTGTGAAGAGCGGCGCGAGCACGCCCCATCGGTGGCCCGGCTGATGGGCGATGTACTCGGCGTCGTAGTACGGCCGGATGTGCGCCACTGTCAGCCGGCGTCGCTGATAGACAAGGCCGCACGCATCGCATGTTGTGAATTCGAATCGTCCGGGCTTGCCGGTGAGGTCATCCACGGCAGCGATGAAGAACGACGCGTGCGAGGCCCCGCACGAGAGACAGGCGACCGTCTCGTACATCGCCGGCGACGGTCCCTCGTCCAGGGTCGCCGCGTGGCCGGTCAGAACAGCGGTGCTCATATCGGGACTCCGGTGTGCGTATGCCATGCCTCATAGCCGGCGGCGGCAAGGTAGGCGAGCGCCGCCGAGACGAGGATGCGCAGGGAATCGATGGGGCCGGATGCGGCGACGACGAGCGCCACGAACGCGGGATACTTCACCAGCAACATGCCGTAGCGCCACGAGCGATCCGTCACACGGCGCCGAACCGCCCGGTACCCCGCACGCATGGCCACGCAGAGCGAGGCATAGGCGGCCAGCGTGCCCCCGCTGCCGGCAAAGCCGACCGCAGCGCCGGCCATCAACAGCGCCAGCGTCACGCGAAACGGCAGGAGAGGGGACCGCGTCAGAACCCGCGACGGGTGCGAATGGCGATCGAGATCGACATCCTCCAGGTCGTCCCACAGACGGAATTGCAGGACCAGCAGCGACACGAGCGCGACGCACCAGGGCAACGACGACAGCCGCGCACCCGACGCGGCCCACGCCAGGCCGCCAAGCAGCCCGACCGCCGGGACGAAGACGCGCAGCGGGAATCTCTCGCGCACGTAGGCGACGAGCCTGTTCATCGAGGCGCTCCGACGCGGCACTCGCCGCGATTGCCATCGACCGTCACCATGGCGCCGTGCGGAATCACGCGGGAGGCGTCCTTGACGCCGACGACACACGGCACGCCGAACTCGCGGGCGATGATCGCGCCGTGCGACAGCAGGCCGCCGCGCTCGATGACCAGGCCGGAGACGAGACAAAACACCGGCGCCCAGCCCGGGTCGGTCTGACGAGTCACCAGCACATCACCGCGCGTCAGTCGTGATGCCTCGCCGACGCCGGCGAGCACCGCCGCGCGAGCGGTCACGATTCCGCCACAGGCCGAGCTCCCGGTGAGAGTCGCGCCCGCCGGGGCCTCGACCGCAGCGCCGGCCGCTTCCCTCTTCGGCTCGGTGCGCGCACCGAATACCTCGCCTTCATGCAGGAGGAACGTGTCGGGCGGATTCAGAGCGCGCAACTGATCGTGCTGGCGTCGGCGAAGGAGCACGAGATCGGCGACGCCCTCGCCAAACATGCTTCGGCCGCCAATCAACTCGACGACCTCGGACACCGTCAACATGAACACATCGTCTCGTGCGCGAAGCGTCCCTCGCTCGACGAGCAGCTCACCGACCCGAAGCAGCACGCGACGCAGCCGCGTGTACAGGAGCGCCTGCTTCAGTCGCACGCGCTCGCGATACGTCACCGAACGCTGCGTCCATCGGACCAGGCACCAGGCCAGCGCGGCGCGCATGGGAGACCGCACGGCGATCGAGCGGAGCACGCGAAACGTTTCCCGCCGACGCTCGACCGCCCGTTCCGCCATCGATGCTTCCGGTGAGTCTCCGTCGAGTCGGACGTACTGCCTCAGCAACTCGATCACCGGCTCGGGACGCTCGTCGAGCCCCGGCAGCGTGAGCATCAACTCGGCAGAGGAGCGGAATCCCCACTGCTCGAGGAAGCGGTCGAACTGTGCGCGAAACTCGCGGAATCGCGGGTCACCCCGAAGCGCGTGAACGATCCTCGACGCGTCGCCGTCGGCAAACAGCTCGCCAAGCGCCGCGTCGTCACGAATCAGACGTGACAGGTCCCACAGTCGCAGCGGCGGCACGCTGGAGGGCACATCCGGCAGCGCTCGCAGCAGGCGTGTGACCGTCCCGCGGCCGTGACCGCATGACGCGAGGACGCGCTCGAGCAGCGCATACGTGATCATCGCTGCGGCATCGGCGAGCGACGCGTTCTTCCAGCGGCGCGTGCGAATCGTCAGGAAGGACGCGATCGATCGCCCGAGCATCGACAGCGACGCCACCGCCAGCAGCTCGGGCCGCGTGGCGGCGGCGAAGACATCCGCCGTCCGTTCGAACAGCCGCACGCGATGGCCGAGGCGTGCGTACTGCCATGCGGTGCACGCCGCGATTCGCCCGAGCTCGAGCGTCTGCGACACCCGATGGCGGTTGCCGCCCCAGGTCTCGGCGTCCTCGGGCGGCGGCGCGATCCGATCGGCGCCGACGAAGGTATTGAACGCCTGCGCCAGTGACTCGCCGAATGGCGCCATCCGCAGGACGGCGTGGATGTTCGTGAGGTTGTAGTACATCCGCGCGCCGTGTGCGCCGATGATGCCCCGCAGCGGCGCGTCCATCGCGTCCAGCCGGCGGCGGGACACGCCGAAGGCGATGCCCAGGTTCCGGAAGTAGTGGTAGTAACCGAGCGAGGCGATTGAATAGAGCAGCGGTGAGATCGGGTCGGGGAAGTTCTCGCTGACGTTGGCGTTGGTCCACAGCACGCTGGTGAGAGGCGAGCCGGACTCGGCCCTGCTGGTCGTGATCGGACGAGCCTGAACGAACCAGACGATGCCGGCCGCGTCGATCGCCCACTCGATATCGAGGGCCGTACCGAAGCGCTCTTCGAGACGGAGAGCGATGTCGGTGAGGCCGGGCACGTGTTCGAGCACCGCGACTCGAGCACGCTCTGCATCGCCACCTTCCGCGCGAACGTCCGAGACGATGGCGCGCGTCTCGCGGCAGACGAGGAGGCGCCCCGGATCGATCGCGCCGCTGACGAGCGCGTCCGCCAGGCCGGGGCAGTATTCGATGGCGAGCGTGCGCTCCGCCTCGGAGCCGCCCGATGGGTTGCGCGTGAACAGCACCCCGGCCGCTGCCGGCTCGATCTGACGCTGAACGACCACCGCCATGCC
>DATDOE010000011.1:0-6856 GCA_035293405.1 Vicinamibacterales bacterium | reverse complement strand
AACGCCGAGACGGCGCGCATCAAATGGATGTTTACTGTCGACCGTGCTCGCGAGAAGCTTGGCCGGGTGTATCCCCAGCCCGCTGGTCGCACCCAGGCCGCCGCCTGAACCGGTCAGATCCACTGCGGCCAGGTACTAGTACGCGAGGTACACCATCGCCAGGATCAGAATCAGGAGCGCGAAAATGAGCGTCCACGTGCTCCACCCAAAAGTCTTCAGTTGTGTAGCCATCGGTCCTCTCCCCAACGTTCCACGCGAACGTGACTCCACTTCACGCACGGACCTTTCTCTTGGTCGAAATGCCGAAGAGCGCGTACGCCGCGCACCAGCCGACGAGACCGGTCACGAGCGCGATGCCGCCAATCACAAGCGAGACGATGCTGATCGTCGCTGGCCAGGTCATCCAGGCGACGTACCCGAGCGCAACGGCCAGAAAAATCCTGATCACGCGGTCCCATGTCCCTTCGTTGGTGAATGTCATAACCTCTCTCCCTTCTTGAAAATTCATCTCAGAGCGGCAATTGCCATACCAGCGGCCATATGCGGCCAGCGTGCGCCCGCGTTCGAGGCGGCATCGCACAGATTGGACGAGCAAGAGAATTTCGCAATGCCGCCACAGAAATTCCCCGGTGCGGGACGTGCGCACCGCTCGCGTGTCGGTGTCATCTCGAATGCTGGTACTGCCCTTGCCTCGATCACTGCAGCCGATGGCCGCTGCCGGCGTCTACGCCCAGTACCACAGGAGGTGACCGTGCCCACAACCGTGTTGAATCCGAGTTTCAAGGATGTGCAATGGCTGTCCGACCATGCGCGAGGCGAAGGCATGCTCGTCAGCTGTTACGCGGATACCTCGATGTCGTCCGGAGTGAGACCGCTCTGGCGCGAGCACCTGAAGAACGAGGTGAAGCGGGTCGACGAGACGCTCTCAGGCGACTCCGCCGCACGAACCGCGTTTCACCGTAACATCGCCGCGATCGAATCGGCGCTGTCGAGCCGCCGTCCGGTCAGTGCTCACGGGATGGCGGTGTTCGCAGCGTCCCAGCGCAACCTTCTCCAGGCGTACGCCTTGTCGTCGGCCGTGCCGAACCGGCTCGTGGTCAACGAGGAGCCGTACTTGCTCCCCCTCCTCGAGCTACTCCACCGACAGCGTCGATACCTGGTGGTCCACACCGATACGCATCGCGGCCGGCTCTACACGGCCGTTCCGGGGGCGGTCCACCTGATCGAAGAGATCGACGAGCCCGTGCCGAAGCGGCAGCGCGCGGCCGGCGAGCTGTGGGGCAAGCAGCCGGCCACGATCGCTCGGCATCGAGAGGATCACGTCTTGCACTATCTCAAAGAGCTCGCGCGCGAGATCGGGCGCGCATGGCCCGAAGAACGCTACGACGGCATCGTGCTGCTTGGCGAACACGAAGTGCTCGAACGGCTCCGCACGTATCTCCCGGAGGAGCTCTGGGCGAGCATCGTCGGGGAGGCGCCGCACGCGTGGGCAGGACGCCAGGTCCCGCTCGTGTCGAAGGTCGAGTCGATCCAGGCGCAGGCACTGCGCGAGCAGGAGCATCGGCTTTTCGACGACGTCAAACGCCGGCTCATGGAAGACCATCACATCGCCGCCGGTCCGCAGGCCGTCATCGACGCCATCGAGAACGATCAGGTCGGCTACAGAGGTTGTGTCGTCATGGAGTCGGACCGGGGCGAGGTCGCCTCGAGGTGCACTGGCTGCCGCAAGCTGTTCGCGCAGGCCGTTGCTGAGTGCCCCTCGTGCCGCGCGACGTGTGAGAAGACAAACCTGTGGCAGGCGATCGCCCTATTTGCCTCACAGAGACACATCACGGTGCACTTCGTCGAGCCGGGTCACGGCCTGGAGAAACATGGCGGTGTCGTGGCCCTGCTCGAACGCGAGGCGCCATGGGTTGCGCCGGAACAGGTGCTGACCGCCTCGCTCCCGGAACGGCGAGCGTGACGTCATGACATCGTGTTCGCGCACTCGGGCAGGGATCGCGGTGGTGGCGCTGGGGGTTGTCGCCGTGATGCTTCCGGCGCGAATGGATGCTGGCGCAAGCCAGCGTGCCACGGCCCCCCGCCTGCGCGAGTCTCGCCTTCCGGCACAGATGCCGGAGGCATTCGGCGGCGGTGAGGTGGTGCTCGAGGTGACCGTGGACCCGCGCGGAGCGGTGGCACGAATCGACCGTGTTCGCGTGACGCCGCCCTATGCCGAGCTGGTGGCCGACTCGGCGGCGTTGTGGCAATTCGATCCAGCAACAGTCGTCATCGACGGGCGCTCTGAACGCATCGCCGCGCAAGTCCTCGTGGTCGCACTCTTCCGGCCACCGTCGTTCTACGCCGGTCCCGCTCCTGTCGTGCCACCACAGTCACTCGGTGTGCCGTCACCGCGCCTTCCGCGACTGACAACTGTGGCCATGCCTGCCTATCCACCGACTGCCACGGGAAGCGGAATGGTGCTGGTCGAGATCGAGTTGAGCAGGCATGCCGAACCGCGGGGCTATCGAGCCATCGGTCCCGTGACAGGCTTCGACGCCGCGGCGCTCGATGCGGTGCGGGGCTGGCAATTCGGTGCGCCAGCGGCTGCTGATGCGCCCGACCCACTGTTCGTGTACGCGGTGGTCGGCTTCCGCGCCCCCCTGGCACCGGCGACACCACAGCGAGAGTGATCAGTAAACGGGAGATACCACGATGACAACTGCATCCTTGACCAGCGCTGATGTGCGACTGAGGGACTCGGTGATCCGCGAGCTCGATTGGGATTCCGAGGTGGACGACAGCGCGATTGGCGTCACTGCCAGGGATGGCGTGGTGACGCTGACTGGCTTCATCGACAGCTACGCGGGCAAGCTGGCTGCGGAACGGGTTGCCAAACGGGTGCGCGGCGTCCGCGCCGTCGCCAACGACATCATCGTTCGCGTGAAAGTCGATGTGACGGATACCGACATCGTGGCAGCGGCAGCCCTGGCGCTGAAGCTCAGGCCAGGTATTCCACCCAACGTTCAGGCCGCCGTCCACGATGGCCACGTCACGCTCACCGGACATGTCGAGTGGCTGCACCAGAAGGAGCAGGTCGAGGTGGCGGTGCGACACATTGCCGGCGTCCGCGGTGTCGTCAACTACATCGATGTCACGCCAAAAACCGTGCAACGCGACGTCCGCCGCCGGATCGTGCAGTCGCTGCACCGCAACGCCGACCTCGACGCGCGCCAGATCGAAGTGACAGTGAGCGGCGACGTCGTCACCCTGACAGGAACGGTTGGCTCCTGGTCACAACGAGACGCTGCCGAACGCGGCGCAGGCAGCGCACCGGGAATTCGGCGAGTGGACGACCAGATTCGTGTGGTGCCGCCGGAACCACACGAGTTCGAGCCACCAGACGAGATCTGCTGAATCCATCCCTGCGACAGAATCCGCGCGGAGGCGCAGGTCGCGGCCGCCGCCGACGGCACGAAGTCTGCTCCAGTGATCGCGGACGTGGCCATGCGCAGTGCAGCGCGCCGATCGTTTCTCCTCCTGACCGGGCTCGCTATCGTTCTGGCCGCCCTGATCCTGTCAACGCGCACTATCCCTGCTTCGCGGACGCTGCAGCCCGGAACAGAGCCGTCAGCCTTCGCACAGCGGGATTCTCCGGAGACGGTGATGGGCACGGCGGTGTTTCGCGACATCGCGCGTCAGCAGAATCCGGTTGTCGTGTCGATCGTGACGCAGTCGCGCGTCGAGGCGGTGCCCGAGGAAGAGGAGTTCTTCCGCTGGTTCTTCGGGCTCCCGCCCGCGCAGCCGGAGAGCCGGGTGCAGCGCGGCATCGGGTCTGGCTTCCTGATTGGCCAGGGCGGCGAAATCCTCACGAACAATCACGTGGTCGCCGGTGCTGATGCGATCAAGGTAGGGCTGTTCGGTGACACGAAGTCGTATGTCGCGACGCTCGTCGGGCGCGACCCGATCTCCGACAGCGCGCTGATCAGGCTGGAGCATGCACCCACAGGCCTGCCCAGCGCGACATTCGGCGATTCGGATGCGCTCGAGCCGGGCGACTGGGTGATGGCCATTGGGAATCCCTTTCAGCTCGGTCACACGGTCACGGTGGGTGTCGTGAGCTACCAGGGCCGGCCCTTCCAGCTCGAGGAAGGCCGCTGGCAGAAGATGATTCAGACCGACGCCTCAATTAATCCCGGTAACTCCGGTGGGCCCTTGATCAACGTGCGGGGCGAGGTCGTCGGGATCAACGCCGCCATCCTCGGCGCAGGCAGCGCCGGCAACATCGGGATCGGTTTTGCCGTGCCGATCAACAGCGTGCGCGCGCTCCTGCCACAGCTGCGGCAGGGGCAGGTGGTCCGTGGCCGCATTGGCGTGCAACTCCGCGGCGGCCCCATCACCGAGGACGAAGCGAAAGCGCTCAAACTGCCCGAAGCATCAGGCGCCATTGTCGTCGCCGTGGAGCGAGGCTCTCCCGCTGCGCGCGCCGGATTGCAGGCGGGCGATGTCATCACCGCCTTGAACGGGACGGATGTTGCGAGCGCAGATGACCTGATCCCGCGCGTGTCATCCACCGCGCCAGGCACGACCACCATCATCACGGCCGTGCGCAACGGTCAGGTGCGTACGCTCAGCGTGACCGTCGAAGCGTTCTCAGTGGTCGAGGAACAGCCGGCCGGCGTCGCCCCAGAAGGACCTGGCCTCGGAGTGACGTTAGATGACATCACGTCCACCCTCGCGCGCCATATGCGGCTGCCGCCGGGCATGGATGGCGCGCTGGTGACGGCGGTCGCCGACGGCAGTCCGGCCGACGATGCGGGCGCGCACGCGGGCGATATCGTTCGCGAAATCAATCGTCAGGCGGTGCACAACGCGGCGGACGCACGCTCAGCCCTCGCAGGCCTTGAACCTGGCGGCCCGGTGTTCCTCCTCGTATGGCGACAGGGGAATGAGCTCTTCCTCCAGATCCGGCCCGAGTGACCTGTGGTCAAGACTCTCCTGAGCGACACCGTACTCCTCATCCTGATTGTCATCGCCATCCCCTTTGTGATTGTCGTGCTTGGTGCGCCGGTCGCGCTGCTCGTCCGACTCCTGGTCGACATTGCTGGAAGCATGTTCTAAGAAATAGTTTCCACGCGTCGGTGGATTCTCACTCCGCCAGCGATCGTGCTCGGCGAGCCTTTCCTGTTTCGCCGCGGCCAATGCGACAGGGTGAACAGATTCGCGGCACGGTGATTGCCGGCCCTCTCATGAGCACTGATGGAGGACGTCATGGATACTGCGCCTCTTCACGACATGGCGACCGCCGCTGGGTCCGATTTGGTCTTTCGCCATATAGCTGCCTGCGTCAATGGATCGGCAATGAGCGCGCTCGTCGTGCCGCACGCGCTGGCCATCGCACGTGCCTTCGGTGGACGCGTCACGGTCGTTCGCGTCCTGGAATGCGGGACCACAGGCGACGTGCCGACTGATCCGCTTGAGTGGGACATCCGGCGCCGCGAGGCGCGCGAGCACGTCGAACACCTCGTACGTGAGAGTGGTGCCGACGTGCCCATCACCGCAGTTGTCGTCGAGAGCCGAGCCGCTGATGAAATCTGTCTCTGGGCGGAACGCCACGAGGTGGACCTCATGGTTTTGTCCCGCTGCGACGCGCCCGAGCCGGCGGAATGGCCGCTCGCTCGGACGCTCCTCGACCAGATGCGGGGGTCGGTGCTCATCGTGCACGTGCCGGTCGCCACGCACACATTGGTCGGTCGGTATCGGCGCCTGCTGGTTCCTGTCGATGGGTCGAGTCGCGCGGAAAGCGCCGTGCCACTTGCGGCACGCATCGCGGCCAGCGCCGCCGCGGAGTTGCTCGTCGCGCACGTGGTGCCCGGCCCGGGCCTGACCGAGATCGGTCCGCCCGACGCCGAGGACGTCGAGCTGCGCGAACGCATCACACGGCGCAACGTGCGTGTGGCCACGGCGTACCTCGACCGTCTGCGAGCCCAATTCGCCGCCACGGGCCCGGCACACCGCACCATGGTGCTGCAGGATGGCGACGTGCGTACGCGCCTCGAACGACTCGTGGAGGATGAATCGGTCGACCTCGTGGTGCTGTCCTCGCACGGGCATACCGGGCGAGCCGGCGTGCCCTACGGCAGCGTGACGGCGGATCTGGTCCTTCTCAGCTCGGTTCCGCTCCTGATCGTCCGGCCGCGTACGCCGCACGCGCACACGCAGACGAGGATGGCGAAGGCGGTGCTCCCCGGTCGCCTGCCACACCAAGCGGCATCATGATGGCGCCGGCTGCCGAGCCGGCGCATGCCGCTCTGGAACTTGACGCCGGCCATCGCGTTCGCACGCTCACGAATGCTCCGACCCGTCGCAGTCCCTTTCAAGATCGGGTTGACGCACATCCCCTCTCCTTCGATCGCCCGGAACACCTGACAGCCTTGCTCCAGGGCGCGTCGGTGCTCTACAACACGTACTGGGTACGCTTCAATTACGCGGATTTTCGCTTGTCCCAAGCGATTGACAACACCCGCGTCCTGTTTGCAGCGGCGCGCGCCGCGGGAATCCAGCGAGTGGTGCACGTTAGCATCACGAACGCTTCGGAGGACTCGCCGTTCGAATACTTCCGGGGAAAAGCCATACTCGAGCGTGAGCTTCGAGAGTCGGGACTCTCTTACGCGATCCTTCGTCCTGCCGTGCTGTTTGGAGGCAGGGATATCCTGATCAACAACATTGCCTGGGGTCTGCGCCACCTGCCCGTGTTCGGCGTGTTCGGCAGCGGCACGTATCGCCTGCAGCCGATCCACGTGGCCGACCTTGCCGATCTCGCCGTAGCCCAGGGAGATGAGCGCGCCCCCCGTACCATCGACGCGATTGGACCCGA
>DATDOE010000010.1:0-66538 GCA_035293405.1 Vicinamibacterales bacterium | reverse complement strand
CGGGTCTTTAGACCCGCCGACCCACTGGCCGCGTTCTTGAAGTCGCGGTCGCGTGTCCCCGAACCGCGCTCCTCGCCTCGCCGGATTCTCGTATGTCGGTCTGCATCAGTATTTCGTCACGATCTGCACCGACAAGCGTCGAACGAGCTTCGCCGATCAAGGAGCCGCGACGTGGTTGACGTTGCAGATTGCGCCTACCTTCGAGGCCAGGCGGTTTGCGGTTATTGCCTTCTGCGTGATGCGCGATCATGTGCACCTGCTTCTCGAGGGCCTTACCGAAGATGCCGACCTTCGAGCTGTGGTGCACAACTGGAAGCTTCGAACGGCGTTCGCGTGGAAGCAACGAACGGGTGAGCGGCTCTGGCAGGAGGGCTACTACGACTACGTCCTGCGCGATGGCGACTCGGTTCCCGGCATCGTGCGATACATCATCGGCAACCCAATCAGGGGCGGTCTTGCCGACGATGTCACGCGATATCCGTATGCGGGTTCCTCGCGCTACGCCCTCGCGGAGCTTGCCGATGCAGCGATTGATTGGCAGCCGCCGTGGAAGCGCAGGCGGGTCCAAAGACCCGCCTCTACGTACGGCAAGAGACGCGCTTCTACGTACGCAGCAACTGTAGCGGCGGGTCTTTAGACCCGCCGTCGTTGGAAGCGAATGCGGCTACTTGCCGACCATGTGGGGAAGGTCCCTGTTGTTCTCTTCGCAGATGCTCTCGATGAGGTCGGTGTCCGGCTGCAAGTCCCACGACAGCTTCACGACCCAGGGCTTCGTGTACGCCTTCGGGTCGTCGATGGTCACGTCGATCAAGATGCGCCCGATCGTCGGCCGTGTGTAGCGCTCGACGACGCGTAGCGCTTCGGTGGCCGGGAGCCCGCGCATATCGAGCCACGTCTTCCCGTTCTGCCCGATCGTCTCGACGACGAACGTGTCGCCCTCCCACCGGCCGACGGAGTAGCCCATCCACGCCGGCTGCGCATCCTTCGGCAATGCCCGGCCGTCGGTGAAGACCTGGCGGTAAATCGTGCGCGACTCGTGCATGAAGATCATCAGGTCTGGCGTCTGTACCAGCTTGAGGCCGTCCGGGATGTTGAGCTTTTCCGGAATGCCTGAAGGCCAGCAGCGCACGCCGGGATGATCCTTGCCGTTGGTCTCGATACGCTCCTGGTAGAGTGCCGCCGCCCACGGTTGCAGCGGCACGTCTCCCGGCTTGAGGTCCGCGGCGAGGTTGAGCAGGTGCTTCACTGGATTGGTTGGCATCCAGAAGCCAGACAGGTCGATCTTGCCGTCCGCGGTGCGGCGCGGCGGCGCCTTCAGATCGACTTTGCCGTCTGGTGTGCGCGGCACGTTCTTCGACTTGTAGGGTTCCCACTGCGCGCCGGCGGTGATGGTGATCGTGCACGCAATGGCGATAGCCGCGATGGTGAGGCTGAAAAGCAGGTGTCGCATGCCGGTAATGCTAACGGAAAACACGGATATGATCGCCACCAGATGACGGATCAGGTGGCGTTGGCGGGTCGCGCCGTGCTCGTAACTGGCGCATCCAGCGGGATCGGAAAGGCCATTGCGCTTGGTGCGGCGCGTGCGGGCGCCAACGTGGCCATTACCTACCGGACCAATGAAGCCGGGGCGCGCGAGGTGGAGCGCAGCATCTGCGCATTGGGCCGCCGCGCCGCCGTGTTCCGGTTCGACGTGGCGGACGAGGCCTCGCTGCGCGCGCTCGGGCCCGACGCGCATCGTGCGCTCGGCCGGATCGATGCCTGGATCAACAACGCCGGTGCCGACATCCTCACCGGTCCCGGCGCGTCGCTGTCCGACATCGACAAGCTGGACCTGCTGCTTGCGGTCGATCTGCGCGGCACGATTCTCACGTCGTGGCAGGCTGCGGCGATCCTTGGCGCGCAGGAAGGCGGCGGCGTGATCATCAACATGAGCTGGGATCACGTGCTGACGGGCATGGCAGGCACGAACCCGCAAATGTTCGCGGCGGTGAAAGGCGGCGTGCTGGCGTTCAGCAAGTCGCTCGCGCGTTCGGTGGCGCCGAAGGTCCGCGTGAACGTCATCGCGCCCGGCTGGATCCAGACGTCGTTCAGCGAGGAGCTCGACGAGCGCCGGCGGCGGGAGATCGCCGGCGGCACGCCGCTGCAGCGGTGGGGCACTCCCGACGATGTCGCGGGCACCGCGATCTTCCTGGCCTCACCCGCGGCCGCGTTCATCACGGGGCAGACGATTCTGGTCGGCGGTGGCGTCGTGATGTGAACCTCGGTAGGAACCACGAAGATCACGAAGATCACGAAGATCGCGAAGATCGCGAAGATCGCGAAGATCGCGAAGGCCGCGAAGCCGTTTTTGCAAAGAGACTCTTTCGTGACCTTCGTCATCTTCGTGGCCTTCATGGTTAGGAGTTAGCGATGGCGAAAAAGGAACCGACATACGACGAGGCGCAGATCGCGGAGCGGCTGACGAAGCTGCCAGGCTGGTACTTCGAGGATGGCATGATCCGCCGTGTCTACAAGACTGATGGCTGGCCCACGACGTTGATGCTCGTCAACGCGATAGGGTTCGTGTCGGAGGCGGCGTATCACCATCCGGATCTGTCCGTCACCTGGGGGCGCATTACGGTGAAGCTGTCCACGCATAGCGCCGGCGGCATCACCGACAAGGACTTCGCGCTCGCGCGACAGATCGAGGACCTGGCGCTGTGGCGGCCGAAGGAAGGCGACGCGCTCGAGGGTACGCCGAACAAGTTCGTGCGGAGTGGCGATCCGCGCTGATGACCCGCCGTCGCTCGCCTTCGGACTCTCCCGCGAGCTTCGGCGAGTCCGCCGAAGCGCTTCGCGCGAAGGCGGAGTCAGTGCCCCAGCAGGTCCTCTTCGTCACCGGGAAGCTCGCCGAGCCGGCGCTGCGCCGGGTGATCGCCGAGATGGCGACCCCCTTCGGGTGTGACGTCGCGGTGCTCAAGATCACGGTGGCGGCGCTGATGACGACCTCGTGGATCGCACGGGCCCTCGAGGTGCCTGCGGGCACCGACCTCGTGCTGATTCCAGGCTTGTGTGAGGGCGCCGCACAGCTGGTCGCGGACGCAGTCGGGGTGCGAGTGGAGAAGGGGCCGAAAGACCTGCGCGAGATCCCGCGGCACTTCGGCGCACGCGCCGACGCCCACGAGTACGGCGCGTGGGACATCGAGATCGTCGCCGAGATCAACAACGCACCGCGCTTGACGCGCGACGCCATCCGGCGGGAAGCCGAGCGCTACCGCGCCTCCGGCGCCGACATCATCGACATCGGGTGCACGCCCGGACTCCCGTTCCCCGCCCTGGGCGAGCTGGTGCGCGAGCTGCGCGAGGCGGGCATGCGCGTCAGCATCGATACCTTCGACGCCGGCGAAATCGCCACGGCGGTTGCGGCCGGCGCCGAGCTGGTGCTGAGCGTCAACGCCTCGAACGTCGCGATCGCGCAGGAGCTCGCCGGGAGCGGTGCGCGGTTTGTGGTGGTGCCGGCCCTTGGCGGCGGCCTCGATTCGCTGGAGCCGACGGTCGCCAGGCTCACGGCGTGGGGCGCGCCGTTTCTGATCGACCCGATCCTCGATCCGATCGGCATGGGGTTCATGGCGTCGCTCGAGCGTTATGCGGAGGTGCGGCGGCGCTGGCCTGCCGCGGAAATGCTGATGGGCATCGGCAACCTGACCGAGCTGACGGCCGCCGATTCCACGGGCGTGAACGCGCTGCTCATCGCCATCTGTCAGGAGCTCGGCATCCGTGCCGTGCTGACCACCGAAGTGATCCCGTGGGCGCGTGGGGCGGTGCGCGAGGTCGATGTGGCCCGGCGCCTCATGCACTACGCCGTCACCAGGCACGCCATCCCCAAGGGCATCGACGATCGCCTGGTGACGATCAAGGATCCTGCGGTCCTGACCTACTCGGAGCAGGAGCTTCGCGCGCTGCAGGCCGCCATCACCGATCCCAACTACCGCATCTTTGCGGATCGGGAAGCGATCACCGTCTTCAACAACGAGCGCTTCGTGCGCGGTACGGACATTCAAGCCATCTTCGCCGAGCTCGACGTCGATGATCCGGCGCACGCCTTCTATCTGGGGAAAGAGCTGGCACGGGCGAGCCTCGCGGTCACGCTCGGCAAGACCTACCGTCAGGAGGGCGCGCTGTCCTGGGGCTATCTGACGCCGCCGGATGACGTGAAATCAGAGCACGTGCGGCTCACGCAGCGCTCCCGGAGCCGGCAGACCAAGGACGCTCCTCGCGACGCGGTTGGGCCGCCTGAAGGCGGCCCGTACGATGCCTGAAGGCGGCCCCGACGACTGATGTTTGAAGACCGCGTGACACCGCTCGTCGAGGAGCTCGAGCCGGCTCCTGATCCGATCGAGTGCTGCGAACGGCTCGAGGGCTTGCCGTACCGCCTCTTCCTCGACAGCGCGGCGCGTACGACGCGCCTCGGCCGCTACTCGTTTCTCACCGCGGACCCGATTGGCATCGTGCGCAGCAGGGCCACCGCCACGGAGCGCGTGGACTTGGTGCGCGGCACCCGGGAAGCGATCGCCGGCGACCCGCTCGCGGCCGTGCGCGAATGGCTCGCCGCGCATGCGGCCACGCCGGTGCCCGGCCTTCCGCCGTTTCAGGGCGGCGCCGCGGGCTACGTCGCCTACGACTGGGGCCTCACGCTCGAGCGCCTGCCCGCCCCGCGCTATGACGACCTCGCGCTGCCGGATCTCGTCCTCGGCATCTACGACTGGGTGCTCGCCTGGGACCACATCGAATCACGCGCGTGGCTCATCTCGACCGGGATGCCGGAAACGTCCGAGACTGCGCGGAGGAGGCGCGCACAGGAACGCGCGCGCGCCGTACGAGCGCGACTCGAGGAGCCGGGACTCGGGACTCGGGATCCGGGATTCGGGACTCGGGACTCGGGACTCGGGACTCGGGATTCGGGATTCGCCCCCGTTCGCCCATCCCCCTTGCCCCCTTCCCCCACGCCCCCGTCCTACGCCGTCGAAGGTGGGTGGTGGGATCCGAGCTTGCCGATCCGCTCGTCCTTTACCCGCGCCGGCTATCTCGACGCCGTCGCGCGCGTGCGCGAGTACATCTTCGCGGGGGACATCTTTCAAGCCAACCTCTCGCAGCGCTTCGAGGCGCCGCTCGTGGAGTCACCGTGGGCGCTCTACCGTCGGCTCCGCGCGAAGAACGCGGCGCCGTTCGCCGCGTTTCTCGACAGCCCGGACATCACGGTGATCAGCGCGTCTCCCGAGCGTTTCCTGCGCGTGGACAGAGACGGATGTGTGGAGACGCGACCGATCAAGGGCACGCGTCCGCGCGGGATGGGCCCCGAGCACGACGCCGCGCTCGGCCAGGCCCTCGCGGAGAGTCCCAAGGACCGCGCCGAGAACCTGATGATCGTGGACCTGATGCGCAACGACCTGTCGCGTGTCTGCGCGCCACGCACCGTGCGCGTATCCGAGCTCTTCTCCCTCGAGCACTACGCCACGGTCCACCATCTCGTCTCCACCGTCCTCGGACAGCTCGAGGCCGGCCAGGACGCGTTCCATCTGCTGCGGGCCGCGTTCCCCGGCGGCTCGATCACGGGTGCGCCGAAGCTGCGCGCGATGGAAGTGATTGCCGAGCTCGAGCCGTCCAGGCGCGGCGTCTACTGCGGATCGATTGGCTACTGGAGCGTGACCGGCGAGCTCGACACCGCCATCGCCATTCGCACGGCCGTGGTGCGCGACGGCCGCGTATACTTCAGTGCTGGCGGAGGAATCGTCGCCGATTCCGACCCCGAGCAGGAGTACCGGGAAACGCTCGACAAGGCCCGGGCCATGATCGACGCGCTCGCCACACGTCCATGATTCTCGTCCTCGACAACCGCGACTCGTTCGTCTACAACCTCGCGCGCTACGTGCGCGAACTGGGTGGAGAAGCGGTCATCCGTCGGAGCGATGAGATGACCGTCGACGAAGTTGCCACGCTCGCACCGAGCCACATCCTGATCTCTCCTGGACCGTGCACGCCGACCGAAGCCGGTATCTCCACGGACGTCGTTCGCCGCTTTGGTCCCACGACGCCCATCCTGGGCGTGTGCCTGGGGCACCAGTGCATTGGCGCCGCCTTCGGCGGCGACATCATCCGTGCCGGATATCCGATGCACGGCAAGACGTCGCTCGTCACGCACGACCGCTCGGGCGTGTTCATGGGCTTGCCGTCGCCGATTCGCGTCGCGCGCTACCACTCGCTGGTGATCGCGCTCTCGACGCTGCCGTCCTCCCTGAAGGTGATTGCGTCGGCCAGCGACGATGGCGCGATCATGGCCGTGGCGCACGTCGAGTACCCCGTGACCGGGGTCCAGTTTCATCCAGAGTCGGCGGCCAGCGAGTATGGCTACGCGATGATCGATCGCTTCCTGAACGGTGCGCGCTCACGGCTCGAGCAGCTGCCGATCCATGCCGACGGCTCGAAAGGCGCGCGGGAGCTGTTTCTGCCCTGGAGGCCTCCGCCCCAGACCGCCGACGTCCCCTTCGATCCGCCGCCCGTGGATCTCGTGAAGTGATCGTCGAGACCATCGTCACCACGGTCGCCGGGGACGGCAGCGTGAATTGCGCGCCGATGGGGGTCGAGTGGGGGGAGGAGGTCATCGTCCTCAAGCCCTTTCTCGAGACCGCCACCTATCGGAACGTCGCGGCGACGCGCAGCGCGGTGGTCAACCTCGTGGACGATGTCCGCGTGTTTGCGCGGGCCGCGATCTCGAATCCGGAGTACCCGACCGTGCCCGCCTCTGTCGTGCGGGGTGTGGTGTTGGCGGACTGTTGCGGCTGGCGTGAGCTGGAGGTGCGGGCGATTGACGCGACTCCGCCCCGCTCACGGGTCGAGACGGCCGTGGTGCACCGCGGCGTACGCCGCGAATTCATCGGCTTCAACCGCGCCCGGCACGCCGTGCTCGAGGCGGCGATTTACGCGACCCGGCTGCACTTGCTGCCAAGGACGTTCATCGAGAGCGAGATGGCGCGGCTGCAGGTCATCGTGGACAAGACCGCGGGCGACCGGGAGTTTGAAGCCATGGCGCTCCTTGCCGATCACATTCACCGGGCACCCGGAGGATAATTCGCCGATGCTGACACGACGCGCGTTTCTCCATCGAACCGCCGCCGCCGGCGCGGTCGTGTTGTCGGGCAACAGCCCGACGGCCGTAGCGGCGGGTCTTCAGACCCGCCGGGGTACCTCCGCCACCTACGACCTGCTCATCAAAGGCGGCCGGGTCATCGACCCGGCCGGCCGTCTCGATGGGCTGAGAGATGTGGCCATCGCCGGAGGACGGATCGCCGCGGTGGAATCGAACATTGCCGCGTCGCGGGCCGCGGAGACCATCGACGCCACCGGCAAGCTCGTGGTCCCGGGCCTCATCGACATTCATACCCACGTGCGTTCGAAGGAGATGCCGTCGCTCGTCTTGTCGAACGGCGTGACGGCGCTCGTCGACGCCGGGTCCGCGGGTGCGGACGGGATCGACGACATCGTGGCGAACGCCAAAGGCGCGCGGAACCACGTCCGGGTTCTGCTCAACGTCGCGCGTACTGGAATCGTGCCCGACGGCGATTTGATGGATATCAGCCGTGCCGACGTCGCCGCTGGACAGAAGGCCATCGAGCGGCATCGGGACATCGTGGTTGGCGTCAAAGCCAGACTGTCGCGCACGGTGGCGGGCGCCAACGATCTCGAGGGACTGCGCCGTGCGCAGGCCATCGTGGGGCCGAGGAACCTGCCGGTGATGATTCACATGGGCGACACGGTGTCGCCGCTGCCGGCGATTCTCGCGCTCCTCAAGCCCGGCGACATCGTCACGCACATGTACGCGCCCCCGCCACACGGCATCTTCGACGACAACGGGAGGGTCCTGCCGGAGGTGATCGCCGCGCGGACACGCGGGGTCTGGTTCGATATCGGCAACGGACGCGTCGCCCACATCAACTGGGCCGAGGCCGAGCGCGGGCTGAAGCAAGGCTTCCTGCCCGATACGATTTCCTCGGATTGGACCGACGCCGGGCGAACCGATCAGGTCTTCGATTTCCCGAACGTGCTCTCGAAGTTCCTGCTGCTCGGGATGCCGCTCGATCAGGTCATCGCGCGAGGCACGTCGAACTCGGCGCGCATGCTGCCGGCGTTCAAGGACCTCGGCACGCTGCGCGTCGGCGCCGCCGCCGACGTGGCTATCCTGGAACTCCGTCAAGGCGAGTTCGAGTTCGTGGACAACTACGGCAACAAGCGGATAGGGAAGCAGAAGCTGTTTGCCACGGCCACCGTATTCGGCGGCAAACGAGTGTGAGGATTGTAGAGGCGGGTCTTTAGACCCGCCTTCTAGTTGACTGGAGGATCTATGGTTCGCGCGATCGTCGTACGCAGTGCAACCCTGTGCGCGT
The DNA here is from genome assembly GCA_035293405.1 of Vicinamibacterales bacterium. GTDB lineage: Bacteria > Acidobacteriota > Vicinamibacteria > Vicinamibacterales > UBA2999 > Gp6-AA40. The sequence goes on along the minus strand of DATDOE010000010.1, from coordinate 58,118 downwards.
TGGCGTGCTCGGCGTTGTTCGTGGGGCAGGTCCTGTTGGACGCGCCGGTGTCTGCGCAGGCGCCCTCGACGCCGGCTCGCCAGCCGGCGCCCAGCCCGTGGCGCTTCGCGGGCACGCAACCGTGCGTGGGCCCGGAGGGCGGCGTGCTGCAATGTCCGCCGGCGCCTCGCACGATCGCCGTCCGCGCCGGCCGCCTGTTCGACAGCGCGACCGGTCAGATGCTGACGAAGCAGATGGTGCTCGTACAGGGCGAGCGCATCACCGAAGTGGGGCCGGAAGGACAAGTCCGCATCCCGGCAGGGGTTCAGATCATCGACCTCAGTCAGGCCACGGTCCTGCCAGGCCTCATCGACACGCACTCCCATATCTACAACAACCGCAGACCGAACATGACGACGGAGCGGTCGGCGCTCATTGCGATACAGAACCTGCAGGCCGATCTGCAGGCGGGCTTCACCGCGATGCGCGACATGGGCTCCCACGGCAACGGATACGGCGACGTGGACATTCGCAACGCCATCAACTGGGGTGACCTCGATGGTCCCAGGCTTCAGGTAGCAGGCCGCGGCATCGCCTGGGGCCTGAAACCTGCGGACCCGGCGGTGCCACCGAACCCGCTGGCCAGCATCGTGATTCGATCAGTTGACGAAGCGCGTCCGGCTGTCCGCGAGCACGTTGACCGGGGCGTGGATTGGATCAAGCTCTACCCGACGGGCGGTTATTCGTTCAATGCCACCGGCGAAGCCCAGTACGTCCTGATGTATCCGCTGCCTGTCCTGCAGGCGCTCGTCGACGAGACGCATCGCCTCGGCAAGAAAGCCGCGTGTCACGCCTTCGGCGGCGAAGGCCTCCAGAACGCCATCACCGCCGGTTGTGACAGCGTCGAGCACGGGTATGGCTTGAGCCAGCAACAGCTCGACACGATGGTGCAGAAACGGCTCTTCTTCGATCCGACCCTCGTGCGCTACACCGAGCCGTACATGGACGACAACGATGCGAAGAACACCGGCGGCAAGTTCCGGATGATCCCCATCTTCGACAAGGCGGTGGCGATGGCCGTGGCCACGAAGGGACTCAAGACCATGGTCGGCAGCGGCGCCGATGGCTCGACGTTGCCCCATGGGACGCAGGCCTCGGAGTTTGCGGCGCTGGTCACGCGTTCGGGTATGACGCCTGCGCGCGCCATCCAGGCCGGGACGATCGTCAATGCCGAGGCGATGGGATGGCAGGACCAGCTCGGTTCGATTACCAAGGGCAGGTTCGCCGACCTCGTGGCGGTGTCAGGTAACCCTCTGACCGACATCACCGAGCTGCAGCGGGTGAAGTTCGTGATGAAGGGCGGCAAGATCATCAGAAACGATCTGACCGCGCCGAACCAGAGCGGTACCCGGTAACACATGCGCGCGCGAGACGAGGAGGCGGTCTTCGTAGAGGCGTCCGCGCGCCTGCACTTCGGGGTGCTCGACCTGCGTGGCGCGCGCGGGCGGTGGTTCGGCGGCGTCGGCGCTTCCGCCTCCACGCCAACGCTCCTCGTCTCAGCCTCACGCGCGGAGACGCTGGTCGTGGAGGGGGAGGACGCGTTGCGAGCCACGGAGTTCGCGCGTCAGTTCCTGGCCCACCATCGCATTCCTTCCGGCGCCTCTCTGCGTGTGCACCGTTCGCTGCCTCCACACGCCGGGCTGGGCTCGGGCACGCAGCTCGCGCTGGCGGTGGCGCGGGCGCTCGCGGAACTGTACGGCGTCGAGAGCGACGCGCGCGATCTGGCACGCGCCGTAGGCCGCGCGCGGCGCTCGGCCATCGGCACCTGGACCTTCGCCGGCGGCGGGCTGGTCGTCGAAGGGGGCCGGCGTCCGGATCGCGATGAGTGCGGTCCCCTCATCGCGCGGCTTCCGTTTCCGCCGACCTGGCGCTGCGTGGTCGCGGTGCCGGAGGGGGCGCCTGGGATCAGCGGGGCGGAAGAGTCCGAGGCATTTGCACAGCTTCCGCACCCGGCGGAGCAGGACGTCGAACGAGTCGCGCACCTCGTGCTCATGGCGCTGCTCCCGGCGCTCGCCGATGCCGACCTCGACACCTTCGGCCGCGCGCTCAGCGAAATCCAGGAGATCACCGGGCGCTGGTTCGCGCCCGCGCAGGGTGGCACGTTCGCGCCCGGCGCGAGCCGCGATCTCGTCCATCGTCTCACCGAGTGGGGCGCATCAGGAGTGGGTCAGAGCTCCTGGGGTCCATCCGTCTACGGCATCGTCGATGGCGAAGATGCGGGACGCCGGTTGGCCGATCGAGTCCGCGCGCACCTCGGCGCCTCGGGGTCGGCGTTCGAGGGCCCGTTCCGGTCGGACGGCGCACGCGTCTGGCGCGCAGCCGTGCACGCGGTCGGAGCGCGTGGCTAGCCGGTAGCTGGTAGCCGGTAGTAGTGGCGGGTCTTCCGCCTTCGCTGAAGCTACGGCGGACCGCCGAAGCCTTGGCGGAGGCTGGTTAAACCCGCCTGGTCGATTGCATCAACCGTCGAAGGGGAGTTCAAGCTGTGATCAGAGTCAGCGTGTTGTATCCGAATGGGAGCGACGCCACGTTCGACATGGCGTACTACGTCAACCGCCACATGCCGATGCTGCAGGAGAAACTCGGCACGGCCCTCAAGGGGGTCAACGTCGACGCCGGCTTGAGCAGCATGGAGCCAGGCTCGCCGCCCGCCTATCTCGCGATGGCGCATCTGCTGTTCGATTCCGTGGACGTGTTCCAGGCCTCGTTCGCACAGCATGGTCAGGCAATCCTCAGCGACGTGCCGAACTACACGAACACCCAGCCGATGGTGCAGATCAGCCAAGTCAAGTTGGTGACAACGTAGAGGCGGGTCTTCCGCCTTCGCTGAAGCTACGGCGGACCGCCGAAGCCTTGGCGGAGGCTGGTCAGACCCGCCTGGAGACGACGATGAACGGTGCGCGTGGATGGTTGGCCGGAATGGCAATGGTGATCTCGTGTGCGGCGACGGCGGCCGCGCAGCCACGGGCGATCTATCAGCAGACGAAGTACCAGGGACAGGAGATCGGAAAGCTGACCGGCGACGTCTACTACGCCCGGATGGACGACTACCTCTCTGTGTTCATGGTGACGCCGGACGGCATCGTGCTGGTCGAGCCCATCGGCACCGAGTTCGCGACCTGGCTGAAACGGGAGCTGGCCACGCGCTTCAAGGTGCCGGTGAAGTATGTGATCTACAGCCATCACCATTGGGATCACGGCTCGGGCGCGGCGGTGTATGCGGACACGGCGCGCATCATCGGTCACGAGGCGATGCTGAAGCGGCTGGCGATGCCTCCCGCCGACACCGCGCTGCCTCAGAACGTTCGCGCGCAGGACGCCAACGGCAACGGGCGCATCGAACAGGCCGAAGCGCAGAACAACATCAAGACGCAGTTCACCCTCTATGACGCCGACCGCGACGGTGTGCTGAGCGGCGCCGAGATCGTACGCGGCCCACTCGCGCTCGTCGTGCCTCCGGATCTGACCTACACCGATCGCATCAACATCAACCTTGGCGGCAAGCGCGTCGAGGTGATCCCGAGACCCACCGCGCATGCCGACGACAACACCATCGTGCGGTTTGTCGACGGCACCAATGTGCTGTTCGCGTCGGACTGGATCACCGTGCGCCGTGTGCCGTTCGGTGGTGATGTCGCGACGACCGAGGAACTGGCGATGGTGAAAGCCGTGGAAGGCCTCGACTTCGATCACTTCATCTGCAGCCATGGGATGCTGGGCCGGAAGGCCGACGTGACCTCGAACATCCGCTACCGCGAGGAGCTGAGGGCCGCGGTCGCGAAAGCCATCGCCGCCGGGCAGACCCTCGAACAGGCCCAGGCCAGCGTCCTCATGGACGGGTACAAAGACTGGGAGTTCTACGACCAGCAGCGGCCGGGCAACGTCGCCGGCACCTATCGGGCGCTGACCAGGAACCGGTGAGGGTCGTTCTTCCGGGAGGGTCTGGCCAGGTCGGGACGATGCTGGCTCGTGCCTTTCACCGCAGTGGCCATGACGTCGTGGTCCTGAGCCGCGCGCCTTCGGCCACCCCGTGGAAGACGGTGGTCTGGGATGCGGCTGCCCTTGGCGACTGGGTGCGCCATCTGGATGGCGCCGATGTCGTGATCAACCTGGCCGGCCGCAGCGTCAACTGCCGCTATGGGGCTGAGAATCGCCGAACGATCATGGACTCGCGTGTAGTCTCGACGCGGCTCGTAGGACAGGCGATTCGCGCCGCCGCGTCTCCGCCGCGCGTCTGGCTGCAGGCGAGTACGGCGACGATCTATGCGCATCGTTACGACGCGGCGAACGATGAAGCGAACGGCGTCATCGGCGGCTCCGAGCCCGACGCGCCACCGGGTTGGCAATTCAGCATCGACGTGGCCCAGGCCTGGGAACGCGAGCTGGATGCGGCGATCGTACCGGCGACGCGCAAGGTCACGCTCCGATCGGCGGTGGTGATGAGCCCGGATCGCGGGGGTCCGTTCGACATCCTGCTGATGCTCGTGCGTCGTGGCCTTGGAGGACGATCCGGCGACGGCCGCCAGTACGTGTCGTGGATTCACGAACGTGATTTCATCACGTCGATCGAGTGGCTCATTGCCCGCGACGATATCAGCGGCATCGTCAACCTGGCGGCGCCGAGTCCGCTGCCCAACGCCGACTTCATGCGCGCCTTGCGACAGGCGTGGGGTACACCGATCGGTCTGCCGGCCACGGCGTGGATGCTCGAGATCGGTACGTTCCTCATGAGAACCGAAACCGAGCTGGTGTTGAAAAGCCGGCGGGTCGTCCCGGGGAGACTGCTTCACGAGGGCTTTCGCTTCGAGTTTCCCTCATGGCCCGAGGCCGCGCGCGATCTCTGCGACACGTGGCGGCGTCAGCGCTTGATTCGTACGTAGTGTCCGGCTTCAGCCGGACCCGGTCGCGGCAGTTGGAAGACGAGCGGCGAACACAGGGAGGCTCGAATGGACGCAGACTGGGTGGAAGTGAGGAGCTGCTCGTGGCTCCACGAAGCGGAGCTCTTGACGTCAGTTCTGAGCGCGGCCGGCATCGAGTCTCGCATTCCAAATGAATACACGCTCGGTGTCCAACCCGGATACGCTGCCGCGATGGGTGGCGTGAAGATATTCGTCCGCGTGGAGGATCTCGAGCGTGCGACCGAGGTGCTCGATTCAACGGCTGCAATGCCCGCCGATCCGGAGAACGCCGATGGCAGTGAATGATGCCCCGCCCCGACGGTCCTGACGGGCGTGCCGGTGTGCGGGCGCGTGCGCAAGGCCGATCGCGGTGCGACCGCCTTCGCCAAGGCTATGGCGGTCCGCCGAAGCTTTACGCGAAGGCGGAAGCCGGAAATCAGGCGCAGCGATTCCTCGCGTCGACTTCCGTCCGCGCGTTCTCGTTGATGGAATGACCACCGGCGTCTTGAGCCGCGTGACAGATGTCGTCTCGAGTTGGCCGATAGTCGACGCGGGAGCGTCAGGGTTAGAGCGGAGGCTGATTTCCCGGCCGCGGCGCCCGCGCCCGCAGACCGGCACGCCTGTCAGGGCCGCCTGAGTGCGTCCCGACGAAACCTGCGCGTCCAGGGCCGCCTGAAGGCGGCCCCCACGAAAACGAGTTACTGTCCGCGTTTCGCCGGCGGCATGCTCAGCGGCGCCATGCGCGGTGGCGTTCGCGGTCCGGGGGCGCCTTCGAAGACGACGCTCAGCTCGACCGGCTTTCCAGAGGTCACTTCCACGGATTGCCGGCGCTCGCCGAGCTCCGCGTGCTTGACGATCACTTCTCGCGTGCCGATCGGCACCGGAATCGGGCCCACCGGAGCCGAGCCAATGCGTTCACCCTCGACGAAGATCTCTGCTCCGTTCGCGGTGTTGACCACCAGCACGCCCATCGGCAGCTCCACGGTCTGTGTCGTGACTTCCCCGGGTTTGATCGCGAACTCCACAGCCGCGCGGTAGTTGAAATGGTTGTTGACCAGGGAGACTTTGTACTGGCCGGGTGCGAGCGGGAGGTGGCCATCGCTGCTCACGCCGATTCGCCGCGAACCCTGGTAGACCTCGACCGGAATCCTGGAGACGATCGACAGGAAACCGCCGGTGATTTCGTAGCGGGCGATCGTGCGCTCGCCGGCCTGCACGCGAACGGTGCGCCGCACGGTACCGCCGTCGCCTTCGAGCACGAGCGAGTGGCGTCCCGCCGCAATGTTCTTGAGGGTCAGCGGCGTGAAGCCTGACTCGCGGCCGTCCAGCATGACGCGCGCGCCGTCGGGCGTCGAGTCGATCTGCAGTTCTCCGGTTGGTCCCGTGGCCACTGGCACCGCGACGTCGTTGACGGCGTCGGCCGCGGCGGCAGCCGCGCGCGCAGCGTCGGCGGGCGGCTTTCCGTTGGACTTGCCGAGCGGCAGCACGCCGAATGCGAACACCGAGCCGACCAGCAGGACCAGCGTGATGGACGCGGCCACGGCCCAGGCCTTCTTGTTCGAAGGCACGCGCCGCGCGGAACGCTGCGGCCGGCGTTCGTCGGCGACGAAGGCGTCCGAATACTGATGAAACAGCTCGCGTGGCGGGACGGTGGCGGGCGTGAGGGCCTTGGCGCGCGCCACTTCGGCGGCAACGGCCTGTTCGGCGGCGGCACGAGCCTGTTCGGCGGCTGCCGTACGGAGACGATCCACTTGCGCGCGGACTTCTTCCAGTTCGGCGGTCCGTCGCTGTTCCGCGTCCGCCTTGATGGCCGCCACTTCCGATTCGAGCCTGGCGTTGGCGTCCTCGCGCGCGCGCTCGGTCTCTTCCCTCAGCGTGGCCTCGGCCTCGGCGCGGACCCGTGCCGCTTCGGCCTCGAAGGTGCGTGCGGCCTCCTGCTCGGCGGCGGTACGCAGCCCCTTGGCCTGACGCTCGCGAAGCGTCGCGCTTTCGCGCTTCTCCTCTTCGAGGGCGACTCGGACGGCCTGCGCTTCCTTGCGAACCAGACCCAGCTCCTGCTCGAGGCGGTCGTTGGCCTCGGCGCGGACGCGTGCGACCTCGGCTTCGAGCGCCTGTGCCGCGGCCTTGCGTGCTTCCTCGGCGGCGGTGTCGCGGATCGCGTTGGTGTCGCGCTGTGACTTCTCGTTGAGGCGGCGATCCTGCTCCCGGACGCGTCCGAGCTCCTCGTTCAAGCGCGCGTCGGCCTCGGCCCTGACGCGTGCGACCTCGCTCTCGAGCGCGCGCGCGGCGGCCTCTTCCGCTTTCTGCCGGGCCTCCTGCTCGGCGGTTCCGCGGAGCACTTCGATTTCCCGTTGCGTCTTCTCGTGTGCGAGACGCGCGTCGGCGGCTTCCTGGCGCAGACGTTCGAGCTCGCCCAGGAGGCTGGTCTCTGCCTCGGCGTGGACGCGGGCGACCTCGCTTTCGAGCGCGCGCGCGGCTTCCTGGTCGGCCACTCGTCGTGCTTCCTGCGCTTCGGCGTCGCGGCTCGCGTCGCTGTCGTGCCGTACCTGCTGATCGTGCCGCGCCCCTTCGGCTTCCTCGCGCACACGAACGAGCTCGGCCTTGAGGCGTGCATCGGCTTCGGCTCTGACCCGCTGGACTTCGGCTTCGAGCTCGTGCGCGGCCTCCTCTTGCGCGGCCATCCGGGCTTCCTGCGCGGCCAGTTCGCGCAGGGTCTGGGTTTCCATCTGTGTCTGCGCCTGCGCCAGCCGCGCTTCGGAGGCTTCCTTCCGCAGTCGCTCGAGCTCGCCATGGAGGCTGGCTTCGGCCTCCTCGCGTACGCGATTGACCTCACCCTGGAGCGCCCGCGCGGCGGCCTCGTGGGCGGCCTTCCGGGCTTCCTGCGCGGCGGCGTCACGCGCCTTCTCGGCGGTGCGTTGCGCCTGCTCCTGTGCGCGGCGGGCGTCGTCGGCTTCTTCGCGGATGCGTTCGAGCTCAGAACTGAGGCTCAAATCGGCGTCGGCTCTCACCCGCGCGACTTCGATTTCGAGCGCCCGCGCGGCCGCTTCCTGCGCGGCACGCTGAGCCTCGAGCGCGGCCGCCTCTCGCAGCGACTGGGTTTCGATCTGGGTCTTTTCCTGTGCCTGCGCGGTTTCCATGCGAAGGCGCTCGAGCTCGGCCTGAAGCTGGGCGTCGGCCTCCCGGCGCGCCCGCTCGACCTCGGCTTCGAGTAGTTGAGCGGCCGCGTCCTCGGCGGCGCGCTTGGCCTCTGCCGCGGCCTTGTCGCGCGCGGCCTCCGCGTCGCCCTGAGCCTGTTCCTGCGCGCGCTTGGCGTGTTCGGCGTCTTCGCGGATCCGCTTCAGCTCCGCCTTGAGGCGGCTGTCCGCCTCGGTTCTCACGCGCGAGACTTCGGCGTCGACCGCGGCCGCGGCCGTTTCTTGTGCGGCTTGCCGCGCTTCGTGCGCGGCCGCATCGCGCGCCTGCTCGGCCTCGAGATGCGCCTGCTCCTGTGCGATGCGGGCGGCATGCGTTTCCTGGCGAAGACGTTCGATCTCGTCCTTGACCTGGGCCTCGGCCTCCGCCCGCGCACGGGCGACCTCGGTTGACAACGCGTGGGCCGCGGCTTCCTGAGCGGCGCGTCGCGCTTCCTTTGCCGCCGTCTCCTCGTGCCCGCGTCGTGCCTGTTCGGCCTCCACCCGCACGCGCTCCATTTCGCGCTGCAGCTGCGCGTCGGCTTCCTGACGCACGCGTGCCAGCTCGGACGCGAGCCGCGCGTCGGTTTCGGCTGTGACACGCGCGACTTCCTCGGCGATCGCCCGCGCCGCCTGCTCTTCAGCCGCAGTGCGCGCCCTGGCGGCCTGTTCTTCAGCGGCCGCGCGCGCCTGCGCGGCTTGCTCTTGCGCCGCGGCGCGCGCCTGGGCGGCCTGCTCTTCAGCCGCGGTTCGCGCCTGCGCGACCTCTTTTTCGGCCGCGGTGCGCGCCTCACGCAGCGCGCTCTCCTTCATCGCTTCGGCTTCGGCCTGTACGCGGGCGATGTGCGCGTCGCGCGCAGATTCAGCTTCCGCTTTCGTGCGTTCAGCTTCCGCTCTCGTGCGGCCCAATTGCTCGGAGAGCTCGTGTTCGGCGTCCGAGCGCACGCGAATCAGCTCTTCGTTCAGTTTCGCTTCGGCCTCGCCGCGAACCCGGGCGAGCTCCGCGGTGAGTGACTGGCGGGCTTCAGCGCCCGCGGCCAGACGGGCCTCGGCAACCGCCGTTTCGCGGAGGGCCGCGGACTCGGCTTCGATGCGCGCCAGTTCGACCGCCCGCTGTTCGGCCGCTTCCGCACGTACGCGCTCGAGCTCGGTGGCCAGCTTCGCGTCCGCCATCGCCTGTACCAGCGCGATCTCGGCGGCGTGCACTTCGGGGTCGACCGAATCTTCTTCAGGCCGTCGCCGATCGCTCTTGGGGACGTGGGCGATGTGGTCGATCGGAATGACGAGCTCGTCCTCGTCGGCCTCGGCCGACGCGTGGGAGTGACCGGGATAGTTGGCGATCTCAATCGACATCGGATCGACCTCGAGGTCGTCCGTCATGAACTCGATCTCGGTTGAGAGCGCGGCTTCGTCGGATTCTGTGAGCGCTTCGAGCGCAGGCAGCGCGAAATCCTCGGGCACGACGTTGACCGCCATCCGCGGCGCCGGGGTAGCCGTCGCAGCGCTCGGGGCTGGAGATGAGACCGGGCGGGGCCGTGCTTCCTGGGCGCGCGCCGCGAGCGACGCGATCTTCTGGGCAAACGCCGCTTTATCGCAGCTGCGCAGTGATGGGATGGTCATCTTCTGCGGCAGCGCCGGGGCGATGGTGGACTTCAGGTGGTCGAGCACGCGATCGCGATGCTTGTCCGAGATGGATTCGCTGAAGAGGACGACGTCGGGAGTCTGACGATTGATGGCGACGACCGCCGCATACGCGGACGACACCAGGACGATCTCGGTCCCAAGCTCGTCGCGTACAAGCTGCCTCAGAGCCTCCGCTTGAGAGGCCTCCGGCTCGATGGCGAGCACCCGGCTCATGTCAGCTTGCACGTTTAGCGGCATTCCGCGGTTCCCACCCCGTGATCCCTGTCCGATACGCGTTTTCGACCCAGATTTATGAGACGTAACAGTTTCGCAATCAATGTGCCACGAATGTCGCCGCCGGCTGACGCCGGTAAGTGCGTTCTCACGCTGATGTTGCAGCCGGGCACATCAAAGGGCCCAACGTTCTGACTCGGTCCTCGCATCACGATCCTGTCGGGTCACTGACGCTATTGCCGGTCGTGGTCATGACGAACGGCGCAAGAGTGTGAACCCCGATGGGTACCATGCCATCGGGGTTGTCCCCACTTGGTATATCGGCCGCGGAGGTGATTCTCTGGACGCCCTGAACCGCCACTCGATGTCCGCCCGGGACGCGAGCGATGCAATCGGGCCCCGACGTGTGAAATCGCGTTCTGAATTACGCTCCCCTTGATGGATATCCGGCAGCTGCAGTATCTGGTGGCGCTCGCGCGTGAGAAGCACTTCACCCGCGCGGCACAGGCCTGCCATGTGACCCAGCCGACGCTCTCGGGACGCATCCGCCAGCTCGAGCAGGAGCTCGGGGTCCCGATCGTCGAACGCGGCCAGCGTTTTCACGGCCTCACGCCGGATGGCGAACGCGTCCTCAAGTGGGCGCACGCCATCCTCGACAACTGGTCCTCGCTGCAGCAGGAGATCGAAGCACTGCGCAACACGTCGGGTTCGCTGTCGGGTCACCTGTCGGTTGGCGTGATCCCTTCCGCGCTGCCCATGGCAGGACTCATCACCAAGGCGATTCGCGACCGCCACCCGGGCGTCGAATTGACCGTGCTGTCGCAAAGCTCGATTGAGATCCTGCGAAACCTGGAAGAGTTTCCTCGAAGTCATCGGGCCGATCTCCGACGTCAGGGCCGTGCCTCTCTGTGACCCGGCGGTCGAGCACAACGTTGGACTGGTGGCTGTCGATCGCGATCCCGTGTCGCCACTCGTGCTGGCCGCATTCGAGTGCGCGAAGATCACTGAACCGCCAGCGATTTCCAGACGGCACTAGTCAGAGCTCACTTGTGGTGAGGATCGCGAATCCCGGTTCCGATGACCGGACCGCACTGCGATGGCGTCCTCGGCCGCATGACGCTCGGGTCGCGCCGTGCGAATCATGAGCGCTCAACCTCACTGATCCCCAAGGCCTTCTCGCGCGGTCAGGCGATCCTCATCGGTCATCTCCACAGGGATTCGCCTCCTCAACACAAGCGATCTCTGTGACCTGCCGTCGTCTTGGTCATCTCCGTGATCTCCGTGGCCCTGATCTCCCTGTTCTGTGTGGCTCATCGACGGCGCCCATGGGGTCATCAGCACAATCGATTGGACCCCTGAGCGCATCCCGTTGATTCTTGTCGGATGATTTCACGCTGGCTCATCGGGACCATGCTGCTCGTCGCGCAACCCGCCTTCGCCCAATCTGTAGTCAGCGGAACGGTGACCGATCCGCAGTCGGCGGTGGTGCCCGATGCCCGGGTCGGGCTGCTCGCCGGGCAGGCGGAGGTCCGCACCACTCGCACGGATGCGCAAGGGCGCTATCGATTCGAGACCGTGCCGCCCGGCACGTATGTGGTCGCGGTGAGCGCGCCCGGATTCCAAATGACGAGGAGCTCCCAGATGGTGTTGGCGGCCGGACAGACTGCCACGCGTGACGTGTCGCTCACGCTCGCCGGTGCGACCGATTTCGTCTCGGTCGAGGGCCGCGCACGGGCGGGCTATCGTGCCGAGAGTGTCACTGAGCTTGGACCACTCGGGTCGGCGCCGCTGCTCGACACGCCGTACACCGTCAACGTGTTGCCGAGCGAGCTGATGGTCAACGGCCAGGTGAAGAACCTCAAAGAGGCATCCAAGTACATGCCGCTGGTCGAATTCCAGGAGATGCAGGGATCCGAGATCCTGCGTCCCGCCACTCGTGGCATGCAGGGCAGCAACATGCAGAACGCCCGCATGGACGGCATGGGCCTCGTGGTCACCGGTGCGGACAGCATGGAGTCGCTGCAGCAGATCGAAGTACTGAACGGATTGGGCGCCGCGTTGTATGGCCCGGCGAACCCGTCGGGCATGTTCAACTTCGTCTCGAAGCGTCCAACCGAGGCTCCGGTCCGCCGGCTGACGCTGAACTACGACGGCCGTTCCGTCGCCACTGGCCACGTCGACGTGGGCGGGCGTGTCGGACCGAACCGGAGATTCGGCTATCGCCTCAACGCGCTCGGCGGCAACGGCGTGATGTTTGTGCGCCGCAGCGACCTGACGCGGAGGATGGTGAGCCTTGCGGGCGATGTGCGTCCGTTCGAGCGGACGGTGATCGAAGCGTTCTACAGCCACTACAACCTCGAGCAGCGCGGCTTCCCGGGCTGGTTCACCTACGGGCGCTCGAATCGCAACACGGCGTTCGTCCTGGTTCCTGACCAGGCGCCCGATCCGTTGCGCGAGGGGTACGGGCAGCCTCAGGCGGGAGTCGATCTCGAATCGCGCATTGGCCAGCTGAGGGTGCGGCACGAGTTGAGCCCGAATTGGCGCCTGAGTGTCGGGGCGCTGGATCAGCTCATCGAACGTGACATCAGCACCCAGGTCAACGCACTCACCGATAACACCGGCAATTACACCGCGTCGCTCGCCAGCGGCTTCGCGCCCCGCTTCCGCGTGTTCAGCAACCTCTCTCATCTGAATGGCCGGGTCATGACCGGGCGCATCAGGCACGACGTGGCGGTCGGCGTCACCGGATACACGTTCAAGACCTACTCGGACGTCGCCAACCCGCCCGCGGCCAGCGTACGCCTCGGCACCGCAAATGTCGCGTCGCCAGTGGTGTTCGGCCTCCCGCCAGCAGGGATTCCTTCGCATGCGAACCTGTTTCTCTCCAGCGCGATCCATCAGCAGGGCGTGAGCGTTGCCGACAACGTCGTCCTCGGACGGGGGTGGTCCGTCCGTGCCGCACTCAGCCAGGATTGGATCTGGACCGACAACTACAACAACAGCCGTGTGAGGACCGGCGGGTACAAGCCGATGGGGTCAGCCCGCTGATCAGCGTGATGTACAAGCCGCGGCAGCGCATGACGGTGTACGGGACGTGGGGCAGCAGTCTGCAGCAGGGTGATGTCGCGCCTGGGACCGCCGTGAATGCCGGACAGGGACTCGAACCGTATCGCACGCATCAGCAGGAGGTCGGCTACAAGCTCTCGCTGCCGCTGCTCGATGTGTCGGCCGCATGGTTCCGGCTGGAGCGGCCGTTTGCCAACCTCGATCCCGCTGAGAATGTGTTCCGTATCTCAGGCGACCAGGTGAACTACGGCGTCGAAGCGATGGTGACGGGCCGGGTCGGAACGCGCCTCGTCACTTATGGAGGCTTCACGGTCCTCGATCCCACGTTGACGAACGCCCTTGCCGCCGAAGCCGATGGCCAGCACTTCGTTGGCATTCCGGCGTGGAAGTCGAACCTGCTGGCCGAATATCGGGTGGCGGCCGGCCCGGCGACGTTTGTGATGTTCAACTGGCAGCTCGTTGGCCGCCGCCCGATCGACGACGCGAATACCGCCTTCACGTCCGCCTACAACGTCATCGACGGCGGCGTGCGCTATGCCCACTCGCTGAAGGGTGTGGCGGCCACGTGGCGCGTAAACGTAAACAACATCGGTGATACGCACTTCTGGTCGACGCTGGGTCCCGGTAACATCACCGGTACTAACGTGGGCAGCTACACCGCGCATCTCGGTCAGCCGCGCACTGTGGCCGCGTCGATGGAGGTTGCCTTTTGATCTTTGTAGAGGCGGGTCTTCCGCCTCCGCTAAAGCTACGGCGGACAGGTCAGACCCGCCTGTCTCGATCACAATTCCCGGCCTTGGCATCCCAGGCAGCAGCCCGTCGGTGGTCATACCCGCGAGCCGCGTCGCATGGGGCGTCACGATTCCCACGAATAGTCGCAATCGAGAGCTCGCGATCGCGTTTGTCGGCAGCCTGCTCGGCGCCGCCGGCCGTGCAGCACTGACGGCGAGCGGCCCAGCGCCAACGGTACCTGCGCGTGTGACTCGTCAGGACCACGCGCGCCTTCCCGCAGCATTGCGAACTCTGACGACCCCTGACTAGCAAGCCCCCGCCTTCGCGCGAATGAGTCCACGCGTGCTTCGGCGGGGCCTCGCCAAAGCCTGACACTCGTGACGGGACTCGTCAGGCGGCGGCGGGCGAGAGCCGAGTAAGATTTCGCATGCAGCGAAGACGGGCCGTCTTCTGCCTTGCCGCGATCCTTGGTCTCTCGGTCTGCCTGTCCTCGCCAATCGAGGCGCAGTCGAAGGCCGCCTTCGCCAAGGCTTCGGCGCCCAAGGCGGCGATTATCCTGGCGACGACCACAAGTACGCAGGACAGCGGGTTGCTCGACGTGCTCGTGCCGCGCTTCGAGAAGGAGAGCGGGATCGAGGTCAAGGTCATCGCCGTTGGCAGTGGTGCGGCGCTGCGAATGGGGGCGAGGGGCGACGCCGATGTCATCCTCGTCCATGCTCCGGCCGCCGAGCGGGCGTACGTCCAGGCCGGCGACCTGATCGATGGCCGTGGCGTGATGCACAACGACTTCGTGATTGTAGGTCCGAGTGAGGACCCCGCGGGCGTCCGCAGGCTGGCCTCGGTCGGCGAGGTGATGCGCGCGATTGCCGCGCGTGGAATCTTCGTCTCCCGCGGCGATGACTCAGGCACGCATACGCAGGAGCTGGCCTTGTGGGCGGCGGCCCGCATCGATCCGCGATCGGTGACCCGACGCGAAGAGACCGGACAGGGGATGGGCGCGACGTTGAATGTGGCCGACCAGAAGCGCGCGTATACGCTCACCGATCGGGGCACCTACCTCTCGCTGCGCCAGCGGCTCGGCCTGGTCATGCTGTTCCAGGGTGATACGACCCTCCGCAACGTGTATCACGTCTACGCGGTGAACCCGGCCAGACACCGTGGCGTCAAGCACGTGGAGGCCCGGACGTTCATCGACTTTCTCGTGTCCGATCCGATTCAGCGAGCGATCGCCGCCTTCAAGCGCGACGAATATGGCGAGTCGCTCTTCTTTCCTGATGCGCTCCCGTGAGTGAGCTGTTCGCCGCCGACGCGGCAGCGCAAGCCGTCGCGCTGCGGACGATCCTGGTGTCCGGGTCGGCCACAGGACTCGCAGTGCTCGTCGGCGTGCCGATCGGATACGCCATCGCGCGCCGGAGCTTTCGCGGCCGCACCATCCTCCTCGGACTCATCAACACCGGGATGGGCATGCCACCCGTGGTCGTCGGCCTGGTCGTCTGGCTGATGCTCGTCCGAAGCGGTCCGTTCGGCGGTTTCGAGCTCATTTACACGCAGCGCGCGATGGTGCTGGCGCAGTTTCTCATCGCCACGCCGATCGTGGTTGGATTCACGACCGCATCGTTCCAGTCGCTGCCACCGCGTCTGCCCGATCTGCTGGTCGTGCTCGGTGCCGGGCGCATGCGAACGCTGTGGCTTCTCGCGCGCGAGGCCAGGCTCGGACTGCTCGTCGCGATAATGGCCGCCTTTGGCGCGATTGTCTCCGAGGTCGGCGCGTCGATGATCGTCGGCGGCAACCTCGAGCGGAGCACGCGTGTACTGACGACGGCCATTGTGACGGAGACCAGCCGCGGCGACGTCGAGCGCGCGCTCTCGCTCGGGCTCGTGCTCCTGGTGCTGTCCTTCGTCGTCAACCTCACGTTGACCATCGTTCAGCAGCGGCCGCGTGCCTGATGGACTGATGGACCTCTCCTTCGACGGCGTGCGCGTCGAGCGCGACGGCCGCCTCGTGCTGGACATCCCGTCCTTGCGCGTGCACGGCGGGAGGACGACGGCGATTCTTGGCCCGAATGGATCCGGCAAGACGACACTGCTTCGCCTGATCGCCGGCCTCGAGCGGGCTCGCGCAGGAAAGGTGTCTATGAGGGGAGACATCGCCTACGTCTTCCAGGAGGACGTGTTTCTCAAGCAGTCAGTTCGCGACAACCTCGAACTGGGATTGCACCTGCGCGGCGTGGACAAGGCGGAGACGCGCGTCCGGGTGGAGGAGGCAGCGAGCCTGCTCGGCATCACGCACCTCATGGACCGGCGAGCCGATCATCTGTCGGGCGGCGAAGGACGCCGAGTCAGTCTGGCCCGTGCGCTGTGCCTTCGCGCCCCGCTCGTGCTGCTGGACGAACCGCTCGAGGGGCTCGACGAGCGCACGTATTCAAGACTGCTCGACGAACTGCCGCACCTGCTCTCGGCGCTCAATGCGACGACGCTGCTGGTGACACACAACCGCCACGAGGCGCTGCGTCTGGCGCAGGATCTGGTCGTGCTGGTCGATGGGCGAGTGCATGCCGCCGGTGACAAGCGTGACGTCGCCACCAATCCACGTGCGATCGAGGTAGCCGAAGTGCTCGGGTACTCGGTGATCGTCATCGATGGGCGCACGGTGGCGGTGCCAGCCGGCGCCCTGAAGCTCGGCCCGGGTCAACTGCAGTTCTCGATGGTGGTCGACGACGTCTTCGATGTTGTGGACAGCCGTGAGATTGGCGGCCGCATCGGCGACGTCCGCGTGCATGTGGCGCTGTCAGGGACGGACGAGACACCACGGCCTGGCGATCGGGTGCCCGTTCACGCCGAACGATTCTGCGATCTCTCCTAGACCGTTTTCACAAGACCGTAGTGGCCGGCTTTAGCCGGCCTTCCGAGTCCGCCTGAAGGCGGACACTACAGTCTTGTGAAAACGCACCAGGGTCCATCGAGCACGTCAATAGCGGCATCAGCACAACCGATTGGAACATTGTGCCGTGCCTGGGTGATGCTCGCGTACATGATTTCATCCTGGATGAGGCGTGTGGCGTGCGTATACCTGAGGGGGGACTGTCCGCTGCCGGCCGCGGCGTCGAAGGTTGGAACGCTTATGCCATCGTCGGATCGCGCCAGCCCCGGTACTACGTGCAGAGCAGCGTCGCGCTCGCGGATCGCGACTCCTGGTCGCTGTCCAGTAGCTACCAGCCGACGGCCAACTCCCTGCAGAGAGGCGGCGAGCGTTTGAGCTCGGACACGCAGGATTGGCGGGCGAACGTGAAAGTCGGGCTCACGCCGAACGCCACGAATGAGTACACGTTCAATTACACGAAGCAGTCCGGAGAGAAGGGCGCGCCGCTGAACGTCTTCAACAACCCGCCCGTGCCACCCAACAGCTACTGGCGCTGGCCGTGGTGGGACGTGCAGAACACCTCGGTGTTGACGACGACCCAGCTCGGGCCGGCGTCGTACCTGAAGGCAAAGGCGTACTACAACACCTATTCGAATGCGCTCGATGCCTTCGACGACGGCACGTACACCTCCCAATCGGCGAACGGCCGCTTCCACAGCCCCTATGACGATCGTGCCTATGGAACGTCGCTCGAGTTCGGGACGACTCCGGTCGCGACCAATACGCTGAAGACGGCGTTTCACTATCGCGGGGACGTGCATACGGAGCAGCAGGCCAGCCGCCCGACGCATCCGACGTTGAGCTCGAGCGAGCCGGAACAGGAGCAGTCGCAGTACACGTGGTCGGTGGCGCTCGAAGATACGCTCCGCCTGTCGCCATCGGTGGACCTCGTCGCCGGCGTCAGCTACGACAAGTACGCCATCACCAAGGCGGAGGAGTTCAGCGCCACCGCCGGCAGCTTCGAGTACCCGAAAGGCGGGTCGGATGCGTTCAACTGGCAGGGCGCCCTGCTGTGGCGTCACGCGCGGAGCGGGGAGTGGCACGCCAGCGTTTCCGATCGTTCGCGCTTCCCGGTGATCTTCGAGCTCTATAGCACCCGCTTCGGCTTTGCGACACCGAATCCCGACCTCGGGCCCGAGCGTGCGACCAACGTCGAAGTCGGCTGGAGCCGGGATGTGGCGGGCACACGTCTGTCAGCGGCCGTCTTCTACAGCGACGTACGGGATCTGATTCAGACCGTCGTCCTGCCGAACACGACGACGCAGACGCAGAACGTCGGCGACGGTAACTTCTCCGGCGTGGAGTTGTCCGTTGATGCGCCGGTCGGGAGCCGGGTCCACGCCGGCGGCAACTACACCTACATGCATCGCGTCATCACCGATGCGCTGCAGCCCAATCTCCGTCCAACCGGAGTCCCGACCAACCGCGCGTTTCTCTATGCGACGTGGCGGCCAGCCACACCCCTGCGGATTACGCCGAGTCTGGAACTGGCCGACGACCGATGGAGCGATGTGAATCCCGCGCCCGCGTTCCCGTACGTGAAGACGGGCGGCCATGCGCTGCTCGACCTCGACGCGACGCACGCGCTCGCGAGAAGCCTCGAGGTGAGCCTCGGGTTCAAGAACCTGCTGGATCAGGACTACCAGCTCGCCTGGGGATACCCGCAGCCCGGGCGCACGTTCTACGTCAAGACCCGGATGCAGTTCTGAGGAGGAGCTACGACCGTCGTCGACTGGACACGACGAGCCCGGCAAGGCCGGCAAGCCCAAGCAACTGGCTGACGCGATCGAGCCACGACGCGGGATAGTCAGGCCGCGCGGCCGCAGGCAGGCGTCCATCCGCAACCGCCAGTCGTATCAGCTCGGGGTTTCCATACGGCTTGCCATCGCGTCCGAACACCACGGTCCGGCGCGCGCGAATGGCCTCGATGATCGCCGGCGCGCTGTTCTCGCGCGCGAACACGAACGTTCGACAGATGCCGAGCCGGCCCAAGCCGTGAAAGTCCGACGACCCGATGGCGGCCGCCGATGTCCGTTGCGCGAATTGCTCGAAGATGGCCTGTGCCTCCTCGTAGTCGAAGATCGCCGGATGACAGATCTCGGCACCGTCGAGCCGATCCATCACCGGTTCGAATCCTTTCCAGAACATCGGGCCCGGATGCGCGGCGATCGCGATCCCACCCTGGCGGTGGATCTCGGCGATCTGCGCCGCGACATCGAGCGCGGAATCGACCGTTGTCTCGATACCGACGGCGACCAGGTGGTGCGGGATCTCGGGCAGCTCCTCGCCGACCAGCACCGTCGGGCCGCCAATCTGCTCCGAGAACCAGCGTCCCCACTTCGCGTCGAGTGTCTGGCGGTGTCCGGTGATCGCGATCGCATCCAGGCCCTGATGACGCGCTTCGAGCACGAGTCCCCACGGGGTCACTGAGCCATCGCTCCACGTCGAGCTGTGGGTGTGAAAGTCGGCAGCGAGGACGCGGTAGCCGCCGAGCGTGATCGACTCGCGCGACGGTACGCGATCGATGGCCGTGCCGACGGTGACGGCAGTGACGATCAGGAGGCTCGCGATGCGCGGTGTCATCGTGCGAGCTCCGTCGCCCAGCCGGCGATCAGGTCCCACATCTCGACGAACAGATAGAAGAAGTCGCGCGCCGTGATCGCGACGCCCAGGAAGTACGCCGTGGCAGCCGACCAGGCGACGATGCGCAGCAGCACGACGTCGAACACGGCGCCGCCGCGTGTGCGGCCCATCACGTGTCGGAAGAACCGCAGATCGATCGCGACCGAGTACGCGATCGGAATCGGCGCCGCGAGCAGCAGCAACGCCAGCAGCTGCCCGTGCTGCACGACCGGAAGTACGGCCGCGGCGGTCATGATGCCGAGCAACCACCACAGCCAGGGTGTATTGCCGGCGAAGAAGCGATCGACAGCCTCGGCGAAGGGGAGCGGTGCGCGCCTCAGGCGATAGACCAGCGCGAATCCGGCGAGCTCGCAGAGTGGAACGAACGCGAATGACAACGCGCCGTCGGCGATGAGGCGGAGAGTGAATCGGCCCGAGGCGAGGAGCGAGACTCCGCACCCCAGCACCAGGGCCAGGAGGAGTGTCCGTCTCACGGCCATCCACACCGCCGATGGCGCGTGCGGCACGGTCGTCGTGGCGATCGATGTCAACGGAAGGGCTCTGTCATTCATAATGACATCGTTATGACGCCAAGATTACCGATTGCCCACATCCTCCTCACCGCCGCTCTTGCGTGCACCGCGGTCACCGGCCTCGCGCAGGAGGGGTTCACACCATTGCCGGCGTCAACATGCGGAAGCTTGCAGGGACTCTCGATCCCGGCCTCGGCGATCGGCCTTCCAACCAGCGGCGCCGTCGTGCAGACGGCGGTCGCGGTGGCGGCATCGGCTCAAGGCAACACGAACGGTGATTTTTGTAAGGTCACCGGAATCGTGAAGCCACAGAACCCGAGCTCGCCGAACCTGGAGTTCGCGGTCAACCTGCCGACGGCGTGGAACCGCCGCGTGCTGCAGATGGGGGGCGGGGGCTACAACGGCACGCTCGTCACCGGATTGACCGGCTTCACGCTGCAGCCGGCGGGCGTAGACAACCCGCTGAAGCAGGGCTTCGTCACGGTCGGCACCGACGGTGGTCACAAATCACCACCCGGATTCGATGGCAGCTTCGGCATGGACGATGAGGCGCTGCGGAACTTCGGCAAGGAGTCGGTGAAGAAGGGACACGATGCCGCGCTCGAGGTGATCAAGAAGGCCTACGGCCGTGCGCCCGAGCGCTCGTATTTCATCGGTGGTTCGCAGGGAGGCCACGAGGCGCTCGATGCCGCCGCGCGGTATCCGAACGACTATGACGGCGTCGTCGCACACTATCCCGCCTACAACGTGACGCTGCTCCATCTCGGATCGCTGAATGCGGGCCGGGCCGTGTATGAGGGCGGCGGCGCGGCGTGGCTGAGTCCGGCGAAGACCAAGCTGATCACCGACGCCGTCTACGCGAAGTGTGATGACCTCGATGGCGCGAAGGACGGCATCGTCAGCCAGGTCAAGGCGTGCAACACCGCATTCGATGTCAAGACGCTGCGCTGCGCCAACGGCACTGATGGAGGAGATACGTGCCTCTCCGATGCGCAGCTCGCGGCGGTGGCGAAGATCGCGAGCGACTACAAGCCGGGTTTTGCGGTGGCGGGCATGGACACGTTCCCGAGGTGGGCACTGCTCGAGGGCGCGCTGTTCCGGGAGCGGTCAAACTTCGGCCAGGTACCGCAGCCGTCGAATCCGCTGTCGGGCAAGGAGCCGCTGCTCTACACCGCCGGCGACCAGACCGCCAAGTTCATCATCAGCCGCAACCCCACGCTCGACACGATGACGTTCGATCCGAAGCAGTATCAGTCGCGCATTGCGACCGTCGCGTCGATCATGGACGTCACCGACGTAAGCCTGGAGACGTTCAAGGCCACGGGCGGCAAGATCATCCTGACGCACGGCACCGCGGACGACTTCATCACGCCACACAATACCGAGCTCTATTACGAGCGGCAGGTCAAACGATTCGGGAAGGCCGGTGTGGACAGCTTCATCCGCTTCTACATGATTCCCGGCTTCGGCCATGGCTTCGGTCCGTTCAACGCGAAGATCGATGGCCTGAAGGCGCTGCAGAACTGGGTCGAGAAGGGCGAGGCGCCGAAGGGGCTCACCGCCGTTGACGGGAACTCGAACGCCAAGCGCTCACGTCCGCTGTGCGAGTGGCCGGCGTGGCCGAAGTTCACCGGCGCGCCCGGGACCGAGGGCAGCGCCGCGAGCTTTACGTGCACCATGTAGAGGCGGGTCTTTAGACCCGCCTACAAGCCCAAACTCATCTCGCTCCGATCTCACTTGTATTGAGGCCGGCGAATCCCGGTTCCGATGACCGGATCGCGCTGCGATGGCGTCGTCGGCCGCTAGACGCTCGGGTCGCGCTATTCGAATCATGAGCGCTCAACCTCGCTGATCCCCACTGCCTTCTCGCGCGGTCAGGCGATCCGTGTCGGTCATCTCCACAGGGATTCGCCATCCTCAACACAAGTGAGCTCGGGGTGAACGTCACTGACGGTTGCGGCTCGAAGCTCGACCAGCTTGTCACCGCTCAATACGCACATCGTCACACCATCCCGTTCAGTTCATGTCGAAGAAGTCTGACGCCTTCTTACGGATCTTTGCGAGTGCCTTTGACACCGGGCTGTGATTTGCGTATCCAAGTTCCTTGGCGATGTCGACTGCGCCGACCGTTCCCTTCCTGAGACACACCGTGACTCGGCGCTCCTTCTTGTCCAGGAGGGACATGAAATCCCCCCACAACAAACGTTCGTGGACCTCTGAGTC
The DNA here is from genome assembly GCA_035293405.1 of Vicinamibacterales bacterium. Taxonomy (GTDB): domain Bacteria; phylum Acidobacteriota; class Vicinamibacteria; order Vicinamibacterales; family UBA2999; genus Gp6-AA40. Next base: position 36,061 of record DATDOE010000010.1, on the reverse strand, counting down.
CTCGGAGTACACGGGGACGCTGTCTGGCATCTCGACAAAGACGACCTTTACCTTCAGGCGCTTCCGATGCAACTTGCGTTCGAAGTCTTCTCGCTCGTACGACCACACGGAAGAGAAATCGTCTTGAATCCGATGGGTCCTGACGGCTTCAACCAGGGCCCGCAGTGCGCCATGCTCGTCGGCAACGGCCACGAGTTCCTGTGCTGCCCCCCACGCTTCATCTTCACCCATCCAGAGGCGCCCACCCCTCCACGGCCGACACACTTGCGCGCCGGAGTCGGCGTTCAACTCGTTCATTCTCTTCAGATCTTCTTCGCAGGTGTTGTCGTCTTTGTCTGGCGCACAGCGTCCGTTTAATCGCATTCGCCGTTGCGCAACCACGTCGACATACGACAACCAAAAGTCCAAATGATGCGACAACATACGGATCGGGTCATCAGCCGTAAAGGCGAACCTTGCGCTTCTGTCATTCAGCAGGGGCCATATGTGCCGAGAGAATGCATCCGCCAGCCGAATATCGAAGTCTGGCGAAAGGTAGGTGTCTAGTTGGGAGCGATGGATCCAATGAGGCCACAGACCACGCTTCAGCAGTGGCAGTCCGACGCTCCTTAGAGTCGCTGCTGGCAGCAGATGATAGAGGGGCGCATATTCGCGAGCCCGCGGTGTCGCAGTCGCATGCCGCGGAAGCGACGTTCCGTTCGCTCTTCGATGCCGGATGGTCCGCTGTGCGCGGCGAGCTCCCGGGGATGCGTGCGATCTTCCTGGCGTCGCTGCTGCTGCAGTTGACGTTGCAGACGTTCACGACGTGGTTCTCGCTGCACGGCACCGAGCGTTTCGGCCTTCGCCCCGAGGATGTGACCATCGGCATGATTGCGTGGGCGGTCGGCGGCGTGATCGGGGCGCTGCCTGCCGGGTTCATCGGCGTGCGCATCGGCAGGCGGAACGCCATGCTGCTCGGCTTCGCGCTGATGGCGGTCTCCCTTCTCGCGCTCAACGGCGTCACGTCCATCGCTCAGGCGACGCCGCTTCTGGCGCTCGCATCAGCCAGTTGGACGCTCCCGACCGTGAATGCCTTTCCGCTGTTCGTCGAGCCCGTGCCCCGCGAGCGCCGAGGCGTGCTCGCTGCCCTGTTCCTGTTGTGTATGGCACTCGGCGGCGCAATTGGCGACCCCCTGAACGGCGGCCTCTTCGATCTCGTTGGCAGCTATCAGCCGCTCTTCCTGTTCATGGCGGGATACACGGCGCTCGCCTTCATGGCCGTGCTGTTCGTGCCTCGTGGGACCGGCGAGGCCGACACCAGCCCGGAGGCGGGAGTGAGCAACGGGCGCGCCGGCTAACGCGAGGACGTATACTCAGCTCCGTCACGCAGGAGGGTCGCATGAAACGGATGGTCTCGACGTTTGCAGCATTGGCCATGGTGAGCGCGTGCGCCCAGGTTCCCCCTGAGCAGCAAGTGCTCGCCGATGCGGCCGCGGCCCTCGGTGGGCGAGAGCGGGTCGAGGCCGTCAGGAGCCTGCGGCTGGAAGGTGAGGGCGAGTCGCCGAACATCGGCCAGAACAGGATGCCCGATAGCGAGCTGCCTGTGTGGAAGGTCACCGACTACGTACGGACCATCGACTTGGCGAACGGCCGCGCGGTGACGCGGCAGGTGCGGACCGCGCAGTTCGCGTTCGCGGGCGCCAACGTCCAGCGGCAACAGCAGGGTCTCGATGGCGACGCGGCGTACAACGTCAGCGCCAGCGGCGAGGCCGCACGTGCCGGTGCGCAGGAGGCCCGCGACCGTCGCGTCGACCTGCTGCATCACCCGCTCACCATCGTCCGCGCCGCTCTCGCCCAAGGCGCCACTGTCACGAATCTTCGGCAGCAGGGTGACGACGACGTCGTCGACGTCAAAACGGCCAACGGCGATACGGTGACGCTTGCCGTGACCCGCGCCACGCACTTGCCGGCTCGCGTCACGATGATGGCCGCACACGCCAACCTTGGCGACGTGGTCGTCACCACCGCATTCTCCGGCTACCAGGACGTCGGTGGGCTGAAGCTGCCGACGCGGCTCACGACGACCCTCGACAAGTACCCACAGTTCGACTTACGCGTTGCGCGCAGTGCTGTGGATGTGGATACGGCGGACCTCGCAGCTCCGGCGGCGGTCAAGACCGCTTCGGTGCCGCCCCCGCCGGCGGCTCGCGTGGACGCGCAGCCGGTGGCCAAGGGCATCTGGTGGCTGGCCGGCTCGGGCAACCATCGCAGCATCGTCTTTGAGTTCGACGACCACCTGGTGCTATACGAAGTGCCGGTCAACGAGGCGCGCTCCAAAGCCGTGATCGACGCGGCGCGTGCGCTCAGCTCCAAGCCGCTGACGCACGCGGTCGTTTCACACCACCACTTCGATCACTCCGGCGGTCTGCGCGCAGCGGTCGCCGAAGGGCTGACGATCATCACCCAGCGCGCCAACGAGGCGTTCTTCGAGGATCTTGTGGCCCGGCCGTACACGATCGCGCCCGACGCGCTGGCGAAGAACCCCAAGCCGATGACGCTTCAGCTCGTCGATGACACGCTGACGCTGAAGGACGCATCGATGGAGGTGCAGCTCTATCACCTGCTCGACAACCCGCGCGAGGGCACCAACCTCTTTGCCTATGTGCCGCGCGATCGAATGCTCGTGCAGGCGGACCTCTACGACGCCACGTGGCTGCAGCACCTGTGGGGCGAGAACGTGCTGCAGAACATCGAGCGTCGCAAGCTGCGCGTGGACAGGGACGTGCCGGTGCATGGCGCCATCGAGCCCTTCGCCGACATGGTGAAGAACATCAAGACGAAGCCGGGCGTGAAGACCGGGAGCTGAGCTCGCACTCCGGGTGTCGTGCTCATCGAGCGAGGAGACGCCCTCGCAGCTTCTCCCGATCGACCCGCCGGCCGCGCAGGTAGACGTTCGAGATCTTCCTGGTGTTGGTGATGTCGTCGAGCGGATTTGCGTCGAGGACGACGAAGTCGGCGCTCTTGCCGACGGCGACGGCCCCCAGGTCGTCGAGTCCGAGGATCTCGGCTGACGTGCGCGTGGCCGCCACTAATGCCTGGGCCGGCGAAATGCCCGCCATGACCAGGTTCTCGAGCTCGGTGTGCATCGTCCAGCCGATGAACTGATCGCCCTGCTGGCCGCCGCCGTCGGTGCCGACACCGATCTTCACGCCCGCGGCACTCAGTCGCGAGATGCCCCTCGCCAGCCGATCCCAGGCAATTTGCGATCGTCTGAGCTCATCGGGATTGCGTTGTGGAAACCGGCTCTGTAGCCGCGCGATCTGCGCGGGCTGCACCGTGTCCAGGATGAGCGGGTGGACCGGGTTGAGCCACGGCGCATACACGGCCCGGTGGGGCCCACCGAGCGCCGAGAGCACCGCCGTGCGCGGGTGCTGTTTGAAGAGCGCCACCAGTTCATCGTCGACGTCACCAATCATGTGCGCGAACACGTCGATGCCCGCGCGCAGCAGCTCCTTCGCGTCGCGAGGGTCCGTGGCATGGACAGCCACGCGCAGCTTGTGCGCGTGCGCCTCGTCGATGATGGCGCCGTAGAGCTCGGGCGTCAGCTTCTTGATGGTGCCGCCCCGGTCGTCGACCCACGTTTTGATGAGCGTCACCCTTCGCGGGACCAGTTCCTGCACCGACGCGCGGGCGCCTTCCGGCGTCGTCACGACAAAGGCCGCTTGCCGCATGTTGTCGGGGCTGATCTCCGCCAGCGGCGCCAGGCCCCGGCCCGCAGACAAGAAGCGCGCGGCGTCGGGATACTTGCCCGCGAGGATGTCGTCTCGGACCTGAAACGGCAGCTCGCCGAAGTCGCTCCCCATCGACTGGCTCGCGGCGACACCGAAATACGCGAACCGGTACATGTGGTCGAGGATGTTCTCGCGCGTGTAGTTGGCAGCTCCGCTCGTCAGGTTCTTCATGTAGCCGATGTGCGAGTGGCCATCGACGAGCGCGGGAATCACGGTCTTGCCGGTCAGGTCAACGCGCGCGGCGCCTGGCGGCACCGGAACGTCGCCTCGTCGTCCCACACGGGTGAACCGCGCGTTCTCGACGATGAAGGCGGCGTTTTCAATGGCGGCGCTGCCGTCGCCGACGATGAGGCGCGCGCCTTCGTACACCGTTGCGAGTGAGGCGGTGCCACGCTCCTGCGCGCGTGCGTGCGTCAGCCACGCAAGGGCAAGAACGCACCCGACGGCGATTGTCGATTGGCGCATGCGGATTGGGTGAGATTATACGTGCGCGATCTGGAGGCACAGAGAATCTCACGGTGTCCGCGTAGTGTCCGCCTTCAGGCGGACCGGACCGATACGGAACCTCAGGGAGAAGCGAGCATGCGTAATCTGCTGATCGGCCTGGTTCTCGGTGTTATTCTCGGCGTGGCGTCCTCGACGTTGGTGGCCCAGCGGCGCGCCGATACGTATCCGGACGCCGTGACCGCCGACCCGAAGCACTACAAAGTGTCGTTCGAGAACGACGTCGCGCGCTTCCTTCGGGTGAAATACGGCCCGGGCGAGAAGTCGGTGATGCATCGGCATCTCCCGGGCTGCGTGATCTTCCTCACTGACCAGACGATGAACTTCACCGTCCCCGATGGATCCACCGAGCCCGCCTCGGTCGAGGCCGGAGCGCTCGGGTGCAGTGACGGAAACGTGCACCTCCCGGAGAACGTCGAGGGCGAGGCGGAGTTCATCATGGTGGAGTTCAAGGACCGATCGGCGTTCCAGAAATAACCGCGCCCTTGCCGTCGGCCTCTACAGCCCTGCGTCAGCGAGCGCCTGTTCGTAGTCCTCGCGCGTGTTGAGGTTCCGGAGCGTCCGCAGATTCGGATCGGCGGTGATCTCCTCGGGACGGACACGTCGCGTCTTCACGGCGTCGAAGAGGAACGCCGGCCGCAGCCGATCCTGGGCCAGGAGATGCTCCACGTCGGGCAGCGTCGCACGGCGGTAGATCGCGGAGAGCGGATGCGTGAAGCCGTCGATCTCCATCACCGCGATGTCATAGTCGCGGGCGAGAGCGAGCATCTGGCGCACGAAGCCGGTCTCGAGCAGCGGCACGTCGCAGCTCGTGACGTACGCGGCGTCAACGCCGGCGGGTAACGCTTTGAGACCGGCGCGAAGCCCTTCGAGCGGGCCGCGGCCCTCGCGCTCATCGCGCGTGACGATCACATCCCGTGGCAGTTCTGGCAGCTCCTGATCGCCAGCGGCGACGACCACAATCGGCGCCACGACCTCACTGAGGATCCGGACGACGCGCTGCAGCATCGTCTCGGGGCCGAAGGGGAGCATCGCCTTCGATGTACCCATGCGCGTGGACTTGCCGCCGGCCAGGACAATGCCACCTTGCGCTGAGCGTGGTCGAGGGGCAGCAGTCATGCGAAGAGTCCCTAAGGCAGATGCTCGAGATCGGCGAGGTCCTGGTGACGTCCCGCCGCGCGTTTGTTACGTTTCAGGTCAGTCAGGGCGATGATTCGCACTGACACGCCTCCAAGTTCTGTGATGACGGCTCTGGGCGCGCATTCCTCGAACTCCACACCCGCAATGGTCGTCAGGAGCTCGATGCGCAGAGGCGGCACGCCAAGCCTCACGACCTGGTCTGGCCGAACGAAGAGGTCGGCAGATAGTTCCGGCGCCTCGAAGCCGAACTCACGGATGGCGGATACCAACCGATGCGCGGTCTCCGTCTCTCGCGGAACCCAGATGTCGATGTCGGCCGTCGCACGCGGGTGGCCGTGGAAGCCCACGGCGTAGCCGCCGATGATCAGGTAGCTAACCCCGTGAGCGTTCAGCAGCTTCAAAAACTCGCTGAAGTCGGGCGGTAGCTCTGGAGCCATACACGATCCGGCGCTGCACTTCGATAGCGCTGATACGGGCGCTGACTGATTGGGTCAACCAGTACTCGCGATCGGGCGCCTTGTCGCGACGAGACGCGATCGAAAACGCACGCCGGTCGACGGTCCCATCCATGATATCTATCCTACCCGACTCGCGCGGCATCCGCCTGACGTTACGGCTTCATTCCCAGGCGGACGAGCGCGTCGCGAGTCGTGGGATCGGCGAGCCGGGCGCGAAACGCTGTCACGCCCGGCCGCTCCGCACGGCCCTTCGACACGACGAAGTCGTACTGCTCGTGCTGCACGGGGATGAAGCCGAGCCCGGCGCTGCACGCGATCGTGTCGAGCGTCACGCCCCAGTCGGCGCGTCCCTGAACGACCGCGGCGGCGACGGCGTTGTGCGTGCGTGGCTGAATCGCGTGCCCTGCCGGCCTGGCGGCGGTGTTTCCCATGAGCGGCGCCGCGCCGTCTCCTTTAGGCGGCTTCGCGCCGTCTCCTTCAAGCGGCTTCGCGCCGTCTCTTTTAAGCGGCTTCGCCGTGGCGGCCAGCAGCCGGTCGATCAGCGTTCGTGTGCCGCTGCCCTGGTTGCGATTGATCATCACGCAAGACGGATCCGCAGTGGCGATCGCCATCGCCTCTGCCGGCGTACGTCCTTCAAATCGCGCATCGCCCGTGCGGAAGACGATGCCCTGCAGGCGGCCATAACCAGGAATCAGCTCGAGCGCCGGCGTCAGGAATGGCCGGTTGTACTCACCGCTCTGCGGGTCCAGCAGATGCACACCCGCGAGGTCGCACTCGCCGCGCTTGGCCGCTTCCAGCCCCGCGAGGCTGCCGACGGCGAGAAACTTCGAGCGGACGCCGATCTTCTGCAATTCACCGAGCAGGTAGTCGAGGCCGACACAATGGCTGCCGATCACGACCAGATCTGCCAGACGCAGCTCGCGCCCGAGTAGCTGTACGGCCACCATCGTTCCCGCTGGAACGATCTCCTGGTGACGGTCGATCGTGGTGAAGCCGTCCGCGCGGCTGAATGTCGTGACGCTGCCCGAGCCCTGGCCCATTGGGTACGCAGCAAGGCCGGGACTCGGGACTCGGGATTCGGGACTCGACGTTCCGGATTCGGAGAGCCGCGAGTCCCGAGCCGCGAGTCCCGAGTCCCGAGTCCCGAGTCCCGAGTCCGCCGTTTCCACCAGGCCCACCAGCAGATACTCCGTCCGGCCGATCTCGCTGTTCACCCGCACCGCCAGTCGCGCCTGCACGGTCGCGCGCTTTTCGCTGCTCCGTCCGGCCATCGCGGACAGCACCGGGGCGACAAACTCGTGGAACGTGAAGATCGCCGACGTGGGGAATCCGGGAAGGACGACGACCGGACGTCCTCCGGTGGCGGCGAGGCAAATCGGTTTGCCCGGCTTGAGGGCCACGCCGTGCGCGACGATCCCGGGGTCGGTCAGCTCGGCGACGACGCGGTAGGAGACGTCGCCGGCGCCTTTGCTCGTGCCTCCCGAGAGCAGCACGATGTCGGCGGCCCCGAGCGCTTCGCGCACCTTCGCACGCAGCGCATTCGGATCGTCCGGTGTGATGCCGAGGCGGAGAGGCTCTCCGCCCAGCTCGCGAACAGCATCGGCCAGTATCTGCGCGTTCGAATCGTAGATGCGCGCCGGCCGCATCGGCTCGCCGGGTGCGATGATCTCGTCGCCGGTCGAGAGAATGGCGACGATCGGTTTGCGCCAGACGTCAACCACGGCCACGCCAATCGCCGCGAGCACACCGGTGTCGCGGCTGGTCAGGATCTGTCCGCCCCGGAGCACCGTCTCGCCGGCGGTGATGTCGGTGGCGGCAAACGACACGCCGCTGCCTGCGGTAACGGCGCGGCTGACGCGTACGTAGTGTCCGCCTTCCTTGGGCGCCGAAGCGCTGAGCGCGAAGGCGGCAGGCGGACCGACCTCCGCGTGCTCGATCATCACCACCGCGTCGGCGCCACGCGGCATCATGCCGCCAGTGGCGATGGCGACGGCCTCACCCGGTCGAACGATGGTGGCCGGCACGATGCCGGTGTGAATGACTTCATCCAAGAGGCGCACGCGGCGCGGGACCTCTTCCGACGCGCCGAACGTGTCCTCGGCCACGACGGCGAAGCCGTCTACATTCGAGCGATCGAACGACGGGACATCGACCGGTGACGTGACGTCGCTGGCGAGCACGCGGCCGAGGGCTGTGTCCAGCGCGACCTGCTCGATACCGCGCGGCGCAAGATCGACCGCGGCTCGGAAGCGCCGCTCGGCCTCGTCTCGATCGAGGACCTGGAGGAACTGCTCCTGCTCGTGCCCTCCGAAGCCTGTGGCGAAGGGGGGCTCACGCATAGAGAAAGACATCGACTTCCGATCCAGCCGCGAACCCTTCGCTGTCGTCGCCAACGATCACGAACCCGTCCGCTCTGGTCGTAGACGACAGCACGGACGCACCGGAAACGGAGAGTGGCTCGACGCGTCCGCCTGCCCCGAGCGTAGTCGAGGGGTCTTCGAACTTCACGCGGGCGTAGTCCAGGCGTCCGATAAGCGAGCTGATCTTGCGTGCGAGCGTGCCGCGCACGGACCGGTACGGCCATTCCTTCGGCCGGCCGCCGAGCGCGCGAATGGCGCGGCCGGCGAAGAAGTCGTACGCGCAGAGCGCCGAGACGGGATTGCCTGGCAGGAGGAAGACGAGTCGTGGTCCGAGCCGGCCCATGCCTGTCGGGCTGCTCGGGCGCATGGCGATGCCGTGCACGGCCAGCTCGCCGTGCGTGGCCACGAGCATCGGCGCCAGATCCTCGATGCCGACGCTCGAGCCGCCGGACACGATGATGATGTCCGCGCTGGCGTGGAGGGCGTCGAGGATGGCGTCGGACTCGTCGGGGACCAGGCCTGGAAAGTCCACGATCGCGCCGTCCCGCTCGGCGAGCGCGGCGAGCATCGGTCCGTTGGCGTCCGTGATGAGGAAGTCGTGTGGCGGCGTCCCCGATGGAAGCAGCTCGTTGCCGGTGATGACCAGCCGGACACGCGGCCGGCGAACCACGCCCGCCTCGGCAACTCCGATCGAGCTCATCACACCGAGGTCCTGGGGCCGCAGCACGCGGCCGGCATCGAGCACGGTCGTGCCGGACCCGATGTCCTCGCCGCGACGCCCGACGTTCTTGCCCGGCGAGACGGTGGAGATCGCAGCCACCTGGCTTGGTGCGGCGGAATCAGGCGGGTCTGACCAGCCTTCGCCAAGGCTTCGGCGGTCCGCCGTAGCTTCAGCGGAGGTGGAAGACCCGCCTCTACGAACATCAGACCCGCCTCTACCGGGATCAATCTCGACGGACTCGGCAGGAAGCACCGCGTCGCTCCCGTCGGGCAACGGCGCGCCGGTCATGATCCGCACCGCCTCGCCGCGCGCCAGCGTTCGAACGAACGGTGATCCCGGCAGCGCATCGCCGATGACGGTCAACGTCACCCGGTTGTATGGTGTGGCGCCCTCGGTGGAGTCAGCCACCACGGCATAACCGTCCATGGTGCTGCGGTCGAATCCCGGGACGTCGATGTCGCTGACGACGGCGTGTGCGAGCACGCGTCCCGCGACGGAGCGAAGCGGCACGCGCTCGGCCTCGAGCGTACCCAGCTGCGCGTCGAGCCATGCCAGCGCCGCCTGCACCGTGTGGCGGCGCGTGAAGCCGTGCATGCGGACGTCTGGGGGACGGGTGTTGATGTTGGTCACCCGATAGTCCTCGGTGTAATTCAAAATTCAAAATTCAAAATGCAAACAATGCAAAAGGCCCGCGCGATCGGTGTTTGCATTTTGCATTTTGAGTTTTGCATTACTGCCGAGCGGTCCTCATGGCATCCGCGAGGAGACTTCCTCCGCCGAAGCTCGAATGCTCGGGCACCTCGCCGCCGGCGGTGACCTTGACCGCGCAGTACTTGAATTCCGGAATCTTGCCGAACGGATCGAGCACCGGGTTGGTCAGCATGTTCGCCGCCGCCTCGTAGTAGCAGAACGGCACGAACACGGCGCCTCGCGGCATGCCATCGTCGGCGCGGGCGTAGAGGGAGATGGTGCCGCGCCGCGACGCGATCGTCAGCGTGTTGCCGGGCGCCACGCCGAGGCCTGCGAGATCCAGCGGATGGATGGAGGCCACCGGCTCCGGCTCGAGGTAGTCGAGATTCGAGGCGCGACGGGTCATCGAGCCGGTGTGCCAGTGTTCGAGCTGCCGGCCGGTGATGAGCACCATCGGATACTCGGCGTCCGGACGCTCGGCAGCGGAGATGAGATCCGCCGGCACGAACGTGGCGCGACCGGAGGCGGTGGGGAAGTTATTGATGAAGACCACCGGATCGCCGGGGTCGCCTTCCTTCACGCACGGGTACGTGACCGACGACTGCTCTTCGAGACGCTCCCACGTGATGCCGGCGATGGAGTCCATGCACAGACGCATCTCGTTGAACACTTCGCGGGGATGCGTGTACTGCCAGTCCAGCCCCATCCGCCGCCCGAGCTCGACGAGCAGCCAGAAGTCCTCTTTCGCGTCACCCGGCGGCTCGATGGCCTTGCGTCCCATCTGCACCATGCGGTCGGTGTTGGTGACGGTGCCGACTTTCTCCGGCCATGCGGTGGCGGGCAGCACGACGTCGGCCAGGTAGGCCGTTTCGGTCAGGAAGATGTCCTGTACCACCACGTGATCGAGTGTGGCCATCGCTTCACGCGCGTGATCGACGTCGGGATCGGACATCGCGGGGTTCTCGCCCATGATGTACATCCCGCGAATCTGGTGCTTCTTCGCGGCGTTCATGATCTCGACGACGGTGAGGCCCGGATCGGGATCGAGCTCGGTCTTCCAGAGCGTCTCGAAGCGCTGACGGGCTGCCGGTGTGTTCACACGCTGATAGTCGGGATAGAACATCGGGATGAGCCCCGAGTCTGACGCCCCCTGCACGTTGTTCTGACCGCGCAGCGGATGCAGTCCCGATCCGGGTTTGCCGATCTGCCCCGTCGACAGTGCCAGGGCGATGAGGCAGCGCGCGTTGTCGGTGCCGTGCACGTGCTGGGAGATGCCCATGCCCCACAGGATCATCGAACCCTTCGAGGTGGCGTAGAGCCGCGCGACCTCGCGGATGGTCTCCGCCTTGATGCCGCAGATCGGCGCCATTGCCTCTGGCGAGAACTTCTTCACGTTCTCGGCGAGCGCCTCATACCCGGACGTCCGGTCGCGGACGAATCCCTCGTCTACGAGACCCTCTTCGACGATGACGTGGAGGAGCGCGTTGAGGAGCGCGACGTCGGTATCGGCGTTGAACTGCAGGTTATACGTGGCGTGCCGTGCGAGATCACCGCGGCGCGGGTCGGCGACGATAAGCGTGGCCCCTGCCTTGGCGGCGTTCTTGATGAAGGTGGCGGCGACGGGGTGGTTGACCGTCGGGTTCGCGCCGATGACGAAGATGACGTCAGCGTTCGCCACGTCACGCACCTGGTTCGACACCGCGCCGGAGTTGATGCCCTCCATCAGCGCGGCCACACTCGAGGCGTGGCAGAGACGCGTGCAGTGATCGACGTTATTGCACCCGAAGCCGGTGCGGACCAGCTTCTGAAAGAGATAGGCCTCTTCGTTGGTGCCTTTCGCCGAGCCGAAGCCGGCGAGCGCGCGCTTGCCGTAGGTGTCGCGGATGTCGCGCAAACCTTTGGCGGCGAAGTCGAGCGCCTCGTCCCACGTCGCCTCGCGGAACACGTCCCGCCAATTCTCCGGATCGACGGTGAAGTCCTTGTGCTTCGGCACGCCCTTCTTGCGAATGAGGGGCTTCGTCAACCGATGCTTGTGCTGGACGTAGTCGAATCCGTAGCGGCCCTTGACGCAGAGGCGGCTGGAGTTCGCCGGGCCGTCCTTGCCCTGCACGTAGAGGATCCGGTTGTCCTTGACGTTGTAGGTGAGCTGACAGCCGACGCCGCAGTACGGGCACACCGAGTCGACGGTCTTCTCGGGCACGATCTTGGCGACGTCGCGCGCCGGCATCAGTGCGCCGGTCGGGCAGGCCTGGACGCACTCGCCGCAGGCCACGCACGTCGAATCGCCCATCGGGTCGTCCAGGTCGAACACGATCTTCGACTGGCCGCCGCGGAACGCGTAGCCGATGACGTCGTTGACCTGCTCCTCGCGGCACGCGCGGACGCAGCGCTTGCACTGGATGCAGGCGTCGAGGTGCACCGCCATCGCCGGGTGCGAAAGGTCCTCGGCCGGCTGCGGACGCGAGCCGAACCGCGGCTTGCCCACGCCCATCTTCTTCGCCCAGAGATCGAGCTCCGAGTTGAGCGTGTAGGACGTCTCCGGGATGTCCGACAGCAGCAGCTCGAGCGACATCTTCTGGCTGATCACCGCACGCGGGCTGTTGGTCGTGACCTCCATGCCGTCCTTCGGATAGCGGCAGCATGAGGCGGCGAGGACACGCTCGCCCTTGATCTCCACCATGCACGTCCGGCAGTTGCCGTCCGCGCGCAGGCCCTCCATGTAGCAGAGGCGGGGCACGTCGATGCCGTGGCCTTCGGCGGTCTGAAGGATCGTCTGGTCGGCCGGACCGACAACGGTCTTCCCATTCAGGGTGAACGTCACCATCGACGGCGTAGGCCGGGTCTTGGTTTGCAGACCCGGCGTGGTGTTGGTCTTGTGCATCACTCGACCTCGCCGGGGAAATACTTCATGACGGTCAGCATCGGGTTCGGCGCGGCCTGGCCCAGGCCGCAGATCGACGCATCCATCATCGCCTGCGACAGCTCCTGCAGCAGCGGCTTATCCCACCGCCGCTCCTTCATGAGGTGCAACGCCTTCTCCGTCCCGACGCGGCACGGCGTGCACTGGCCGCACGATTCGGCGGCGAAGAACTTCATCAGGTTGCGTGCGGCCGCCGTGGCGGTGTCCTTGTCCGACAGCACCACCACCGCGGCGGAGCCGATGAAGCAGCCGTACTGGTTGAGCGTGTCGAAGTCGAGCGGCACGTTGGCCATCAACGCCGGCAGGATGCCGCCAGAGGCGCCACCCGGCAGATACCCGTAGAGCGTGTGACCGTCGAGCATGCCGCCGCAGTACTCGTCCACGAGCTCCTGCAGCGTGATGCCCGCGGGAGCGAGGTGGACGCCCGGCTTCTTCACGCGTCCACTCACCGAGAACGAGCGCAGCCCTTTGCGGCCGTTGCGGCCGTGCCCGGCGAACCAGCCCGGGCCTTTCTCGATGATCTCTCGCACCCAGTGCAGCGTCTCCATGTTGTGCTCGAGGGTCGGACGGTCGAACAGGCCGACCTGGGCGACGTAGGGCGGACGCAGCCGCGGCTCACCGCGCTTGCCCTCGATCGATTCAATCATCGCGGACTCTTCGCCGCAGATGTAGGCGCCGGCGCCGCGGCGAAGGTGAAACTCGGGAATCGCGCAGGGCGGGTTGGCCTGCAGGGCCGCGATCTCCTTCTCCAGAATCGCGCGGCAGCCGTGATACTCGTCGCGCAGGTAGACATAGACGGCATCGATGCCGACCGCCCACGCGGCGATGATCGCGCCCTCGAGAAACCGGTGCGGATCGCGTTCGAGGTAGAAGCGATCCTTGAATGTGCCCGGCTCGCCTTCGTCGATGTTGATCGCCATCAGACGCGGCGCCGGTTCCGCTGACACCAGCTTCCACTTGCGGCCGGCCGGGAAGCCGGCTCCGCCGAGTCCGCGCAGGCCCGAGTCCTCCATCAGTGCGATGACATCGGCCGCCTGGCGCTCGCCGTTGACGCAAGAGGCGGCGAGGGCATATCCACCGGCTGCCCGGTACGCCGTGTAGTCAGCGTGGCCTGGAGTGATCGTCACGTCGGAGGAGGCGTGCGTGACCGCACCGGCCTTCACGAGCGAGGCGACCTTCTCGGCCGTCGCGTGCGGAACGGGGTTCTGACCGACCACCGCGACGGGCGCGGTCTCGCACCGGCCTACGCACGGCGCATGGAGCACGCGCACCCCGGTGCCGAGGATCGACGGCAAGGCCTTCAGCAGCTCGTGCGATCCCGCCAGGTCACAGGCAATCGAGTCGCAGACGCGTACCGTGATCGCCGGTGGCACCGCTTCGCCGTCTTTGACCACGTCGAAGTGGTGATAGAAGGTGGCCACCTCATAGACCTCGGCCATGGCCATCTTCATCTCAGCCGCCAGCGCGACGAGATGCGCGGCCGAGAGATGCCCGAAGCGGTCCTGAATCTTGTGCAGGTGCTCGATCAGCAGATCGCGCCGGCGGGGCGCGTCGCCAAGCAGCGCCACGATGTCTGCTCGCGCGGCGGGATCGACGGCGCGACCCTTGGGCTTTCCGCGTACGCGCGAGCGCTTACGTTCAGGCGGCTCGACGAGGGACGGAGATGAAGGAATGCGCTGACTCATTAGGGATATGTAGAGGCGGGTCTTCAGACCCGCCTGGGGTTAGACCCGTCTGGGCTTAACACCCCATGCTATCATCGAGTTACGTCCACAGCCGCCTATCGGGCACACCATGCACATTGAATTCCTGGGCATCCCTCGCGAGCGCGCTGGCATATCAGAACTGGAAATCCAGGCCGGCACCCTCGGGCAACTGCTCGGAACGCTGGTCACGCGGTGCCCTGGCTTGAGCGAGCTCATTACGGTGGACGGGCTGCACCCATCGGTCGTCGCCAATCTGAATGGTGATGAGTTCGTGAGCGATCTGGGGACGGTGCTGTCCAAGGATGATCGGCTCTTGATCCTGTCAGCCGATGTTGGTGGATAGAGACCGTCTGTAATTCAGAATGCAGAATGCAGAATGCAGACACTGTCGATCCCCCCGGCAACGAGTACTGTCTGAATTCTGAATTCTGAATTCTGCATTTCACGAATGCCATTCGGATATCACTCGTCCTACCTCCGCATTGACGCCTGCACCGGCCGCGCCGAGCGCGTGCCGCTGTCTGAGGCCGTGCTGCGGCAGTACATCGGCGGCAGCGGTCTCGGCGCGCGGCTGCTCCTTGACGAAGGCGGCGCGACGGTCGATCCGCTCTCCCCGGAGGCGCCACTCATCTTTGCCTTCAGCCCGCTGGTTGGCAGTCCGCTGACCACGTCCGCCAAATTTGCCGTCGTCAGCCGCAGTCCGCTGACCGAGCGCTTCAACGACTCCCTCGCCGGCAGCGGCTTTGCCATTGCCGGCAAGCGTTGTGGCTGCGACGCGATCGTCATCGTCGGGCGAGCCCCTGTGCTCTCGGTGCTCGTCGTGGATGACGGAGACACGCGACTCGAGCCTGCCGCGGACGTCGCGGGCGATGCCTGCCACGTGACGGAGGAGAAGCTGCGAGCGCGACTGGGTGCCGACTATCGCATCGCCTCCATCGGTCCGGCCGGCGAGCGCGGCGTGCGCTACGCGACGATCTCCCACGATGGACGGCATGCCGGCCGCGGCGGGAGCGGATCCGTGCTCGGCAGCAAGAACATCAAGGCCATCGCCGTGCGCGGCACGCAGCGAACCGATTGGGCCCATCCGCGCGAGCTGACCGAGTTGAGCCGCGATCTGTCGACGCGATCGTTTGGTCCGGCCACCGCCAAGTACCGCGAGCTCGGAACGGCGACGAATCTGCTGACCTTCAATCGCTTCGGCACGCTGCCGACGCGGAACTTCCAGCAAGGCACGTTCGAGGACGCCCCGAATCTCTCGCCACAGCAGCTCGGCGTCGAGCATGCGCGCACACGAGCCAGCTGTGTGGCGTGCACGATCGGCTGCGAGCACATCTACGAGTTGACAGAGCCTGCCTCGCCGAAGCCAGGGCGAAGGCGGGGTGTCAGGCTGGAGTACGAGAGCCTGTTCGCTCTTGGCTCACTCTGCGGAGTGTCTGACGGCGACGCCGTGCTACGTGCGTCACAGCGCTGCGACGAGCTCGGCATCGACACCATCAGTACCGGAGGCACGATCGCCTTCGCGATGGAATGCGTCGAGCGTGGCCTGCTCGACGAACCCTGGCTCACCTTCGGCAGCGGCGAGGCCGTGCTGCGGGCGATCGAACTGATCGGCCGGCGTGAGGGCCTCGGGCAGCTCCTCGCCGAGGGCAGCCGCCGCGCGGCGGAGACGATCGGGCAGGGGAGTATCGCGTTTGCGCCGCAGGTGAAGGGCTTGGAGATCCCCGGCTACGAGCCGCGCGCGTTGCAGACGATGGCACTCGGGTTCGCGGTTGGGGCTCGCGGCGCCGACCACAATCGCAGTGGCGCGTACGAAGTGGACTTCTCGGACCAGGTCGATCGCCGCCACGCGACGCTCGACTCCGTGCGCCTCGCCATCGAGACGGAGGACAAGGCCGCGCTGATGGACTCGCTGATCCTCTGCAAGTTCCTGCGCGGCGTGTTCAGCGACTTTCACGTCGAGGCCGCAGACATGCTGCGGAAGGTGACCGGCTGGGACGTCACGGCCGACGAGCTCCGCGACACGGCGCGGCGGATCGTGGACGCGAAGCGACAGTTCAATCTGCTGGCCGGCTGGACGCCTGTGGAGGACACCCTGCCTGAACGGTTTCTCACTACTCCACTGCCGAACGATCCCACGGCGGCGCTCACGCGCGAAGACCTTCAGGATCTCGTCGCCGAATACCATCGGCAGCGCGGACAGTAACTCCCAAGAAGCCGACTCCCAACTCCCAACCTCCAACTCCCAACTCCGAATCCCGGATCCCGGGTCCCGGGTCCCGGAGTAAGCTCTAGGAGAAGGTGCGCAGGGGCGCCTCACCCGCCGAAAGTCATCACACCCTGCTCTCGTCGCGTGCCACACGACCGTCGCCGGTTGCGACCTTCACAGGCCATGGAGCGGGAAACGGCCTCGAGAACGGAGAAGGGCAATGGCCGACGTGATCCATGTTCTGAAAACTCGTGCGCGTCAACTGCACCGAAGCGCGGCTGCCATGGAGCCGGCGGCGATCGCGCGAGTGCGCCAGCTCGACGAGTTGCGTGATCTCAATGAGGACGCACTCGTTCGAGACATCAAGAGACGTCACTGCCTTGCCGTGATCGCACGGGAAGTCGGGTTCCGGGGCTGGCCCGACGCAGCCGCGATCATCGGTGGGGCCACGCGAGGTGATTTCGGGACGCTGCTCTATCCGAAAGGAGCCGACGCACACTGGAACATCTGGAGCGCGTCGTACGACGAGGCTCGCGCCATCCGCGATGCGCACGGCGGGTACCTGCTCGCTTACAAGTTCCACTTTTTCATCGTGGACCGCTATTTCATCGAGACGATCGGATTGGATCCCGAGGATGCTGATTGGTCACTGATCGGCCGCGACTGGGTCCGACCACGTCTGCCTGAGGCGCGGCAGCGCTTGTACGGCAAGCTGATCGCCCGTCGCCTCGCGGCTTGAGGGGACTGTTAGGTCTCACGAACCACGGAGACACGGAGTCACGGAGTTTTGTTGATCAAAAGCCTCCGTGTCTTCGTGCCTCCGTGGCTTTCTTTTGACGATGGCTGTCGGCAGGCGTTCGCTATGCTGATCAGTATCGGCGCTTGAGCTGGCGCATCAGATCGAACTTCGCGGTATCGGCCACGGCCATCACCGCCATGACACCGGCCTGCACCGGGTCGGTCACCACGAGGTCGGCGGCGTCCGGCACGCTGCCGGCCATGTTGAGCGAGATCACCGGCAGTCCGAGCGCGCGCACTTCTTCAACCGCGGTGGCGATGTCGCCGCCCATCAGCGCCCCGGCCAGGACGAGCATCTTCACCCGCGGCAACCGCCCGGTGGCGCGGACTGCGGCCGCCAGCTCCTGTTCGCCGACCAGTGGAATGGTGTCCACTGAGATCCGCTCGCCGCGGATGTTGTGGCGGTCGGCCTCGGTGATGGCGCCCATCGCGACCTGGCCCACCTGGGCGCCGCCGCCCATCACGATGATGCGTTTCCCGTAGATCTTGGCAAACGACGGCGTTTCGCTGACCTGTTCGACGCCGGCGACCGCGCGCAGGCCGGACAGGACTGATGCGGTCTGCTCATCCGGCAGCGTGAACTCGAAATAGATGCCCGACGAGGGGGTTCCGGCGTGAATGTCGACGTAGGTGATGTCGGCCTGATGATCGGCGAGAACCTTGGTCAGATCGGACAGCATCCCCTGCCGGTCGGAGAGGGTGCAGAGAATGGCGTGCGCGCTCATTCTGCTGAATCTATACGAATTCAGAATGCAACGAGGCGCTTATAATTCCCTGCACCATGAAACGACACCTTTCGTCCATCCTCGTGTGGATCGCCGTGGCCGTGGGTTTTCCCTATGTTGCGGCGATGCAGGGACAGCCAAACATGTACGGACCATCAATCATGGCCGACCAGGCCAAGGGGATCGCCGCCGCCGCTGTCGCGGAAGCCCGCAAGAACCAGTGGACGATGGCCATCGCGATCGTGGACACGGCGGGCGACCTCGTGTACTTCGAGCGCATGGACAACACCCAGGTCGGGAGCGTCGACGTGGCCATCGCCAAGGCGCGCTCGTCCGCGCGATTCAAGCGGCCGACGAAGGCATTCCAGGATGCACTTGCGGCCGGTGGCGAAGGGTTGCGGATTCTCTCGCTCGAGGGCGCCACTGCCGTGGAAGGTGGCGTGCCACTGGTCGTCGGCGGCAAGATCGTTGGCGCCATTGGCGCGTCGGGCGGTACGAGTCAGCAGGACGGCGTGACGGCGGCCGCGGGCGCCGCGGCTCTTAAGTAGAGGCGAGTACTTAGCGCTGATGTAGAGGCGGGTCTTGAGACCCGCCTGGAGGAGAACGCGATGAAGCGAATACTCGCCGTGATGGCTCTCGCGTCGATGTCGGTGACCGTCTCGGGCCAGACTGGCACGAAGAACGGCGAGTGGACGACCTACGGCGGGGATCTCGGCAACACGAAGTACACGCCGCTCGATCAGATCACCGCCGCCAACTTCAACAGGCTGGAAGTGGCCTGGCGATTCAAGACCGACAGCCTCGGCCCCCGACCCGAGTTCCAGTTCGAATCCACGCCGCTCATGGTCAAGGGCGTGGTGTATTCCACCGCCGGCTCCCGCCGCGCCGTCGTGGCGCTCGATGGCGCCACCGGCGAGCAGCTGTGGATGCACAGCGAGCAGGAAGGTCCGCGCGGTGCGGCCGCGCCTCGCCAGCTGTCGGGCCGTGGCCTCGCCTACTGGACCGACGGCAAAGAGGAGCGAATCCTGTACGTCACGCCCGGCTATCAGCTCGTCGCGCTCGATGCCAGGACCGGCGTCCGCGTTCCTGGATTCGGCACCAACGGCCTCGTCGATCTGAAGCAGAACAACGACCAGACGATCGACGCCTTGTCCGGAGAAATCGGCCTGCACGCCACACCCGTTGTCGCGCGCAACGTCGTCATCGTCGGCGCCGCGCACAGGTCGGGTGGTGTGCCGACCGGCAAGACCAACGTCAAGGGATACGTGCGGGGCTTCGACGTGCGCACGGGCAAGCGGCTCTGGATCTTCCACACGATTCCCGAGCCGGGCGAGTTCGGCAACGAGACCTGGGAGAAAGACTCGTGGGTCTACACCGGCAACGCCGGCGTCTGGGCGCAAATCAGCGTGGACGAGCAGCTCGGGCTCGTCTATCTCCCGGTGGAGTCGCCGACCGGCGACTACTACGGCGGCCCGCGCCCTGGCAACGGGCTCTTCGGCGAGAGCCTGGTTGCCGTGGACCTGCAGACCGGGAAACGCAAGTGGCACTACCAGCTTGTGCACCACGGCATCTGGGACATGGACATCCCGTGCGCGCCGATTCTGATCGATGTGACGATGAACGGCCAGACGATCAAGGCCGTCGCGCAGCCGACGAAGCAGGCGTTCCTCTACGTGTTCAACCGCGAGACAGGCGAGCCGCTGTGGCCGATCGTGGAGAAGCCCGTCGAAAAAGGCACCGTGCCCGGGGAGTGGTACTCGCCGACGCAACCGTTTCCAACCAAGCCTGCCGCCTACGAGCGGCAAGGGTTTGTTGTCGACGATCTGATCGACTTCACGCCCGAACTGCGTGCAGAAGGCGAGAAGGTCGCCTCCAGGTACAAGCTGGGTCCGATTTTCACGCCACCGGTGGTGAGCACACTCGGCGGACCTCTCGCGACGCTGGCGATTGCGACCGCAGGCGGAGGCACCAACTGGCCTGGTGGTTCTGTCGATCCCGAAACGCAGATTCTGTACGTGTCGTCGAGCAAGGTCATGAGCACGCTCGGACTCGTGCCACCGCGCGACGCGACCAAGAACGATCTGCCCTTCGTGCAGGGCAACGCGGAGACCGGTGCTCGAACGACCGGCGGATCCGGAGCGGGCAACGCCGGCGGTGACGGTGCGCCCGCGGCGCCAACCGTGCGAGGGCTGCCGCTCATGAAGCCGCCCTACGGACAGATCAGCGCGATCGATCTGAAACGCGGCGAGATCATCTGGCAGGTTCCGCACGGTGAGACCCCCGACAACGTCCGTAACAACCCAGCGCTGAAGGGGCTCACCATTCCAAGAACCGGCCGTACAGGCACGGTGGGGCAACTCGTGACGAAGACGCTCCTCATCGCGGGTGAGGCGGGGTTCGGGCCGACGCCGTCCGGCGCGCGCGGCGCGATGCTGCGCGCCTACGACAAGGCGAGCGGCAAGGAAGTCGGCGCGGTCTACATGCCCGCGCCGCAAGGCGGGTCGCCGATGAGCTACATGCTCAACGGCCGCCAGTACATCGTCGTCGCCGTGAGCGGCGCCGGGTACAGCGGCGAGCTGATCGCATTCCGGCTCCCCGCGTCGTAATTTTGGCTCCCGCGTTGTAGAGGCGGGTCTTCAGACCCGCCTGCCTACCGCACATGCCGCGGGCATACCGGACGTCGGCGGCCGATTCCGCACGCCGGGAAAGCTCGCGCCGCTCATACCCTGCCGCTCCCGCCGCGAGTAGTACCCAACTCGCTCGCTTGCCATCGTGGCATGCACCGGTGTTGCTGATTCCCACGTCACCGATCGGCTTATCACGCGGAACGAACTCGCGGCGATGAATCGCTTCGCTCGCTTTCCGGATTTCGGTGCGGCGTGCTCCATACGGTCGCCGCCACCCGGTATGCCCGCGACACGCGCGACCTCCATGTGAGGAGCCGCTGATGCTCCGCGTGGCGCGAGTGGCCGGTACATCTTGGTTCGTTGTCAACGCGGTCTGCCTGAACGCGGTGCGAGGCGAGGGCATGCCGCGTGGCGGACGCGTGCGAGCATGCCGAGCTCCAGGCGAAGCCGGAAATTGGCGGAGCGATTCAGCTGCGCGTCTTCCGTCAACGCGTTCTCGTTGCGTCGAGTCAGCGATGGCAATTTGAGCCGCCCGGCACATGCCGCACCGAAGTAGCAACTAGACGCGCGGGCAGCGGCAGGGCATGAGCGCAGACAATTTCCCGGCGTGCGAGTCGCGGCCGCGACTCGGCATGCCCTCGCCTCGCACCGCGGGTGCGCCAGGCGGGTCTGAAGACCCGCCTCTACGACGCGCGGCCCGGCCTCGGCAAGAGATCGTCGAGGGCGCTCGACCGCGACTGGTGCGCGTGATGTTCCAGGAAGTCGATCACGTGCCTGCGAGAGGCGTGGTACTGCGGGTGAGCGAGCACGGCCGCACGTGAGCGCGGACGCGGGAAGGGGACGCGGAGCACGTCGCCCACGGTCGCTTCGGGACCATCGGTCATCAGGATCAACCGGTCGGCGAGATACAGCGCTTCATCAACGTCGTGCGTCACCATCACGACCGTCTTGCCGGACTCCTCCCACACCCGTAGCAGGATGTCCTGCAGCTCGAAGCGCGTGAGCGAGTCGAGCATCGAGAACGGCTCGTCGAGCAGCAGGAACCGGGGCTCGACCGACAGGGCTCGCGCCAGCGACACGCACTGCTGCGTCCCCAGTGAGAGTTGCGGCGGGAGCTGCTTGGCCACGTCGCTCACGCCAACCAGGTCCAGGTAGTGCCTGGCCGCCGCCACTGACTCCGAGCGCCCTCGTGAGACGGCGCCTTGTGACGCCGCGAGCTGGACGTTCTGCTCGGCGTTGAGCCACGGCAGCAGGCACGGTGCCTGGAACACGATGGCCCGCTCCGCGCCGGGAGCCGTCACCTCCTTGCCGTCGATGACGACCCCGCCGAACGTGGCCCGGTCGAGGCCGGCGAGGATCGAGAGCACGGTGGACTTGCCGCATCCGGAGTGGCCCAGGATGGCCACGAACTCGCCCGCCTCGATCGACGCGTTGACGTCCTTCACCGCGATGAACGGACCCGAGGGCGTGGGGAAGACCTTGGTGAGTCCGGTCAATTCCAATGGAACGTTCATCGAATCTCCTCGGCGGCTTCGGGCAGTCGTGCCGATGCCGTGCGTGAGCGGGTATCACCGGATGAACCGGACAGCGTCCGCGCCACGCGAACCGACGCGGTCAAGGTGGACACGACGTGCGCCCGTGCCAGCGTCGCCTGCTCGTCGTGCGCGAGCTGCGCGAGGCTGCGAGGTCTCGACAGCTCTACCGGGATCGGCCGGCCAAGCGTCGCCGGTGGACCGGGAATCATCGGCACGATGCGGTCCGACAGCAGCAGCGCCTCCTCCACGTTGTTGGTAATCATCACCGTCGTCATCGCCTGCTCGCCTTCGCCGCAGAGTCGCACCAGTTCCTGTTGCAGCGTCTCGCGCGTCAGCGCGTCGAGGGCGCCAAACGGCTCGTCGAGAAACAGCACCTTCGGTGTGGTCGCGAACGCGCGCGCGATGGCGACCCGCTGACGCATGCCACCGGACAGCTGGCCCGGCCGCCGATCGAGGGCGTTGCCGAGCCCGACCTTCTCGAGCGTACTCGTGGCGCGCACGCGCTGTTCCTCGCGTGTCATCTCCGGAAACGTCGCCTCGACGGCCAGGCGTACGTTCTCGAGCGCGGTGAACCACGGGAGCAGCGAGTAGTTCTGAAACACGAACGCCGCGTCGCGCCGGACCCCTCGGGTCGGCTCTCCACCAATCGACACGGTGCCCGCGTCCGGTGTCGTGAGGCCCGCCAGCAGGCTCAGGAGCGTGGACTTGCCGCTGCCCATCGCGCCGACGATGGAGACGAACTCGCCGTGTTCAACAGACAGCGACACGTCGCGCAGCACGTGTCGCGTGCCGCCCGCGGCAGGAAACGACTTGCCGATTCCTTGAATCTCGATGAACGCCAATCAACCTCCAAAACGGGGTCGGATCCCCGACACCATTTACACCGCGCGCAGTTTCGCTTCCGCCAGGCCCATAAGCCGGTCAAGGGCGAATCCCACGACGCCAATCGTCACGATCGCGAGCAGGATGTGCGCATACACGAGGCTGTTGTACTCCTGCCAGAGGAAGCCGCCGACGCCGGGCGTGCCGGTCAGCATCTCGCTGGCGACGATGACGAGCCACGCGATGCCGAGGCTGAGCCGGTATCCGGTGAACATGTATGGGAGCGTGGCGGGAACGATGACCTTGGTGAAGGTCGTGAACCTCGAGAGCCGCAGCACCTTGGCGACATTCCAGTAGTCCTGCGGGATCGCGCGCACGCCCATCATCGTGTTGATGACGGTCGGCCACATCGAGCAGACCGCAATCGCGAAGAGCGCGGCCGGCTCGGACTTCTGAAACAGCACGAGCCCGAGCGGGAGCCAGGCCAGCGGCGAGATTGGCCGGAGCACCTGCATGATCGGATCGAACATCTTCATCAACGTGGGGGAGACGCCCAGCAGGAAGCCGATTGGTGTCGCGATGGCGATCCCCAGCAGGAAGCCCTGTGCCACGCGCACCAGGCTGTAGTAGGCGAGCAGCAGAATCCCCTGGTCGGTCTCGCCGCGCTTGGTGAGCGGCTCGAGGATGTACTGCTTGCTTTCCTCCCACGTCCGTACGGGCGACGGCAGATCCGCGACGATCTGGCTCGCCGCCCACCACACGAGCAGAGCCAGGCCGATGCCGCACATCGGAAGAGTCGCATTCAGTAGTCGCTTGCCCAATCAAGACCTCCTCGGTAGCCGCTAGCTGGTAGCCGGTAGCAAAAAACCAAGAACCACGAACCACGAACCAGCTATCCCACCATGCTGTTGATCGGAAACGACTTCGCGTACTTCTCCGGATCCTTGCCGTCGAACGTGCCGTCGAAGAGCGTGATCTTCTGCTCCTCGGCGACCTTGACGGCCACGCCAAGCTCCTTCATCGCCTCGAGATACATGTCCGCGCGGAGCACCTTCTTCGAGATGCCGGCGTAGTCCGGCGCGCCTTTGACCATGCCCCAGCGGCGGAATTGTGTGAGCCACCACTGCGCGTAAATCTGGTGAGGATAGTTGCAATTGCGGTTCGAAAAGATCATGTAGAACGGGTCCTGCTCGACGCGTCCGTCGCCGTATTCGTACTTGCCCATGAGGCGCTCGAGGATGATGCCCGGCGGACAGTTGATGTAGCTCGGTCGCGCGATCACTTCGGCGAACTTCGGGCGGTTCTCCATCTTGTCGAGATCCACGCTGGCCAGATGGAGCGCCTTGAGGATGGCCTTCACGGTCTTCGGGTTCTTCGCCGCGAACTCCTCGGTGAAGGCGCACACCTTCTCCGGGTGGTCCTTCCACATCTGCTGGGTCGTCGTCACCGTGAAGCCGATGCCGTCTTCGATGGCCCGGTTGTTCCACGGCTCGCCGACGCAGAAGCCGTCCATCTTGTCGACCCTCATGTTGGCGACCATCTGCGGCGGCGGGATGGTGATGAGGCTCACGTCCTTGTCTGGATTCACGCCGCCCGCGCCAAGCCAGTAGCGCATCCACATGGCGTGGGTGCCCGGCGGAAAGGTCATCGCAAAAGAGAGCGGCTCGCCGGCGGCCTTCGCTTTCGCGGCCAGCGGCTTCACGTCCTGCGGCTTCCGGACCCCGGCCTGCTTCAGCTTGTTGTTGAGCGTGATGGCCTGTCCGTTGCGATTGAGCAGCCAGGGGGCCACCATCGGCTTCACCGGCGATCCCGCGAGCCCCATGGTCGAGGCGAGCGGCATGCCGATGAGCATGTGCGTCGCCTGATTCTCTCCGAGCGACAGCTTGTCGCGGATGACGGCCCAGGAGGCTTCCTTGGAGACGATCGAGTCGATCCCGAACTTCTTGAAGTAGCCGAGCTCGTGCGCCATGACGATCGGCGCGCAGTCGGTGAGCGCGATGATGCCGAAGCGGATGGTCTTGGTCTCGGGGCCGTCGTCTGCGTAGACGCCGCCGACCCAGCCAGACGGCAGCCCCGACATCAGGACGCCGGCCGTAGTCGCCGTCGCGGCCTTGATGAATGTGCGCCGTGAGTTCCCTTGCACTTCCCCTTGACCTTGACCTTGCCTTTGCCCTTTGCCCTTTGCCCTTTGACCTACGTTGTTCATCTATCGCTCCGCCAGGAAGACATACGTGACCATCACGTAGGGGTGGCTGTATGACGCGCCAGGCGTGGCTTGCTCCAGGAACGCGCCGGTGAAGATGTGGGCGTAGCCGCCCGCGATCTGAATCTGTGGTGTCAGCGCGCGCGAGATCTGCACGTCCACTTCCTGTCCGACGTGTGAGCTGGCCGCGCCACCGACGACGCGCGCCAGCAGCGCACCGCTCGCCGCGTAGAGGCCATCGGCCCGCTCCGCGAGCCACCACGAGTGATAGTTCACTGATAGCGGTGTCGCCTTGAAAGGTAAGAACTCGAACCCTTCGCGGAGATGGTGGACGTTGCGCCAGCCGACCTGGTCGGCCAGCCCCAGCTTGTCGTGTCCCGTGGGATAGAGCTGGTCGAAGGTGCGTCGCGAGCCATCGGTGGGGTTGTCGTCGCCGGTGGCGAAGTTGTATTCGGAGGTGAGCTTCACGGCACCGCGCCCCGGCAGCGACTCTCGAATCTGCCAGTGTCCGGCCCACGCGTTCACCGAATCCGCAGCGAGCGACCCTCGCTGCATCGCCATCTCCACTCCGTAGTCGAAGTACGCGGGCAGCTTGCCCGCCACGCGCACGCCCATCGTGGTCTGCGCGAGGTCGCCGATCGTGCCGAGCTCGCTCCGCAGGTTGACGTCGCGCCGCCAGAACAGGAACGGCTCGACCGAGGCCTGTGGCACGACCTTGGGCGTGGTCGCATACACGCCGGCCAGCCGGTTGCCGTTTCCACTCTTGTCGAACCCGTCGGGGAGGCTTCGCACGAGCGACGCACCGAAGACGTCGGCCTGGAATCCCTTCGCCCGCAGGATCACTCGGGCCGCGTCCCAGGTGCGGCCGGTGTTCACCCACGCCAGATGCCCGAGCAGGCGCTGTTCTCCGAACGCCAGCTCCTGGCGGCCGAGCCGGAACGCCATCGGCGCCATGGCGTCGCCGATGTCAGCGAACCCGGCGCGCAGATCGAAGGGGCCTCGGAAGGGCGCCGTCGTCGGCCCGACCTGTTTCTTCGCCACCCGCGCGTCCTGGACGTTGGCCTGAAACGAGAGGTGCTTCGAGGCGGTGACGGTGGCGTTCACGCGCACGCGGCTCAGCGCGTAGGTGTCGTCTCGCCCGTCCACGAAGCCGCCACTCTGAAAGCCTTCCACCCGCTCGCGGAACTCACCGCGCACCCGCAGCCACGAGGGAAGCATCTCGTTGACGCGGTTCGGCAGCGGCACGCGCGGCGC
Source organism: Vicinamibacterales bacterium (assembly GCA_035293405.1). Taxonomy (GTDB): domain Bacteria; phylum Acidobacteriota; class Vicinamibacteria; order Vicinamibacterales; family UBA2999; genus Gp6-AA40. Next base: position 9,622 of record DATDOE010000010.1, on the reverse strand, counting down.
ACTCAGCGGAACCTGTGCGACCGCGACAGGAGTCTGCGACGTCGGTTGAGCGTTCTGCTGGGCGTTGACACCAGGAGGACAGAGAAGCACGGCGGCCAGCGAAGCCGCCGCGAGGACGCTTGATCGGAACACACACGACATGACCACCCTCCTTGCGTGCGAGGAACCGCAGATGTTTGGAGAGGCGTCGTGGCCGTTCCGGGAACCGTCTTGGGCGTCAAAGCCCTCGTCTGCGTGGAGAGCAAGTCGCGTTCCCGATGGCCTCGACGCCGGGCAAGACACGCCGCGTGTTGATAGTCATGGGGGGCTGGAGCCGATTCACAGCGATCAGACCGTCGCGCCGGGACGGCACAATCCTGTGGGACGTGGGCCGAACCTCCGACAGTTTCGTGGGCAAGGATGCCTCTCCGCGAGGCACAGGCCGTGAGTGCAGATCGGATCCGCAGCGTAATCCGCCATGAGTCCCCCCGCACTCTCGCCTCAGTGGGAGGGTGCGGCCCGAATACGCTCGAAACGCGAGGCGCCCCACGCCCCAGACGACGGGTTGAATTCCTGAGCCGTTTTCTTTCGGGCTTCAAAAACGTCCGTCTCGGATCGTCATATCTACATTAACGTCAGAGCGAGTCCCCTTGTCACGCCGCCGGTTCACGTGTATCTTCGATGACACGACACGCGCCTCAACGCGCGTGTCGGTCCGCCAGCGTCGCTGGCCCCGTCCCAGGCGCACAGCTCGTTCCCCGTTGCAACGAGCGCAATAGCCGCGCCTCTCCGAGTCACTTCAAGGGCGCGCCTTGAGCGTGGCGAAGCGCTTCACGCTCCCTGCCGAGCGCAATCACACCGTGTGGCGCGAAGTTCGCAGAGGTGTACGCGATGGTCCCGAGGACTCGATGTCTCTACCGCTATTGAAACGAGTGGCTGACGATGGCCTGACGTTCGCGCTGACGCGGCGGTCGGCCTCCGCGCCGCCGGTGCCGCTGGCGAGATCTACCGGCGACGCGCGTGTCCCCTCGCGTCCGCCGGAGGCTGGGGAGCAGTACCGCTTCCACGTCGACATGGGCGCGTGCATCGGCTGCAAGTGCTGCGTGGTGGCGTGCAACGAGCAGAATGGCAATCCGGCGGCGATCAACTGGCGGCGTGTGGGCGAGATCGAGGGCGGGTGGTACCCGAACGCCTCACGCTCCTATCTCTCGATGGGCTGCAATCACTGCCTCGAGCCGACCTGCCTCAGTGGCTGCCCGGTCGACGCGTATACGAAGGATCCCGAAACCGGCATCGTCCGACACAGCGCGGACGCCTGCATCGGCTGCCAATACTGTACGTGGAACTGTTCGTATGGCGTACCGCAGTACAACCCGGAACGCGGCGTGGTCGGCAAGTGTGACATGTGCCACGGCCGCCTCGGCCTGGGGCAGGCACCGGCGTGCGTGACGGCATGTCCCGAGGGCGCGATTGCGATCGAACTCGTCAACGTCGAGCAATGGCGAACCTCGCTTGCGGCGCGGCAGATCCCTGCCGGCGCGCCGGTTGGCGATTCCAGCCTGTCGACGACGCGTATCACGCTTCCGGTGGCGCTGCCCCCGAACGCGCGGCCCCGCGACATCACACACGTGACGCCCGAACACCCACACTGGCCGCTCGTGGTCATGACGGTGCTCACGCAGTTGTCCGTGGGCGCCTTTGCGACCGTGTGGCTCCTGCACCTGCTCGGCGGCACCCCGCGCCTCGGCGTCGCGGCGTTGACCTCGCTGATGGTTGGCGGGCTTGCGCTGGCCGCATCCACACTGCACCTCGGCCGCCCGGTGTACGCCTACCGGGCGATCCGGATGTGGCGACGCTCGTGGTTGAGCCGGGAAGTGCTGCTGTTCTCGAGCTTTTCGGGCGTCGCCGGACTCTACGCCGCCGCGCTCTGGTTCGGTATCGCCCTCGGCACGCTCGCCGGCGCACTCACCGTCGTGCTCGGCGTCGCGGGCGTCGTGGCCAGCGCGTGCATCTACCGTGTGCCGTCGCGGCCGGCCTGGAACACGCCTCTCACGGTGCTGCAGTTCCTCCTGACGGGGGCCGTGCTCGGACCGCTGTTCGTGGGCGCACTCGGTGTTGGCGATGAGCGCTGGCTGGCCACTGGAGCGATGGCCGTCGCTGGCGCGCAACTCGTGCTCCTCGCGCTGCGATTCTTTCGACTGACGGCCTCCGACAGCCTCGAGCTGCAGGGCACGGCGCGTCTCCTCTCCACGGTCCTCGCGCGCCGGTTCGTGCTGCGGGGCGCGCTGCTGGTGCTCGGGGCGATCGTGTTGCCGCTTCTTGCCGGTCCGGCTGCCGCCTTCGCCTCTGACGCGGCTTCGGCGCCCAAGGAAGCCGGACCCTACGTGCTGTCTGCCGGCTTCCTGCTTGCGCTCGCTGGCGAGATCCTCGGCCGCTATCTCTTCTTCGTCAGCGTCGTCCCCACGCACATGACCGCGCCCTACGTGGCGGCGGGAAGCGAGGCGGCATGAACGTCAAGCGCCTGCTCGGCCTCGACACGCGTGAGGAGCGCTACGCCTATACGGTCGATCCGGATGCGGGCTACATTTCGGCGCAGAAGGCCGCGGATCGGTGGGTCGCCACGACGTGCGGCTATTGCTCCGTGGGTTGCGGCATGCTGATTGGCGTCAAGGATGGCCGCGCGGTGAGCGTTCGCGGGAACCCGGCGCATCCTGTCAACGAGGGCGTGCTCTGCCCCAAGGGGCTGTCCGAGCACTACACGATCGCGGCGGACAACCGCGCGCGGTTTCCTCTGCTGCGCCGTCAGGGCGAGCTCACCCGCGTGAGCTGGGGCGAGGCGCTCACGACGATGGTGGCCCGCTTCCGTGAGGTGCAAGCGACGCACGGCCGAGGGGCGGTCGGCGTGATCAGTACCGGGCAGCTCGTGACCGAAGAGTTCTACACGCTCGGCAAGCTGGTGCAGCTCGGTCTTGGAACGCCGAACTACGACGGCAACACGACGCTCTGTATGTCCACGGCCGTGGCGGGCTACAAGCGCTCCTTCGGGAGTGACGGCCCGCCAGGCGCGTACGAAGACCTCGAGCACGCCGACGTGATCGTGCTCATCGGCGCCAATATCGCCGAGAACCATCCGATTCTCTGTCGTCGTCTCCGGGCCAACCCTGGCGCCACGGTCGTCGTGGTGGACCCGCGCGTGACCAAGACGGCGATGATGGCCGATCTGCACCTGCCGATTCGGCCGCGGTCGGATCTTGCCCTCCTGAACGGACTGACGCACCTCATCATCGAGCACGACCTGGTCGACCGCGACTACATCGCAGCGCACACAAGTGGCTTCGAGGCGTTGCGCGAGTCGGTGCGCGAGTACACGCCCGAGTACGTGTCGGAGATCACCGGGGTGGCGCAGGAGCTCATCTACCGGACGGCGTGGCTGTACGCCAACGCACGTGCGGTCTTCGTCGGCTGGACGATGGGCGTGAACCACAGTTCCAAGGGAACGGAAACCGTCAACGCCATCAACAACCTGGCGCTCATCACCGGCAACATCGGGCGGGCGGGCGCGTCGCCGTTCTCCATCACCGGTCAGTGCAACGCCATGGGCACCCGCGAGAGCGGATTCACCTCGAGTCTGCCCGGCTATCGGAAGTTCGAGAGCGCGGAAGATCGGGAGGAGCTGGCGTTGCTCTGGGGAATCGGCCCGGACCGCATTCCGACGGCTCGTGGGCTCGCGTATCCCGACATCATCGAGGCGGTGCTCGAGAAGCGAATCCGCGGGCTCTGGATCATCGCCACCAATCCGATTGTCTCCTTCCCGAACCTCGGGGCGCTCCGGCAGGCGCTCGAGGGTCTGGACTTTCTGGTCGTGCAGGACGGGTATCAACCGACGCCGACCAGCGAATACGCACACCTCGTGCTGCCCGCTGCCATCTGGGGCGAGAAGGAGGGGACCTACACCAACTCCGAGCGGCGGGTCAGCAAGGTCAATCGCGCCGTGGCCCCCCCCGGAGAGGCCCGCGCGGATTTCGACATCTTTCTCGACGTCGCGGGCGAGCTCGGCGTGCGCGACGAGCTGTTCCCCGGCTGGACCACTCCCGCCGATGCGTTCGACGAATGGAAGCGCGTCTCGGCTGGGCGGCTGTGCGACTACTCCGGGATCACTTACGAGGCTCTCGAACGGCACGGCGGTATCCAGTGGCCGTTTCCTGACGGCGCCTCGGGTCCCGACGAAACCCGCCGCTTGTACACGTCGGGCGAGTTTCAGACAGCCGACGGCCGCGCCAGGCTCATCCCGGTGACGTGGGAACCGTTTCCAGAACAGCCATCCGACGACTATCCGTTCGTGCTCAACACCGGGCGCACGGTCGAGCACTGGCACACACGGACCAAGACCGGCAAGGTGCCGATCCTCGAACATCTGTCGCCGAACGCGTGGCTCGAAATGAACCCGCGCGATGCGCGGCAGCTGCGGCTCAAACCTCAGGACAGAGTCGATGTCGTCTCGCGCCGTGGGCGCATACCCGGCGTCGAGCTGCGCGTGACCGAGACCGTGGCGCCAGGGCAGGTGTTCGTTCCGTTCCACTACGCGGAGGCCAATGCGAACCAGGTGACGCAGAGCGCGTTCGATCCGATCTCCCGCGAGCCGAACTACAAGCAGTCGGCGGTCAGGGTGGAACGGGCCGCCCGGGAAGGAGGTGCGAGATGACGCGCCTCGTGGTGGTGGGCAACGGCATGGCGGGGATGGCCTGCGTCGAGCAGATCCTGAAATACGCGCCACCGTTTCGGATTACGGTGTTCGGCGACGAGACGCACGTCAACTACAACCGCGTGATGCTGTCCTCTGTGCTCGCCGGTGAACGGCGTGCTGAGGACATCGTCATCAATCCGCTCGACTGGTATCGCCGGAACGAGATCGATCTCCACGTGGGCGTTCGGATCGTCGACGTCGACCCGGTGCGAAAGACCGTGACGGGAGACGAGGGGAGCGTCACCCCGTACGACACGCTGCTGCTGGCCACGGGCAGCTCCGCCTGGATGCCGCCGATCGCCGGGCTCGACAAGGACGGTGTGTTCCCATTCCGCACGCTCGACGATACGCGCGAGCTGCTGGGGCGTGCCGGCCCGGACACCGAGGCGGTCGTCATCGGGGGAGGCCTGCTCGGGCTCGAGGCGGCGCGAGGCCTTCAGGTGCAGGGCTGTCGCGTGACCGTCGTTCACCTCATGGGGACGCTCATGGAACGCCAGCTCGATCCGGCCGGCGGGCGGTTCCTCATGTCGAAGATGCATCAGCTCGGTATCCGTGTGCTCCTGGGTCGCAGCACCAAGGCCATTCGCGGCGATGGGCGCGTGGCGGGTGTGGAGTTCTCCGACGGCGAGGTCGTCAACGCGAATCTCGTGGTGGTGGCCGCCGGCATCCGGCCCAACGTCGACCTGGCGCGCAAGGCGGGTGTGGCGGTCAAGCGCGGCATCGTCGTGAACGACTTCATGGAGACGTCAGGTCCCGACGTCTTCGCCGTCGGCGAGTGTGTCGAGCATCGTGGAGTGTGCTACGGGCTGGTGGCGCCGCTCTTCGAACAGGGCAAGGTGCTCGCGGCCACGATCACCGGCCATCGCGGGCCGACCTATACCGGCACGGTGCAGGCCGCGAAGCTCAAGATCATGGGCGTCGACGTCTTCTCGGCGGGAGACATCGACGACGAGGGCGCCGAGCCTGTGCGGTACGAGGACCCGGCGTTGGGCGTCTACAGGAAGCTGGCCCTGCGTGACGGCAAGCTGTCGGGCGTCATCCTCGTCGGCGACTCCTCGGACAGTCACCGGTACATGGACTGGCTGCGGACCGGCGCCGATCTCACCGGTCAGCGCCGCCACCTGCTCTTTCCGCCGCCGGCCGCCGATGTCGGCCTCGATGTGGCCGAGATGGCGGAGAGCGCCACGGTCTGTGGGTGTGTTGGCGTGACCAAGGGCGAGATCATCAGCGCCATCCACAACCGCGGCGTGAACACGCTGTCCCAGTTGAAGGAGGCGACGCGCGCGAGCACGGGCTGCGGAAGCTGCACGAGCCTCTGCCAGGGCCTGCTGCGCGCCGTGGCGCCGGAGTTCGAGGAAGAGATGAAAAAGGTCATCTGCGCGTGCGTGCCGTTCGCGGAAGAGCGGCTGCGCGACATCCTGCGCAGTCAGAAGCTCAAATCGGTGCAGGAGGTTCTCGAGATTTACGGCAACGGCGTGGGCTGCGAGGTCTGCAAGCCGGCCTTGAGCTACATGCTCGACATGATTTGGTGCGGCGACCACGATGAAGACCGCTCCGCGCGCTTCATCAACGATCGGGTACACGCCAACATTCAAAAGGACGGCACCTTCTCCGTGGTGCCACGTATCCGCGGGGGCGTCACGAGCCCGGCCGAGCTCCGGCGCATCGCCGACGTGGCGGACAAGTACCACGTCCCCATGGTGAAGATCACCGGCAGCCAGCGCATCGACCTGCTGGGCATCAAGAAGGCCGACCTGCCGAACGTGTGGGCCGACCTGGGCATGCCGTCCGGCCAGGCCTACACCAAAGGCGTTCGCATGGTGAAGACGTGTGTCGGCACCGAATTCTGTCGCTTCGGGACGCAGCATTCAACCGCCGCCGGCATCGAGATGGAGCGGCGCTTCGAACAACTCTACACGCCGCACAAGGTGAAGATGGCGGCGGTGGGGTGCCCGCGGAACTGTGCCGAGGCGACGGTGAAGGACATCGGGCTCGTCGGCATCGAGGGTGGATGGCAGGTCGTGGTGGGCGGCGCGGCCGGGAAGTCCGTGCGCCAGGCCGATCTGCTGACCACGGTCGAAACGACCGAGCAAGCGCTCGAAGCTGCCGAGCTGTTCTTTCAGTACTACCGCGAGAACGCCGACTACCTCGAACGGACCTACGGCTTCGTCGAGCGGATCGGTATCGAGAAAATCCGCAAGGACACCGTCTACGCGCCCGATCCGGTGAAGGAGGGCCTGCTCGATCGCTTGCGGAAGTCCAAGGCGCGCGCACCCGACGCCTGGCTGGAAGGGCAGGCGCCGAAACATCCAACCCAGTTCGTTCCACTCGAGGCCTTGCCGCAGGTGACGACATGACCGAACGCCGATGGGTTCGGGTGACGGCGCCCGACAACATTCCCTTGCGCGAGGGTCGCGCGGTTTCGATCGACGGCCGCGACGTCGCGATCTTCAACCTCGGCGACCGGTTCCTCGCCGCCGACAACCGCTGCCCGCACCGCGGTGGCCCGCTCTGTGACGGCATGGTCACCGGCTCGTCCGTCGTGTGCCCGTTGCACGCCTGGAAGATCGACCTCGAGAGCGGCGCCGTCCAACGGCCTGCGTCGGAAGCGAACCGGTGCGTCGAGAGCTATGCCACGCGGATTGAAGACGGCATCGTCTGCGTCGAGGTGCCGTGGCACGGAGCGGAGGACGCTGCGTGACGATTCACCAGGGGGCCACGGATCGGCCCATCGGTTTCCTGCAGTCCGGCCACCTGCCGACGCTGGCCGCCGCGTTGATCTACTTCGACGTCAGCTTCATGATCTGGCTGCTGCTCGGGCCCATCGCGCCCTTCCTGCGCGACGATTTCGGACTGACAGCGACCGAGCAGGGCCTGCTCACCGCGATGCCGCTCCTCGGCGGGTCGTTGTGTCGCCCAGTCATGGGCCTGCTCGGTGATCGCATCGGCGGACGACGGACTGGCTTGATCGGCATCGCCCTGACGTTCGTGCCGCTCCTCATCGGGTGGCAGTTCGCGCGCACGGTGACACACGTCTACGCCCTTGGCCTGCTTCTGGGTATCGCCGGCGCGAGCTTTGCGGTGGCGCTGCCGCTGGCCAGTCGCTGGTATCCACCGCACTATCAGGGCTTGGCCATGGGCATCATCGGTGCCGGCAATTCAGGCGCGATTCTGGCCACGCTGTTCGCCCCGCGGCTCGCCGAGCGGTTTGGCTGGGCCATGATATTCGCGGTCGAGATGGTGCCGCTCGCTGTCGCCCTGGTGCTGTTCGCCGCCTTCGCGAAAGACAGCCCGACCGAGCGCGCGCCGTCATCGCTCCGGGCTTACGGAGCCGTCCTGCGCGAGCCTGATACGCTGTGGCTGTCGTTTCTCTACAGCCTCACGTTCGGCGGGTTCGTCGGCTTTGCGAGCTTTCTCACCACGTTCTTTCACGAGCAGTATCACGTCTCCCGAGTGGGGGCCGGTGATTTCGCGACCATCGTGGTTGTGGCCGGCAGCCTGCTGCGCCCGATCGGCGGATGGCTCTCGGACCGTTTCGGTGGTTACCCGCTGCTCGTACTGCTCCTCACCGGATTCGCGGGATGCCTGATGGTCGTCGCCACGATGCCGCCGGCGTGGATGGCGGTGCTGCTGCTGTTCGTTGGGATGGGGATGCTGGGCATGGGCAACGGCGCGGTGTTTCAACTGGTCCCGCAACGGTTTCCGCGCCGTATGGGCATCGTGACCGGCGTGGTCGGCGCGGCGGGCGGCCTCGGCGGGTTCCTGTTGCCGACCGTGCTCGGCGCCGTCAGGGACGTGACCGGCAGCTACGCGTCAGGGCTGCTCGTCATCGTCGCCGCCTTCGTGCTCGGTACCGTGTTGCTCCTCGAACTCGGCACGCGTTGGTCGCACACCTGGGAGGCCCCCGCAGTGAAGCGGGCGGGTGTGTACTCGTACCGTGTGATGCTGCGCCGGATGGTTTCCGCGCGGGCGACCGAGTGACACATCGGATCGTGGGTGCAGAACCCGCTGGCTTCGACGGGGGGGCACGGGGGTTGACCGGGCATCGGACGTGAAGGACAAGAGCGACATCGACGTACTCCACGAGATCGGCAGCCGCATCGCGGCCGCCGATCCCCTGCACGACGTCCTGGGCCGGGTGGTCGACCTCGTCTCGACCCTCGTGTTGTGCGACTCCTGCTTCGTCTACGTGCTCGAGGAGGATGCGCTCGTGCTCCGCGCCTCGAAGACACCGCACCCTGACGTCGTCGATCGGCTCAAGCTGCGGGTCGGCCAGGGCATCACCGGGTGGGTGGCCGAGCACCGGCAGCCGGTCGCCGTCGGCACGCGCGCCTTCGAGGATCCGCGGTTCCAGACGTTCAACGAGCTGCCCGAAGATCGCTACGAGGCGTTTCTCTCGGTGCCGGTGCTGTCACGCGGCAAGCTGGTTGGCGTGATCAACCTGCAGCACCGGCAGCCGCACGATCACAGCCGGCGCGATATTCAGCTGATCTCCACGATCGGGTTCCTGGTCGGCGCCGAGATCGAGACGGCGCGTCTCGAGGTCGAGAACACGCAGCTCTCCGAGCGGCTCGAGACGCGGAAGATCCTGGACCGCGCGAAGGGCATCCTCCAGCGCGACCTTGGCTTGTCCGAGGAAGAGGCGTACCTCACGATTCAGCGACAGAGCCGCCAGCGTCGCAAGTCCAAAAAGGAGATCGCAGAAGCGATCATCCTCGGCGACGATCTCCGTCGCGGCAAAGGCTCCTCGTAGGAGTGCGTAGTGTCCGGCTTCAGACCCTATGTAGGGCGATTGATGGGCCGAGCTGTATGTTGAAACTCTTTTGAAGAGCTAATTCGAAAGGAGTTCGACATGAACACGACCCATCGACCAGAGTCTACTGCGGCGGCGTTGTATGT
>DATDOE010000009.1:0-3462 GCA_035293405.1 Vicinamibacterales bacterium | reverse complement strand
TGGGCGCGCCGCTCGGAAACTGATCCACTCGCCGCTCGGAAACTGATCCACCTGAGGCCCTGATTGCGGGCTTGCGGAGCAGGGTAGCTCCGCGGTTCGCTGGAAAGGATGCTCAAAGTGGACCAGGTACATGTCATTCGTCATAAGGTGCTGGTGGACGGCCGCTCCCAGCGGCAGGTCGCCAAAGAGTTCGGGATTTCGCGGGTTACGGTCCGAAAGTACGTGGAAGAAGCCGTGCCGATCCGGAAGGAGTCGGCGCCGCGGGCGCGCCCCGTCTGGGAGAAGGTGAGCGCGCGGGTGGATGCGCTGCTGGCCGAATCGGCGCAGTGGACGGGCGGCAAGCAGCAGCTGACCGCCACGCGGCTCCACGAGTTACTGGTCGCGGAGGACCATCGGGTCGGCGTCACGCTCGTGAAAGAAGCCGTCGCCGAGTGGAAGCGCCGGCGCCGCGAGGTCTTCGTGCCGCTGACGTATCGCCCCGGCGACCTCGCCGAGGTCGATTTCTTCGAGGTGCTCGTCGATCTCGATGGCACGCGGCGGAAGGCGTGGCTGTTTCTGATGCGGCTGATGTACTCGGGCCGCGACTTCGCCTGGATCTACGAGCGCCAGGACCAGGTCAGCTTCCTCGATGGCCACGTGCGGGCCTTCGCGCACTTCGATGGAGTGCCGGGGCGGATCGCGTACGACAATCTGCGTGCCGCGGTGGTGCGGATTCTCGTGGGCGGCGAGCGCGCGCTGACGCCGCGGTTTGCGGCGCTCGCGTCGCACTACCTGGTCGAGCCATGCTTCTGTCGACCGGGCGAAGGCCACGACAAGGGCGGCGTGGAGGCGCGCGGCAAGGCCGTCCGCCGGCAGGCACTCGTGCCGATTCCGAGTGCGCCGACGCTGGACGCGATCAATCAGGCGCTGCTCGCCCGGATGGATGCGCGACTTGAGACCGGTCGCGACGTCGCCGGCCAGACGATCGGGACCCGCTTCGCGGAGGAAATGCCGCTCTTCCGGCTGCTCCCGCTGCCGTTTGTCGCCGAGGCGACGACGATCGGCACGGTGTCACCGCGCGGGCTCGTGCGGCTCGAGGGCGCCGTGTACTCGGTGCCGTGCCGATGGGCCGGCCTCGATCTGGTCGCCCGCATCGGGGCGACGACCGTCACGATCGTCGGTCGCGACGGCACGCGCATCCTCCATCCGCGGAAGCGGTTTGGCCAGCGGTCGATCGATTACCGGCACTACCTGCCGGAGCTCGCGCGCAAGCCCCAAGCGGTGCGGCAGGTGCTGCCCGAGCTGCTGCGTGATCTCGGCGCGCCCTTCTCGGCCGTCTGGGATCATTTCCAGTCTGCGCATAGTCCCCGCGAGGCGGCCCGACTCTTTGCGAAGGTCCTCGGGCAGCTCGACACGCGCGGCTTCGACGTCATCGTGCCCGCCATGGAGGCCGCGCTCCGCACGGGCACACCGGTGCTACTCGCGCTGACGCCTGGCGCCGCCGCGCTCGCGGCGCTCGACGCGGACGCCGTGCCGTTGCCGCTCCGCGGCCTGGAGATTTCGAGTGGGTGCGCCGCCGATTACGACGGCTGGCTCATGGAGGCCATATGAGCGCCGCCAGTCTCACCCGGGATCTCGTGCTCACCCACACACGCGCGCTGAAACTGCCGGGCATCGCCCGGGGGTTTGAGAGCCTCGCCCGACAAGCGCGTGACGCGCACTGGCCGCACGAAGACTACCTGCAGGAGGTCCTCAGCGCGGAGCAGGCCTCGCGCCACGAGTCCGTGATCCGCCAGCGGCTCCGCGAGGCGCGCTTCCCCGAAGTGAAGACCCTCGATACCTTTGATTTCGCCGCCGTCGAAGGCGTCAGCGCCACCCAGATCCACACGCTGGCGCGGGGCGAGTGGGTCACCGCGCCCGAGAATCTGATCTTCGCCGGCCCGATCGGCACCGGCAAGACCCACCTCGCGATCGCGCTCGGCGTCGAGGCGACCAAGCAGAAACGCCGCGTGCTCTTCACCCGCGCGGCCGATTTGGTCCGGCAGCTGCTCGAAGCCCGTGATACCCGCGAGCTCACGCGGCTGCAGCAGCGGCTCCTCCGCGTCGATGTCCTCATCGTGGACGAGCTGGGCTTCGTGCCCTTCGACCGCGTCGGCGGCGAGCTGCTCTTCAATCTGATCACCGACCGCTACGAACGCCGTGCGACGGTCGTCACGACCAACCTCGCGTTTGCGGAGTGGGTGACCGTCTTTGGCGGCGACGAAAAACTCACGACGGCCTTGCTGGACCGGCTGGCCCATCATGCAACCGTGATCACGACGAAGGGCAAGAGCTATCGCATGCGCAAACGGCGCGCCGCGGCGTCGTGACACAACCGCCTGTGGACGGTGACGGTCCCATGGACGCACAGAACGCGCCCACAGGACCTTGGAAAACCAGAGAACAGTTTTCCACAACCGCCCACAAGGCCCTCTTCTTCTTCACTCAGGAAAGGAATGACAACGGCGGGATGAACAGACTCAGAACCGCGTAGAATGAACGCCCCTCAGGTGGTCTACTTTCCGAGCGGCGTACTGGTCTAGTTTCCGAGCGGCGCCTCCAGCCGCACGCGTCGGCGGACCGAATCGTGTGTGACGCGCGTCGAGCATCGGCTCAATGCGGCTGCCAGAAGTTGGTTCTCGGCGATGTTCTGCTCGTGCTCGTCAAACCGGCAGACGAGACGGTCCACCTGCCCGAATCGTCGGAGAACTTGTTGATCACTGAGCAGTCGCCCCCGTAAGACAGGAAGTTCGTCCTCGCGTTCGACGTAGTCGGCGAGAAGTCCACCGCGGAGGATCAGTTCCGTACCCTCCGCGAGCAGGAGTGCGATGAGGTCGAACAGCCCTGTGCCCTCGGCATGTAAACTCCTCGCGCTGGAGCTCCTGCGCAGGGAGTCGAGTCCCGTTGCAAACTCGATCATCTCGACGAGACCGATGTTGTCGCCGGCGAGCTTGGGAACAACCCGCACTTCGAATCGCTCGAAGCGCACAATGCCGACCCACGAACGAGCCGTGACTCGTACGCCGGCCCGAAGTTCATCCACCAGCAGTCGGCCCTCTTCGCCTGACTCAAGTTCTTCCTTCAGGCGCTGATCCGATGGCGTGAGTACTTCGCCGTCGATCTGCAAGGTCTCCCACTCGGCGATTTCGAAAACAGGTCGGTAACTTGATGTGTGTTTCACACGACGCCTCCCTCGCGGCGGCCGAACTCCTCTTCAAGGGCCGCCACAAGCGCGTCGGCATCTGCGAGACGCTCCCGGTCGAGCGTCTGGGCGTTCTTGTCGACTAACTTCGAGCCGATGTACGTCGCCAACGCGGTGTAGTCGTCGTAACAATACTCTTGGAGCAGAGGCAGGATCTCCTGGCGAAAGCGGCGCGCGAATTCGTCCGCATCAGTGATCGGCTCGCCGTCCTCCAGCAGAAACGAGTGGCCGATCTGCTTCTC
>DATDOE010000008.1:0-122633 GCA_035293405.1 Vicinamibacterales bacterium | reverse complement strand
GGCGGCCAGCCGCTGCTCCTGCGCGTCCAGTTCCTGCTTGTCCACCACGCCATCGGCCATCGCGGTGGTGAACGACTCCAGTTTCTCGACACGCTCGTGCAGCGTGGGGTGTTCCGCGCGTTCGTCGAACCAGCTCGTATTTGCCATAAGTCCGTCCTTTAGAAATCTTTCACCATCTGTTTCAGCGCCGTGAGGCGCGCCTGAAGTTTCACGCGTCCGCCGTCGCCGTCCATCGCGTCCAGGATGTGACGCGGGAGAAACTGCCGGTCGGTACACTCGATGATCGCGGCGGTCTCCTGGAGCTCTCGTTCCATCCCCTGCGTCGAGGGCATGAACTGCGACACCACCTCGGCCAGCGCCTCACGAGTGACGTGATCCTGCCCGGCCAGGAGCGACTTGCGCCAGGCCCGGCCCACCATGCCTTCGATGTCGGCGCCCGACAGGTGTCCACGCTGAGGAATCGGTGGGATGTCATCGAGCGACACGCGCGATCCCAGCTTGGTGGCGAGGATCACGAACATCTGACGGATTTCGCTCTCGTCGGTCGGGTAGAAGAGCGGGATGTGCACCTCGGCGCGTCCCTGGCGCTTCAAGTCGATGGGCAGGAGATCGGGACGGGCGGTCAACAGCATCCAGAGGATGCGGCCGCGATACTTCGTGTCGCCCATCTGCGACGCGATCATGCCGAACACCCGGCTCGACGTGCCGGAGTCGCCGTCCTGGTCTCGACTGCCGAGCGCGGCGTCGGCTTCGTCGATGACGACGACGACGGGCCCCATCGCGCGCAGGACGGAAAGCACCCGCTCCAGGTTGCCCTCCGTTTCGCCGACGTACTTCGATCGAAAATTCTTGAGCATCACGCAGGGCGCGCCGATCTCGCCGCTGGCGCACTGGGCGAGAAATGATTTGCCGGTCCCGACCGGTCCGCACAGCAGGTATCCCATCGGAAGGCTGTCGAGCGATCCGCGTTTGAGGAGCGCGGCATCTTCCCGCAGCCGTGCCTTGGCCGCGTCATGGCCCACGACGGTGTCCAGGGTCCACTTCGGTTCGATGAATTCGAGCAGGCCGTGGCACTGCCGCTCGATGAGCAGCTTCTTCAGCTCGCGGAAGACCTTGGCGTCGAGCCGCCGTCCGCCCTCGCGCGCCGACTGCACCATGACGTTGAGGTCGGTGAGGGGGATTCCTGCCGTCAGCGCCGCCAGCTGCGTGGCGTCGTAGTCGGAGAAGGAGCCGAGGGCGGCCGGGTCGACTGTCGCGTTGACGAATCGAACGCGATCCGCTTCAGAGGGCAGCGACACTTCGATCGATGCCACGTGCGGATTGCTCGTGAGGCGCTCGCTGAGATCCGCGCGCTTCTCATCCACCAGCACGAACGCCATGTTCAACCGCTTGACGTGCGGGCTGGTCGCCCAGTTGATCATCGTCACGAGCTGGGACGAGGCTTGCGCGCTCAGACGGCCAGGATCGCCGGAGGGGAACACGTACGATGCCTGATCGACGATGAACGCAAGGCTCAGTCGGTCGGCCTCGGCTGCCATCAGGTTGCTTCTCACGAAACGATCCATGAGGCCGAACGTCGCCGACGGCTCCTTCGAGAGTGCGCTCAGATCGCCGACCTTGCGGTTGGCCAGCGTGACCATCTCCTTCAGGCGCTGCTCGTCCCGTCCGGCGGCCACGCGCAGGCCGCGTCCCAGGTCGTAGTGCAGGACGAGCGACCATCGCCCGAACAGCTGCTCCGCCAGGAAGTCGGCAAGCCCTCCGTACTCAGCGGTGCCGCCGTCGGCGACGCGCACGTAGTCGTAGGTGTTTCCGTGGAGGACAAACGCCGCCGTCGTCCCGGAGAAGTACAGCTCGGCGAGTTGCTTCGCCCATGGCGGGAACGATGTCGGCAGCTCCGACAGCGCGCCGACGGCCCGGCGCGTCCTGGTGACGTCGGCTCCGGGCAAGGCGTCAGGCGTCATGCCGCAATACCTCACGCAGGTCCGCCTCGAGGATCGGCGGCGGGTCCTCCAGTTGATCGGCGAGGCCCGTCAGGTGCTGCAGTTCGCTCACCGCCTTCTCCGTCTGCCGCATGCTTTCCGCGGCTGAATCAACCTGGCTGCTCAGCAGATCCGGATCCTGCCGATTGACCGCCATCTCGGCGAGGGCCTGGATCTTCCCCTCGATCCGATCCAGCTCGATCGAGACGAACTGGGCGTTCTTCTTGGCGCGGGCATAGTTGTCGAGGCGCAGTTCAGCCATCGCGATGCTGTCCTGCAGCGACTTGGCGATCCGATCGTCGGCGGCCTGTTGTGCGGCGGCGAAGTCCGTGCGCAGCTGTGCGAGCCGTGACGAGACCTCCTCGCTGCTCATCGTCTGCAGAAAGCGATCGAGCGCGTTGTTCGACAAGAGGAGCCTGAGAAACAACCAGAGCAGACGATCGAGACCAGGGGTCCGGATCTCTTCCGCCGATCCGACAGCGGTTCCAGACGTACCGCGCACGCCCGCCGCCAGGGCGCGCATCTCCACACACCGGCCGTGCAGCTTCTCGAAGCGCCGCCGGGCGTCGCCGGGCAGCCCGGCGAGCATCACCACGAGGGACGGCGCGGCCGCCGGTGTGGCGACTGTGTTCCCTTGCTGTGAGTGGACCCTGGCGTCGATGGCCGCGCGAAAACGAGGCAGCGAGATGAGACTGGTCAAATACGCGAGCTCGCCCGCCACGAGGAGGGGAAACGTCACGTCAGACAGCGGCGCCAGCGCCGCTCCGGCGATCCCACCGAGAAAGAACAGCAGGTTCCACCTGAAGAAGAATGCCTCTCTCAGGTAGTCCGTGAGCCCGGCACCTTGCCGCGGCTTCGAAGACCGATCGGTTGGGATCGGAGGAGGGATCGTGTTCGCCATGCGTCAATCGTCGCCGGCGCGCGTCGAGGTCTGGAGCGTATCGATGGTGTCGCGGATGTCGTACACCATGTCGATGAACGCCTTCTCGCGCTGCATCTCCTTCGGCGGTCGGTCCGGTTTCGGCACTTCGATCTCGCGCAGGATAGTACCCGGTGACGACGAGAACACGTAAACGCGGTCGCCGAGATACACCGCTTCCTCGATGGAATGGGTCACGAAGAACACCGTGGCCTGGGCTTCGTTCCAGAGTTTCACCAGCAGTTCCTGCATGCGGAGCCGTGTGGACGGGTCGAGGGCCCCGAACGGCTCGTCCATGAGGATGATGCGCGGCGAGAGGATCAGCGTACGCGCAATCGCCACTCGCTGCCGCATGCCGCCCGAGAGCTGGCTGGGATACTTGTGCGCGTCTCGGGTCACGTCGAGGCCGACCTTCGCGATCCAGGTCCGCGCCTGTTCCCGCCGCTCACGCGCCGGAACGCCGCGGCACTCGAGGCCGAACGCCACGTTGTCCTCGACGGTTCGATTGTCGAACGACGTGTAGTCCTGAAACACCATGCCGCGATCCGCTCCGGGTCCGGCCACTGGCGCCTTGGCGACGTGCACGATACCCTCCGTGGTCGGATGGTGCGGCGGCAGACCGGCGATGAGGCGGAGCACCGTCGACTTGCCGCAACCCGATGGTCCCAGGATCGTCACGAACTCGCCACGATCGGGCAGGTCCGGGACGGCGAAGGTCACGTCCCGAATCACGGTGAAGTCCCCGAATCGCTTCGTGACGCCGCGAAACTCGACGATGTTCGGGTGGGGCGTCATTCAGCCGGCCGATAGGGAAACAGGCCGCGGCGAAAAAAGTACAGCATCCGGTCGATGGTAAAGGCGAGGAGCCCGATGACCATGAGGATCAGGATGATGTGCTCAGACAGACCGCGACGTTGGCTCGTCATCAGCAGGTAGCCGAGTCCGTGGTTCGCGTTGATCAGCTCGGCGAGCATGATGTAGCCAAACGCCATGCCGAACAGGTGGCGCAGGCTGTCGTAGATGTCCGGCAGCGCGAGCGCGACGAGCACCTTGGTCACGATCTGACGGGGGGACGCGCCGAGCGTCTGCGCGGTCTCGACGTATCGATCCGGCACGCTGGCAATCGCGCGGACCGCATCCGAGTACACGAAGGGCACGCAGGCGATGAAGATGAACATGACCTTCTGCGTCTCGTCGATCCCGAACCAGAGGATGGTGAGCGGAATCAGCGCCGCCACCGGCAGGTTCCGGCCGAACAGCGCCAGCGGCGCGCCCGTCGATTCCAGCACCCGCCACGCTCCGGCGGCGATGCCCAGCGGGACGCCGATCACGATCGCGAGACCGAAGCCGAGGAGCACCCGTTTCAAGGTTGCCGCGATGCTTTGCACCAGCGCGCGCTCGTTGAGCAGGCTGGCGAAGCTGGAGAACACTTCGAACGGACTCGGCAGCACGACGGGCGACACCAGCCGCGCTTCCGCGGCACCCCTGGTGACGAACCACCACGCCAGGACGAGCAGAGCCACCCCTCCCACCCCGAGCAGAAGGCGCACGGGGCGGGGCGGGGAGACGCGAAGCGCGAACAGTCTGCTCACGTAGGGGCCGCCTTCAGGCGGCCCAGGGCTTTCGGCCATTACTTCGCTGCCGCTGGGGCCTCTGCCGGATAGACCTTGATCTCGACGCGCCGGTTCTTGGCGTTGTTGTCCGGATCGGAACTGTCCGCCGGCTTGTCCCAGCCGAGTCCCGAGGTCGAGAACTGATTCGGCTGCAGCGACGTGAACTTGCGCACGATGGACTCCTTGACGGAGTTGGCGCGGTTGAGCGACAGCTCCTGGACGGCACTCTTCGGCGCGTTGTTTCTCATCGATCCGTCGGTATGCCCCTCGATGACGATGCGCGCGGCGCCGTACTGACCGGCGAGCTTGCCGATCTCTTCGACGACGAACGTGACGTTCGGGTCGTAGAGCTCTTCGACGTCCTTGCCGTCCAGACTCCGCGTGATCTTCTTGCTGACATCCCACGAGTTCGGGAAGAAGTGGATCACCACGGTCTTGGTCAGGATCTCGTCGCTCTCACCCTGAACCGATCCCGCGCTCGTCGGAGCGAAGCGGACGTCGTATTCGTTTTTCTGGTTGGCGTACTTCGCCTCGCTCCCCAGCTTCTGGATCACCGAGAAGTCCATCACCTGGTCGAACGGAGTCTGCTGGGTGACCGCGCCGATCTTCTTGTAGAGGAAGTACGCCGTATTCCACGTGCGCTCGAAGTTCGTCGGGTTGTTCTGGTTGAGGAAGAACTCGCGATTCTCAGCGTAGTTGGTCGAGTGCGCATCGCCGAGCATGCCCAGCGCATCGCTCTCGGGAATCGAGTAGCCAGTGGCCATGAACTTGGCGACGCGCTGTTTGGCGTCCTGCGCCTTCAGATCCTCCATCGCGTCGAAAATCCCGCGGACCAGACCCTCCATGATGTCGGGGTTGTCCTTGGCAAAGTCCGCGCGCGAGAACCAGACGTCGGCGATCAGCTTGTTGGCGGTCGCCGTGGTGACCATCAACCGGTTGCCGCGAACCTTCTCGAGGTTGTAGATGTCCGGCGCCCAGCTGACGGCGCCAGCCAGGGTCTTGTCGCCGTTGAACGCGGCGGCAGCCTGGAAGGCGTCCTGCGTGAACTTGAACTGGACTTCAGCGGGCTGGACTCCCGCATTGATCAGCGCGTTCAGGATGAAGAAGTGCGACGGCGAGTTCTGCGCGAGGACGACGGTCTTCCCCCGCAGGTCGGCCATCGTCTTGACCGCTTCGCGCACGACGATACCGTCGCCGCCGTTCGACCAGTCAACCTGCTGGTAGATGCGGGGCATCACGCGAGTGTCCTTGCGCAGCCCCTCGAGGAAGAGCGGCACCATGTCGAGCGTCGCCCAGCCGACGTGCAGGTTCCCCGCGGCGAAGGCGTCGCGCATCGCCACCGGGTCGTCGATCAGCACGAGCTCGACCTTGAAGTCTTTTCCGCCGGGCGTCTTCCACACCTTGCCGGGCTTGAATCCGTTGTTGGCGTAGATGATCGGACCCCAGCCGGCCCACACGTTGATGGCGAACCGCACGGTGCGGTCGGTCATCGGCGTGTAGTTGGAGATGCCCTTCACCTCGGGGAGCTTGGCCGACGCAACGAAGTTGTATTCCTTGACCGTCGTGATGCCAGAGCTATCGGGGTTCTCCGCGCTGCCAGCGGCCTGCTTCAACTCATCGCTGGAGAAGATCCCTCCGCCACCCCCCGACCCGGTTCCGCTGTATCGCCAGATCGCCAGGCCGACGAGGGCGACGACAACGACAAAGACTGCGGCGTAAAACGCTGGTCGTGGCTGTCCGTTCGCCATCTGCACAAGCTCCTGTCAGTTCGTTTGTTTATCGACGGCTTTCTCGTCCATCGCGGCCGGCCCCAGGTCCTTGGTCGCCGGCGCAATCCGCGTGGTCTCGGGCGACTTCAGCCCGAGCTCGACCTCGAAGCTGCTGAGCGCCTCCTCGGCGAGCACCGACTGCATCCGCTCTTCGGCATCGATTTCGGCGATGCCCTTCGCGGACAGGTCCGCCGCCACGCGGACCTTGCCGCGGTTCTGATCGATCTTCTGCTGAATCACCGCCTCGATCTGCCCGAAGTCAGTCGTCAGGTTCATGTCGAAGCCCTCGGCGAGCTTCGCAATCTCGGCTTCGGCCGAGCTCATCTTCAGCTCGGCGTCGTACTTCTGGATCTTCTGGCGCAGTTCGATCAGCTTATGGTTCGCGTGCTGGATCTTGCGCAGGCTGTTGCCGTACGCCGTCTCGTGCATCTGATACTGCTGCTCGTTCGCCGCCAGCTCGCTCTTGGCCTTCTGCAGCTCCAGCGCGAACTTCGCTGCGGTCGCGCGGTCGCCGGCCTTCAAATACGCCTTCGTTTCGGCCTCGAGCTTCTGCACGTGCGACCGGTTGGCGGACACCTGGCGGGTCACGCGCTCGACGAGGCCTCGATACTGCTCGAGGCCCGTGCGGCCCTCCTTCAGCTGCTCCACCGCGCGGTCGTACTCGTACTGCATCTGCGCAATCGGATCCGCCTCCCAGAACATGTTGGCGACCTTGTTGATCTGCGCCATGAATGCCGACCAGAACTTCTGAACAATCACGCGACTCTCCTTCGAGAAAGGCGACCGTGTCTATCGCTGTCCGGGCTCGCGTTCGCCGAGCGCGGTGGCTTCACCCAGGATGCGGCCCTGGTAAATCTCGTCGAGCGCCGTGCGCAGCTCCGGGCCGCTGCCGGCGCCGATCACCTCTCCCTCCACATCCTTCAGGAAGGAGAACCGGTCGGCGCTGGTGTCGAATGCCACAAAATATATCTGGACCCCGCGCTCGCTCTTCCGGAATATATCGCGCGCGACCTCGTCTGGGCTTCGACCTGAGGTGTTCTCGCCGTCGGTGACGACCAGCAGGTACTTACGGAACACGCCGGCACGGTACAGGTCGGGCCTCGCAGCGCGCATGGCTTCGCCAATGGCCGTGCCACCCCCAGGGCGGGGCAACCGTGTGAGCGCCTCGCGTACCGCCGCTCGATCGAAGGTCCGCATCGGCAGTACCGTCGAGACATCGCTGGAAAAGCTATAGATGCCGACTTTGACGGAGAAGTCCGGCCGCTTCGCGACCAGCGCGTCCGTTGCGTCGAACATCGCTTCGAGAGCCTCGCGGGCGACGACGGCCTTTGGTCGGGAGTCGCCGGGAGCGGGGTCCTTCATCGATCCCGAGGTGTCGATCAGGATCGCGACCGCGGCGCCAAGGCCTTCCTCGACTGCGGCTTGATAAGGCGCCGACGACTCGATGTCATCGCGGCCACCGGCCTGGCGACCCGGACCGTGTGCCTCGCAGGCCAGGATCATCGGCACGAGGGTGACGAGGGAGAGCCGAAGGGACAGGGGCCTGTCTATATGGATCAATGTAGTGACGCGGCCGTTTGACCAGCGCGTGTCAGTATCCCTCATCGACGCGGAGACGCCGCCAGAAGTTCCTTGCCCGTCGAGCAGAGCGATTTCACCGGCCGGAGCGTAGTGAACGGAGGGAAGCCTTTCGGATGGAACTTATTCCAGGCCACGAAGTTGTCGGGACCCGTCTGGTTGGCGACATGCCGAGCGCCGATATGGTTGACCTGTGGCGAACGGTCTCATCCGGCATCGTCAAATACGGCTTCCTCATCGAATATCGCGACCTCGACCCTCCGCGGACCGGCATTTTCGATGGCCTCCGCATCGCGATCGATCCCGACGTGGGGTTCGAGATGCAGTGCTTCCTGTTGCTCCATCTGTTTGGACACTCCGTCCAATGGGTCGCTCCCTCGCTGGCCCACAAGCTTCACGACCTGCAGAGCACCGAAGACCGAGCGCGGTTTCTCCAGGTGCTGCGCGACTACGAGTTCGAGGCCGCCAGGTTCGGCATGCAACTGATGCACGAGCGTGGAGTGACACACCTCGACCAGTGGTACAGCGACTTCGTGGAAACGGATTGGCGGTACGTCGAACGGTTCTATCAGACCGACCGAATTCCAGCATGGACCGACTGTATCGTGCGCGGTTGTCCGCTGATCGCGCCAGCCCCGATCCCGGCACTGGCGCATCGGCGCGTGGAAGTCAGGTTTGCTTTCTAATGCGTGAACCCGCCATCGGCGCTCAGACGATGCGTCTCTTCTGGCCCTCGTCGCGCGAGGCGCGTTCGGCGAACGTCGCGATGAGGCTCGCGAATGTGTCGGCCCTGGTCATCGGGCCAAGGTGGCCCGTCCGCGACAGCACAACCTCGGTGGCGTGCGGCCAGATCTTGAGATATTCCCTCGTGAATCTCACCGGGACCACGCGATCGAGGCCGGCTTCACCCGTCACGACGAGCGTGGGACGATGCACGCGCGGCAGCTCGTGCTCGACATCGAGCATGGCCACCATCCGCGCCCGGCGCGCCATCAGGCGCGGCGAGAAGATGTGCCTGAGCACGTTGACACTCTGCGTAGCGGCGAAGGCCATGCCTCGCAGGAGGCCCTTTGCGGCGATGATTTCCGGCAACAGACGTGCCGAGGCAATGCAGAACAGCGGCGAGAGCAGGCGCGGCGACCGCATCAGGAAGCGCAGCCGCGCGTCGGGCCGCCACGAGGGAGGAATGGCCGACATCATGACCAGAGATGAGACGCGATGCGGATGGCGTGCGGCGAACGCGGCCGCGATGACTCCGGCGTACGAGACGCCGCAGATCGTCGCCTTTTCAAGGCCAACGGCGTCGAGGACGTCGGCCACCTGCTGCACGTAGCTCCAGATGCCGGCGGTCTCATCGAACGTCGCGCCGCTGGTCGGCTCGTCGGCGAGGGAGAACGTGATCACTCGACAACGCGTGGACAGCGCATCGACAGCTGGCTTCATCCACTCCCAGCGGCCCTGAATGCCGGGAATGATCACGACAGGCGTGCCAACGCCACGATCGATGATGTTCATGGCCACAAGCTACCGGCTACCAGCTAGTTCCTTAACGGCTTCCCCGTCTTCAACGTGTGCTGGATTCGCTCCTGCGTCTTGCGCTCGGCGATGAGGCTGAGGAACGCCTCGCGCTCGAGGTCGAGCAGGTGCTGCTCCGTCACCGTCGTCGGATGGGGAATCGCCCCTCCTGCCAGGATCGTTGCCAGCTTCCGGCCGATCACGGCGTCGTGGTCGCTGATGCGTCCGGCACGCCACGCGAGGTGTACACCGAGCTTCAAGGTTGCAGCCACGCCATCGCCGCCAACCGGAATGGCCATCCGCCGCGCCGGCGGCTGATAGCCGTCGCGGACCCGCTGCAGCGCTCGCGCCTTGGCGTCGGCGATGAGCCGGTCGCGGTTCATCGTGACCGCGTCCACTGACCGCATGTAGCCGAGGCGTTGCGCATCGGGTCCGCTCGCCGAAGTCTTCGCGAACCCGATCAGCTCGAACGCACGCTGGATCGGCGGCAGAAAGTCGGTGCTGCCCGGCGCCATCTGCTCGGCCGCGCGCGCCACGAGCTCCTTGGTTCCGCCGCCTGCCGGGATCAGGCCCACGCCGGCTTCGACGAGTCCCATGTACGTCTCACCTGCGGCCTGCACTCTGTCGGCATGGAGTGAGATCTCACAGCCGCCGCCCAGCGTGAGGCCGGCCGGGGCCACGATCACCGGCACGTCCGCGTAGCGCAGGCCCATCGTCGTCTGTTGGAACTGCCTGATGATCAGGTCGATGTCGTCCCAGTTCTCTTCCTGCGCTTCGAGCAGGAGCAGCATCAGGTTCGCGCCGGCGGAGAAGTGCAGCGCGTCGTTGCCGACGACCAGCGCGGCGAAGTTCTTCGCCGCTTCATGCGCGCCGGCCTGCAGCATCTGCAGCGTATCGGCGCCGATCGCGTTCATCTTGGTGTGGAACTCGACCGCGAGCACACCGTCGCCGATGTCGATGAGGCTGGCGCCGGCGTTCTTCTTGACCACCCGCGAGCGATCCTTCGCGTCGCGCAGAATCTGAAACTCCGGCGACGGGGGAGGCACCTCGCCGTCGCGCAGCCGATGTCGGCCGGATGCGATCGCCCGCTGCCAGATGTCAGGAACGCCCGCCTCGAGAAGCTCGGGGCTGACCTCCCGCGCGACCTCGAGCAGCCGCTCGATGCCGATCGCATCAGCGCTCTCGAACGGTCCAAGCTCCCATCCAAAGCCCCACCGCATCACGCGGTCCACATCGTCCGGGGAATACGCGATCGACGGCGTCACTCGAGCCGTGTAGACCAATGTTGGCGCGAGCGTGTCGCGCAGGAACTGGCCAACCCGGTCGGTGCCGTCGAACAGCGTCCTCAGCCGCTCGCCGACATCGGTGATCGACTTCGAGGACTCCAGCGACGGCAGCCGCACGGGTTGCCGCGGCCGACAGTCGAGCGTCGCCGGATCGATCACGAGGATCTCCGACTCGCCGTTGGCGCCCTTCACGCGCTTGTAGAAACCCTGGCCAGCCTTCTCGCCGGTGAAGCCCCGCGCGACCATCTGCTCGACGAACGGTGGCAGCACGAAGCCGGCACGTGCCGCGCTGTCGGGCAGACGCTCCTGCAGGTTGTGAACGACGTGGGCCAGGATGTCCACGCCCGCGAGATCGAGCGTGCGAAACGTGGCGCTCTTCGGCCGGCCGATCGCCGGCCCGGTGATCTCGTCCACCTCCTCGATCGTGTAGGCGCCGGACGCGACGGTCGCCAGGATGCGCGCCACGCCGTAGAGCGCCAGGTGATTGCCGATGAAGTTCGGCGAGTCCTTCGCGACGACGACGCCTTTGCCGAGGTGATGATCGGCAAAGGACGTGACCGCATCCACCACGGCTCGATTGGTCTCGCCGGTCGGGATCACTTCCAGGAGACGCAGGTACCGTGGCGGGTTGAAGAAATGCGTGCCGAGCCAGTGCTGCCTGAAGTCGTCGCTCCGGCCCTCGGCGAGCGCGCCGATGGGAATGCCGGACGTGTTCGAGCTGACGATGGTGCCTGGCCGTCTGGCGTCATCGATGCGTGCCAGCAGCGTCCGCTTGACGTCGAGCTGCTCGACGACGGCTTCGAGAATCCAGTCCGCCTCGGTCAGTCGCACCAGGCCCGCGTCGAAGCTTCCCGTCGTGATCAGCTTCCAGGCATCGGGCGTGAAGAACGGATCGGGCTTCAACCCGCGTGCGCGCTCGAGGCCCTGTTCGGCGGCCTCGGCGGTGACGTCGAGCAGCAACGCGGGAACACCGGCGTTGGCGAAGTGCGCGGCAATCTGCGCACCCATGACGCCGGCGCCCAGCACCGCGACGGAGCGGATGGTCACCCGATCAGTCTACGTCATGGCCGTCGTCCCCATCCTTCTCCAGCCTGGGACGTACGCGGTCATCAGCACCTTGAACAGACGCCCGTGGTTGGGAACTCTCAAATGGAGCAGCTCATGAACGATGACGTAGTCCTGAAAGCGTGACTCCCGTTCCGCGAGATCACTCGCGAGCGTGATGGTCCCTTTCGAGGAGCAAGACCCCCACTTCCGCCGCATGGCCTGAACCCGAACGACACGCGGATTCACGCGGAGCCTGACCGACCACTCGATGGTGCGCCGCTTCAGCGCGTCGATTGGATACAACCCGTGACGCACGACTACCTGCTCACGCGAAGAGTGTGGCGACGATGAGATCGACCAGCCGCGCGCGATCCTCGTTGCCCAGCGCAAGGAGGGGCCGATAGAGACTGGCTCGGAGACGACGCTGTTCGTCGGGGTTGACAGCGGCGTTCGGAAAGCGCGTGCTGAGGGCTTCGACGTCGCGAGCGAGATCCATCGCCGAAATGGTCGCCGTCTTCAGCGTCGCATCGTCTTTGAGCGTCCAGTACACCGAGAACGCTCGCGTCGACAGGCCGCTTTTGGTGGCGGCCTTCATCGCCGCCTCCTTCTCGGCAGCGAGTGCCGCCAGCAGGTCCATCGCGGCGAGCCCGGTTGTCTTCCGGTTCTCGAGATCCTTCAAGATGCGCTCCGCACGATCCTTCAAGGGCTGTAGCACCGGCGCCGCGCCAGGGTCGTCGTCGATCTCCTTCTGCAACCCGCGCACCAGGTTGAAGACCTTGCCTTCGTCCGGACCTCTCTCGCCGCGCAAGGCCTCGAGCGTCTTCACGTCGAACGTCACGCTCTTCGTCAGGCGGCCGAGCCCGCTTTGCGTCGCGTTTTCTTCAATGAGGCGGCGCGTCTTGTACGCAAGATCTGCAACGACGCCGACCTTCTCAGCATAGGCATTCCGAACCGCGGCATAGAGTCGCGCCAGCTGCTGGAAGGGCACGATGTGCTCGCGAAGCTCTGGAGAGGGGGAAAGGATTTCCCAGAGGCTCTCGATGTCCTTGTAGGCTTCGTAGAACGCCTTGCGCGCATCGGGATCGAGAAAGCGCCCGTACACGGCGCGCTCGAGGCGCTCGTCGGCGCCGCCGCCCTCACCCACGTCCAGATACGCGGGCTGCGCAGCCGCCATCTTCTGCGTGAAGTCGCCGAGAAGCACATCGAGATCCTCGATGACGCCGCTCACGTCCTCGGAATCGAACTTCAGCGCCTTCTTCAGCTCACGCAGCACGCCGACGAAGTCCACCACGAGCCCGATACGCTTACGTGATCCCTGAGCATCCACATACGGACGATTCACGCGAGCCACGGCCTGGAGCAGCACGTGATCCCTCATAGGCTTGTCGAGGTACATGCAATAGAGGACCGGTGCGTCGTAGCCTGTGAGCAGTTTGTCGGTGACGATGAGAATCTTGGGATGCTCCGCCGGCTTCTTGAACAGCAGCCGCACATCGTCTTCGCGGTCCTGGGTCAACTGGAGCTTCGCCACGAGGGGACGGTCGAGCACGTCGGCCGCGTTCTCGGTGTAGATCGCTTCGGACCACTCAGGCGGGAGGAGCGTATCGAGCGCCTGCTTGTATTTGGCACACGCCTCACGATTGACGGCCACGAGGAAGGCCTTGAGGCCGAGGGGAAGCACGCTCTCCCTGAAATGCTCGGCCACAAATGCTGATACCTTCGCGATGCGGTCGTCGGCGGTGAGGAACGTGCGCAACCCGACGGCACGATCCAGGACGGCATTCAACTCCTCGACGTCGGTGATCCCTTCGGACTCGGCGAGGGAGAAGAATTCTTTGTCCAGGCGCTCGACGGGAATGGTCATCTCGCTCGGCGCCATCAGATGCTTGATGGGAAGCGTCGTCTCGTCTTCGATTGATTCGGCGATCGAGTACTTGTCGAGATATCCCTTGTCGTCCTGAGCGCCGAAGATCTTGAACGTGCCCTGGCCCTGCGCTGTTTTGTCCACAGGCGTGCCGGTGAAGCCGATGATGGTGGCGTTCGGAACGGCCGCCATCAGGTAGGTTCCCAGATCGCGCGCGACCGACCGGTGGGCCTCGTCGATGAAGACGTAGACGTTGTCCCGTGGGCAGAGATCCTTGTCGATCTTCTCGAACTTGTGGATCATCGAGACGATCAGCCCACGGAAGTCCGCGGCGAGGAGCGCCTGGAGCTCGGCCTTGCTGTTCGCGCGACGTGTTGCGATGTCCTGCTGCTGCATCTCGCCAAGCAGCCGCTCCACCCATCCCTTGAGCTGCCCTTCCAGCTCGGTCCGGTCCACCACGAGCAGGATAGTGGCGTTCTTGAACCTCGCCTTGTCTTCGAGGATGAGGCGCGCCGCGGTGAGGAGCGTAAACGTCTTGCCCGAGCCCTGCGTGTGCCAGACCAGCCCGCGGGTCTTCGCCGGGTCGGCGCACCGCGCGATGATGGCGTCGATGGCTCGCTGCTGATGCTGGCGGAGCACCGACTTCCGCGTCTCGCTGTCCTGTACGTAGAAGAGGATCCAGTGCTGGAGCGTCCGCAGAAAGTCCGTCCGCTCGAAGAACGCCTGGACAGCGAACCGGTAGGTTTCCTCACGGGTCTGCTTCCAGCGCGCCATCTCGCGCCGGCTGACGTTCCACGTGACGCCGTACCAGTAGTCCAGCAGATGCGTGACGTTGAAGAGCTGCGGGGCACTCAATAGTTCCGGCGTCTCGATCTCATAGCGCCGGAGCTGTGTGACCGCGCGCTCGATCGCGCCACCGTCTTTCGGGTTCTTGTGCTCGACGATGCAGACGGGGAGGCCGTTGACGAGGAAGAGGACGTCAGCGCGGTTGCCCTTGCGCGCCGGCGGCTTGAGCGTCCATTCCCACGTCACGTGAAAGCTGTTGGCGTCGATCTGCTCGAAGTCGATGACTGTCACCGGCCGCTGGCGCTTCTCGACGTCGTCGTACCACGACCGCTCGCCTCGCATCCACGAGAGCATCTGGCGGTTGCCCTCGATGGTCGCAGGCAATGCCTCCAGCGTTTCGATCACCGACCTGACGTCGTCGGCTGTGAGCCACGGGTTGAACTGCCGGAGCTTGGCGGCCAGTTCGTCCCGCAGGATCATGTTCGCGTCGCCGCCTCGTCGTGCTCTCGCGTCGTCCGGCGTGAGCGGCGTCCAGCCGATCTCGACGGCGTGCTTCACCATGGGGAACTGCACGGTGCCGGCTTCGCTGATCTTGAGCAAGGTCACTTTTGTGACTCCGCGCGAGCAGCCGCCGAACGATGAAGTGCAGACAGATCCAGTTTGTCGACACAAACTTCGCCCGCCATCAGCTTGTGGAGAAGAGACCGGTAGAGCTCCTCGAGGACCGTCAGCTTTCGCCTGTGGATATCGATGTGGCGGCGCAACAAATCAAGGACCGCGGCCACGTCTCGCTGTTCTTCGATCGATGGTCTCGGGAACGCTGTGTCTGAGAGCTGTTCTCGGTTGATCTTCGGAATGCCGGTACGAAGTTGATGTGGGACTGCCTGACGAAGGAAGTACTCGGAGAGCAAATAGTGAAAGACGAACCGCGCCTCAAAGCCTTCCGTTGCGCGCAGTGGATACATGTCTGCGCTGCAGATTCCCTCGAACGACGGCATCACCACCTTGTTTAAATAGGGGCGAATCTTCGAATAGATGATGTCTCCGGGTGCGAAAAGGTACTTGCCGCTAATGAGTCCAAGCTCCTTCGCAGGCTGGCAGTGCAGCAGTTGTCCCGTGTGCGGCTCGACATTCTCGGGGCCGACGTGGAGCATGGACGCGTAGGGCTCCTCCTTGGGATCAACCTGCCCTTGGGCGATCTTCAACGACTCGTCGAATGGGACTACGTCCCAGGGTTGTGGGAGCTGACCAATCTCTGTCTCCTTCGTTCCAGTTCCCATCTCCCCTACATCGGAGCACTGTAGCGGTGCCAGGAGGGTGGCGAGAGTAACGGACTCTGCGTGTGCCTCAAGCTCGATTGCGCGGAACACATTGAGAAGCGAACGTAAATCGCTGGCGTTGTCCTCGTTCCTCGTCTGAACCCAGCGGCTTGGACTCAGGTTGTAGTCCGCTTCGCCTGCCCGCTGTTTCGTGATGACGGCCAGTTCGCCGTCCACCGGCTCTCCTTTGAGGAACATCGCTGCCAAGTTCCGGATGGCGTCCTCCGGCAAGTAGTTTTTCGGTCTGCCCTTGCGGAAGTGGCGGCTGGCGTTGAGGAGAACAATCTGCCCGCTACGGCTTGCAGGCTTGCGCTTGTTTAGGACGATGAGCACCGCCGCCGAGGAGGTGTTGTAGAAGAGGTTCTCCGGTAACAGGATCACTCCGTCGATCAGGTCACGATCAACGAACCACTTCCTGATGATGCGCTCCCTGTCTTCGCCACGCATGACGGCCCCGGTGTCGAGGATGACGGCGGCGCGCCCACGGTCGTTCAGGCAGGCCAGCGTGTGCTGCAGCCACGCCCAGTCGCCTTTGCCCGTGGTGATGCCGCCCGTCGTCCTGAAGCGATCGAACGGATCGTTCGCGAACACGTCCGGGGCGAACGGCTGATTCCACATCGGGTTGGCCACCACGATGTCGTGCGTCTTGATCCGGCCGTCAGCGGTGCGGAACTTCGGATTGATCATCGTGTCGCCGCGGGCCAGCTCGATCGTTATGTCGTGGATGATGCCGTTCATCTGCGCCAGGGCGTAGCTCTCGGCCTGCCGTTCCTGGCCGGTCAGCTTGAGCGGCACTCTGCTGGTCGGATCGAGCTCGCGCGCCACG
This sequence comes from Vicinamibacterales bacterium, assembly GCA_035293405.1. Lineage (GTDB taxonomy): Bacteria > Acidobacteriota > Vicinamibacteria > Vicinamibacterales > UBA2999 > Gp6-AA40. Next base: position 106,132 of record DATDOE010000008.1, on the reverse strand, counting down.
AGCTGCAGTTTCACCAGCAGGCCCGCCGAGCCGCACGCGTAGTCGTGACAGTCCTCGCCGGGCTTTGGGCGCATGATGTGCGCCATCAGGAAGCCGACCTCGGTGGGCGTGAAGAACTCGCCGGCGCTCTGTCCCGATCCTTCCGCGAACTTGCGGAGCAGGTACTCATAAGCGCGACCGAGGAAGTCCGGCTGCACGTCGGCCAGGCCGAGTCGATAGCGCGGATCGGAGTAGGTCTCGACAACGTCGCGCAGCTTCGCCGGGTTGATGTCGCGCTCGGCGTTCCGCTCGGCCGCGAAGTCCACGATGTCGATCACGCCGGAGAGAGTGGGGTTGTGCTTGACGACCGCGCGAACAGCTTTCGTGAGGTGCTCGCCGACGTCCCTTGGACGTTCGGCCTCTGACCACTCGAAGGGCTCGCGGCCATTGATGGCGGCCCAGCGCGCTTCAGGCGGAAGGTAGAAGCGAAGCAGCGAGTGATCGGCCTCCGCGATTTCGAGCGCGGTATGACGATCGCCGTAGTCCTCCGCCAGCCTCGCGATCTCATCGTCGAAGACATCCGACAACCGTTTCAGGAAGAGCAGCGGCAACAGATAGTCTTTGAACTTGGGTGCGTCCTTCTCGCCGCGAATGGAACATGCCGCGTCCCACAACATCTGCTCCATCGACTTGGTGGACTGTGCTGCGCCTACCTTGCTCCGCCGCCGACGAGTGACGCCGGCGGCAGAATCCACCGCGGAGTCGGCCGAGGTCGAATCGTCCAGACCGGCTTCTCGGGCGAGCGCGGCAATCACTTCGCGGGCTGCCTTCTGCGGGGCGTTGGCCCCCCCTTCCCACCGGTTCACCGTGGCGAAGGACACGCCGAGGCGCTCGGCCAATTGTTCCTGCGTCAGGTTGAGCTTGGCTCGGATGGCTCTCAACTGATCAGAACTATTTGTCATGTTTGATATGTTTGATATAAACAATTACTGAGTCAACACTTTGTCTGAACCAGTCGTGACCGTATGGGCTAGTCAGCGTTTAATATAGAGCCGATGCATCTCTATACGAAACGCAGCGTATAACATGTCTCGAATTGCCAGCCATGATGAACACAGGCAACAACAAGAGCGAGGGTCGAGCGGGTCGGTATATGGCTCAAGCCACCGGCTATCGCGCGTTCATTCCGGTCGCCCTTCCCCCCAGCCCGCCGGTCAGGATCGAGGGCGAACTTCAGCGCCGACTCTCGGAGGCAGACCGTGCGCTTGGGCGGCTCGACGGGTCGATTCACACGCTCCCGAATCCGGATCTGTTCGTCTACATGTACGTTCGAAAGGAAGCTGTGCTCTCGAGCCAAATCGAGGGAACGCAGAGCTCGCTGCAGGACCTCCTCGCGGCAGAAGCGGACGTGTTTGGGGCAGAGACCCCGCGAGATGTCGATGAGGTCGTGAACTACGTACGCGCGATGAACCACGGCCTCGCGCGCCTCGAACAACTTCCCGTCTCGGCTCGCCTCATCCGCGAGATCCATGAGGAGCTCCTGCAGGGCGTCCGCGGATCGCGTCTGACTCCGGGCGAGTTGCGCCGCAGTCAGAACTGGCTCGGACCTGGAGGGTCGTCGCTGGCGAATGCCACGTTTGTCCCGCCACCGCCCGACGAAGTACCAAAGGCACTCGGCGAGCTCGAAACGTTCCTGCACGAACGCGACGACTTGCCGCTACTGATCAAGGTCGGACTCGCGCACGCGCAATTCGAGACGATTCACCCGTTCCTCGACGGCAATGGGCGCGTCGGTCGACTGCTCATCACGTTGCTCCTGTGCGAGGACGGTGTCCTACACAAGCCGGTGCTGTATCTCTCGCATTACCTCAAGGCGCATCGCCAGGAGTACTACGATCGCCTGCAGGCTGTACGCGACTCAGGCGACTGGGAGGGCTGGCTGGAGTTCTTTTTGCGAGGTGTCACCGAGGTGAGCGCGCAGGCAGCCGACACGGCAAGGCGAATCCTTCTGCTTCGCGAAGAGCACCGATCCTTGATCGCCGAGGGCCTCGGTCGTGCCGCCGGGAATGGCCATCGAATCCTGCAATACCTCTACGAGCATCCGATCGTCAGCGCCAAACAGGTGCAGGAGCTGATCGGAACGACGTTCGCGGCCGCGAACCAGATTGTGCGCCGTCTCGTGACCATCGGCATTCTTCAAGAGATCACGGGACACGCCCGCCATCGGCGGTTTCGCTATGAGCCCTATGTTCGGCTGTTCGACGATCAGTGAGCCCCCAACGACGGGGCGAACGCTCACAAGGCGGGTCTAAAGACCCGCCTCTACGAACTAAAGACCCGCCTCTACGGACCCACCTCTCCCACCTCTATGTGGCGATTTGTTTCCAGTTCTTCGCGAGGCGTTCACCCGTTCGCCACGCCAGCGCTTGCGCCGTCAGCGTCGGGTTTCGTGCGCCGCTCGTCCCCATGACCGACGCTCCGAGCACGCCGAGGTTGGGCACTTCGTGCGAGAAGCCCCATGGGTCAACCACGTTCGTTTCGGCGTTGTTGCCCATTCGTGTGCCGCCGTACGCGTGCGTGGTCGGCCCCATCGTCCCGATGCCAGTCTTCTCCGTGGCGATAGCGCCTGCCGCCATGTACCACTCGACCATCTTGTCCTGAATGAACGTCGACACCCGCCGTTCGTTTTCTTTGTAGTCAGCCGTGATGCGACAGACGGGGAAGCCGAGAGGGTCCTTCACGGTTGGATCGAGGTCGAGGTAGTTGTCCTCGTAAGGCAGCGTTGTCTTCTGCAGGTACGAGACGTTCGCGCTGTCGGCGTTCTGCTTGATGAACGTCTTCCACGCGGAACCCCATCGCGGCGCCCTGCCATAGGTGCTCATGTTCGCCGCGCCAATCGGCCGCCGGTCGGAGTAGACCCAGAGATTGCCGCCGCCGATGAAGTCCAGGCCCGCGTGGTCGAAGTTGTCATCAGCCCAGTTGTCCACGGCGACGCCCTGCGCCGGCAGACCGTACCAGTTGTTCAGCCGCTTCGGAAAGAGTGCGGTCACGCCGGCGGTCTGATTGTGGCTGAAGTAGTGCCGGCCGACCTGGCCGTGGTTGTTGGAGAGGCCGTTGGGAAACGCCTTCGACTTCGAGAGCAGCAGCATGCGTACGTTCTCGTAGACGTAGCTGGCCAGGAGCACCGCCGCCGCCGGCTGAAAGTACTCGGTGCCGCCCTTGAGATACGTGACCCCGCTGACCCGACCGTCGGCGCCAACCTCGATCGCGGTGACGTGCGCTTCAGTGACGACGGTGAGGCGCTTGGTGGCCTGCGCCTTGGGAATGGTCGTCACTGCCGTCGAGCCCTTGGCGTTGATGTGACAGCCACCGCGGGCGCAGAAGCCGTGGTACGCGCATGCTCCGCGGTTCTGATAGCTCCGCGTGTTGACTGCCGCCGGGCCAGGGAACGCATGCCATCCGAGCTTTCCAGCCGCGTCACGCATCATGTCGGTGAAGCCGGTGCCACGCAGCGGTGGCATCGGATACTCGCGGGTGCGCGGCCCCTCGAAGATGTTGCCGCGCCGATCGACCGTGCCCTTGACGTTGCCGGCCTTTCCCGAGACGCCAATCTCGTACTCGACCTTGTCGTAGTACCGCTCGAGCTCGTCGAGACCGAACGGCCAGTCTTCCACCGTTGATCCCTTCGGGATCCGCGACGCCCCGTAACGTCGTCCCGTTTCGCTGACGACCTTGAAGTCCCACGGATTCAAACGCCAGCTCTGCGCCCAGTAGTGCAGCGTGGTGCCGCCGACGGCGTTCATCATCGGGTGAATCCCGAGGCGCGGTGAGTACGGCGCCGAGGCGTTCGCCCGGTGCGTGGGGATCTCGCGGTTGGCTTTCTGGATCGCGTGAGGCCATCCGCGAACGTTGTTCCGCAGTTCATCGGGGGCGAAGTCGTCTGCCTTGAGCCAGATGCCGGCCTCGAGCCCGATCACGTCGAGGCCCGCCAGTGCGAGCGGCAGCGCCGCGACGCCGCCCACGGCGCCAAGGCCGATGATGACGACGTCGGTGTTCTTCAGGTTAACCGCCATGATGCGGCTCTCCCGGATCGCCAGGACGGACCGGCCCTACCGATCGCCCCGCCCTTGCGGGCTTCTTCTTCGAGAACATCGTGTAGTCGTACGCCGACATGTGCGTTGCGGCCGGCGTGGTGTCGAGCCGCTGATCGTTGGCGGTGGCTATGAGCCGCACTCCGGGATAGCCGATCAGGTCCCACCCGACGAAGTCCGCATTGCCGCCGTAGAACGGATCGCCGAAGGTGCCCTGAATGGTGTGGGCCAGGACCATGTTGAAGAACCCGGCGGAGGCTGTGAAGCCGGTCGCCGCGTTTCTCTCCATGTCACTCAGTACCGCATCCTGATTCTGCGGGGAGAGCTGCGTGAACGCCGCCGCTTTCGAGGTTCGTGCGTAGGTGTCAACCGCAGCGAGGCCGAGACGATACGCCGGCAGCGACGAGGCGAGGGCGCCGCCAAGCGCGCGGTCGATGTAGCGCGCGGCCCGCGCCTCAGTGGCGCCTGGCCCGTTGGCGTCGGTCGGAATCAGGCGCGCGACGATCGCGTCGAGCGTGGCCGCCTCCTCGGCGGTGAGCGTTTCGAGCGGCGTACGAGCGGGTGTCGTGGCTTGCCCGAAGAGATCGACAGGCACGGCCGCGACCGCGCCAGCGATGCCGACTCGCTTGAGCAGCTCCCGCCGCGAAACGCTTGATGTAGGGCCGGTCCTATTGGACCGGCTGTTCGGTTCGTCCTCAGAATCGGCCATGGTTGGCGTCCTCCTCAGGTCCGTCTAAAGCCGGACACTACGCACGCGCGTCAATCTGAACACAGGATAGCTCGCGGCGAGCGCGGCGATGGCAATGAGGCTCTGCCGCGGCGCGCCGGCCACCAGGCCCCCCAGCAGCGAGCATGCGCCGGCCAGGACGACGATCGTCGTCCATGGATAGCCCCACGATCGGAATGGCCTGGGCAGGTCTGGTTCACGCCGCCGGAGGACCAGCAGCGAGACGAACGCGCCAACGTAGCTCGTGATCGCGAAGAACGCAAAGACCGTCGCAATCGATTCGAAGGTGCCGGTACCCAGAAGCGCGAGCGCGACAATCGTTGACAGCAGAAGGCCAACGGACGGCGTTCCTCGCTGGTCCACGAAGCCGGCGGCACCCGGCATCAGGCCATCACTGCCCATCGCGTAGGGAACCCTGGCCGCCGACAGCAGAACGCCGCTGATGATCGAGAGCGGCGACAGCACGGCGAGGATCGTGACGATCGTCTCGCCGCGCGCGCCAAGGACCGCGCGAGCGGCATCGGCGGCGGGCAACGCCGAACCGGCCAGCGTGGCAATCGGCAGCACACGCAAGAGCGCGATGTTCATCAGGACGTAGACCACCAGGACGAGGAACGCGCCGCCGATGAACGCGCGCGGGAGATTGCGGGTGGGATCGCGATCCTCGCCAGCGAAATACAGACCCGACTGCCAGCCGTCGTAGGCGCCGAGCACGAGCTGCATGGCGAGCACGATGCTCACGAATCCAGGAAGTGCGTGTGCGATCGCCGGCGCCTCGTCAGCGTTGGAGACCGGCAGCACGAGCAGCGCCACGATGAACGAGAGGAACGCGATCGCCTTGATGAACGCGCTGGCCTCCTGCAGCCGGCTGCTGACGCTCATGCCGCACCACTGAAGCAGGCCGACGCCGACGATCGTGGCGGCCGCCACTGTGCGAATCTGAGGAGTCAGTGATGGAATCAAGAGCGCGAGAAATTCGCCCATGACGACACTGGCGTACGACACCGCGGCGCAGTTGTTGACCCAGTCTGCCCATCCGACCGCGAACCCGAAGCCGTCGCCGAGCGCCCGCCGCGCGTAGACGTAGAACCCGCCAGACTTCGGGATTGACGTTGCCAGCTCGGCGAGCGCGGCGGCGCCGAGGAGCGCGTACACGCCGCCGACCGTCCACGCGAACAGCGCCAGAGGGCCGCTGCCCAGCTGCGCGGCGACGGCACCCGGAGTGCGCAGGATGCCAGCGCCGATTGAGGTGCCGACAATGATCGCGACACCGAAGGCGACTCCGAGGATGCGGAGCAGCGGCACTTGGCTGTCAGACCAATCGCTCGAGCGGCCGCGTCAGGCACGTCGGGCCGCCTGCGCCCTTGACGCTGATCTCCGTGCCCTCGTATTCGATCACCTCGGCGCCAGCGTGTTCGAGGGCCGCCCGCGTGCGAGGGTTGCCCGCCAGCATCAGGCAGTGCCCCGGTGACAGGGCGAGGACGTTCGTCCCCATCGTCTCGAATTCCTCGTCAGGCACCTCGATCAGCCGCATGCCACGCTCGAGCAGCCACTCGCGAAACACCACAGGCATCAACGCCGGATACACGACCGCCATGTCGTGATCCACCGGGCTGATGAGCGACATCAGGTGCATGACGTCGTGCCGGCCGCGCCAGTGAGGCAGCGCGACCTCGACGACGTCGACGGTGTCGCCGAGCAGCGCACGAAGCTGTCTGACGCCTTCCGCGTTGGTCCGGTACCCGCGGCCCACGACGAGGGTTCGACGGTCCAGCCAGATGACGTCTCCGCCTTCCAGAACCCCTGGCGGCTCGATGCGCCCGTGCACACTGAGGCGCAGAAGCCCTGCAGCGATCGCGCGCGCCTGCGCCGCGGGCTCGTCCGCGCGCTGCGGCTTCCCCATGTTGCAGAGGATCACACCCTGCTCGCTCACGATGGACGCGTCCCGCACGTAGATAGAGTCGAGCGTCGTGTGTGCATCGCGAGGAAGAAGATGCACCTTGGCGCCCACGCTCTCGAGCAGCCCGACAAGGCGGTCGTGCTCTCTCGTCGCGCGGTCAAGATCGGGCGGAGCCGCAAAGTGCAATGTCTCCCATTGACGGGCGATCGTCGCCTGGTCGATGAAGGCGTCGAGCGGGCGTTTGACCACGACGCGCACGAGGCGCCCGACTTCCGAAAGTGAGGTAGACACTATTTCCAGCGCGTGAGGATCGTCTCTCGGTCGAATAGTCTCACGGCGATCCACATCAACGCCGCGTTGACGACGAGGAGTCCTGACGCGATCATCAGGATGATCGGCACCGTGAGCTCGATGGCCCCGAAGATCTGCCCGACGAGCAGTCCGGCCACGGGCAGCACCACCAGCACGCCGAGCTGCTGCGCCGTTCTGGCGTCGTTGACCCGCGATGACACGCAGACCGCCAATTGCAGCGCGACCATGGCGGCGAGTGGCCCCAAGAGAAACACAGTACCGAACGACTGCGGTCCGATCAGGGCCCCCATCACGCCTGCCCTCGCGAACACGCCTGCGGCCGTCAGATAAGCCGCGAAGGAGACGATTGAGAGTGCAACGGCAGGCAGCAGGGCCCCCAGCACCTTGCCGGTCAGCAGCTCGAATGTGGTCAGCGGCGTCGCCAGTAGCGGCTCCAGCGTCCGCGCCTGCTTTTCGCCGACCACGCTGAACGCGGCCACCGACATCGCGCTCGTGACCGGGCCGAGCACCAGCATCACGAGAAAGTACTGGAAGAGATACGCCTGGATCGCGGCCTCCGGGTCGAGCGCGCGCGTCGCAGGGTTCCGCGAATACATCTCGGTCGCGATCTCGAAATCGCTCGAGTCGGACAGCCGCTCGCCGGTGGCATACGGGACGATCACCGCGACGAACAGCGGCAGCAGGATCGCCAGAATCGCGACGAGGAGCGACGGCAGAAAGATCGTCGGATTCTGCCGGAGGTCCGCCAGCTCCTTCCCGAGAAGAGCGACGGTACGATTCACTGGACGCTGCCTTCCTGGTGCAGCAGTTTCAGATAGACCTCTTCGAGCGGCGGCTCGTCGGGCATCACCGACTCGATGCTCGCGCCCGCGTCGATGAGCGCTTTCACCACGTCAGGTGTGCGCAACGCCGTGCCGCTGAGTGAGGCCGACAGGGCAACACCGTCGCTCCTCACGTCCACGACGCCGGTGCGCCGCAGCACATCCGCGAAGCGTTCCGCCGATCCGGTGAGGACCACGCGCACGCGAGGAGAAAACAGTCGATCCCGCAGGGCCGACGGCGCGCCAATGGCCACCAGCCGCGTGCGAATCACCGCCACGCGATCGGCCACGCGCTCGACTTCATCGAGGTTGTGCGTGCAGAGCAGGACCGTCCGGCCTTGCTCGCGCAGACGCAGAATCAGATCCCGCACATCGCGGGCGCTTTCGGGATCGAGGCCCGCGGTCGGCTCGTCCAGCATGACGATGCGAGGGTCGTGGAGGAGGCAGCGGGCGAGCGCAACCCGCTGCTTGAGGCCCTTGGAGAGCAGCGCCGCGCGGTCGGCCCCGCGGTCCGCGATGGCGAAGAGCTCGAGCATCGCGTCCACTGCCTTGCCGGGCGAGGAGAGTCCATACAGCCGCGCGTAGACGAGCAGGTTCTGCCGGACCGTCAGTCGATCCCAGAGCCCGGGCGCTTCGGTGAGGAATCCGATGCCGGCACGCAGACGGGGAGCCGAGTCAGGCCGCATCGGCTGGCCGTCGACCTGCACCTCTCCAGACGAAGGCGCGATCAGACCGGCGAGGATACGAAGCGTGGTCGTCTTGCCGGCGCCGTTCGGACCGAGCAGCGCGAAGATCTCACCTGGCGCGAGGCTGAAGGAGACGTCGTCGAGCGCGAGACGGTCACCGAAGCGGCGGGTCAGGTGTGTCGCGGTCAGCATTCAGCTGGATGCGCAATAAACACATCCCGGTCCCACAGATCGAGCGAGCTGTGGGCCGAGAGACCAGCCTCGGTGAACCAGCCAAGCCACTGGCTGCGGGCGAAGAGTCCCTCGATGTGGCGATCGTGGACCACTGACGTGTTGCCGTCGGCGGTCCTCAGAAGGAAGGCGTAGTCGACCAGGTAGGTGTCGTCGGATGGGTCGGGGTCCCATCGCCATTCCAAATAGCGGAAGCCGCGGCCGTCATCGCCGTCCTCTCCGCCATTGTCGGTTCCCGGCGTGAACGTCTCGCGGACGTAGTCTGGCAGAACGGCGACCGTTCCGCCGCGGCAGCAGTGGGCGGCGGCGGTGCGCAGAGTGGCCAGGACATCCGAGGGCGTCGTGGCGTACATGACCGCGTCGTGCACGAGCACCACGTCGAACTGGCGATCGAGACGCAGCGTGCGCATGTCTCCGACAATGTGCTCGCATTCCGGATTGACAGCGGCGCTGATGGCCAGCATGCCCGGCGCGATATCCGTCAGCGTCATGCGGAAGTGCGGCTTGAGATGAGAGGCCAGGCTGCCGCCGCCAGAGCCGAGCTCGAGAAGCGTGGCTGAGGTGGGCTGCTGGCCAAGTCGAGGGAGCAGGTCCGCCGCTTCCTCGACGTAGTGGCTCGGCGGCGAGAAGAGCGGCCACCACTCGGCGAGCTCTTGATAGAAGCGAGAAGTCTTGGTGGACATCACCTCATCCCGGCGCGTCGAACCGTTTGATAACTGTTGCGTCCACAAGTAACCTCTTCGTACCAGCCTACCCCACTCGATCTCACACTACTATCAGCGCTATCAACCATGATCAGGCCAGCCGAACTCGACACCGAGCGCGGGCGCGCCGTCTGGGGTGTGATCACCGCTGCTGCCAAGGGCGACGCCCCGGCCGTGCGTCGCCTGCTCGAGCGCGACCCGAGCCTGAGCCGTGGCGATCCCTCTTTCCGGTCGCCGATTCAGATCGCGGTGCTCGAAGGACATGTGGAGGTGGTGCGGCTTCTGCTCGAGGCTGGTGCCGATTCCGGTTTGACGAATTTCTGGGGCGACACGCTGGTCGATATGGCGACCGACCGCGGTCATCAGGCTATCGCAGCGATGGTCAGGGAGGCTCGTGCCCGCAGCAGCCGCGTCAACCCGGCGGAGACGCAGACCGACCATCCGATCCATCGTGCGGCGGAGGCCGGCGACGTCCAGCGCGTGCGCGCCCTTCTTGACTACGATCCCGAGCTCGTTCACCAGAGCGACCGGGCGGGCGGTCTCCCGCTGCACCGCGCGGTTGTCGGACGTGCGCCGAAGATGGTCGCGCTCCTGCTCGATCGTGGCGCGGACATCCACGCCATTCATGGCTCGGGTCTGGGCTCCCAGAGTGGCTACGCTCCCGAAAACCTGCAGCCGATCGATCTGGCTATCTGGGGCGGACCCATGACCAGCGGGCCTTCGACGTTCCAGGTCCTGATCGGCACCGCACAGTGGTGGCTGGCGAAGAGTCTGGGCGCGACTGGGCTGCGGCCATCCGACGTCGAATCTGCCCGTCTGCTCATCTCTCGTGGCGCCACACACGATCTGACGATTGCCGCGGCGCTCGGCGATCTCGATCGTGTCACCAGGATTCTCGACGACGATCCATCCCGCATCCGCGATATCCGACCGAACGGCAGGCTGGCGCTGTCGGCCGCCACCGAGTTCGGCCACGAGTCCATCGTCCGGTTGCTCCTCGAGCGAGGCGCGGATCCCACGTGGTCCGACGCTGACGCGCCACGGGGCGCAGCCTTGCACGCAGCGGCGCGCGCCGGCAATCGAAAGCTCGTGGAACTCCTGCTGGCGCATGGCGCCGATCCCAACGGCCACGTTGACGCGGCCGGCAATGCCACCTTCGCCGCCAGGACGCGGGAGCTGCGAGCGCTGCTGACGGCGCACGGTGGAAAGGTCGATCCGTACGACCTGGTATGGATGGACGACGACGAGGAAGTGATGCGGCGCGTGACCGACGACCCGAGCTCCGCGAATGCGGGCTGCGGCGGCGTGTTCACCGCCGTCTGCACTCGCGGCAAGCGCGAACTGCTCGTACGCCTGCTGGACGCAGGCATTCGTGTGCCGTCTGTCGCCGGCGGATGCCAGTCGTATCTGCTCGAGAAGCCGGACATGCTTCGTCTGCTGTTGGCGAGTGGGATGAGCCCGGACTATCCGACTCCCGAAGGCCTGACGTTTCTCCACCTGCTCTGCAGCCGCGACGTTCGCAACCGGACGATGGAGCATCGTCCTGAGTGCGCGGCAATCCTGATCGACGCGGGCGCCACGATCTCCGCGAAGGACCGGGAGTACCGCTCGACACCGCTCGCATGGGCGGCGCGAAACAACCTGCCGGACATGGTGAAGTTCCTGCTCGCGCGCGGCGCGCCGGCCAACCTGCCGGACGATCAACCCTGGGCCACTCCGCTGGCGTGGGCCACGCGGCGCGGACATCTCGAGATTGTGGAGATGCTCAAAGCCGCGGGCGCTACTGGCTGATATCTTGGGAGTTAACTCGTGCGACTGATCGCAAGTCTTGTCGTGTCGGCGGTCGCCATTGGCGGCATTGGTCCAGGCCAAGGTGCTGCGCGTCACGCCGCCGCACAGGGCAGGTCCTCGTCCGCGCGCGAGGTGCCGGTGTTTCGAGTGGATCCGGCGTGGCCGCGGATCCCGAACAACTGGCAGTTCGGGCAGGTTGCGAGCGTGTCCATTGATGCGCAGGACCATGTGTGGGTGCTGCAGCGGCCAGGCACGCTCAGTGCGGAAGAGAAGGCGAGGGCGGCTCCGCCCGTTCTGGAGTTCGACGCCCCCGGGATGTTCATTCAAGCGTGGGGCGGGCCGGGTCAGGGATACGAGTGGCCCAACTCCGAGCACGGAGTGTACGTAGACCCCACAGGCTTTGTCTGGGTCGGCGGCAACGGCGACAAGGACCATCAGGTCCTCAAGTTCACGAAGGCTGGAAAATTCGTGATGCAGATCGGCCGGGCCGGACAGAGCAAGGGCAACGCGGACACCCGCAATCTCAACCAGCCCGCCGACACGTTCGTCTACGCGAAAACCAACGAGCTCTTTGTCGCCGACGGATATGGCAACCGGCGCGTGATCGTGTTCGATGCCACCACCGGCGCGTTCAAGCGGATGTGGGGCGCCTTCGGCAACCCGCCGACCGATGTTCCGCCCAACCCGGCGCTGCCCGATGCGGATGTTCGCGGCGCGCCGCAGTTCGTGCAGCCCGTCCACGCCGCACGCGTGTCGAACGACGGCCTCGTCTACGTGTCGGACCGCGGCGGCAAACGGGTGCAGGTGTTCAGGCTGGATGGCACCTATGTCACGCAGGTGTTCATCGGCCGCGAATGCACGGCGCCGGACTGCGGCAACGGAACCACGGCCGCCAGCACCGCGTTCTCGGCCGATGCCGGGCAGCGGTTTCTGTTCGTCGGCAACCGCAGCCAGGCCAAGGTCATGGTGCTCGATCGCCGCACGCTGGAAACCCTCGACACCTTCGGCCAATGGGGCTCGGCGCCGGGCCAGTTCGGCACGCTCCACCACATGGCCTCGGACTCGAAGGGCAACCTCTACGTCACCGAGGTCACGCCGCTCAAGCCGGAGAACCGGCGGGTGCAGAAGTTCATCTTCATGGGGATGTCGTCAGCCACGGCGAAGTGAGCCACGAAGACGAATCAGCCACACAGAGCACAAAGAGCGGCTTGGCCACAAAGGGCACAAAGATCACAAAGTCGGATTGGCCACGGAGGACACGGAGAACACCGAGGCTTCAAAGATCACCTTGTGTCTTGATGTCCTTGGTGGCTGATCGACTTGTGGCTGAGAGTCTTCACGGCCATGTAGCTCTGGACCACGTCATCGGGGTTCGACTCCCTGCCTCCCAGCCATACCGATTCTGCTTGATTCGCTTGGTGTGTTCGGCGAGACCCGTGAGAAACGATTTCTCTCAGCCCATGCAGGGCTCACCTCCGTGATTGTGCGTGATTTAGGGACCGGCGACCTGCACCATGCGATGAGTGACATTGGCGGGTGACATTTTGAGTTGGGCTACGCGCGCGTAGGCTCGCCATTCGGAACTCAATGGGGCCTCGCTCGACGCGGAACGGCCAGGCTGCTGCCCATGCGCGCAGGAAGAATCAGCGCGCTGTCAATGCCTCACAGCTGTCAGATGCTCGTAGCTGCACTCTCCTTGCTGCGCTCGATGCGCCGATCCCCGGACAACTTGACCATGCCGAGCGCGAGGGACACGGCGACCACTACTCCCCAGTACCGCGAGAGTGCGACCAGCCACTGCGCGATGGCGAGGGCGTCTTGTTGTGTCTGAACAACTCTGACGGGTGCTTCGAAACGATCGGGGAAATATCCGAACCGCGTATCGAGTACTTCCCGCTGATCGTCGCTCAGCTGAGCCTCGCGTGCGATCAACTGCCGCCCCTGCGCCACGAAGAGCGTGACCGGCAGGCCCAGTCGCCATCTCGGATCAACAAAGTTTCCAGACCGCAGAACCCGCGTTCGTGCCGTTTGAAAAAAGCCCTTTAGCGATTGCAGCAATGGGCGGATCTGCTCGCAGTCATATGTTGCTCTCAGAGAGTTCTCCCGTCCGGGAACGGCCTCAAACGTCAACTGCCAGTCTGGATTCACGCGGCAAAAATGGTCGGTGTCTTGCGCGAATCGCAGGCCTCGCCCGCGGCGGTCTCCGCCGCGACTTCTGCCAATTTCATCCGTTGGCCTACGCGCCCTGGTCGCTGGCGCCCGCGCCGCAATCTTTTTCGTCGTGCTTGACGTGACTCTCGTCGTCCCCAGCACGGCCGCGTCTTGGTCCAGCTCGGAGACTGAGGGGGCGCGGCCCATCCTCACACTGTTCAGTTCAGTCCAGGGAACAGATTGAACTTCAGGCCAACGTTGGCACTGAGTCCGTGATCGACGCCGATAAGAAACTTTGGCTTGTTGGCATAGACTAGGCCGAACGGTATCGAGATGTCGCCCAGCTTCTTTGTCACCGTCAGCGACGCAACAAACCGGCGATCGACGGTCTTGTCGGTCGGCGACTCCCATTTGATCGCCCCGTCGACACGCCCGCCGGCGGTGCCGTCGTCGGCTACGGCGATCAGCCGCCCGTAGTCGAGCCCCGCAGTCCAGCCTGTTCCCTCGGCGATTGTCAGGTCGAGCGCTGCGTCGGGCTTCGTGAAGTGGTACGCATCGTTCTTGACAAACTCGATGAACACTGCGAAGCGGCTGCCGGCCTTGATCGCCGCCCGCTTCGCCACGTTGGCAGCGAACGACCTGTAGGTCTCCAGACAGTCCTTTTTGTACGTCGCGCATGTCCCGTTATAGCGACCGAGCGCGGCGTTCAAGCTGTTCCCCAGCCCCTTCTCGAATGCGATTCGCGCCGTGAGCAGGTCGGGGCCAAACAGGTCGTCGCGGAATGCCCGCGACGCGGTAATCTGGAGCTGCGGCTGATTGTTCACCAGCTGGCCGTAGACATCGAGCCCCTTCGTCCTGACCGCGTTCGCGAGCGCCGTCCGGAAATCCCTGTCGGAGCGTATGAGCACCAGAATGCCGTCTTCGAGCTTCTCGCGTAGCTCGCTATCAAGGTTCCCCCATCGCGCGGTGGTGAAGTCGAGATTCTTATCGATCGACCTGACCTCGTTCAGCCGCTTCATGAAATCATCCTGCACAGCCGCAACGGATTCCATCGCCTGTTCGAACAGGGCGTCCAGCGTGTCGGCGTGCTGTTCGTAGTTGCGGCCCAGCCGGCGCGACGAGAAGTTGTAGCTGGCATGGACGGCGACGTTCTGCGCGTCCTTCTTCGACGTGGCCAACTCCTTGGCCGCGTCGTCCCGCCCCTTTTCCGGCAGCTGCTGTTTGAGCGGCTCAAACAGCTTAGCTGTGGTGTCTATCACGGCCTTCAGTTGCAGGGCGTTGTCCTTCTTGGTCGTGCCACTACTCCCGAGGAATGGGGTATTGAGCGCCACCGTGACCAAGCCGGTTTGATCGTCGCTTTGGACGGCGCCCAGGACGCCCCCAAGCTGGAGCAGCGGCAGGAAGTCCTTGACGCTCGATGACAAGCCGTTGACGTCGGCCAGCGCGGTCTCGGTCTTCTTCGGCGCTTGCTTCTGCTCGGCCTTGGCGGCATCCGCGGCGGCGGTCTTTTCGGATCGCGGGCCAAGCTCGGCGTAAATCCGACCGACACAGCGTTCGATCGTCTCGGTGAGTTGGCACAGATGCTGTGCGGCCGCGGGTCTCGCAGCCGCGGCCAGCGCCAGCGCGAAGCAGCAAGCGGCGACGCAACGGACGGCAGCAGTCGCCATCACGCGGCCACCACCGACAGCGCCACAGCATCGGTCGTGCCCGCCGCGCCTAGAATCTTCCGACAGAACTTGTGCGCCCCGCAGCTGGCCTCGACCTGCACCTCGCAGGTGGTGACGAACAGGACCGTGATCGCAAGCGAATAGACGCCGACAGCCAGCGTTTCGCTGCCCGAGTCCGGCTTCGACTGCGGAGGGTCAGCGTCCTTCTTCAGTTTCACCGTCGCCGAGAACTGCCCGGCTGGCCCGGTAACCGCCCACGACAGGATCGTGCCGGCGGCCACGTTGGGGAAGAAATGAGGGGTGGAGTCGTTACATGCGCCTGCAGCCACTGGTGGAACCTCCTCGTTGATGTTGATGTAGACGGACGCGCAGTTGAGATTTCGCCCCGGGGCTTGGATCGTTCATTCCGAGCTGGAGTGGACCTAACTCTCGGGAATCTTGAATCCGAGGTACGTGCCACCACTGATACCGAGGAGTCCGAGAAGCGTGGCGCTGAATTCGGGCATCGAGAGACGCGTCCAAACCGAATTGAGAAACACGATCCCCAGCACAAGGGTCCAGACGAACATCTGGAATCGATGAAAGCTGATGCCGTTGGTGCTGTCAGTCAGGATGTCGTTGATGAAGCCGTTCGACACGGCCGGGGCTGCCGCCGCTCGCAGGGGTGCGAGTTCAGCCGTCACTGTACCGCGGCGCGCTTGTGCGGCATTCAGCTTTTCCTGCAACGCCGCCGCGTTCGCGGGCGGCGGAACGGCAGCGAGCATGGCGCCCAACGACGCGATGTCGACAGTCAGCGCGGTTTCCTCGCGCGTCAACTCAGTCGATCGCATCGTCTGCGACTGCGCCCGCCCGCTGTCGATAGCGACCGAGCCCAGGAACGTGCCTGCCGCAATGCCGATGAGGGCCAGCGTCGAAGCCGTAATCGTGTCCGACGCATTTGTGACGAGCCAGATGAAGAGAAAGGACGCGACGGTCAGCACGAACCAGAAGGCCATCTGGACGCGTGCCAGGCTGTAGGGCTTGTGTTTGCGCTTGCGCAGCACCCAGCCTGCCACGTGACCGATGGGCACCGGCCCGCTGTCGCGCACGATCTCGCTATTCAGAATGAGCGCAACGAGCAGGAGGAGCACGCCGCCGAACATGAGAGAGGACGCGATGAACCAGCCCTTCCGAATCCGAATCAGTTCGAAGGCAGCCTCACCGACATCGCTCGGGAGAGCGTATGCGTTCGCCAGACCCACGCTCACCCCGGTCGGACGACGAAAGAACAGCGACTCCTTGAGCGGCGGCGCGCCGAGCAAGTCTGCCCACGCCTCGTCTGACCCGGCGCTTCTCTGCAGGTGAAACTGCAGCGTCTGCTGATCCTTCAGTGGAGCGCCTGACTCTGGTACTAGCCCTTTGATTTCCCGCCCGTCCAAGTAGAGTGCGATCACTTGCTCGCGGCATCCGGCGAATGGTTTCCCGTCGGAGCCGATGCACTTCGACCTGTCGATGAGATCGGCAAGATGGTCGACTCGTAAGACGACCGTATCACCGATTCCGGCTGCGACCGCTGTCGCGCCGGTCTGCCTTGTCGGCCGCACGATACTCGTTACACGCACGTTGTCGAGGGTCGGCAGTGTGGCGGCAGGAGGGTTGGCTTGAGCCGGGATGTTCGTCGCTCCATCCTGGCGCGCGTGAGTCGGCGCCACCAAGAGCAGTACGAACGCAGCGGCGACTGAAACACAACGTACTTGCCGGCAATCCACTCTATGCATATCGGCCTTCAGCGGCCGAGGCTCTCGAACGAAGGCGTCGATTGCACTCGACGCGTTCTCGGCTTCGGCCGTCTGCTTAGACGGACATGTGTTGAGATTTCCCGGCTCAACGCGTGGCAGGCGAGGCTACTTAGACTTCGGGATCATGCGGTACGGAGTCGTCCCCCGTCTCGAATGGTGGGGAGCTATCGAAGACGGGCCCGCAGGCTTGGCATTGACCGTGTCGGGCGCGCTCGCAGTGACGTTGCGGCAAAGCTTGGATGCGTTTGCGGTCTCCGTAAGCCTCGGTCTTCGCTGGGTCACGAAGGATGGGCTTCACTTTCGCCGACTTCACCAGGAGAGCTACTACGGGCCTCGATCCGCTCCAACGAAGCTCGCTTCCTTGTTTCTTGAACATCGTATACAGGGCATTCAGTACACTTCCCTGGGCAGATGCTTCCTATCGTCCCTCCGCCCAACATGCGCTCGTGGGCCGCATTGACCATAGCGTCTGCCTTCGGACGCATAGTGTCATCTTGGACGACTTCGATTCGCATCTGTCCAACCCGCGGTTATCTCATACGATCAGTCTTACCCAGGCTCGGCGGGGCGACCTGATTGGACAACGACGAACTCCTCAAACTGCTGAAGACGACCGAGCGGCTCGCCAAGACGCTGGGGCGGCGGCGTGGCGTCTCGCGCGAGGACGCCGAGGACTTCGCCCAGGACGCGCTGCTCAAAGTCATGGACAACGATCACGCCGTCTTGCGGAAGTTCCGCAACGATAGCAGCATGGCGACTTATCTGGCGTCGGTCGTCAGCTTCTATTTCAAGGACTGGACGAACAGCCGGTGGGGTAAGTACCGCACGCCCAAGCCGGTGGGACGGCTTGGCGAGCCGGCCATCACGCTCCACCGTTCGATGGTTCGAGACGGACTTAGCTTTGCCGAAGCATGCGAGAAGCTACGCACGGAACACCGTTTCGCGCTGACCGACGCCGAGCTCGCGGAGATCGCCGCGAAGCTACCGATCAAGTTCCGTCATCAGATCGAGTCGGCTGACGCGCTGACCAATGTTGCCGCACCAGACACGGCCGACCACATCATCGTCGATCAGGAAAAGCTGGCGCTTCGGCAGCGCATCTACGAGATTCTGCAGCGGTGGCGAGCCGGTCTCACGGAACAGGACGCGCTCATCGTCGCTTATTGGATTGACGATGGTTTGAAGTTCGTAGAGCTTGCGAAGCTCGTAGGCATCCCGCAGAAGAAGGTGTACGAGCGAGTAGACACCTTGCGGAAGCAGCTGCGGCGCCTCCTCAAGGATGGCGGGATCGACGGTTCGACCATTCGAGATCTCTTGGAGTGACACCGAAGACGGTGCCAGACTGTATCGCGCCCCGAAATGCGGCGCGGGCGTCCGTCCATTCAAGAGGAGACTTGGTGGCCATAAGCGGCGGGGCTAGAAGGCTGGACAAATGGGATGCGGGGCATCCCGACGCCGAGACGCTCGCAGCGTATGTCGATCGTACGCTTGCGGCGACAGCACGCTTGGCCGTCGAGCGCCATGCGAGCGAGTGTGCCGACTGTCGCGACATCCTGGCCGACACGGTCGGGCTCCTCGAGAGCGAGGGCGGTCGTCTGGCGGACTGGCCTGCGAGTCCCTTTCGTCCGTGGATCGCGATAGGTGTCGCCAGCGGTCTCGCCACTGCGGCGGCGGTGTTGCTGATCATCAACAGCGGCCTGCTCCGTGGGGACGGCCGCACTGCCGAGTTCGAGGAATTGGTCGCAGCCTACGCCGGCCAGTCGACCCGGCCTGTCGAGGGACGGCTCAGCGGGGGGTTCACCTATGCGCCGGCGCTCTCCGTCACGCGCGGTGGCGGGGGCACTGAGCTGTCGCCCGACGTGCGCATCGCGGTGGCGCGCATCGAGTCGGCGGCCGCGAGCGACCGTTCCGCTCGGTCGCTCTGGGCGCTGGGCGTGGCCCATCTGGTGTCACGCAATCTGGATCCAGCGGTCCAGGCGCTCGGCGACGCGGCACGCCTCGATCTGAACAACGCGGAACTGCACAGCGACCTGTCGGCGGCCTATCTGGCGCGCGGGCGCGGGCGCGGTGACAACAGCGATCTCGAACGCGCACTGGGCGCGGCGGATTTCGCATTGACGTTGCAGGCGGATCTCGCCGAAGCCCTGTTCAATCGCGCCCTCGCGCTCAATGTGCTGCAACGCCCCGAGGCCGCGGCGGCCTGGCGGGCTGTCGAGGCGCGCGAGGCCGGGTCACCCTGGGCAAAGGAAGTCGCCCAGCGAGCCACAGCCGGCCGACCGCTTCCATGACCGCGGATGTCGACGACGCGCAGGCCTGGCGGCCACTCGTTCGGCGCGCACTCACGCTGGTCGAGACGCCGTGCTACATCATGTCGGCCGCGAGCGTTGACACTGCGGTCGCTGAGTTGCGCGCGCACCTCGGCAGTCTGCCTCACCGGCATTGGCTGTCGGTCAAGACGCAGCCCGTGAGAGCCTTGCTCGAGCTGTGGCGCGACTGGCAGTTCGGCGCCGAGGTGGTGAGCGGGTTCGAGCTGGCGGCCGCGATGTCGACAGGGTTCCCGCCCGATCGCATACTCGCCAACGGCACTGGCAAGCAGCGCTGGCTCGCGCGCGGCGATCTGCATGGCCTTCACGTCCACTTCGATTCGCTGACGGAAGTCCGAGCGCTGGCCACGGTTTGCCGCAAGCAGCGGTGGGCCGTCGGACTCCGATGCCAGGTTCCCGATCAGATTGATCCCAACCATCCCGATCGGCCGGATCACTTCGGTATGACCGCCGACGAAGTCTGTGCCGCAGCCGCGCATCTCCGCGCGCACGGCGTCGGCGACATGGGCGTGCACTTTCACCTGCACACGAATGTTGCCAGCTCTGGTCCCTTCACGCGGGCGCTAGCGTACCTTCGCGGCGTCTGCGATCGGGCCGGTCTCGAGCCGTCGTACGTCGACGTCGGCGGCGGCCTCCCCGTGCCAGGTGAGCGCTCACTGTCGACGCAAGTCAGCACATGCGAGGCGTTCGACGCCAGCGAGTGGGCCGCCGCGGTGGCCACGGTCCCCGCACTGTTTCCCACCGCGCGGGAGATCTGGCTCGAGAACGGCCGCTTCCTCACTGCGCGTGCAGGTGTGCTGATCGTCACCGTGGTGGACCGCAAGGAACGAGGCGACACCGTCTACTACATCTGCGATGGCGGTCGCACGAATCACGCGCGTATGGCCGCCTTCGAGCAGCATGCGCTGTTCGTGGACCCGAGCCTCGACGGGCCGTCGCGGCCGTCGGTCGTCTGTGGACCCACGTGCGCCTCCATCGACCAGCTTGGCGAGTACCTTCTACCCGACACGATTCGCATCGGCGATCGGCTGGTGTGGATGAACGCTGGCGCCTACGCCATTCCGTTGGAGACGCGCTTCTCGTCCGGGCTGGCCCCGGTGGTCTGGCACGATCTCGACGGTAGTCTACGCGTCGTCCGAGCGCGCGAGACGGCGCAGCAGTGGTGGGGACAGTGGACGTGATTCACCACGGAAGTGCCAGCGGGCCAGCCACCTCCTTCGCGAACGCGCGCACGTCGGCGAGCACCGACTCATGCGCCCCGCGATCCTGCAGTCGATCGTGCAGTGTCACGAGCTCGGTGACCGCGACTGACGCCGTCTCAGCCGCCTGGTGGTAGCGCGCCCGTGCGCGCACGAGGCGATCGTGTCGCAAATTGAAGGACCGGTCAGACGACGCCTCGTACGTCTTCACCGCGGCTTCTGTGAGGCGAAGTGCTGAGCCGTGATCCGGCCCCTTCAACAGTGTCACGACGTTGTTCCGCACTGCGAAGAAGGAATTCCCCACTCCGGGCATCAGGGCCAGCGCCAGATCCGCTCCTGCCTCGGTGCCGGCCCATCGGTCTACCATTCGCAACAGCGTCGCGAACGCGCCGGTCAGGAATGGAGACTGCGAGCCGTTCAACATGAGACAGCGCCCAACTTCAGGAACGAAGAAGTCCTGCGCCATCTGATCCGCCTCCCGTGACAGCGGATGGCCGACGCGGAGCCGCAGACGATTCGATTCCACTAGGTGGTTGTCAGCAGCATAGATCGCGCAAACGAGGTACTCACCAGGCGTGTCGAAATAGAATCCGCCCCGTCCATAGGTCAAGTCGATTTCGACGCTGTGCCGATCGGGCCCCACCTTCGATGCCGACGCCAGCGTCGTCACCGATGGCGTCCGTAGCAGCTTAATCATTGGCACGAACTCGACGAAGCGACCATCGGGGCGACGGATGACGACGGTCACGTAGCCGGCTTCGGGACTCAGGTCATCGACGACGTTACGCAGCTCGGCCTCAGGGTGCTGATTGCGCAGGCGCACCTCAATCGTGACGCGCGCCATGAAATCGAAATGCCCTCGGCTGCGCAGCAGCAATTCGAGCGGTTGGGGAGGGTCGGAATCAGTGATTGGTGCTGGAGTCGACTCCACAAAGCGTTTGGCGAGTGGCGCGCACAAGTGGCCCCCGGCACCGAGCGGCTCGGCCCCGGGCACGATCTCCGGCCAGTGCCCGTGCCGCAGATGCAGCAGCTCGGCGACCGAAAACGTGAACGGAAACTTCGACCAGAAGCCGTTGACATCCTCGAGAGCGTGATCGTCGTTCATCCACGACAACTCGGAGGGCACCAGCTTGTCACGCGAGTGAAGGAGATTGAGGGCGTGGCCGACCTCGTGCACCCACGTCAGTAGATACAAACGCTGCAAACTAGCTTCTACCTTGTTCGTCGGCTCGCCGGCGGGCAGCCCGCCGAAGAACTTCAGAAACACGGCGAAGCCCTGCCGTGCCGGCTTCTTATGGTCAAACATCACGCCGGCGTTCCGGCAATCGGCGTGCTGCGAGGCAAGCACACCCCAGAGAAACCACCGGGGCCACGCATGTTCGTGCGCCAGTCCCTGCGCACACAACTGCGCCTCGAGCGCCGCCTCGAGTTCCTCCGTTGTCCACGGCGTCGTCTTTGCCGAGTCGTCGAGGATCGTCGGCTCTGGCGACGTAACGGTGACGCCGGCTTCCCGCAGCGCGCCGCCCCACGTAAGCGGGCGAGAGGTGGTCCCGGCGACCGGAAACTGCGTATTGCCAATCTGATACTCGGGTTGACGGAACGTGATGCTCTCGCAGACGTCGACATGGATCGTGAGTCGCCGGAAGCGCTCGTCGACATGACGACAGGAATAGTGGCGACGACCATCCGCGCCGAAATCGATCGTCACCGTGGCCAGAAGCCCCTTCTCGTCCCGATCGACCGTGAGCTCGAGTGTCGCGGCGTCTGAGCGCCCGTGAAACGTGACCTGACCCGAGGCCTGGAACGGCACCGACACAGGGTCAGGCGGCGATACCTCCATGAACCACGACCGCAGGTGGCGATTGCGGCCGGCCTCGAGTCCGCCCGGCTCGAACAAATCGCCGCTGATGCGATTCAGCTTGAGCGCGTGCTTGAACGGCTCGTCTACGTCTACCCGCAGGTGCAGCTCCTGTGGTGAACCGCCATCGTCTGTGCTCCCGATGTACAGACCGCTGATCGAAGATGCCACCTCTACTGACCCTTTCACTGCGTGTCGGCGTGCGCTGTGCTGAGAGTGGCCGCACAGATGCAGCACGGCCCCTCACTCGTCGCTGTGGGCTCGTGGGGCACGAGACCTGCGCCGCCCGGGGACGTCTGCAGCAGTGCGTAATACCGGCTGAACTCGAGATCGCTATCGCCCGGTCTCCGAATGGCAGCACACAGGTTTGAGAACGAAATCGTCGTGCCATCCCGGACACTCACGAGGCCCGCGAGGTCGCCCTGGTTGTTCGTCAGTTGCAGTGTCAACACCGGACCGTCCGGTCCCGGCTGTCCGGTCATCGAGAACTCGACGATCTCCGCCGGCAATCTCATGAAATCGCTGCCCGGATTCTGTGGATCTTCCTTGGGCACGACCGGATCCCCCTGGATGTTGACGTCCGGATGACGCTCCTTGAGGTCGGCCACCATGGCCGCTCCGCCGTCGACGAACGCCTCCAACGTGTTGCACGCCGTGTTCACAGTGCCGGTACCCTGTGAGATCGCGATGACCGCCGTCGTCACCCCGCTATCGTTCGCACGCAATGACTCGGGGAGCAACTCGGTTGGTGGAGGAGGGGATGGATGGGTGCGGACAGTTTCGATCGTTGCCAGATCGATGAGATCCCCCTTCACGCTCGTGAGCGTCACGTTCGCCGGCGCGGCAGCGGTATACCACACATGCAGGCCGGCCAGGTCCCAGACCACGACTTGCGGATTGAGTGGATTGGTGTGCGATGCCGTTCGCAGCAGAGGCTGTAGCGTCGTGATCTGCATCGCCGGCAGGCCAATTAAGTTGTCGCGATCGAGGTACTTCAGACTGCTCTGCGGAATACTCATCAGCGCTCGATGTGCTTCGAACGGAAGATCGAAGGTGGGCGCCAGTACGGAGTACGTTCCGTTGGCGTGCCGAGCAAAGATGAACCGACCATAGAAGCGCAACGTTATCGCCACGATTTCTCCTTCCTTTCGTCGATCGGCGGTCGCAGTCCGCCGAGCATGATGAATCCGCCCCAGACACGGACCGGGGTGTGCGGTCCGCGCTCGGCGAGAATGGCTTGTTGTCCTGCGCGCAACGCGCGCGCGGGATCGCGCTCCGTCCGGAGCGCCCGGTGAAAGGTCGTCATCAACGTCTGCAGGTCGTCGTCGACCGGCCACAGGCTGGCGACGACGGCCGGAACGCCAGCCGCAAAGAATGCGCGCGCTACACTGATCGCGCCCTCGCCCTCGACGGTCCTGCCGGCGGCGCCCTCGCACGTGGCGAGCACGACGACATGCCTGCCGGCCACGAGCGGAGCGGTGATGTCCTCCGCGAGCAGCCACCCCGTATCGATGCCAGACGGCTCTGGCGTAAAGAGCATCCGCGACAGCATCGGATAGCGCTCGTTGAGCACCGTGTGCCCGGCAAAATGGGCCACAGCGGCCCGGGCGCCTAGAAAACGTCGCTTCGTCGCTGCGGAGCCGGCGAGCACCGTCGCGCGCGGATACAGTCCGCCAATCGCTGCCGCCTCGTCATCGGCGCGTGGCAGCCTCGGCAGCGACAGCGTCTTCACGTCATGACCGTCGCCGACGGCTACAACATCCAAAGGGTCGAACTCCTCGAGACGGCGCGATGCGGCCAGGAACGTCCGCAGGCTGGGCGCGACGGCCACGATCCTGGTCTCGATGAGCGGTCGCCCGGTCGCGTCGGGCAGCGCGGCGAACGGCAGCGCATACATCGGCCCGTCCGGGACGAAGACCACCGTCGCCGGAGATGCGGAGCCCGATGTCTCGCGGTCCGCGATCTCGAGCGCCGGCGCCACGGCGTCGTCGAACAGGCTCGCGCTTCGCGGGCGCAAAGCCGCCACGTCAGCTCCGGCGTCAACCGACCGCCGCACGCGATCGACCATCCCGCGCAGCGCCTGTTCGTCGATCGGTCGCGTAAACATGACGCGCCGTTCGCGCGTGAGTACCCAGACCGCCAGGCGGTCGCCGAGCGATTCGTAGTACACGACCGCGACGCCTGGAGGCAGGGCGCGCTGGTCTGCGTCGGCTCCAGCCCACGCATCGGCGAGACCTCCCGCGCGCGCGCGTTCCGCCGTGGCGAAGGCCGCGGCCTCGTCCTCGAGCTCGACGAGCTCCAGCGTCACGAGATCCCGGAAGGCGGCCCGTTCGAGCTCGAGGCCGCGGACGCGATCGATGACCGAGCGGAGGCTTGCGCGCCGGCTCTCGTACACGGCAACCGCCTCGCGCAGCAGCGCATGGGCCTGCATCACGTCGCCCGCGGCCTGCAAGCACGCGGCTTTGGTCTTCAGCAGGCTGCCGAGCCAGATCATCTGCGTGCGCCGGAAGTACGGCAGCGCCGCGTCGCTGTACCGGATCGAGCGCGCGCAGTCGCCGCGGCTGAAGAGCTCCGCGCGCACGACATCGATCTCCGACGCGAAGAACTCGCGTCGCACCGAGTCGCCGAAGGTGTCGAGCGCTGCCACGGCGCGCTCGAGATCGGCGGCCGCGGCGGGCCGGTCGTCGAGACGCAGCAGGGCCCGCGCCCGCCGGAGAAAGGCATCCGCCTGCAACACGGCCGTCCGCGAGGCACGAACTGTTGCGTTGCGGAATTCGAGCGCGGCCGCGAGCAGGTTTTCATCCTGCGCAATCGATGCCGCGAGCTCCAGATGCTCGATGCGGCGCGTCTCGCCACGTCGATCGGCATGTTGGAACGCCGCGAGCAGGTTGGCCCACGCGGCGCCGCGATCACCCAGAAACCACTCCGAATCGGCAAGGTTGGTATGCGTGGCGACCAAATGGTCGTACTCGGCCGCCGCGGTGAATTTCTCGACCGACCGCGCCAGGAAGCCGCGCGCTACGTCGAAACGGCCCAGCGTCGCCCAGAGATAGCCCTCGGTCCACGCCAATCGGCCGCGCAGATGAAGGTGGCGGCGCTCCGCCTTTACGCGCGGGGCCGATTGCACATAGCGCAGGGCCGCATCGGTCTGCTGCCGGAAGGAGAGCACCGCCGAATGAACGTAGTACGTCCATTGCCAATAGGAACTTCCTCCACGGCGGAGGAAGTCCGCCGCGGTCGCCATCAGCGTGTCAGCTTCAGCCCACCGGTTCGCGATCCACTGCTCGCGCATCTCCCCGTAGAGTCGATGACCGGTGGCCAGGGCCTGCAGAGCGTCGCGATTGCCCGACTCCCGCACGTGACGGATGAGCGCTATCTCGTCGCGCGCCATGGCATCGCCCCCCGATGCGGCCAGCCTATCGGCTAGGTGCCCGGCGTCGTCGAGCAAGCTGTGGGCGGCGCTACGATCGCCGCGCTCGGCCGCCGCTCCCCATTCACGCAGGAGGTGGTCCTCGATGCGTTCGCGCACGGCCTGGTGATCGAACACCGTGGGATCGGACGGCCGTAAGCGCGCACGGCCGCGCACGTCTGCAAGCCGCGCCGCAGCTTCAGCCGACCACGGACCGGCTGGGTCGACCGCTGGGTAATTGGCCCATGCGTCGGCCTCCTCCGAGCCGAGATGAAGTCCGCGCAACGCGAGCGCGCGATTGAAGTGCTGTTCGGGGCGAGTCGGGTCAATCCTGATCGCACGGCTCGCGGCATCCAGCGCGGCGATCCAGTCCTCCGGCCGATCAGTTGCCCCTGCGCGCGCAAGGAGCGCGACCGAGAGGTCGTTGTAAAAGGCCGCCTGGGTGGGAACCGCGTCGACCGCGTCCTGCAGCGCCGCGACCGCTCGATCCCACTCGCCGAGAGCAAGGTAGGCGGCGCCAAGCGCCGCGCTGTGCTGCGGCGTTTCGGCGTCCCGTGCACGCTTTTCGATCGTCGCGGCCGCGATGCGCACCTCCGGCGAAACCGTCAGACGCACGCCTCGCGCCTGCACGACCGCGGGCGCATATGGAAAGCCGCCAGCGAGCCGACCCTCGACCGGCCGTTTCGCCTCGGCCGCGAGCACAGCAATCAACTCACCCACCTCTGGTCGTTCCAGCGGCGGCCGTACCAGCCACGTGCGGGCGGCATCCGTCCTCGCGAGCATCGCCAGCGCCAAGACCGCCGCAGCGAGCGCGAGAACCGTAACGGTTACGCGTCGGCCGGGCATAGCGCAGGCTCGGGGACGTTGCAAATGAAGCTTTCGAACTTGCCCGAGGTTCCGTTGGGCAGTCGGTCGTCGAAATAGTGAAAGCGCAGGACGAACTCACATCCGGCCCACTCTTGTAGCAGCGCCTGCAACGCGTTCTCCTCCGTCCGTAACAGCGGACGCTCGACCACGAGCCGGGCGTCAATCGTAGTTTCACCCTGTTGTATGAGCTGATATTGGACGACTGGCGCGACCTGCCGGCAATGCAGGAAGCCGGTCAACGCCCACCGCCGGGTGCCGTCTGGCATCCGCATGAGGTTTCGCTCACGCCCGGCGATTCGTTTCAGCGTCGGCAGCCCTCTACCGCAAGGACATGGAGATCCGACCTCCGCGTGATCGCCAATCTCGTAGCGAACGAGCGGCGTCGAGTAGTTGTGCAGGTCCGAGATCACGACTCGGCCGATGTCTCCGGGTTGGCATGGACCGCCACGGTCATCGAGGACCTCGACCAGGACGCTCTCCGACATCACGTGATACAACCCGCTGACGGGACACTCGAGCGCGATGTGGCCGAACTCCTGCGACGAATAGAGATCCGCGACAGCCGCGGAAAACGTTTCCTGCGCCCCGGCCCGCACCGGTTCCGGCAGCGTCTCACCGACCGTGAGAATGTGGTGGAGATCCGGCAGCGCGATGCCATGACGACGACAATAGCCGGTGAAGACCTCGAGGGTACTCGGATAAATGACCAGGAAGGTCGGGCTAAAGTCGGCCACCCAGGAGGCCAGTTGGGCTGTCGCCGTCGCGATCGGCAACCGAAGCGCGGGGCCGGTCGTTGTGAAAACGCTGGCTGGAGCGCCCCATTCGGCGCGACGCTCGTAGGAAGCGACGCGCGGATCGATTGCGCACAGCCTCCCCGTCAGATCGCGTCGATGCCATTGCTGCTCTCGCATAGCCATCGCGTGCCAAAACAGAATCGACACGTCCGTGGTCCGCACGGTCACCGGCTCACCCGTCGACCCTGACGTTGTGGTCTCGTTCATCCCGCCGTGACCCTCTGGCACAGGGGTACAGAACAGATCCGCGCCGGCGCGCTGGATGTCGCGCCGCGTCAACAGCGGAAGCGCGGCGAGTCCGTCACGGTCAGCCAGATCGTGCGGCGTTAACCCAGCGCACGCCAGCCGCGCGGCAAACGCAGGCGACGAACGCTGGCCGTGCTCCGCGAGCCGCACGAGATGCCGCAGCTGGCTCGACACGATGCTGTCCGGCGACGCCCATTGGGATCGTTCGAGCTGCCGCACGAGGATCGGCAACGCTGGTGTTCCGGACCCGGGTAGCTCGCTCACGACCTGACCTCCGCCGCGAGCAGCGGGCACCGGTCCGCGAGCTCATACGTGCCCGACGGTCGGAGCGCCAGCTGGCCAAGCGACGCCGGCACGACGTCCAACAACTGCGTCGAGGTCGGAAAACTGTAACCACCACGAACGCCCACGAGACCGTCGATTTCTTCCAGGTCCTTGCGCGACCAGCCGGCGGCACGGCTCAGCGCTGCGCGGTCGGGAAAGCAGCGGTTGAAAGCGTCGGCGATCGACGGCGCCGTCACATTGGGATCGCGCTGTTCGGCGGCCACGAGGTGCGCCATCCGCCATTTGAGTGCCCCCACCGTTTGCACCCCTCCCGCCATTGCATCGGCTCGGGTCCGTGTCATGGACTCACCTGTCTCAGGGGCGACAAACGCGCGGATGACGATGCAGCCGCCCGGGCGCACGACACGCGCCAGCGTGTCAAACAACCGTCGATAACCGGAAGGGAATTCGAGGCAGTTCAGACTGCCGTCGCCAATCGCCGCGACGAACGACTGGTCGGCACACGGCAGGTGCAGCCAGTCGGCCCGGATCGCCTCTCGTCCCGGAGCGCGACCCGGCCAGATATGGGCCAATGCCGACGCACTCCAGTCGACGGCGACCGTTGAGTCCGCGATAGTGGCCAGCTCCGGAGTCGCGCCGAGCACGAGCACACGTCCGTAGCCGTCAGCGACAAGCCCGCGCATCCGCCCGCAGACCTCCGCGTTCGGCCGCAGCGGCGGCACGAGCCGTAGCCAGCGGCGATGGAACGCCTCCCACTGCGGCGTCTGCGGTGGGGACTCCACGGGCAGACGCGTCAACAATCTCGTCATGCTGTGTATGCGAGCGCGCAATTCTATGTGGCGCGCGCCACGCCGCCAAGCGGTTTCTCGGACGCAGAACGGAGAAAAGACCGTGCAACGGAATAGACGGACGCGGGGGCGTTTTTCGGCTCGGACCTCGCTACAGGAACAGGTTCACGAGCACTGTCTACCCACGATTCCGGGGAGATCACCCAACCGGTGGTCAACTGGCAGAACGATAGCGCGTCCGTGCTCGAGCGACTGACGCCGATTGTCTACAACGACAATCAGTTGCAAGAACTCTTGAGCGCATACAAACAAGCCGCAGGCAGTATCGATACCATCACGCGCGAACTCGAGAGGAACTGTCTTGAGGGTTCTAACCTGCTCTGTCTGCAGTTTCGTCGAATGTGTTTCGCCGACGCCAATTGGAGGCATCGTGGTTACAGCGACGCCGATGACGACTATGGATTTAACGGAGCCTGGTACGTTCAGCTCTGGTTGGCGGAGATACTCTGCAAGACAGGTGATGAACGTGCCCTGCCGTTCGTGGCTGAGGGTCTTGTTGGGAGACCACATGCGCTATCGAACGATAACGGCTGGGGGTTGGAATCGTTAGATGCGTATCGAATTTTCGTGTCTCTCTCAGTGTGTTGAACGAGTCTATGCGGCGCCTCGTTGGGATGGGTGCCACTAAGCTCCTTCGCCGATCGCGAGGTGTCTGTACTCTGTGTGAATGGGGCACATAGACTCGCAGTCAGACCGCCTCATATCAGAGTCGCACTTCGTTCGACCGAATCGAATCGGTGCATCCGCGGAGTTCGGTCGAGGGAGGCCGACGACTGCTCGCTCGAGGAGAAGCTTGCGGTCGCTCGTTATGAGTGACATTTCGAGTGACATCGCCTTGGCAACAGACGCAAGCGGCCGCAACGCGGCGAGAGCAGCTGAAGAATCTGCCAGTCGCGAATTCTAGGAAGCCGAAAGAGTTGGCAAGAACCGGCGAACAGCGGCGAGCAGGCGCAAACCGATTCGGGAGACTCCCTGCCTCCCAGCCATCTTTCGATCAGTGGCTTGAACAACAGCTTAGCCTTGCCCTCGTTCTCACCGGTTCGATCACCAATTGCCCGCAAGCGAAGTGGGGGTTCGTCCCGCGTCGCTAGCGCGAAACCACGAAACACATCTTGAAGGCAGCAGAAGTACGGCAGACGCAGCGGCTCCGTTCCTCCTCTGTGAGCGCGTCACAGTCTCCCACCCTCATCGCAGCGCCGAACGCCGAGACACTCTCACGAACAGCCTTCACGACACCTTGCATCAGGAGCTCGCGTCGCGACGTGTCGTTTCGCCAGCCGTCGAACGCGTCGGTCGAATGCGCGAACTCACGCACATGCAAGTCCGGCAGCGATCCGAGGAGGCGGGCTTCGCATCGCTGCCGCCTGCCGGCTGAGTCTCGAGATCAACCAAGAAGCGACACAGCCGACGGAATCCGATAGACGAGCCGCTCGACCGTCAGGAGCGGGCGCGTCGCCACCGCGTCGAGCTGCGAGTACACCGTCAGCGTGAACAGCCACTCGCCGCCGACGTGCGTGGGCTGATACTTCGAGTCCCAGGCGCTGACGGCACCGCCGATCGCGGCGGCGGTACCGGTGCCCAGTTGCTGATTGGGATACAGACTCGCCGGCAGGTGAACGGTGATACCGTCATCGGAGCCTTGCGCTGGCACCAGCTCGTAGCCATAGAAGAACGAGACGGTCAGCGGCAATCCGGTTGCGGTACCGAAGAGAGCCGTGAGCGCGGCCTGCAGCGCCTCGGTTACCGTGGTCCCGCCCAGGATGAAACGCCGCGGCCATGTCAGCAGCGGCGTTGCGATGTCCGGGGCTTCGACCGTTCCGGTCTGGTACACGAAGTCGGATGTCGTATTCGGCATGTCTGGGCCGAGGAGGTGCTCGTTGCGCCGCACCGACATCGACGCGCGAGCGTTCTGAACGGTCGCGATGGCGAGCCCCGGCCATTCGACGGCGACCCGCGGCCACTCGACCACGTGGATCGGCGGTGTGCTCGGGAACGAGTAGGTCATCGTCTCGCCGGTCGCCGTGCCAACGGTGAGCGGAATTCGAGTGCCGTTCTCGGCGACGAAGTACACGTCCGGCCACTGGTTGGTCGGGCCGGGCTGTGCCTGCAACCGCGTGAGCTCGAGGGTCGAGTACTCAGTAGCGCCGGTGAGGTGCACGGCGAAATCGTAGGTCTGAGTTGGCGGTCCTATGGCGACTGCGGCCGGTTGCCAGTTGGTGGGTGCGGGCGACTCGGCCGGCCATCGCCCGTTCCACGCACCCGCGATATCCGCGACGAACGAGCTGAAGGTCACGGCGGCATTGGCGAGGGTGGCGGGCGGTGTGGACGCTGCGGGATCCACGATGTCCGAGAGCAGCGCCCACAGCGGGTCGGCGACCGCGATGTACTTGGCGAGCGCCGACGCCACGTCCGGGCTCTGATCGTCGGTCCCGATCGGCGACGAGGGCCGCACGTTGAAGGTGACGCTCAGCTGCACCTGGTCCTGGCCTGCGTGCTGGTGGGTGTAGGTGATGCCGTAGGTCCAGAATGCCACCTGGCCCAGTGGCGGATCGCCTGCGCCCGTCCAGCTGGCGCGCGCCTGCTGCGCGAGAATCACCGGCAGCGCCGGGTAGTTGCGCAGCGGCACCGGCACGATCGCTGTGCCCATTTGAAACTGAATGGCGGGCGGCCCATCGTGCGGCAGCCGGTTCACGAACGCCACCCAGTTCGAGCTCTCGTAGCCGCCCACGTCGGCGAGCGTGCGGATGTTGAATTCGGCGTCGAGCACTTCGTACTTCGGATTCACCTGCAACGCGCCGTGGTGCTGCGGGTCGGTGACCGACGTGAAGAGGCTCAGGTACGAGTGCGGCGTCGTCAGATCGATCTTCGCGCCGGCCATCGTGTAGGGAAGCGCCGCCGGGGTGTCGCCCACCGCGGGGGCCGAAGGCGTTGCCATCGGCGTGACGATACCGACCAGACGCGCCGGCAAGAGCGGTGGAACGGGCGGGGCTGGTGCCGTCCAGGGTGAGGTGACTGTGACATCGTACTGCACGACGGCGGCGGTGGCGTACGCCTGCGAAAGGTTGATCTGAAGCTGTTGCACCAAAGCCGCGATCGCCGCGCTCCTGCCGGCGGCGGCCATCGGGTCATCGACGACCAGTGTCACGGCGAGGCCGCGCGAAATCGCCGCGGCCAACGTGGCCTTGGCGTCGAGCACCGCGTCGAGCGCGCCGCGCGCCGCCGCGTTCGCATAGACCGCGGTCGCATACGGGCCGGTGAGAAACAGGTCCACGTCGGCGAGGAACCGCCGAGCCCACGTCTCGACGTCGACATCCTGGAAATTAGTCGGCGTCGTGGTCGGCGACAGCGTGCCGTCGTCCAGCAGGCTGGCGAGCGGCACGCCGAGGCGCTGCACGAGGACGTTATAGAGCGGGCGCAGCGCGAAGAAGCGCGGCCAGCGCGCGCCGCTCGGCCCGGTGACGCCGGGTGCGACCGTCACTTGCGAAATACCCGATGCCCCGAAGTCGACGACCCAGATGTCGGCACTCGAGCCGCTGGCTTTGCCGCTGGCGACGCGCAGCGCGGGGAACGCGCTCTCGAAGGTGCGAACGAAGTCCGCGAGCGTGAGTTCGGTTGCCGCGGTCGCGCCCTGCGGGCGCGATGGCGCCGGCACGGTGGTCTCGGCCCGTTCGACGGGTCCGGCGCCGCCTTGACTGAATTCCGGCGCGATCACGCCGGCCGGCCGCGTCAACCGCAGGGTCACTGTGAGCGGCGAAATGGGCTGGGCAAACGGTCCCACCGACGCACCGAGCGAGGCCGACAGCGACACCGGCGCCGGCGGCAGCAGGGCGAGCGCTCCGGCCGCGAAGAACGCGACCTGATGGTTCGCGGTCACGATATCGGCAATCGTCACGAGCGCCAGCTGCTGCGCGAATCGGGCGACCAGCGCGTTCATCGTGTCGTTGGCCCGGGTGGTAATGAGGACCGATCGGTCCGGGCTCGACAGCGTTACATTCGGCGCAACCAGACCGGTGAACACCGCATTGGCCTGCGCGAAGGCGACACCGGTGATGTGATAGAGGCCGGGGATGTCGTCCGGCGATGACGGCGACGTGACCGGCAGTGCCGCGGGTGGGACGATCAACAGGCTGCCCTGGGCGAGATACGCGGGCGAGGCGGCGATGGCGGCGACCACCTGCTCGAAGGTGATCGTCGAGGATTGCGCGTACAGTCGTTGCCAGACGGCATAGAACGAATCGCCGGGTTGTGTCGGAGTCGAGAAGGCGCCCACGGTCACCGTCTGCCCGGCTGCCACGGTCCACGGCAGCATCTGGTTGGTGGTGGCGATCGGCAGCGGGGCCGCGCCGGAGCACTTCGCCGCGATCGTCGCCAGCGATTCCTGTGCGCCGATACCGTAGGGAACCGCGAGCGACGCGGCCGGGGGCAAGGCTGCCGTACCAGGGACCACGAATGGAGAGCCGGCAGGGAGTGGTACCTGTCCGTTTGCAGCGAGCAGCAGTGCGCTCGGGCACGCGTACTGCGCGGCGAAGTCGTCGAGCGTATGGTCGATCCCACTCGTCGCGGCGCTGCCCGTCGTGCTGCCGATGGCGAGTACGGCCCCGGCGTCGAACAGGTTCACGGTGCCCGCATTCGCGCTCGCCAGCACGGCGGCGCGGATCCCGCTCGCGTTGTGGGCGAGCGTATCGCCGTCCACGGCCTGATAGTGCGCCGTGTGCATCACCGCGGCCCCCGTTAGCAATCCGGCCGTCGTCGCCGACGACGTGGCGAGATCGGCAACTGTGACGATCACGCCGATCGCCGCAAACGCGGTGACGACGTCGGCGAACGTGTTCACGGTGGCGCCGCTGGGGAGCGTCGTCTCGCCCACGGTCACGGTGAGACCGTCCATCGTGAACTTGAAGTTGGCGGCGAGCACGTTACGGTCGGGGGCACTGTCCGCGGCGAGCCGCGCCGGCGACGTGTCTTGACTCGCGGCGAGCGCTGCCAGCGTGGGTGGGGGCGTGGGAACGGTCACGGGCGCCGGCGGATACGCCAGCACCACGCCCACACGCAGCGGCAGAGAATCGTTCAGAGACAGCAGCGCCGCACCGGATCCCGGCGTCGGCCACCCGGTTCGAATGTTCGCGACGATGAGGTTTGCGGTGTCGCCATCGTGAAACACCGCGAAGACCGGAATCGTGAGTACCGCCGTTCCGAACAGCAGGCGGGCGCTGAGGTGGCCGTGCGCGGCGGCGAGCGCGTCGTAGGCGACACCGTACGTCGTCACCGCATTGCCGAGCGTCCCGCTGACCGGCAGCGCGGTCACCGCGGCGGCGCTCCGCGCCGCGGCGTAATTGGCGGCGGCGAACAGCGCCAGCGAGAACGGATTGACCGCCATTGGCTGCGGCTGAAGCGAGGTCACGATCGAGCAGGGCGACGGCTGCCGCGACGAGTCGGTCATGCCGGGTTGCACCAGCTGGAACCACGCGGTCTGGTACTGCTCCGCCTGTCGCGATGCGGCGGCGGCGCCGACTGCCGCCGACTGCTCCGGCGTGGCCACGCGTGAAGCCGGCTGCGACGATGCGACTACGACGAGGTTGACCGGCTGGCCGGTCTGCGGTGCGACCGTGTAGGACAGCGTCACGGCCGGCCACGCGCCGACGCTCAAGAGCGGATCGGTGTAGCCGACGTTCACCGTCACCGTTCCGGATCCCGCCGCCGGCGGTGCGGTCACGTTGCCGACGACGTCGGCGAATCCAAGCTGCAACGTGGTGCTCACGAGCGTCGTGCCGCCGATGCCGCGGTACGGATCCGCCGCCGGATCGGGCAGGCCTGGCACTGCCGGTGCGGCCGATGCGGGGCCGAAGCGCGAGATCGGAACGACCTGGTCGTACTTCCACGTCGGCGTCACCGCATCGACTGGCGGCCGCGCGGCGCGTCGTCGTCGCGCCGCACGGCGCAGCTCCCAGAGCTCCAGGCCCCCGCTGGTGTCACGCTGCGGCGTCGCCGGCAAACCAGACGGCACCAGGCTGTAGCCGTTGCTCGCGTTGATACTGACGATGGCGAGGCTGAAATACGCTTGGAGCTGATCCTGGCCGGACGTGCCGGCCGGAATGGAGCGCGACAGCGTGTAGCCGACACTGCCCGGCGGCAGCGTAGCCACGGTGATCAGATCGCTGCCCTGCGGGGTCGCGGCTTCCACAGACAAGGCATGCGTCGCCGCGTCGAGCCCCGGGGCCACCAGCGCGCACGTGTCGATGGCCAGCAGCGTCCGTCCACCTGGCGCCGGCGCCTGCTGTGTGCCGGCGATTGTCAGCAGCGAGAACGTCGCCTGATCGTTCTGATCGAACGCGCTGAGGGGAATCGCGTTGCCGGCGGTCGTCGCGAGCCGCAGATAGTAGCCCGTCCCGCCGACCACGCTCCCCTCCCAGAGGAGTAGCACGAACGACGCGAGATCGTTGAAGCTCGCGTAGTACTTGCCGGCCGTGGCCGCGACGTCGCCGCCGGTCGCCTCTTTGCGGAGCGCGCCGAGCTGCGTCTCGACCGACTCGTTGGTCTTGATCAGGAACGTCGCACCACCGTCGATCGGCAGCACGGACAGCCCGGATGAATCGGCGGCATCCGGGGCCGGCGCGATGAGGAGATAGGCTTGCGTCGCCGTTGGGGGAACGTCGTCGCCGCCTGCCTGGCTGGCGCCGACTAGGTAGTGCCAGAGGGTGAGCAGGACGTCGCGTCCGGTGGCATCGGCGCCGACGATGTCGTACACACCCTCGACGCCGGCTGAGCGACGCACCACGAACGAGGCCAGTGTCCCGAAGGTGGAGCTCGTGACGACGTCGGCGTTGCGGTCGTTGTCGTGATGGGCGCTGCGGACGATGTCGAACGCGACCGTCGATCCGGCTCGCGTGCGCAGGTCCGGCGGCAACGGCCACAGGCTCGCGTTGCCGGCGGCGGTCGATTGCGTCTGCGGGATGGCCAGCGGCGTCGCGCTCTGCAGCGCGATGCGGTGATCGAGGCCATAGGTGCGCGGACTGCGGCTCGCGAGCTTCATCGCTGCCGGGCCGGCGGTGGGAACGATGGCGAGACCGGTGGCCGGATAGGGTAGCTGCGCGCCCGTGTACGAGAACACGAGCTGCGACACCGGCCCCGTGAGGACGACGGCGCCCGCGACCACGCGATGCGGCGCCAGCCCCGGGTTGTATCGCGGGTTTCGAGCGGCGGGCGCGCGTGCGACGATCGCCGCGTAGTCCTCGTCGGGGCCAACCGTCGACGAGCTGTCCAGCTCGATCCAATCGATGCCGGTATTCACCGTGACCGTCACGCTCAACGCGGTACCTGGGGCGGTCGGGCTCGGTCCGGCGAACTGTTGTCCGGTCAAGGCGTAGAGCGGGGTCAGCGCTCCCGTGGCCACGACATGGGTGCCGTCGGCTTGCGGCCCCGGCAGACGCAGGCCCGACAGGAGGTAGCGGGACACCGCTGCCGAGATGTCCTCCGGTGCGTCGCCACTCATCACGCACTGGACGAGCGCGTCGATCCCTTGCACGGGTACATGCTGCGCTCTCAAGGTCACCGGAGCCTGCGGTGTCGCGGTGAAGATGGCTTGCGTGGGCATCAGCGCGGCGACCTGCGAGATGGTGAGACCGTAATACGTCGCGATCTGGGCGATGGTGGCGCCATCACGACCGGTCTGCGCGGCGACGTTGGGCACGTCGATCACCGCCAAGGGCCGCAGCACGGACGCATCCGCCAGCCAGGCGATGAGCTGCGCGAGGTTGCCGGCATTGACGATCGTGCGCGCGGCCAGCCCGTTGAGGGTGTCGCGCGGCTGAATGATGACGGTGCTGGCCGGAATCGTCGCCACCCCACCCGTCATCGTCACGCCGGCGCGGAACGTCGCCCACGCCTGGCTCGGCTCGGTGCCGGTGCCGAAGTTCTGCGCCAGCGACAACGCGGCGCCGATTCGAGTGACCGTGTCGTCCGCAACGGTCACGTAGGTGACGGCGTGCGCGGGAGACGGGTCGTTGTAGGCCGGCGGCACCTGCAGTGTCGTTCCGGTCGGAATCGATGAATCGCCGACGAAGGCATTCGGCATGGTCGCGTTGAGGTCGAAGACCGTCTGCGCGTACCAGTCGGTATACGGCACGTCCGGGGCCGCGTAACGGACGAAGAACGTGGCGGCGACCAGGAGCACCGGCATGCCGGCCGGGGGCGTGAAGGTGACCTGCGGCGTTGGAAACGTGGCGCCCGCCGTGAGCAGGAGCGGATCGGCGCTCAGCGCCGGCGTCAGGAGCGCCGCCGCGTTGGCCAGGTGAAAGCGTTGCGCGACCTGCGTCAGGGTCAGCGTCGTCGCCTGGACCTGATAGTCCACCGTTCCCAGCGTCAACGCGATCCCGCTGGCGAGTGTCACGCCGGCGTTGTCAATCGCGACCGATTCCGGACTGATCCCGAGGACGACGCCGACACTCATCCCCGGCGTTGCGGTGGAGAGCGTCGCGGGCAGCGTGGGGTTGAGATACAGCAGCTCGATCGCCGACGTGCCCACTGCGGTGGCGACGCTGTCGAGCGTGTCCCCGGCTCTGACCAGATACGTGACCGTCGTCGTCGGAAACAGCTGGGCGACGCTCTGCAGCGAGGCGTTGGCGGTCAGCGTCACCGGCCAGTCGCTCAAGGCATCGCGTGCCGCCTGCGCCGCCGCCTTGGCCACCATCAGGCAATAGTCGCGGAACACGTAGGCGGCGAACGATTCGTAGGTGGCGGGGTCGTCGGTGGACGGCTTCGGCCCGACGGCATCCTGCGGGAAGTACTGCGCGATGTACAGCGCAATGCCCCATTCGTACCAGGGGCCCACCAGCATTTGCCTGGCGAAGTTGCAATCGCCGGCTTGCGGGGACGTCCACGACAGTGCCGGCGGCATCGGGAACACCATGCCGCCGCGGGAGGATGGAGGCAGCGTCCCGGGATCGCCGGCAATCTGCAGCGGGGCGTTGGTCTTGAGGAACGTGCCGAGATTGGTCACCGAGAATGCGTCACGGGTTTGTGGACATGCCATCTGCTCGATGAGGGTGGCGAGCTGGCCGACGGTGACCTGCTTGGTGGGATCCTGACCGGGCGAGCCGGTGACCGCGGAGATGGACCAGCGGAGCAGCGCTTCGATCAGGATGTCGGCCGCGAGCGAGTTGGTGTCGAGCGCCTGCAGGCTGCCTTGCGCCGATCGCGGCGCACGCGCGCGGCGGTTCGCGCCGGCGGCCACACCGTTCGGCGCGAAGAGGAGAAACGTCACCTGGTACTGCGGGCTCGGATTGACGGGCGGCGTCGCGCTCCAGTTGATCGGGACGTTGGTCACCGAGAACGACGGCAGCATCGTCAGCGAGAGCGGTCGCGCGGCGGGAAACACCGCGACGGTCGGCAGCCACGTCAGCGCGTAGGTGCTGCAGGCGCCGCTGGCGCCATCGATCGCCAGCAGCCGCGCGCGACGGCGAGCCGCGACGTGGTGCCCGGCCAGCGCGCGGTCGCGGATGTGCGGCATCCGCCGCGGCGCCGGCATCATCGACGGCCGCGACGTGCCTCCGGCCAGGGTCCAGGGTGTCGGCTGATCGCTGCCGACGGTGAAGCTGACGTCGAGGTGCGCGTCGAACGAAAAGCTCACCGAGAAGAGGAAGAGGTCGACCCCGGCCTCCACGCTGACGCCGACGTCGAGCCGGAAGAGCGCGGCTTTGTAGGCCTCGAGGACGACCGTGGCCTGCGCGTACGCCTCGATTGTCACCGACACCTTGATGATGGCGAAGTCGACCTTGCCGTACAGCTTCCCGTGAATCGCGGCGATGCCTTGCGCCCAGAAGTAATTGGCTGGCGCCACGGCGCTGCTCGACGGGTTGAACCACCCGAGCACGCCCTGGAACAGCACCTCCACCTGGACGTAGATGCCGCCCGAGAGCGGACCGAGCGTGACGTCCTTTCCGACGCCCACCGCGAGGCCGATGCCCAATTCAACGACTGGTGCGAGCGTGCCGTTGGTAATCGCGGGCACGCGGCGCGAGGTATTGCCATCGAGCAGCCCGAAGTAAATGCCGCCGCGGCCGACGAAGGGAAATACCTGAACCGTGAACGACCGATCGAAGTTCCGGTTGTAGGGGAAGCCGAGGTCGATGAGGAAATTGCCGTTGGTGTAGATCTCGACGACGACCACGCCAAGCGTGATCGAGACTTCGCCCAGCTCGAGATGGCGGAATGTCTCTGGAACGACGAGCTCGACGCGGAACATCCCGACGTCGTTGGTGATCTTCTTGTAGAGCAGCTCGAATCGCAGTCCGGCCAGCGATCCGGCGCGCTCGCCGCGCAGCCCGAGTGACAGGCCGTAGAGTCGCGGATCGTTGAAGACGACCGCCACGTCCACCGTATCGAGCAGGGTGAGGTCGAGGCCGATCAGCCACTGGC
The DNA here is from genome assembly GCA_035293405.1 of Vicinamibacterales bacterium. Lineage (GTDB taxonomy): Bacteria > Acidobacteriota > Vicinamibacteria > Vicinamibacterales > UBA2999 > Gp6-AA40. The sequence goes on along the minus strand of DATDOE010000008.1, from coordinate 67,051 downwards.
TGTCGGCGGCGAACGCCATTCCCTGGCCGCTCGGCTGCGACAACGGGTTCGCGTTGGGATCGGCCGGCGGCTTCAGTGCCGCGATCAGCTGCTGGATCGACTCCCGTATGGTGTCGGGATACGGATCTCTCGGCGCGATGCGCTGGCCAAGCCCGAGGTAGCGAAGATCGAGAATCGAGTCGCCGCCGGCGCCGATCGACGGCGGCGGATCGCGAACCAGGTCCCACGACACCGGCGTGTCGGTGTAGTCCTTGCCGAGGAAGTTGCCGTAGAGCAGCAGATCGACCGACGGCTCGCCGGCGGTGCGCGTGTAGCGCACGCCAATCCGATCGATCCGCATGATCGTGAGATCGACGTTGGCGTCGTAGGTCAGCTCGACGCTGCGCTCGGTCGGATCCACGGTGACGGCGAAACGCGACAGGTCGATCTGCTTGAGCACGTCCCACGGCGACTCGAGACGGAAGCCGAGCGTCGGCGCCGCGAGGTTCACCAGATACTCGAGCATGTCGCCGAGCGTGACGTGGTTGCCGCCCAGCCACAGCGTGAGGATCTGGTGCGCCGGTGCGGCGCCCGTCGGCTTGCGCCATCCGGTCGTCGCCGAGAGCCAGTGGTCGTCGATTTCGACCTTGAACGTGTAGGTGGGTTGATCGACCAGCAGGGTGATCGTCGCCTCGACGGCGATCCGGTTCACGGCGAAGCGACCAGTGAGCCATCCCTGCGCCGGCTCGCCGGCCGAGCGCGTCACGTCGACGGACGCGCTTGCCGAGATGGTGAGCGTGTTTCCGAAGATTGACGGCGTCCATCGACCCGCCACGGTGCCGGCGAGCTCATAGCGCCTGGACGTGGTGGCGAACTCCACGGTCAAGGCGACGAGACTGACCGTCGGCAGCGATCCCGGCGGCGTGACGTTCAGCAGGTTGAAGACCAGCTGGGTCAGGTTGACCTGGCTGTTCGGGTAGAGGCCGCCGCGGAAGATCCATCCGTCGGTGGAGTCGGCGCCGGCGTACTCCGCGCCAACGTTGAAGCGAGGCTGATCGGTGGTGTCGCCGCTTTGCGAGCGCAGCAAGAAATCGCCGGTGATGGCGCCGGCGAGCGTGCCCTGGGTCGACGAGATCGTGAACGATAGCGCTTGCAGCGCCAGCGACACCATGCCCAGCAGCGGCACCGTCCAGTCCATCGTGATCGTCGCCGAGGCCTCGTAGGTTCGTTCACCGGGATCGGCAACGAAGTTGAGCGCGGTGATCTGCATCCCGGTTTGCGTCGGCGGACCGGTGTTGCCGAAGAAATACTGGAACGCCGTGCCAATCGGTATCGTGTCGTTCGAGCGCAGCTCGCCGGTAATCACGAAGTGCGGCAGGTAGGCGACGATGTCGATGTTGAATCCGACCGCGTCTTCCAGCAGCGGATCGGGCGCCGTCAACGTCGGGCGTGGCAACGCCGGCAGCGGCGGCGTGTCGCCGACCCACACGGTGCCACCGATGGCGGCCGACAGGAACCGCGGTTTCCAGACCCCCGCGACCGTCATCCATCCCACCACCCACCGCGCCCTCACGCCGCGGATCCGCACGAAGCGGATGGGCGTGTTCCACTGCCGGCTCGACGCGAGGGTGACGGCGATGCGCTTGACCTTCGTCGCACCCGGCATGGTGGGTTTGTCTACCGTGAGCTCGATCTCGTTGACGCCGAACCCCGTCCACGAGTCGAAGCCCTCGGGCACGACGAGCATCGTCGGGCTCACGTCGAGCAGACGCGCGATCGCCGTGATCGCGCCGCCGATGCCAAGCGGCTGCTCGAAGGTCAGGAGGAATCGCCACGAGTCGCCGGAGGCGAGCGGCACCACGGTCACCGTGCCGCGAATGGGATCCAGCTCGAACGACGCGACGAAGTTGAGCACCGAGAATGCGGTTCGTCCCCACGTGTCGGCGTCGAGATCGTTGGCGACGACGAGGTTGAGGCCGGCCCCGCGCAGGCTCAGGTTGGCAATCGTGAATGCGAGCGTCGGCGAGAGCGCCGTGAGATCCATCGCGGGAACGCCCCCCGCGACTGTCGGGAGCGTCACCCTGCCGGCCAGGGCGAGCGGCTGCGATCCGAAGAGGTCCGTGTACTGCTGCAACGGGCCGGCGAGCCTCAGGTTACCCCGCAGATGGAGCTGCGGCGGGGGACCACCGGCCGGCGCCGGCCCGCTGCCGCTGAACTCCGGGTCGGCGAGCGGCAAGCCGATCAGAAACGAGCCGTTCCAGCTCACGGCGCTGCTGTTCGTCGTCTTCACCTGCGTGTCCGGTAGCGTCGGGAACATCGTCGAGAACGTCCAGCCGGTGGTGTTGACGCTGAGGGTCAGCGTGAATTGCGGAGGCGCAGACCCGCTGCCGCTCTGAACGACCAGCGACACCGTGACCGGCGTCGAGGCCGGCGCTCCGGTCGGTTGCCAGGTCGCCTGGCCCGCGAGCGTGACCGCACCGGGTTGGGCGAGCTGTGCGCCGGTGACGATGTATGGCGAGGTGATCGTGAACAGCGCGAGCACTTCCTGCAGCGGCGAGAGCGACTGGTACTGTCGGGCCGCGCCGTACAGATCGATCTGGCCGTTGTTCAGGCTCGAGTGAAGATCGCTGTAGACGTCGCTCAGCGCCATCGCGTCGCCTCAGCGCACCGGGCGGAGACCGGCGAGCAGCCGGCGCGTCGTCGCCGGCTGTCGAGAGACCGTCGCCGCTCGCGGACCGCGCCACGAGGCGACCTCCGACGCCGGCACATGGGCCGGCCGCTCGTCGACGCGGCGCGCGCCGAACGTGTCGAGGACTTCCTGCGGCCACTCGACCGGCCGGTGGCCGGCGGCCGCCGACGCGGCGAGCACGGCACGGTTGTCGCGTCTGGCGATCGACTTGGCGGCGGGACCAGACCAGACGAAACTCCATTGCGCGCCGCGCGGCGGCGGGCCAAAGCCGAACGGCGGCTTCAGTTCTGGCACGCTGTTCGGCGGGAACGGTGGCAACTGCAGGCCCGGCTGCTGATCGGCCAGGTAGTACGTCGTGGTGAAGATGTTGGACGTGGTCTGCATCGTGAACCAGTAGTTGCGGTTGGGCCACGCCTGGGTGTGGCCCAACGGGTCGGTGCGGTTGTACTTCCCCTTCTTCACGAACACGTTGTAGAAGTGATTGCCGATGCCACCGGCGAGCAAGTACACGTCTCCCGGGTAGAACGTGTTGGGGCTGAGCCGCGTGCGGAATGCCTCGATGACGTTCATCGACGGGTGCTTGAACACTTTCTGCTGATCGGCGCTGGCGGTGACGGTTTCAGCGGCCATGTGCGCGGCGAACTCGTCGACCACACGTTCCGCGAGCTGATCGCGATCGAGTGTGTCGGTCTCGATGCCGCCGAGATCGAACGTCGTGAACTCGCTGGCATGGTGCGGCATCGTCAGCATGAAGGTCGTCTGCCCGTGGCCGGCGGCCGTCATCACCTGGTTGCAATACGCCATCGTCAGGCCGGTGGCGTCACCGGTGATGACGCAGCCGATCGTGTTGTAGAACACGTCGATGACCAGCGATTTGGTATTGATCGTGTAGCCGCCGGGCAGCTTGAGTAGCTTCGCCGGCGAGTCCTCGACGAGATCGATCGCGTCCGGAGTGGTGTTGGCGACGATGATGTAGAACGGGACGTCGCCGATCGCGAAGCCGGGCGTCCAGCCGACGCCCGGCGTGAAGTCGCTCCCGTCGGCGCTAATCGAAGTGGATGACACGCCGGCCGGCAGGTATTTCTCGGCGAGCGTGAGGTAGTTCTTCTTGTGCTTCTTGTACTTGTTGCGATCGCCACCGTAGATCAATCGGCTGATCGTCAGCACCTTCTTGGTCGGGAACGGGTTCGAGGGCGGATCGAAGTTATCGAGGAGGACGCCGAGCAGGTTGATGTGGTCTTTGTCGCTGTGCGTCAGGAACACGGCTTCGAGCACCGGGGCCGGCCCCAAGCCGTTCAGCGTATCGACGACGTATTGGGCCGCGGCCTTGCCCGCGGTGTCGTAGTTGAGCTCCGAGCCGAGGTCGATCAGCACGAGCGCCGAAATCCCGAATCCGGTGTTGCGAATCTCGATCAGGTTGCCGGATCCCTGACCGACGTCGAGCACCTGTACCGTGACGGTCTTCGGCATGTCTAGGCACCTCCAGCCGGCGGAGTTCGCCTGCCTGACTGCAGCCGGCGCACGGCGCGCGGGCTCGCGCGTCCGGTTCCGCGTACCGCCGGCGACTGCGTCGCGCGGTCCTCGTCGGGCACATACGCGCCGTACCACCCGAGCGAAGCCCGCCCGTTCCCGGTTGGATTGCCGAACAGGAACAGATCGGTATTGCCGGGCGGGAAGCTCCACGCCAGGATCGACAGCGCGAAGCGGCGCAGACGCAGCATGTAGCTGCGGGTCGTCGCCGAGTCGTCGTATGCGGAGAACTCGACGCTGCGGAAGCCGAGTTTGGTGACGCCTTGTATCGGCAGCACGCCCGACAACGGATCGCCGCTCGGCAGCTTCAATCCGAGATAGATCGGGTGCGTGTCGCGGTCAGCCCCCGGCTGCCACGCGGCGAGCAGCGAGACGTGCAGCCCGAGGCTGCCGGCCAGCGCGCCAAGCGTGCCGAGATCGATGTCGAACACGAGACCGTACCACGGCGCCGTCAACGGCGTCTGCGTGATCGGCGCGAACACGGACACATAGCCCAGATCTTCGGGCCGCTGCCCCGCGTCGTCGCCGAGGGGAGGCGCCGACGCGGCGATGCATCCAGTGAGCCGCAGAGGGAAATGCTGCGCCAGCGAACGCGGGCGCGCCACGCTGCTGGCCAGGTCGAAGGAGAGGCGCTCGCCTTCGAAGGCCTGGAACGTCTGCGCCTCCGGCCGCGCCAGCGGAAACGTCATGCGGACGACGAGATTGCCGAAACGCAGCAGACCGTGGCTCGGCGACGCACCGTTCGGGACGAATTGCTCGGGTCCATACGAGAACAGATCGAACGACTCGAGCTGCTCGAACCCGAGGTTCCCGGACAACACGAAATCGGTGCGGATCGTGCGGCCGGCATCGGTGCCGGTCGACGTCTGGAGCTGAACGCCGAGCACCTCGATCTGCATCAGCGCGGAGCGGGCGACGTCGTAGACGTTCCTGCCGCCCAGCGCAAAGCTGTACGAGACGGCGTTTCCCTGGCGCGAGTAGCCGCCGTCGAGCACCAGGTTGTTGCCGCGCGTCGCGTTCTGCTTGGTGAGGTCGGCGCCAAACAGACGATTGAGCATCAGCTCGACCTGCGCGGAGAAGTCGGCAAGGTGGGCATTGGCGAATCGCGCGCGCAGCACCGTCGTCTTGAACGCGAACGGCACGACGTGCTCGAGGGCGAGATCGCGCGGGTCGCGGTAGTCGATCAGGGCGAAGACCGCCGTCTGCTTCAACGTCATCGTGGTGCCGACCTCGAACGGGGTGAGCGAAAAGCCGACGTGATGCCCGAAGAACGCGGTGGCGTCGATGCCCGCCGTCACGAACTGCAGCTCCGCCGGCAGCTCGGCGACGGCGACCGGCGCATTGATGAACAGCACGCCGTTCCACAGCGGGTTGTGCGCGACGTTCTCGTAGAAGGCACGCTCCGGTGCGCCGGCGGCTTCCGCGGCGGCGGCGCGGATGAAGTCCTGGACGATCTTCTGGGTAGGCAGGAGCGAGCCGCTCCCGTCGCGCGCCGCATCGGGCCATCCCCAGGCGCCGAGGTCGGCCGCCAGATCCTCAAGCGAACGCGTCGAGAACTTCGCGATCATGATCGTCGGCGAGCCGGCCGCCGCGCGCCACGCGCGCGGTGAGAGCTGAAAGGTCCAGCGGTCGAGCGTGACCTTGAGCATCCCGGCGATCGGGAGGATCTGCGGAATGGAGCTGCCGGCCGCCGGCGTGATCGTCCGCGTGAAGTCGGCTTCGCTGTCGAAGACCGGAAACGGCGGCGTCCTGCCGCCGAGGAGCGTCGTGAGCGCGTCGACGACGGTCTGCGGCACGCCCGACGCCGGCAATAGCGCGAGCGTGTCGGGGGCGAGGCGGTAGCGGACTGAGCCGTTGCTCATCAACTCGGTCACGTTCGAGACGATGAAGAACACGTCGTTGGCGAGCACCGCGCCCTGGAACTTCGGGGTGAGCCCGGTGAACGCGATCCGTGGCTCGGCGGCACCGGGGACGTTGCCGATCACCAGGCCGGTAATCGCGCTGCTGTTCGCGTTGAGGGTGGCGATGAGTCCCTTGGGCGTGACCGCGAGCGGGGATTGATCGTCCGCCACGGCGGCGGCCGTCGGCGGCAGACCTACCGCGGCGCGGCGGGCCGGCGCCAGTGCCACTTCCTCCAGCAGGCGCGCGCGCGATGCGAGCGCCGGATCGATGCCACCGAAGGCGGCCACAGGCAACGTGGCCGGGACGGGACCCGTCGCCGGATAGGCGGGCAGCGTCGCGCTGACGAGCTCGAGATAGTCCATGAATCCCGGGCCGAGATCGGTGCCGGTGGTGAAGAGCGGCGATTGTCGAGGCTGCGCGTAGTACGACAGCGCGGTGGCTCCTGGCGCGGTGGGCAGGAACGTGGCGTACGCCGTGGTGGCGAGTGCCGTCAGCTGCGTAGTCTGCGTGTCGGTTCGCAACCCGGGCACGGCGCTCGGCGCGAACGCGGCGCGGCCGGCGGTGAAGAACGCCACCGCCTGGCTACCCTGGGGAAGGCCGATGTACTCGAGACCCGACGCGCCGGGAATTACGCGATTCAGCGTCGGGTCGATTCCCGCGCCGCCGCCGGGACCGACAGACGCCACCGCGATGGTGAAGGCGCCGTCGGGCGCCAGGTAGTAGTCGGCGTAGGCGTTCGCCGGATCCGCTGAGACGAAGAGCGGCGTTGCGCAGAACGCGAGGCGCGCCGGCCAGAGCGGTGCCGCCGGCGTTGTGATCGGGGTCAGCGTCGTCGCGTTGCCGCGCGCGGTGACGAAGTAGGCGGTGAGGGTCGGCGTCGCGGCGAAGGCGAGGTTCGTGCGCACGGCGATCGTCGGGTTCAACGGATCGTACGACAGTGCGAACGCCACGGTCGCGACGCTCGAGGGCTGTCGCAGGATCGGCATCGCGATCCAGGTAACCGCGTCGCTCCCGGGATCGGCCGATGCCGGCACCGCGTAACGCAATCGCACGCCGAGCCGGGCCATGCCGTCGGTCGTCGCCGAATTGGCGACCGAGAGGCCGGTGGTCAGTGCACCGACGAAGCCGCCGGCGAACGGGATCACCGCTGCGGTGCCTGTCGCCGGGAAGCCATCGGTCGGCGTGAAGAAGGACGCGTGCGCGGCGTCGAACGCGATGCCATAGTTCTGCGCGGGAGTCGCCTCGGTCATCAGCGCGCCGGCGCGCACGACGAAGGCATATGCGCCGAGCAGGAACCTCGCGTCGCGAGCGACGGTCCAGGCGATCGCCGCGCCGGATCCGATCGCCGTGGCGAGCAGCATCTGAATTTGCCACTCCGACGACGGCGCGTTGGGGTTTGCCAGCCACAGCGCGCGCAGCGCGCCGCCGGGCGCCAGCCGCGGCAGCAGCGCCGACAGCAGCGCCGAGAACGCGGCGGAATCGCCGGGCGCCTGGCCGAGAAAGAGATAGACGCCGCCGGCGTCCTGCCACACCTGATCGAGCGTTGGCGCCGCGCCGAGAGCTCCGGCCGACTGATATCCGGCCCAGTACCCGCTGACGCCGGCGTTTGCCGTCGTGCTGAGCGCATACAGCGGCAGCCCGTGGATCTGCGTGAAGGCGGGCAGGGTGTCGTCCACGGACAGCTCGTTATCCGATCGACAGTCGATCGCCGTGGAGCAGCGGCAGCGTCAGCGCATCGTTCGCCGGCCCGTACACGCTCAGGCGATTCCAGTCGAGTCGCACCGGGAGCCGCGCGCTTGCCGACACCGGAGACGTCGGTTGCGTGATCGCCAGCCCGAGGGCCCGGGACAGCTGCACGCCTGCGAACTGAACCGGTGCGCTTGGTAGCTGCGCGGCATATCGCTCGAGGATGTTCCCGACCGTCGTGCCGATCGGCACCACTTCCTCGACGCCGTTGACGGTGACGCGGATGCACACCTTGATCACGGCCCGTCCGCGGAAGTAGGCGACGGCGGTGGTCGCCGTCGGATAGTTCACGGCCGACTGCAGCGTGGCGAAGCTGGCCGCGGCGGCGACGACGAAATTGCTCGGCGTGAACGTGGTTCCGATGCCGCTCGGGGTCATCACGTTGCCGGGGAAGAACAGTCGGTAGAACGGTTGCGGGAATGCCGGATAGAGCAGGTCGATGGCATCGGCAACACCCGACTGCGTTTCGTTTGCCGGCGAGCCTTGCGGTGCCGTGACCGAGATCGAGCCACTGGCCGCGAGGCGCGCCAGAAGCGCGTCGAAGCCGAGCGTCCATTGCCGCGCCGCCGGGAGCGACGTCGAGAGGTAGCTGCCGACGTCGTAGTCGATCACCGAGCCGCCCACGTAGCCATTGATCCACGGTGATGGTGAGACCTGGCCGACATTCAGGTAGTCGTTGACGACGACACGCAGGATCATCCCGGGACGCAGGTCGGCGCACCAGCTCGCCGGTGTGAGCGTGGTGCCCGAGTTCGCCAGCGTAAGGCCGTACGCGTAGTAAAGCGTTTCCTGGAAGGTCTGCGGCATGGCGCGCGAGATGGCCTGCTGCAGCACGGCGATTCCCCACGGCGTCGCGTTGCTCTGTTCGACGCTCGTGAGGAACTGCACGTAGGCGTTCTGGACGATCGATCGAATCCCCGCGGCGCCCGTGAACGTCCACGCCGCGCTCGTCCCGGGAATGACGAGCATGTACGGATAGGCGCCCTTCGTCGCCGAGTCTGGGTTGGCCTGCAAGGTGAACGGCGCTTGCGTGATCGGCAGGTTCTGCAACGGCGTACCCGCGCCGATGTCGGGCAGATACAGCGTGATGTCGCTGCTGGCGAACGCCAGCGACGATGCGGGAACGAGATTGGGCGCGGCCGCCGTGTTGCTGCCCGGATAAAGACCAGGAGTAAAGAGCGGCACCGGAGGCGCTGACGGTGCCAGGTCGGCGCCCACTCGCGCCTGCACGAAGACGTTGTAGACGCTCGATGCGGTCGTGGCGAAGGCCGGCACGGTGGCGCTGGTAATGCTTCCCGACTTGACCGGCGCCGTGGCGAGCGCACTCGTGGCGCCGGTGGCGATCACGCTCACGAGGTAGCCGCTGGCCGCCGGCACGCGGCGCCACGACACCGTGAGCGTCACGCCGTCGTAGGCGATTCCCACGCCTTCGGGCTGCAGCGTCGGCACCGGATAGGGCGCGCCGAACGGGCCGGTCGCCGTGACGGCGCCGGCGCTGGTCACCGCGGCGACGGCCGCCGTCACGGTCGTTCCGGTGGGAAGCGAAGAGGGGAGGTTGTACGACGTCGCGGTCAAGCCAGTGGTTGGATTCCCGAGCGGTACACCGTTACCGAATAGTTGCAGGGTGTAAGTGGCGCCGGCCGGGCCGCTCCACTGCAGCGTGGTAGTGCCGGTGACTGCGCTGGTGCCGGCGCTGGTAATCGCAACCGGTGCGAGCGGTACCGCGACCGGCGACCCGGCCGGACCGCTGGTCGACACGCCGACCGCGCGCACCTGAACGTTGTAGGGAACGCCAGGGAAGCCGGCGAGCGGCAGCCATCCGGTCGTGCCGCTGAACTGCGCGCTCGCGATGGCGGCGCCACCAGAGACCGCTTCGATCTGATACGCGGTGACGCCCGTCTGCGTGGATGCGCTGTAGGTCACTTCGACGCTCGTGCCGTTGTAGGTGATGGCGCTCACCGCCGGTGCGACCGTGAGCACGGCCGGCGTCAGCGCGGCAGCAGGGCCCAGCGAGACGCCGGCCGTGATGCCGATCGCGGCTCGAAACGACGCGGTGTAGCTCGTGGTGGTGCCGAGCGCCGCCGGAATGCTGCCGATGGCCGACGACGTGATGACCGTGGTGACGGTGGTTCCTGGCGGGCCGGTGATGGCGATCTGCAGGCCCGAGACCGGTTGGCCCCCGGGCAGGACCGTCGCGTAGGTGAGCACGCCGCCGGCGTAGGACGCGTTCAGCACGACCGGTGGCGACAGGACGATTGGCGCCGGTGGCCCGAGCGGCCCGGTGGAACCAGTGACCGTCTGCTGGACCGCGAGCTCGTACGACGCGCCCGGGTTGAGCGTGGCGGTGAGGCTGACTTGCATCTGACCGGTGGTGGCATTCTCCTGAGCACTGGTCGCCTGGAGCGGTACGCCACGCGAGCTCACCACCACGTTGAACGTTCGCGCCGTTCCCGCGGCGAAGCCCTGCGCCGCCAGTGTCAGCGGGCTCTGGCCGCTGTAGTCGACCAACGTGAGCGCGGAGGCTGCCTGGACGAGCGCGACGCTGGTACTCGGTGGTCCGAGACTGGCTCCGTACAGACCCGACACGGTCACGGTTGCCGGTTGCGACGGCGAAAACGGAACACCCGCGGGCACGAACGTGCCCTGCGTTCCGGAGAGATCGAAGACCCACTGGCTGATGCCGATCTGAATCGTCACGCGGCCGCCGAGCGGCGTCGTTCCCGCTGCCGGGTCCTGCCACGACGCCCCGATGTTCGTGCCGTTGTATGTGATGGCGAGGTTCGTTGGGGACGTGAACAGCGCCATTGGTCCGCTGGTGGGCCAGAGACCTGGTGCACCGCCGTCGTAGGTCGCGACGACGATCTGGTACGTGTCCGACTGGAGCAGCGCCTGCGATGCCGTCACCGAGCCCAGCGCTCCCATGACCGGAGTGCCGACGGTGACGATGGTGCCGCTCGTGGCGTCGAGGATGCCGACGACGAATTGCTGTGTCGCCGGGTAGTTGGTGGTGTTCCACGTCGCGCTGAAGGTCGGTTGGCTCGCCTGCTGGCCACACGAGACGCTGGTGACGTTTGGCGGGGGATACGGCATACACGCTCCACATCGACGCGACGGACCTGACCGATGATGAGTGACGGGCCGGCATCAGCCGGCCCGTTGCTGCCGTGCGGCTTCAGCTGGTGAACAGCGTTTCACCCCGGCGGGCCCGCTGCAGGTTGACGAAATCCATCTGCAGCTCGCTCGGAATGCCGCGCAAGACTGCGGCATCGTCCTCGTCCTGCCGGCTTCGCCATTCGCGCAGTGCGCCCTGCATCACCGCGTCGCCGACCAGGAAGTCGTTGGCGAAGTGCGTCGCACCATGGAGCGGCAGCTGGTCATCGCCGGTCGCGGGCCGCAGCGGACGCAGCTCGAGGTTCACGACGCGGTCGCGGTAGCGGAAGCGCTCGACGGCGCTGACGCGAACGACACCGCCACGCGTACGGAGCTCCGTGCCGGGTCGAACGTCTGCGGCACGCACGATACCGCGTGGCCCGATCATCGGGTGATCCTGCGTCACGATCACCGAGAGCTCGCCGGCGGAAATGCGAACGCAGTCTTCCCGATCTTCCCACCCGAGCACGCGGTCCATGACGATCGCCGTGCGGCCGCCCGCGTCGCCGATGACGTGGTCGCCGAGGCGGACGTCGATGGCGCGCTTCCTCGAGCCGTCGGCCATGTCGACGAGCGTGTCCGCGGCGAGACAGCCCCAGACAAACAGCAGCGGATCGATCTTGGTGGTGCAGGCGCTCGGCTGCGCGCTTTGCGAGCTGACCACGTTCGCCTGTGCGTTGGGCGCGGTGATCGCAGCGCAGGTGGTGTTGAGCGCGACCGGTAGTTGGAGGTTGAGGATGATGTCGACGAGTTGCCCCTGGTCCCAGGGTGCGGCGCCGAACTGGTTGTTGGCGCCCCAGGACCATCCGAGCTGCTGGCCGACCGGTGTGAGCCCGGCGACGAATTGGTCAGGTGGCAGCAGCAGCGCCGCGCCGCCCGGGTTGACTCTCCGGGCCAGCAGGAGCTGACCCTGGAGCGTCGAGCCGAACGTCAGCGGACAGACCTGTGCCTGGAAGATCGCCTTCCCCATGACCTGGACCTCGACGTCCGGGTTCCGGCCGCCCTGCTGCGTCGTCGTGTAGTAGTAGTCGCAGTCGGGCTGCTGCGCCTGCGTGCGATTGAGTGCGATCTTGATCGGGTTGGGTGTCTGCGTCCGGATATGAATCGGCGCCGTCACCACCGGCGGTGCCACCGGGCAGATCTGCGCGACGTTGGCGGACACCGTCTGGACGACCGCTTGCTGTTGCCCTTCCGGAATGGCGGTGACCGTCAGCATGGCGACGCCGGCGTCCCCGGCGTTGGCCAGGTTGCCGGCCGCTCCCAGAGTCGCGTACATGCCGCGGTTGTACTGAGACGGGATGCTCTCCTGTGCCACGAGGGTTCCCGCGGTCGTATCGGCGATCGACATCGTCATCATCGTCAGGTACGTGCCGTCGATGACGGTGGACATGCCGTCGGCCACGCAGGCGTTGCCGCCCGAGGTCGACACGGCCGACTGCACGATGGCGTTGGTCGAGTACCACTGATTGGCGGCCGCCGTCTCGGCCGACTGCAGCGTGTGCTGGAGGCGCGGATCCCGTTTGCCGTTGTGATGCTCGCGCGCGGCCGCGCGACCGCGCTCGAGCACGTTCAGCATCCCCGGATAGTGTCGTTCGAGAAACTGTCGTCCACCGTGCTGGCGCACGACGAACTCGAATTCGAGATCGTTGGAGAGATCGTGCGTGAGCGGGACGCCAGGACGCGTTTGCCGGACGACGTGCTGAAACTGCTCCCACTCGTGCGGCGTCCAGGCTGGGACTTCGCGGCCAAGCCGGTCGATTAATGTTGTGCTCATCGTTGTCCTCCGCAGTACTCAATGCAGACCGTGCGCGCCGGTGCCACCACGCGCGCCCGACACGCGCGAGGGACAGAGCTGTCCCAGAGACTCGGTCAACTATGCGAGTGCAGGGTACCGAATGGCGGTCGGAGAGTGAGGCCGATCGCGAGGCGGGCGGCGAATGGGACCGCGGTCAGCCCTTGACTCATGTCCGGAACATTCCACTCCGACGCACGCCCGCTCCAGATGCGCTCCTTTTCGGCCGCGATTGCCAGCGTGGTAACCGATGTCGTTCCACTCAGAATTCCACTGTCGAGGCATTGACTCGGCGCGCGCGGCACACTCTGCCTCGAATAGGCTTATCCCTCGGTGCTGAAGATCGGCTCCCGTTCAGTTATTAACGTCACGTCGTGCGTAACCGAACAACGGTCGGATTCTGGACGATGTCAGACATCGACAGAGACACGATTCTTCGGGTCAGTCAAGCTCCAATAAATAGGCAACGCGATGGCAATGTCGACGTGAAGAACTTGGAAGACACGCGCGGGGAGTGACATTGTGAGTGACATCGCTTCGGCAAAGGCTGCGAATAGCAGCGAACGGCAGCAAAAGCGGACCCGAGCTAAGCGCAGGAATTCGAAAGAGTTGGCAGACGCCGGCGAACAATCGCAAACAGACGCAAAGGGCTTCGCGAGATTCCCTGCCTCCCAGCCATTTGCAGATAGTCGCCAACAGTCGCCGGCGCCAAGCATGAGGATGGCAATGACCGTGAAGCCGGGGCGGCGGACCATCAGGCGCCAGCCGTATCGCAGGTCGTGGCTGATCATCTCGAGTCTCCTGACGTAGAAGCGAAGCCAGAGTGCGTGCCGGGCGGCGCCGGCCACCTTCACCGCGAGCGCCGTCGCAGCCTGCGGCTGCCGGCCGCGCGTGCGGGACACCCACTGCGATTCGTGCCACACGTCGGCCCGCCACTGGCGATACCAGTCGCGGCGGCGCGACTGCGGCGCCAGCCGGCGCATGGCCGCGATCGCGCGCAGCAGCACGCGAAGCCGCCCCGCCGGCCTCATTCCCCCAGTCACGCGCGCCCAGGTCGAATCTTCCAGGCGCGCAGCGACACTGGCTTCAGGTTCCGGTAACGCTCGAGCCCTGCCGCCAGCGCCGAAGCGCCAGCCGCGGTGAGGTCGAAATAGCGTCTGGGCGGGCGCTTGTCGCGCCTGGCGCGGGCCGCGTCCTCCCACGTGGACGTGACGAGCCCGGCGCCCTCCAGCTTCTCGAGCACGGGATAAACGGTGCCGGACTTGAGCCCGATGGCGTCGATGATTTCGAAGCCGAAGCGATGGCCATCGGCGATGGCGTGGAGCACGGCGACGGACGCGAATGGCAGCGGCATGACTATATCTATAATCTACCTATGTAGTTTATAGATATAGAGACGGAAGCCGCGGCCGAAAAGTTGCCAGTCCTGGCGCAAGGCATGACCGAGTTCAGCGTGGCGGCGCGGCGCCTACGACCATCGGTGACCGAGGGTGTAGGTTTGAGGTGGCCACGAGTTCAGGACACAGCGTGCATGTGGACGACCCGGCGCGCACACAGACCAGGGGCATGCGTTTGGGAATCGAGGGACGCTGATCGATCTCGATCAACGTCCCTCTGTCTGTGTGGTGATTCTTCTCGAGTCAGTGTCGCATCTGATTGGTGATGTCGTTCGTTTCGTAGACCTCGCAATGCGCACGCTCGGCAATCAGTGCGTCGGTGTTGCTGAGAGTCAGAGTACGCGCCGGCATGACCCAGGGTTCGACAAACGACTCGGGGTCTTCGATGGTGATTTCGTGCAGGATTTCATTGCCCTTGCGGGTGAATTTCTCCACGATGCGCATGTCGCCTGAATGGAAGAGACCTCCGCGTCCCAGCCATGTCGAATCGACGAAAGAAATGGAGTCGATCACCAGCGTGTCGCCCTCCCACTTGCCCACGGAGTAGCCAAGATACGTCGCCTGTCTTGCCAGGTTCGCATCGTGCTGACGGCCGTCCGTTGGGATCATGCGATATTCCCTGTTTCCGCCTCCGTAATCGCTGAACGTATAGAACAACGTAATGTCGTTGGCCGTGTGGAAGATGCGGCGGGGCTCGCCCTGGCGCGGAATCCCCATCGGCTGGCAGGTCATGATCGGATCGAACTTGTTCGTCCACATGTCCATCTCTTGGATCTTGTCCCAGTGCTCGGGTCTGTACACGGGGCCGGCTTGGCCCATCCAATACCGCGAGGGCGAGATCCACGCGTAATCCACCACGAAGTTGTCGTTGGGGACTTTGCAACGGGTCTGCGTTGGGCCACATCGGCGGTTCGCGGGAAACGGTGGGTTATAAGCTGCAGCACCACCATTGCCAGGGCCTGCAACCGCAGTCCAGCTACCCGTCATGTCTGGTTTTCCGTTGGCAAGCCTCGGCGTTACGACCTGAGCCGCGGGAGCTGGCGCCGGCGCCGGTGGGCCAGCCAGCGGAACACTTGGACCAAACGCGGAAACCCAGGCGGGAGGCTGCAGGGTTGGCTTGATCGCCGCCTTGACGCTGGCGGGCACGGGTATCACAACATACATCTGCCCTGTTTCCGTCCACGTGGTCGTGATATCGCGAACGACCGTACCATTTCGGCGTTCCGTCATCCTGCCAGCCACAAACGCCTCGGCCGGGTGGAGCGGATTGTTCCAGTCCCGATAGTCGCTATAGATGAACTCGGTGGTGTTCGTTCCATGCCGGACGACAACGCGCTCCGCCATGAACTTCGCGTCGAGGGTTGCCGTCGCCGTTGCCGTGGGGACGCCCGGAATCGGGAATGACACAACGGGCTTTCCGCCTTCCCACACGACCGACGTTTTACCGGCCGTTGCGACATCGGCGGGCACCTGGGTGCTCGGCCGGACCGAAAATATCGGGGGATCCTGGAGCCCCGCCAGCGCGGACTTGAGCGCGCCCTGCGGACTTGCCCAGAGCCGAATCATCCGCTCCTCGGTGGCTGCCGCCATCGGAGTGGCTTTACCTTTTCCCTTGATGAGCTCCGCACCGGGAATATCTTCGTTCCAGGAGTACGCTCCACTGAGAACTTCGATGTTGGAATACGTTTGCCCATTGGGCCGCGTGCAGGTGATCTGGGTCCGCTGACCCGACACATGGTAGTTGGTGCTGATACGATAGTTCGTCAGCCTGCAGGGCTGCCCGTCCACCTGCATGGTGCCATTCCCTTTATATTCGAGCGATGCGATCAGATCGATTTCCTGTTCGCCACGCAGCATGCCCAAATGCCAGCCCCAGTTGAAGAGCACTGAGCGCAAGTCCCGGGCTCCTGCCGCGGGCGTGTACGGTGGAGGACCACCACGACCGCGGCCGCCGCCTTGTCCGCCGCCGCCACCTGCTTGAGCGCCTGCACCAGCGCCGGCACCTTGTACTGGGGCAGCTGGTTGCGCACCCCCTCCGCCTTGTGCACTCGCAGTCAGCGGCGCGCCGAGCGTCAACGCGATTCCCAGGGCGATAGTTGTACGGATCAATCCATCTCGAGACGCCATAACTAGTCTCCTATCGTCAGACCGTCGCGCTATTAATTGGGTACAAACTCGACTTCCTTCTTGTCCGGCAAGACCATCGACCTGAGGAAACCGATGGTGGCGCCGTTGAGCGCCGGATTGAAGGTGACGGTGATCTCATCTCCTGCCTTGACCCGATTCGGGCCGGTGGCGCTGACCCCGGCGTTGGTCAGGACGTTGGCAGAACCCGTCGTCAGTTGCCACACCTTGACCTCGCCCTGCGTGTTCTTGATTGCGATATGCAGCGCTCCGTGGGGGTTCGTAAACGCAAACTTCTGAACCACGCCAGTCGCCCGCTCAGTCTTGTTCAGGTCGTACACGCCGGCAAGGGAATGGTGCGCCAGCGCCGGAATGGCAGCTATCAGCCCCAATAAGACGACAGCTGCGAAAGTTCGCCTATTCATACTAAGCCTCCCGAAAATTCGTGATCGGCAACGGATGCCATCACGTGGTCGCAACAAAGGCGAGCCAACGCCCAGAAACAGGAATCTCTTGGGCGAAGTCTAGCACCATGCCAGGCGAGTTCCGCCGTCATGCCTCCGGGCCCGCCAGTGCCTCGAACGCGGCGACGATGACGTCCTCGCCGAAGTCCTCCGGGCTCATCGAGTGCGCCATGATGAGGCCCGTGGTCAGCGTCGTCAGCACCTTCACGAAGGTCTCGACTGGCATGGGGGTCGCCGCCGGCGGCAGCGCCGCCGACCATGCGTCGACGATGATCTTGCGGACAATGCGTCCCTGCTCCGCGGCGCGGCGCTTCAGTTCCTCGTCCGACTGTACGTAGGTCATGTACGCCGACCAGTAGATCGTGTCCGCGCGATGCCGCCGCGCGGCCTCGGCGATGGTCTTGCCGACGGCCCGCAATTGCGTGCGCAGGTCGGCGCCGGGTGTCGGCGCGGGGAAGACGCGCGGCGCGCGCTCGGCTCCAACGGCGGCGATCAGGTCGTTCCGATCGCGGAAATTGCCGTAGATCGAACCGCGGCTAACACCCGCGCGCGCCGCCACCGCTTCCATCGAGACGTGAGCGTAGCCTTTCTCCCGGATGATCGCGGAAGTGGCCTCGATCAGCATCTTGCGCGTGCGCGCGCGCTTGCCCTCGGACGGGGCGGCGGCGCGCGGGGACTGCCCAGCAGGAGGAGCCTTCGTCACGCCCCAAGAATATACAGCTTGTAAATAAATACAACTTGTATATTATTCGTGAAAAACCCATGAGTGCAGGCAAAAGGAATGCTGCGATGCCTTCTGATAGCGTCAAGACACCAAGAAGACGGCGTCGCCTGGCCGTGGCGCTGGCGGTCCTCGTCCTCGCGGCCGGCGTTGTGGCGGGCGCCGTCTGGCTGGGCAGGGACCTGAGCGTTGCCTTTTTCAAGACGAAAGCGGCGGAGACCCGCTACATGGCGGCCTATGGCGCCGTGCTCGCAAAGTGGCCGGTCGCTTATCAGCGGATCACCGTCCCGACGCGTCTCGGCGCCACGCACGTCATCGCCAGCGGCCGGGCGGACGCGCCGCCGCTGGTCCTGCTGCACGCCGCGATGGCCACCGCGACGGTGTGGCGGCCGAACGTCTTGGCGCTGAGCGAGCATTTCCGCGTCTATGCCGTCGACATCATCGGACAGGGTGGAAGGACCGTCGCCAGCGGGAAGATCGAATCCCGACGCGACTATGCGGACTGGCTGAACGATCTATTCGACGGCCTCAGGATCGCGCGCGCGTCGGTCGTCGGCAATTCCTATGGCGGATTCATCGCACTCAACCAGGCGGCGATGGCGCCGGAGCGCATCGACCGGGTCGTGCTGATCAGCCCGGCCGGGGGCTTCGTCTCCGTCCTGCCGCTGTTCCGATCGATGATCTACCAGGGGCTGAAGGGAACGCTCCTCCGCGTCCTCGGCGCCGGCGGGCCCAGGCCCGATCTTCTCGCGATCATCGCCGGCGAGGCCGGATTCAACAAGGAGGACGAAGACTGGCTGGCGCTGGGCCGTCAGTTGATGGACGGATCGCAGCGCATCAACATGGTCATGCCCGCCGTGCTTTCCGACGCGGAGCTCCGTGCGATCCAGGCGCCGACGCTGCTGCTGATCGCCGAGCACGAGCTCCTCTACGAGCCGCATTCGACGCTCCGCACCGCGATGACGCGCATGCCCGGACTCGAAGGTGAGATCGTGCCCGGCGCGCATCACCTGGCGGCGATGGCGCGGCCCGATGCAGTGAACGCGCGGATTGTGGACTTCCTGCAAGCGGAGGAACGGAAGACGGAGGAATGAAGATCCGAACGTAAGCGCCGCCGCGGTTCAGGCGTCTCTGAGGGCGTCGATAGGATTGATCCTGAGCGCGCGTCGCGCGGGCTCGACGCAGGCAAGCAGTCCCGCGCCCAGCATCACCGCGGATGTGATGCCGATCCAGGCGGCGAACAACACGACGTCGTCTGCCGGCCGGCCGGTCGGTCCACCCCCCACCGCAACGAAGAACAGCACAACGCCGCCGCCCGCCAGGACTCCGCTCCCCATCAGCACCATGCCGTGGGCCACAATTCTGGCGAGCACATGGCGGGGGTTGGCGCCGAGCGCCATGCGCAGCCCGATTTCGCGCGTCCGCCGCGACACGCTGATCGACATCAGCGCGAAGAGTCCCATGGCCGACAGCAACAACACCAGCGCGCTGACTCCAGCCAATGCCGCGACTGGCACGACCATCCAAAAATCCCGCTGCCAGATCGATTCGCCGAGTGACCGGGCTTCCAGGACGGACAATCCGCCATCGACACCAGCCGCAATCACCGGCAGACGAGCCGCCAGTGTTGCTGGATTGCCGCGCAGGCGCACACTCATGACGAGCGGAGACACCGTGGCCGCTGACGCGGCGTGAAACACATACGCGGCCTCGTCGCCCTGCTCGCCCGGGTCCAGGCCGAGATCCCGCACCACGCCGACGATTTCGAACGGCTTGTCCGCCGAAGCTCCAGCGGCGGCGGACGGCTCCGCGGCTGAGACGCCGGATTCGCTGGAATACCGCAGGCGGGCGCCGAGCGGCGACGCGATCCCGCGTTGCACGAAGCCGCGCACGAACGCTTCGTTGACGATCACCGTTCGGGCGGCGGAACTGAAGTCGCCGCCATGGAAGCCGCGTCCGGCGATGATCGGGCGGTTGAAGGCCTCGAAGAAACCCGGGCCGACCGACGATACCGCGAAGCCAGTCTGGAACGCGGGACCGGCGCCGGACGGGATTTCGACCGACGCGGTCCGATTGATCGGAAGCGATCCCCCAGGCGCGCGATCGGCGAACGTGACCGCGACCACATCGGGTTCCTCCGCGATCTGTTGCTCGAGCCTCGCATACGCTCGCGCGCGTCGCTCCTCGAAGACCGACGTCATCTCCTCGCCGGCGGGCCGATCGAACTCGAGACGCGCGTTGAAATACTCGTGACTCGGAAACTGCCCGTGGATTCGGACCCTAAGAATCGCCTGACTGGCGCCCTCGATGCCGATAGGGATGGCGATCGCCGTGAGCGCCACCTGCGCGATCATGGCGGTCGTCCAGACGCGGCCGAACCGCAGCGTGCTGCCGCCAGCACCCAGATTCGTCAAATGCGATTGCAGGCGCGTGCGCGTGACTCTCAGCGCCGGCAGGAGCGACACCATGGCGGCGCCTGCGACCGCGAGGCCGCCGGCGTAGAGCATCGTCGTGATTTCAAGGCCGGGCGCCATCCAGAAAGGAACGCCTCCGTTGCTCTCGGCGACCGATTCGATTCCCCAGCGCAACGTGCGATCGGCGGCGATCAGACCGACCGCGGCCGCGATGGACGCGAGCACAAGGGCCTCGACGAACAGCTGACTGATGATGCGCACGCGGCTCGCACCGAGCGCTGAACGCACCGCCATTTCTCCCTCACGGATCGCCGTGCGAGCGTAGAAAAGGGTGCCGACGGTCGTGCATGCCAGGAGCAGCACCAGCAACGACGGCAGGTACATCAGCGCGAGTCCCGCGATGTCTGGGATTTCCGATCGTTGTCCAAGCCGCACCACGAGCGGCCGAAGGTGCGCGTGTGTCGCAGGCAGTGCCGCGGCAGCCCGTTCCCCGAGCACGCGGAGCTCGGCGTTCGCCTGTTCCAGCGTGATCCCAGGTTTCAGCCTGCCGATGATGCCGAGCGGGTCGCCTTCGAGCGCGCCGTATAACGCGCGGAGCTGCAGGGGAGTCCAGGCCTGGTAGCTGAGCGGATACCCCAACCCTTTCGGCATGACGCCGACGACGGTGACCGGTGTGCTGCCCAGTCTCACCGTGGAGCCCACGACGTCGTTGCGCCCCTCGAACGAGCGCTGCCACACGTCATATCCCAGCACGACGACGCCCGGCGCTCCAGGCGTCTCGTCGGCGTCGAGGAGCCCACGACCAATCAGGGGCGTCACACGCGCGGTGCGAAAGGCGGTGGCCGTGAGTGCCGCCGTCCCGATCAACACCGGAGGTGCGTTGCCGACAATCAGATTCCGGAGCTCCGCGCGGTACGCCCCGAGGCCGTCGATCGACCGCACATCGCTCCGCCATTCGAGGAAGTCCCGAGCGACACGGAGCTCAGGCTGGTTCGTCAGGGCATTGTGCGTCTCGATGCTGACGATGCGATCGCCGTCGGGCAGCGGGATCGTGGGCCACAGCAGTTTGCCCCACAGGTCGTACCAGCCCGCGCCGATCCCGATCGCAATGGCGAGCGCCAGGCCCCCGGCAATGGTCAGCCCCGGATACTTCAGCAGCATCCGGACACCGAGCTTGTAATCCTGCAGCATGTGTCCTCGCCGTAACCGCCACGTGCGTCAACGGTTGTGCCAGCCCCGCAATCCAGAACTCGTCGTGCCCGGATTCGACGTCGATCCTACGCCGAAAGTTTCCGAGTCCGGAGAGCACGCTGAATTGGACACTCGACGCACCTTGCTACTTCCCTCAAGCGTTGATGGGAGTTGACCGCACCGGGCGGTTACCGTATACTCCCATCAATCACTGATGGGACTTACGAACACCACGTCCGATCTCCTTCCCGGCACGCTCGAGTTGCTCGTTCTGAAGGCGCTCAAGCCAGGCGCCAAGCACGGCTACGCCATCGTCGAGCATCTGCGTGTGGCGTCGGACGACGTGCTGAGGATCGGCGAGAGCGCGTTGTATCCGGCGCTCCAGCGGCTGCTGCTCAACGACTGGGTGAAAGCCGAGTGGGGCACGTCGGAGAACAACCGCCGCGCGCGCTTCTACACGCTGACCGCCGCCGGCCGCAAGCAACTGACCGCCGAACAGGCCGAGTTCGACCGCATGGTCAGCGTGATCCAACGCGTGCTCGCGTCGACATAGGTCCTGTCAGCCACCGGATATGAAAGGCCTCGCATGAGCGCGCTCCTTCGCCGCCTGAAGTACTTCCTCGGCCGCTCGCGTCACGCGGCCGATCTTCGTGACGAGATCGAATCGCACCGCGCGCATCGCCAGGACGCGTTCGAGCGTGACGGCCTCACGTCCGATGCCGCCGCGCGGGCCAGTCAACGGGCCATGGGGAACCTGACGCTCGCGGTCGAAGATGTTCGCGACGTGTGGGCATGGCGTGTCGTCGATCAGCTCTGGCAGGACGTCCGGATCGCGGGTCGTGGCTTGCGCAAGAACCCGGTGTTCACGCTCGTCGCGATCGCGACGCTGACGCTGGGCATCGGCGCCAATACCGCGCTGTTCTCGATCTTCAACGGCCTGATCCTGCGCCCACTGCCGGTGCGCGACCCGAGCCGTTTGGCGCTGCTCCTGGATGGATCGTGGTCGTACCCGGTCTGGGCGGAGATCAAGGCGCACGACACTGATCTGTTCGACGGCGCCTTTGCGTGGGCCAACGAACGATTCGATCTGTCTCGCGGGGGGCAGAGCGCATTTGTGGACGGCGCCCATGTGAGTAGACGCTTCTTCGAGGTGCTGGGCGTGCCAGCCGTGCGCGGCCGCATGCTCACGCCGGCCGACGACGCTGCCGCACCGGACGGTCCCGTGGCCGTCATCAGCTATCGATTCTGGCGCGAGCAGTTTGCCGGCGCCGATGACGTGATCGGACGTCAGCTCACGCTGCGGCGCCGGACGTTCACCGTCGTCGGCGTCATGCCACCAGGGTTCTTTGGTATGGACGTCGGCCGGATGACGCACGTGATGCTGCCCTTTTCTGCCGAGCCACTCATGCGAGGCCAGGAAAGCCGACTGGCTTCCGTCGATTCGTCGTGGCTCAACGTGATGGTGAGGCGGAAGCCGGGGCAGAGCCTCGAACAGGCGAATGCCGTGCTCCGCGGTGTGCAGCCGCAGATCCGTGCCGCGACGATAGACGGTATGACCGCAGGACGAGTCGGGCGCTATCTCACGCGTCCATTGACGCTGGAAGACGCGGCGACCGGCAGGTCCTCACTGCGCTCAGCATTCGAACGGCCGCTCATCGCGATGAGTGTGGCCGTGGGGATCCTGCTGCTCGTGGCGTGTACGAACATCGCGAGCCTGCTGGTGGCGCGCGCGCTGGCGCGGCGCCGCGAGCTCACCGTGAGGATGGCGCTTGGCGGCTCACGGGGGCGGCTCGCGCGGTTGCTGTTCATCGAGAGTCTGATCGTCGCGATGGCAGGTTCGGCCTTCGGGCTGATCTTCGCGAGGTGGAGCGCCGCGCTCCTGGTCCGCCAGTTGAGCACGTGGGAGGACAACATCTCGCTGGAGCTCGCGCTCGATTGGCGCGTGCTCGGATTCTGCGTGGTGCTCGCCTGCGCGTCCGCGATTGTTGCCGGCGTCGCACCCGCGCTCGGCTTGAGGAGCGTGACCGCTGGTGAGGCGCTCAAGGATGGCGGTCGAGGACTTGCCGGTGATCGTCGCTTCGCCGTACGTGGCTCGCTCGTCGTTGCGCAGATTGCCCTGTCGCTGATGCTGGTCACTGCCGCCGGGCTCTTTCTCCGCTCGTTCGCATCGCTCAATCAGCTGCCGCTTGGCTTCGTTCCCGAGCCGCTGCTCATCGCGGAGTTGGATCTGCAGGCGAGTGATGCGCCGATTGAGCAACGCGGTCCGCGGGCCGAGCGCCTGCGTGCCGCCGCGGCCGCCGTGCCCGGCGTAAGGTCGGCATCGTTATCCATGGTGTCGTTGCTCACTGGCGGCGGCTGGGCAGCCAATCGCGCGGCCGTAGACGATGGACCGATGCCCGTGGAGGATCTGAGCGCGAACCGGCTTTGGCGCAACGCCACGAGCCCGGGTTGGTTCGACACCATGGGGACGCCGCTCGTGGGCGGCAGAGATTTCACCGACGCCGATCGCGTGGGCGCGCCGCTTGTCGCCATCGTCAACCAGGCGTTCGTGCGCCGCTATCAGCTTGGCCAGCAGCCCATCGGCCGGACCGTACGCATTGGCTTGTCGAACGGCGAGAGGCGCTACGAGATCGTCGGGCTGGTTGGCGACAGCGTTTATACGTCGCCGCGCGACGGCATGATGGCCACGATGTACGCGCCGCTCGCCCAGGTCCAGCCACTCGGGGAAACGGTCATCCTGACCATCAACGCCGACCGTGGCCAGCGAGCGGCGGTCGAGCGCGACGTCGCGGCCGCACTCGCGCGGACCGAGCCGGCGATTGCGTTCGTCTTCAGAACCGTCGATCAGTTCATCGACGCGAGCGTCACACAAGAGCGCCTCATTGCGATGCTCTCGACCTTCTTCGGCGGACTCGCACTCCTGCTGGCCGGCATCGGACTCTACGGCATCGTCGCGCAAGCCGTGCGCGCGCGTCAGGCCGAGATCGGTCTTCGTCTCGCCCTTGGAGCGCAGCGTCGCGGGATTGTCCGTCTGGTGTTTCATCGCGTGAGCGGCCTGGTCGTCGCCGGGCTCGCGATCGGACTGGCCGGCAGTCTCTGGGCGACGCAGTTTCTGGGGCCGTTGTTGTTTCATGTGGAGGCCCGCGACCCGGCGACGTTCGCGGCCGCGGCTGGTGTGCTGGTGGCCGCGGGTCTGCTGGCGGCCTGGTTGCCGGCGCGGCGTGCCGCACGTCTTGATCCTGCGATCGTGCTGCGTGAAGCGTAGATAGCGAGTGACCGGAGTTACAATGCCGCGGCCACCGTAAGAACTCAGGAGGTTCGCATGCGCGCTGTTCTCCGGGCCGTCGTGTTCATGGTCTCGTTCGGCATTCTTCTTCCTGTCGCCGCACGCGCGCAGGCGAATCCCGAATGGCACCGCGCCATCCCGGGCTTCAAGATTGCCGGCAACCTCTATTACGTCGGCACGGCGGACCTCGCCGTCTATCTCGTCGCCACACCGCAGGGCAACATCCTGATCAACGGCGACTTCAAGCAGGACGTGCCCGCGATTCGAAAGAGCATCGAAGGCCTCGGCTTCAAGTACGCGGACACCAAGATCGTCCTGATCAGTCACGCACACGGCGATCACGACGAAGGCGTCGGCCTCATCAAGTCGGACACCGGCGCGAAGCTGATGGTTATGGATGCCGACGTCGCCCAGGTCGAGAGCACGGCCCCGGGACGGCCGGGCGCGAAAGTCGATCGCGTGCTGCACGATCGCGACACGGTCGAGCTTGGCGGAGCGACGCTCGCGGCACGTCTCACCCCGGGGCACACGCCCGGCTGCACGACATGGACGATGCAAGTGGCCGAGGGTGGCCGCATGTTGAACGCCGTCATCATCGGCAGCCCGAACGTGAACGCGGGCTACGTCCTCGTGAACAACAGGAGCTATCCGCAGATCGCCGGCGACTACGTGAAGACCTTCGCCCTCCTCAAGACGCTGCCGGTCGATCTCTTCCTGGGGGCGCACGGCGCGTACTTCAATCTCAAGGACAAGCTGCCGAAGATGGGCGGCAGCACCAACCCGTTCATCGATCCCGCGGGATACAAAGCGTACGTCGAGGAGCGGGAACAGGCGTTCGAGAAGGAGCTCACGAAACAGACGGCCGACGCGCGCACCGGCGATGCCGTCGGCTTCGACATCGCCTGGGATCACGTCGCACTGAGCGTGCCGAATATCGCCGAAACGATCGCCTGGTACGAAAAGATGCTCGGCTTCAAGGGCACCGTGCGTAGCGGCCAGCCCGGCGCCCGCCAGCAGGTCGCGGATCTTCGGCGTGGCAACATCACCATCGAGCTGTTCCAGTTGCCGGACGCCGCCCCCTTGCCGGAGTCGAGGAAGAACCCGTCAGAAGATTTCCGCACGCACGGCGTGAAGCACTTCGGCTTCGAAGTGAAGAATCTGCCCGCCGTCCTCGCGGAGCTGAAAACCAAAGGCGTGAAGATGGCGTTCGAGATGCGCGACAACCCCACCACGGCGTTTGCATTCATCAGCGACAACGCCGGCAACGCGATCGAGCTGATCGAGCACAAGGCGCGGTAGGCCACACCAGCGCTCGTGGAAATCGAGGATGGCGTTCTCTCAGCCAGACGGAGGTCTACACGCCCGCGCGCCGACGCATGAACTCGGCGAGCGACTGGCCCTCCGACCCTTCGTTCTCGAGCGCAGCGATCGTTCGTCGACGATCTTCGACCGATCGGTTCTGCCCGAGCTTGAACTTTCCCTCCAATTTCGTGGCCGTCATCTCAAAGGCCACGATCGCACCGACCATCCGGTCGTAGAAATCACTTGGCAGACTCTTCGGGCGCCATCCTCCAGAGCGATTTCCCTCGTACCGACTCACGAGCTCTTCCAGCACGTCGCGCACGAACCCATCGTCCCCATTCGCCTTCGGGACTCCGTGTGCGTGAACGACACCGTAGTTCCACGTGGGAACCGCGGGGGCCGTCGGCTCGTACCAGGTCGGCGAGATATAACCGTGAGGACCATGAAAGACGACGAGCGCCGGAGTCGCACCATCCATCAGTCGCCAATGGTCGTTCGCCCGCGCCAGATGTCCCACGATCACGCAGCCCGCGCCGGAGGGCCGCACGAGCACCGGGACGTGGCTCGTGACCAGGCCTGCAGCAGATGCACTGACGACCGTCGCGAAATCGTAGGTGCGCATGAACTCCAGCAACGTCTCTTTGTCAGACTCGCGGAAGTGTTGGGGGATATACATGCTTTTGAACACAGCCTCTGTGTCCTCCGTGTCTTCGTGGCCAATCCAGCTCTGTCTTCTTTGCGTTCTTTGTGGCTGATCTTCGTGCCTTCGTGGCCCGCGTCAGCGGGGCTCGAACTCGTAGCACCCCGGTGTGACAAGCACGCGGCCGCCGCGTCCGAAGGCCAGGCTCTGCGGGCTGATGATGCCTGCGGCGCTGAACTGCACCGTGCGCACCTTGTCGCCGTCGGTGTTGTAGACGTAGGTGTAAGGCGCCGCAAGGGAGATCCACAGCTCCCCTTGTGCGTTCACCTCGGCGGCCCGAACGACCGGCGTGACGAACGGGACCTCGCGGTCCTGCACGCGACGGCGGGGCCAGCGCGTCGGCTGGGCATCGAGATAGCCATCGAGCTCACGGCCCTCGATGTGCCGCTCGAACAGCAACACGCCCGCGTCGCTGTACTTGCGGAAGATGGGACGCCCCGTGATGAAGACGTAGTAGAAGCCACCGGTCGGGTCCACGAGGGGCAGCCCCGCGTTCATCGCGATGCGAAGATCCCGATCGTCCTCGAAGTCGGTCGGTCGCAACCGGCCGATGCTGCGCCTGGCATAGCCGCCGGGCGAGTACTCCGTGAACAGCGCGCCGGCCTCCGGATGGCTGATGAGCAGTGACTCACCGGTGTGCTGCACCGAGCCGGCGCCGTTCAACATCAGGCTGCCGAGGATGATCCGCGCGGCCGGCGGTCCGGGCAGGAAGAACCCTGTCAGCAGCTTCCCCGTGGGATCGAACGTCTGCACGCGCTGCTGGGCCCTGGGGACATCGGCGACGACGAATCGGCCATCCGATGCGATGTCGAAGCCGGTCGGCTGAATCACGCGTCCGTCTTCCTGTCCGATCTCCAGCGCCTTGCGCGATGTCGTCCGCCCCGCATCGACGACGTGCACGGTGTGCCCCCGCCGATCGAACACGAAGTAGGAGCCGTCGGATGCCTGTTGAAAGTCGATCGGCTCTTCGTAGGAGCCGACGATGTGCGGGGGCAGGCCGCCCACCGAGCGGAGAACCTCGACCCTCAGCGCGGCGTCCGGGCGCGCGACCGCGACGATGCTCGCGAGCAGAAGGCTGATGATGGCCAGGGGGCGGTGGCGCCGTTCGGCGGTCTTCATGTGCACTCGCGGGCGACCAGCTACGTGCTATCAGCTAGTACGCCGCGAGCGCCCTGATCGCCTTCAGCACGTCGGCCGAGTTCGGGAGAATCCGTTCCTCGAGATCCGGCGCGTACGCGACGGGGCAGTCCAGCGCTGCCACGCGCGTGACCGGTGCATCGAGATACTCGAAGAGGTCCTGAGAGACGCGCGCGGCGATCTCCGCGCCGAACCCGGCTGTCAGCTGATCTTCGTGGGCCACGATCACGCGGCTGGTCTTCTTCGTGTAGATCGCGATTGTCTCCCAGTCATACGGGATGATCGTCCGCAGGTCGACGACGGCCACGCTGATGCCGTGGCGCTCGGCCTGCTGCGCCGCCAGCAGCGACCGCTGCACGAGCGCACCCCACGTGAAGACGACGAGATCGGTCCCGTCGCGAGGGATCGATGCCTTCCCGAACGGGATCATGAAGTCCGGTCCGGCGTACGGGGCCTTGTTGTAGGTCTGCCGGTAGAGATGCTTGTGTTCGCAGAAGAGCACCGGGTCGTCGCATCGGATCGCCGTACGCAGCAGTCCGGCCGCATCCTGAGCGTTTGACGGCAGCACGATGCGCAGGCCTGGCGTGTGGGCGAAGATCGAGACGGCGGACTGGCTGTGATACGGCGCGCCGCCGCGAAGGTAGCCGCCGATCGGCACCCGGATCACCACCGGGCACGACCAGTGGTTGCTCGAGCGGTACCGCATCATCGACAGCTCGTCGCGAATCTGCATGAACGCCGGCCAGATGTAGTCGAAGAACTGGATCTCGACGACCGGCTTGAGGCCGCGCAGGGCCATGCCGACCGCCCGGCCCACGATGTTCGCCTCCGCGAGCGGAGAGTTGAACACGCGGGTGCTGCCGTACAGCCGTTGCAGCCCGTGCGTCGCCTTGAACACGCCACCCTTGCCGGCGACGGAGGGAAGCGCCTCTTCGCGGCTGGCGTCCGCCACGTCCTGGCCGAAGACCACGATGCGTGGATCGTGGGCCATCTCGTCCTTCAGCGTGGCGTTGATGGCGCCGACCATCGTGTCGGGCTTGCCGTCGGTCCGAGGCTCAGTGGCGAAGTCGGAGGACGTGGGATCGACGTCTGGAGAGAAGACGAAATCGGTCGCTGTGGCGGGGTCGGGTTTGGGCGCCCGGAGCGCTTCGTCCGCGGCCTGGTTCACGTCCCGCTCGACCGACGCGAGGATGTCCGCGAGATCCTGGTCAGACGCGAAGCCCTCCGTCTTGAGGAACTGCTGCATCCGTCGCAACGGATCGCGGCGGGCTTCTGCCTCGCGCTCGCCTGCCGTCTTGTACAGCCGCTCATCGTCGGTGTGCGAGTGCGAGTACGGGCGGATGACGGTG
Organism: Vicinamibacterales bacterium; assembly: GCA_035293405.1. Lineage (GTDB taxonomy): Bacteria > Acidobacteriota > Vicinamibacteria > Vicinamibacterales > UBA2999 > Gp6-AA40. The sequence goes on along the minus strand of DATDOE010000008.1, from coordinate 38,178 downwards.
GCATGCACCAGCACCGGGCCGTTTCGCCCGCGTGCGTGCGAGACGGCGTCGCGCATCGTGCGATAGCTGGCGAGGAAGTCGGTGCCATCGCAGCGGAACACGCGGAGGCCCGGGAATCCCTCAACCAGGCGGGTGATGTCGCCGCCGGGCGTCTGAACTTCCACCGGAACGGAGATCGCGTAGCCGTTGTCTTCGACGAGGTAGACGAGTGGCAGCTTCCGCGTGCAGGCGGTGTTCAGTGATTCCCAGAATTCACCTTCGCTCGTCCCGCCCTCCCCGATTGAGACATAGGTGACTTCGTCCGGCCGATAGCGCGTCTCGCGACCTTCGATGGCCGTGACGCGCTCGTAGATCATTCCCGCTTCAGCGCAGCCAACGCCGTGCAGGCACTGGGTTCCCACGCAGCTGCTCTTCGATGGGATGTTGAAGCGCTGATGACCCCAGTGCGACGGCATCTGCCGTCCGCCGTTGGCCGGGTCGTCCTTGGAGCCCACCGCTGCGAGGAACATGTCGAGCGGCGTGACACCAACGGTCAGGCAGAGCGCGCGATCGCGGTAGTAAGGAAACAGCCAATCCTCGCCCGGGCGCAGCTGAAGCCCGGCGGCGACGAGGATCGCCTCGTGGCCCGCTCCGCTGATCTGGAAGAACGTCTTCTGCTGGCTCTTGAGGAGGATCTCCTTGTCGTCGATCTTCCGCGACAGGAGCATGAGTCTATAGGCTCCGAGCAGCTCGTCGCGCGTCAGCCCTTCATGATCGCGGCTGCGCGCCTTGGCTCCGGAGGCGCGAGTGTCCGCGCCGTTGGCCAGGCCCGAACCCTTCATCGATCGAAATTATCTCACTAACCCCGGACCGTGTCTCCGGTCTTCGGTCATTGCGGTTCCACGTCCAGCCAATCGGCGCGAATCGGGCTGAAGACGTCAAGCTCAAACGTGTCTTCGAGCGCTTCGGCCTGATGCGGCGTCCCTGATGGAATATGCAGAACCTCGCCTTCCCTCACGATGATCTCTTCGCCCTCCACCAGAAAGCGAAGGGCCCCCTGGAGCACGTAGGTCATCTGTTCACTCTCGTGCGTGTGCATCGGCACGAGGGCGCCGCGCTTCAGATACGTTTGCGCGAGCATCTCGCGGTCGCCGGCGACGATCTTCCGCGAGATCATCTCGGTGACCTTCTCGAGCGCGATCTCATCCCAGCGGTGCAGAAGTGCCGGCACTCAGTGGACCCGCCGATTGACGTCGTCTCGGCGGCCGCCCGAATACACATCGAACTTGCGTCGCATGCGGTTGATGCGCCACTTCAGATAGCGGTACTGGATCTCGGAGAACAGGTTGATCCGTTTGCCGCGCAGGTAGAGATAGCCCGTGACCAGGCCGCCGAGGTGCGCCGTGTGCGCCACGCCTCCGCCTTCGCCGCTCAGCGAGAACAGCAGCGAGAAGCCGCCGAGAATCATGACGAAGTACTTCGCCGGCACCGGAAAGACGAAGAACATCAGGATTGGGCGGGTCGGGAAATACAAGGCGTACGCCAGCAGCAGGCCGTAAATGGCGCCGGACGCTCCGATGGTCGACACGTAATAAAACTGGCCGGCGAATGGCAGCGGCAACAGGCCCAGCACCACCTGTGTGAGGCCCGCGCCAATCCCACACGCGGCATAGAACTTCGTGAAGAAGGTGGTGCCCCACGTGCGCTCCAGCTCGACCCCGATCATCCACAGCATGAGCATGTTGAACAGCAGGTGCGTGGGGTTCCCGTGCACGAACATGTAGGTGACGAGCTGCCACACGGCGAACTTCTCGATCAGCGCCTCCGGCTGCAGCCCGAACTGTGTTTGCAGGATGGGGGAGAAGTAGGTGAGGACGAACGCCGCCACGTTCGCGATGAGGAGGGCCTTGACCGCGGGCGTTAGTGGGCCCGGACCGAATGAGTACGAAACGCCCGTCGGTCCTGGATACCGGCCTCGCATCACACCAGTCTGTGCCAACTGATGCCTAGTCGGCAACATCCACGGAAGTGCTTTCGACGGTCGCGAGGTGAGCGGCGCCGCCGGCCGCGGTGGCGCCCGTCCCCGACGGAAGCGGCAGGGCCAGGAGAGCGGCCGCGAGCGGCACCAATGACATCATCGTCAGGCTGCGATCGATGCCGATGCGGTCGGCCAGCATGCCGACAAACGGCACGATGAGGCCGCCCATGCCCCATGCGAACCCCATCATCAGCGACGACACGGTGGCCGCGCTGATCGGGGCAAGCGTCTGGCCGAATGTGACGTTCACCGGCAGCGTGGACTGGAGCAGGAATCCCCCAATGGCCAGCACCACGACGAACAACCAGCCCGAAAGCAGCGGCGCAAGCGCCAGAAAGGGCACGCAGGACACGAGTGACAGGATGATGACGCGCCTCGGTCCGAACCTGTCGGCCGACGGACCGCCGAAGAATCCGCCAAGACCGACGGCGAAGAGATAGACGGACACCGCGGTGCCGGCCTGGGCCAGCGTCAGGCCGCGTCTGGTCAACATGACCGGGACGAACGTGGAGAAGCTCATCGCCGTCAACGTCCGCAGCACGACGATGAAGTAGAGCAGCGTCAACGGGCGCGCATAGGGACGGAGCGCGCTGAGGCCGCTGGCCTCGTGCCGCTCCTGGAGGCGGTCGACCGATGGCATCCGGCGCAGCAGGACGACCATGACCGCCAGCACGGGCACCATGAGATACGGCGTCGCGCTGAGTCCATATATCTGCACGAACGGCGCGAAGGCGAGCGGTGCGATCGCCTGGCCCAGTGTTCCGCTGGTGATGTGGAACGACATGGCCAGCCCCCGCTGAGTCCCTGAGTAGCGGTGCACGAGCGCCGCGGCGGGTGGATGGAACGCCGCACCGCCCAGACCTCCGACGATGAGGACCAGCGCCAGCGTCACCGCACTCGGCGCGAGACCAATCAACGGCAGCACGATGACGCACAGAACCGGACCCGCGAGCAGGAGGACTCTCGGCCGCCACCGATCGGCGATGTGGCCGAAGCCGAGCTGGGATACGGAGTTCGCCAGCTGGAAGCACATCTGCAGCGTGCCAGCCGCGGCCAGCGACAAATGGAGATTCGTGATGAGCAGCGGCAGCAGCGGCGCGAGGATGTTGCCGTACCCGTCCACGAGAAAGTGCGTGCCGGCCATCAGCAGGACGGTGCGGTGGAGCCCGAAAGGTCGACTCATCGCGTGGTGCGTTTGAAGCGTCGTGCGACGAGGGCGACGCCCTCCTTGAACTCGCGGATCCGCAGCAACCAGGCGGCGCCGGCAAGTACCGCGATGGAGAAGCCGATCGAGCCGGCCAGGCGAACGATCTGCATGACGACGGCCTGGCCAGGAACCCACGACTCGAGCGCGCTGGATGAGGCCCACGCGGCGACGCCCATCGCCGCCGAGGCGACGACGATGCGCGACACCGAAGCCAGCAGCCGCGTGCCGTTCAGCCCGCCCACCTCGCCGCGAAGCAGATACAACAGGAGCACGGCATTGAAGAGCGCGGCGATGGACGTGCCGAGCGCAAGACCACGGAACCCGAGCACGCGCACCAGCGCGATGTTGAGCGCGGCATTCACCAGCACCGTGACGACGCTGACCACGACCGGCGTGCGATTGCGTCCGAGCGCGTAGAACGTCGGTGACGCGATGCGGACGACCGAGTAGCCGACGAGCCCGAGCGCGTAGTACTGCAGTGCGGCCGCCGTGGCCAGCGTGTCGGCGGCGGTGAACTTGCCGTGCTCGAAGAGCAGGCTGACGATCGGGACGCTCAGCAGGAACAAGCCCACCGTGGCCGGGATGTTCATCATCAGCATCAGCGACATTCCGTCGACCACGGTATTGCGGACCGCCGTTCGATCGTTCTGCGCGATGTGGCGGGACACGGCCGGCAGCGTGGCGGTGGCGATCGACACCCCGAAGAGGCCGATCGGCAGGTACATCAGCCGGAACGCCTGATTCAGCCACGTCACCGCGCCGGTCTCCTGACCGGTGGCCAGCGCCGTGTTGACGAGCACGTTGACCTGGGTGGCCGCGAGTCCGATCGTCCCCGGCCCCATCAGCAGCAGCACGCGGCGGAGTCCCTCATCCTTCCAGTCGAGCGCCGGCCGATACCGGAATCCCTCGGATCGCAGCGTCGGCCACTGCAGCGCGAGTTGCGCCAGCCCGCCGACGGTCGTACTGGCCGCGATCGCGACAATCGGCGCGATGCCGAACGCCGGCATGAACGGCACGACCACGAAGGCCGCCGCGATCGTCACCACGTTGAACATCGCCGGCGAGAGCGCCGGGATGAAGAAGTGGTGGAGGGAGTTCAGCATCCCCATCAGCGCGGCGGCCAGGGCGATGAACGTGAGCGTCGGCAGCATCACGCGCGCCATCTGCACGGTGAGCGCCAGTTTCGTCGGGTCGCTCGTGAACTCGTTGTCCGTCATGAGCCGCACGAGCGGCTCCGCGAAGACGATGCCGAGCACGACGAATACGCCGGTGATGACCGCGAGCGCGTTGATGACGTTGTTGGCGAGCCGCCACGCCGAGTCCTTGCCCGACGAGGTGAGGTGTTTGGTGAAGGTCGGGATGAACGCGGCGCTCATGGCGCCTTCGGCGAAGAGATCCCGGAGCAGGTTGGGAATGCGGAAGGCGACGTAGTACGCGTCGGTGGCGGCGCCGGCGCCGAAGATCGCGGCAATCACCTGATCTCTGACGAGCCCGAGGATCCGGCTCGTCATGGTGGCCACACCGGCCGCGGCGGCCGATCGCGCGAGTCTCGGGGGACGCGTCGGCTCAGGCGCCAAGCGTGCGGCGAACCGCGTCGTTGACGGCCTTCCCGTCGGCGTTCTTGCCGGCGAGCTTCGGCATCACGGCCTTCATCACTTTGCCCATGTCTTTCGCCGACGAAGCGCCGGTCTCGGCGATGGCGGCGCTGACCGCGGCGTCGATCTCTTCGGCACTGGCCGCCGGCGGCAGATAGGCTTCGAGCACGGCAAGGTCGCCGGCCTCTTTCTGAACGAGATCGGCCCGGCCGGCCTTCCCGAACTGGTCGATCGAATCGCGGCGCTGCTTCACGAGCGCCGACACGACCTGCAGCACCTCGGCGTCCTCGAGGTCGCGTCCCTTCTCCACGCCCTTGTTCATGATCGCGGCCTTGAGCATCCGGAGCGCTGAGAGCTTCGTCGCGTCCTTGGCCTTCATGGCCGCCGTGATCTCCGCGCTGACTTTGTCGTTGAGGCTCATTTAGTGATCCTGATCCGAGTCTCCGCTGGTGATGTGCCAGCCGTCGGTCTCGTCGTAGAAGCCCTTGGGCACCTGGACGGCGTTGACCTTCACGCACACATCGAGCGTCGACTTCACGTTGAAATACCCGTTCCGGCGCAGCACGCGACGAAACACTCCGTGCATCACCGAGCAGCGGACCTTGTCCGAATCCTCCGCCCGGGCGGCGCGATCCACCCACCGCAGCAGCGTCTTGAGACCGGACACGTCGTCCGGATCGACGAGAAAGTCGACGAGCATGGTGACCCGGCCGAGCGGTTCGTGTCGATGGCGGTACACGGCATAGCCGTGCACGACGCCTTGCCGCTTGAGCGCCACCACCGAGTAGCGGACGTGCGGCGGCTCGATGTAGCGCCAGTTCAAATACGGGGAATCACGGCGCACGGCAAGGTCGAACTTCGGTGCGAGCCGCTCCCACAGCGTCGTGAAGGAGTGATCGAACCGGCGGATCGGCTCGCACTCGGCGCGCAGCGGCCGGGAGCGCGCCACGATCTGCACCACCGGGTGCGTCACCGCGGAGATCAGGCGGTTGAACGACACCGGCAGATGCGGCAGGCGAACGGCGCGCCGCGTGAGCGGCTTCACGAGGCTCGGCACGATGTGCGATTCGGGCCAGTGGAGCCGGTCGAGCAGCTGGCGCGACTGGTCGGAGAGGCCGATGGCGAGTACCGCGCCGCTGTTGCGATCCCATGTGCGCACGAGCGCTTCGTCGAGACCCTGCCGATCGCGCTCGGGCACGATCATCGCGTCGGTGCCCCACGCGCCGTCGACCTCGAGGCCTTTCAGCGACAGTCGAACCGGCAGCGTCTGGTAGTGCCCGACAATCGTCGGACCTTCGCGTACCACCCAGATGCCCGGCTGGCCGGTGGTGTTGTGGGGATTGCGGCGGTGCCGCCAGTCCCAGCGGAAGCGGTTGGCTTCCGCGGCATCGGCGCCGTGCGTACGCCGATACAGCGTGTCCACGCCGCGGCGATCCTCGGGCCGGAATCGATCGATGTCAGACATGTGGACGCACGAGGGCTGCGTCCATTGTACGGGAACGACGCCCGGCGTTTACGGCTCGCGAGGTCGTGTGGCCGGCGGACCGGGCGAGATCACGCCGGGGCGCGATGTGCCTGGGGCGACGCCGATGAAGGGGTTGCCCGGCGCAGGTGCGGGAGTGTTCTCCGGTTGATCGGGCTCGTCGAGTTCGGTGAACGGCTGCGGGGGCCGGCCGTTCACACCTGCCGCGCCAGGCTCGCGTGGCAGCCGGGCGCCTGGCTGTGCACCGACTCGAATGCCGGGCACGGGCTGTCCGGGGTCGTCTTCCTCGTCGAGTTCGTCAATGGGTCGCGACGACGCCACTGGCGGAGGCAACGCCGTGGAGCTCGTCGGCTGCGAGCTGGTGGGCAGGATGAAAACGCGGTCGAACGCAGATGCATCCGCAAGCGCGGTCTCGCGCGCCGCCACCAGGTACCCGCTCGCGCTGCGAAGCAGGACGTCGAGCGCTTGCGCCTCGGACACATCGTTCAACTCGAGGGTCACCGGCGGGCCGGGCACGCGCTCACCGTTGACGATGGTCGTGTGCCCGCGCCGCGCCCACTCGGCGAGAATCTGTGCGACCGAGGCGTTCTCCGCGGTCAAGCGCACGCGACCGTTCTGGAACGTGAGCGCGACTGTCTGCGCACCAGCCGAGCTGGCGCCGATGAGCAAAACGGCGACGAGCGCGAAGAACCGTTGAGTCGTCATCACAGGCCTCACTCGGACAGTATAGCCGGTGGCCGGTAGCCGGTAGCCGAGCTACTTCTGCCTCACGTGCTCGATCACCGTCATGATGATCGCATCCAGCTCGAGCTTCGGCTCGTATCCGACGAGCGCACGGATCTTGGAGATGTCGGGCACACGCCTCGGCATGTCCTCGAACCCGGCCTCATAGGCCTCATCGTAGGGCACGCAGTGGATCGGCGAGTCGCTGCCGGCCAGCGTCTTCACCCGTTCGGCCAGGGCGCGTATGGAGACTTCGCCGGTGTTGCCGACATTGAACACCTCGCCAATCGCGCGCGGCTCGTGCATCAGCTTGATGAGCGCATCGACCACGTCTCCGACGTAGGTGAAGCTGCGCGTCTGCTTCCCGTCGCCGAACACGGTGATGGGCTGACCGGCGAGGGCCTGCCGCACGAAAGTCGGCAGCACCATCCCGTACTGTCCGGTCTGACGCGGACCCACGGTGTTGAAGAACCGAACGATGACGACCGGCAGCTTGCGCTCCTTCCAGTAGGCGAGCGCGAGGAACTCGTCGATCAGCTTGCTGCAGGCGTAGGCCCACCGGTGTTTGGTGGTGGCGCCGAGGACGTGCTCCGCGCCCTCGCGGAAGGGCACGTCGGTGCTCTTGCCGTAGACCTCCGACGTCGAGGCGATGAACACCAGCTTCTTCTTCTTGTTCGCGTGCTTCAGCACCACCTCGGTGCCGTGCACGTTGGTCTCGATGGTGCGCACCGGCTGCTCGACGATCAGCTTGACGCCGACCGCCGCCGCGAGGTGAAACACGACGTCGCTGCGGTCGATCATCTCGGCCAGCAGCGATTCGTTGGTCACCGAGTCGATGACGTATGAGAAGCCCGCTGTGCCTTTCAAGTGACTGATGTTGTCGATGGACCCCGTCGAGAGATCATCGAGCACCGCGACTTCATGGCCGTCGTGCAGCAGACGTTCGGCGAGGTGGGAGCCGATGAAGCCCGCGCCGCCAGTGATCAGGGCTTTCACGCCGGTCTTTGTCCTTTCCAACAGGCCTCGACCTCACGCGCGACGCGGATCGCGTCCTGGTCCGTGAGTCGAGGGTAGAGCGGCAGCGACAGCACGTCACGCGCAGCCGCTTCCGCGACGGGGCACGCGCCTGAACCGAACGGCGAGAACGCCGGCTGCTCGGTCAGCGCAAACGGGTAGTGAATCAGCGTTTCGATACCGGCCGCGTCGAGATGCGACCGCAGCACGTCGCGGTCGGGCACACGTACCGCGAACAGATGGTACACGTGTCCAGGGTCCCGCTCGCGAACCGGTGAGATCCACGGCGGAAGCTCGTGCCGATAGATCGCGGCCAGGGTCCGGCGCCGAGCCGTCCACTCGGCCAGTCGAGGCAGCCGTGCCGCCAGCACCGCTGCCTGCAATTCATCCAGCCGGCTGTTCACGCCGGCTTCGGCGTGGTAATAGCGGCGCGACATCCCGCCGTTTCGAAGCCGGCGAATCCGATCGGCGAGGGAGGCAGTACCGGTGATGACGGCGCCGCCATCGCCGAGAGCCCCGAGGTTCTTCGTCGGATAGAAGCTGAAGGCCGCCGCATCCGATCGAGTACCCACCGGGACACCAGTCTCGGTGGCCAGGTGCGCCTGACAGCAGTCCTCGACGATGGCCAGCGAGTGCCGTTCGGCCACCAGGCGTACGGCAGCCATGTTGGCGGGCTGACCGTAGAGATGCACCGGTACGATCGCGCGCGTGCGCGACGTGACCGCCGCGGCGCAGGCCGCCGGGTCGATCGTCAGCGTGTCGCGCTCGACGTCCACGATGACCGGTCTGGCTCCGGTGGCGATCACCGCCAGACCCGTGTAGGCCGCCGTCATCGCCGGAACGATCACCTCGTCGCCGGCGCCGATGTCGAGCGCTCGCAGCGCCAGCGAGATCGCATCGGTGCCGCTGGCGACGCCAATCGCCGAGGGCGCCGCGCAGGCGGCGGCAAACGCGGCTTCGAACCGTTCGACTTCAGGCCCCAGAACGAACCAGCCGCTGGCGACCACGCGATCGATCGCGTGACGGACGGCGGCAGCATCGTCGCCCGGACGGAGGTCGATGAAAGGGATCGGCGCGGAAGCGCTCACAGTGCGGCGACGTGCGAGGCCGTCGTCACGTAGTGCTGCAGATGGGCGCGGTAGAACTCGATGGTGCGTGTGAGCCCTTCGCGCAGCGGCACCACCGGCTGCCAGCCGAGGGTTCGACGGATGAGGGAGGAGTCGGCGTGGAAGTCGCCGATGTCGATCGCCTTCTTCTCGGGAGGCCACTCGACGACGCGATAGCGGCCGGATCCGGCGACCTCGATCAGCAGATCGACGAACGCGCGGAGCGACATCGGCTCGGTCCCGCCGACGTTGAACACCTGACCGTTGCACGCGTCGCTGGCGCCGGCCCGCAGAAACGCGTCGGCCGCATCGTCCACGAAGACGAAGTCGCGAAGCTGGCTGCCGTCGCCATAGAGCTGTATCTCGCGGTCTTCCACGACCTGACGGATGAACCAGGCGATGAAGCCCTGGCGATTGTGCTTCAGCAGCTGGCGCGGCCCGTACACGTTGGTGAGCCGCAGCGAGCAGGCGCGGACCCCGAAGACGTTGTTGTAGACCAGATGATAGTTCTCACCGGCGGCCTTGTTGATGCCGTTGACATCCGTCGGTCGCACCAGGTGTGACTCGGAGACCGGCAGCGAGTCGGGGCGGCCGTACACCTGGCGCGTGCCCGCGAACACCACCTTCACGCCCGGGTTGTACTGCCGGCACGCCTCGAGCAACGAGAGCTGGCTGCGGCAGTTGATATCGAGGTCGGTGTGAGGGTCCTGCATGCTGTCGATGTGACTCACCTGCCCGGCCAGGTTGAAGATCACATCGCGATCGCGCACCAGGTAGTTCATCGTGCTCTGCTGGCGGATGTCGGCGATGTTCACCGACACGCGGTCCTCGATCCCGCGGATGTTGAACAGGTTGCCGCCGTATTCGGAGATCAGCGAGTCGACGAGGAGCACTCGTGCGCCGAACGAAGCGAGCTGGTGGGCGAGGTTGCTGCCGATGAAGCCGAGCCCGCCAGTGATCATCACCCGACGGTCGCGATAGAACGCGCGGAGGTCCTCTGCGCCGAGGTCGGGAGGCCTGCTCACGCCGGGGATTCTACCAGAGGCGTCAGCCCCGGAACCTGGGGGCCACCATGAGCTCGACCCACATGCGGGCCAGATCGGCGTAGGTGTGGAGGATTCGCCGCAGCGTGAAGAACTCCGAGACCCCCGACCGCCGGGCATAGTGGTGGACGGAGACCTCACGGAACTGCGCGCCTGCCCGCTGCGACTGCTTCACCAGCTCGACGCAGATCGACCCGCTGTTGCTGTGCAGCGTGATCGTGTCGAGGATCGCGCGGCGAACCAGCCGGAAGTCGCAGTCCACGTCGGTGATCGGCAGCCAGAACATCCATCTCGTGACGAAGCGATGCACGTTGCCGATGTGCACGCGGTACGCTGGATCGTGCCGCGTCATCTTCATGCCGTTGACGAAGTGCGTGTCGCTCGTCAGCAGCATCAGCAGGATCGGGATCTCGCTGACGTCGTACTGCCCGTCGCCGTCGGTGTAGAAGACGAGATCCTTGGTGGCGTGCGCGAACCCGCTGCGCAGCGCGGCCCCGTAACCCCGGTTCTTCTCATGAGTGACGATCCGCAGGCGCTCCACACGGGTCAGCAGCGACTGGAGAACCGCGGCGCTCTCGTCGCGAGAGCCATCGTTCACGACGATGATTTCGTAGTCCTCGGTCAGCCGGCGCAGCTCCTCGTCCGCACGGAGCACGAGGTCGGCAATCGTCTGCGCGTCGTTGTAGCAAGGGAAGAACGCCGAGATGGAGGGGTTCGGCACGCGAGGAGAAAGTATCACCTATCGCCGCGGCCACGGCCTCGCGGCGAGACGCCACGGCAGCAGCACCGACTCGCCGATGACCCGGCCGGACATCTTCGACTGGCCCTGTCGCCGCTCGACGAAGGTGATGGGCACTTCGACAATCCGGCCCCCCGCGGCCCGTGCTTCCCACGCCATTTCCACCAGGAAGGCGTAGCCGTCGGACACGATGCGATCGAGGGGCAGGCGTGCGAGCAGGTCGCGCCGCCAGCAGCGGAATCCGCTGGTGCAGTCGCGGACCGGCAGTCTCGTGATGCCGCGCACGTACCAGTTGGCAAACCTGCTCAGTAAGACGCGATGCACGGGCCAGTTCTGGAGCCGGCCGCCCGCGATGTACCGCGATCCGATCACGAGGTCGGCGGTGGCGCCGGCCTCGAGCAGGCGCGGCAGCTCCGCGGGGTCGTGCGAGAAGTCGGCGTCCATCTGGCAGATGTGCGTGGCATCCGATCGCAGAACGGCGGACATGGCGTCGATGTACGAGCGCCCGAGGCCCCGGATGCCCCGCCGGTGGAGCGCCGAGACACGGCCGCCGCTGGCCGCCGCCAATCGGTCCGCCTCGTTCCCTGTGCCGTCCGGCGAGTTGTCATCGACGATGACGACGTTCAGCCCGTCGATGCGCATCAGCGCCGAGACGAGCGGGCTCAGGTTGTCTCGCTCGTTGTAGGTGGGAATGATGACGACCGGCCGCATCGGCACGACGGGCTACGGGCGCGACGGGCCGTCGAAGCGGAGCGATGAGATCTGCTCCGAGACGAGCCCGACCAGGAACACGATCACCGCGAACAGAATCAGGATCACCGCGCCGTTGGGAATCCGTCCGTAGAGAGCGAAGTTCAGGAGACCGTACCCGGTGCCGAGCAGAACCGACGCCGCACTGATCGGCACGAAGACTCGAAGCGGGCTGAAGATGGTGATGACCTTCAGCAGGATCAGCAGGAACCTGGCGCCGTCGTGCGCGAAGCGAATCTTCGACTGCCCGACGCGCACGCGCGCCTCGACGTGCTCGAACGTCACGTTGTAGCCAGCCTTGATGAACGCCAGCGTGGTCGTCGTCGGCGTCGAGAATCCGTTGGGCAGCATGTGCAGGAATTCGCGCAGGCATTCGCGCCGCGCGCCGCGAAACCCGGATGTCAGGTCGGGGATCGCGCGTCCGGTCAGATAGCCGGCGAGCCCGTTCAGCAGGGCGTTGCCGACGCGCCGCGCCTGAGTGGCCTGCGTCGCCGTCGCCCGGGCACCGATCACCAGGTCATATTCTCCGAGGCGCGCGACGAGACGACGGGCGTCGGCAGGCTGATGCTGTCCATCCGCGTCGATGATGAGGACGAAGTCTCCCTGCGCCCGGCGGATGCCGGTCTTCACCGCCGCGCCGTTGCCCTTGGTGTACGGGTGGCGGACGACATCGGCCCCGGCCTGAGCCGCCCGCGCCGCGGTGGCATCGCTCGAGCCGTCGTCCACAACGATAATCTCGCGCCACGGGGCGTCGGCGCGAAGGCCCGCGACCACGTCGCCGATGGCGTCCTCTTCGTTCAGCGCGGGAATCACGATCGACACGGTCGCTGGATCAGCCAAGCCGCCGCTCCACCACGCCGTCCCAGGTGATCTCAAGCGCACGTGTACGGCCGGCGTCGCCGAGTCGCGCCGCGAGCGCGCGGTCGGCGGCCAGCGTCGAGACGGCGAGCGCGCCGGCGTACAGATTGACCAGCTCCTCGCCGACGACGGTACCTGCGAAGACGATGCGATCGCGCACGCCGCATTCTACGGCGGCCCGTTCAGCCGCGGCACGCTGGGAACCGTCGCCGGCGATGATGAGCCGCATCGGAGCCGGGACGTGCGCCAGCGCAGCGATGGCCATGTCGGCTCGCTTCACGGTTTCCAGTCGCCCGACGACGAGCACACAGTCGCCGTAGGGCCCGGGAGGCAGCCGATCGGCGTGCGGCGGCGGCTGGTACAGGCCCTCGGCCGGCACGCCGTCGGGTGTGCACGGAACGGCAGGCCGACGAGTTCAACCTGGTGCCCGCTCAAAAGTCAAAATTCAAAAAGGCAAGCGGACCATTCTTGCTGTTGCATTTTGCATCTTGAATCTTGCACTACATGACTTGTCTAGGTGGCGAATCTGAAATTGATGATATCGCCGTCCTGAACCACGTATTCCTTGCCTTCGAGCCGGACCTCGCCGTGGTCGCGGCACGCCGCCATCGAGCCGCGAGAGGTGAGCGCGGCGTAGGCGACGACCTCGGCGCGGATGAAGCCCCGCTGAATGTCGCTGTGGATTTCTCCGGCGGCGACCTGCGCCGACCTGCCGCGAGCGATCGACCATGCGCGGCACTCGTCTTCGCCGACCGTGAAGAACGACATGTAGCCGAGCAGCTCGTAGGTCGTGCGAATCACGCGGTCCAGTCCTGATTCGCTCAGTCCGAGATCGGACAGGAAGGCTTTCGCATCGTCGCCTTCGAGCTGCGAGATCTCGAGCTCGATCTTCGCGCAGAGTGCGACGGCCTTGGTCGCGGCGTTGGCGAGAAAAGCTGTGAGCCCGGCTTTGGCGGCCGCGGTCTGAATGTCGGCGCCTCCCTCTGCGAGGTCGGACTCGTCGAGATTGATCACGAGGAGCAATGGCTTGGCCGAGAGAAACTGGAAGCCGCTCAATCGCTTGAGATCCTCGCCGCTCAGTTGAAGCGCGCGCAGCGGTTTGCCCTCTTCGAGTGCCACCTGGCATCGCTGGATCAGATCGCGCTCTTTCTCCAGATCGGCCACGCGTGCCTTTTTCAGATCCTTCTCGATGCGCTCGAGCCGCCGCTCTACGACGCCGAGGTCCGCCAGGATGAGCTCGTCCTCCATCGCCTGCGCGTCTCGCGCCGGGTCGATGGATCCCGAGGCGTGCGGGACCGCCGCGTCCCGGAAGGCGCGCACGACATGCACGAGCGCGTCGGCGTTCTTGTAGCCGACGACGTCGACGAGTGCCTGCGCGCCGCTCTTGGCCGGGCCGATGATGTCGGTGAACTCGACCGTGGCGGGCACCCGCTTCTTCGGGTTGTACATCGCCGTGAGGATGTCGAGCCGCCCGTCAGGTACCCGCGAAATCCCGATGTTCACGTCGCCCTTGCCTCGGGGCGCCTCCCGGGCGCTGGTCATGAGCTGGAAGAGGGTGGTCTTGCCGCTGGAGGGAAGGCCGATCAGAGCCGCGTGAAGCATGAGTTTTCCAGCCTAGCACGGGGTCAGAGCTGGGGTCAGACCCGGGGTCTGACCCCAAAGAGGGCACAAAGAGGGCAGATCCCCAAGATCCTTAGGGTCGAAAACATGGCGAAAATTTGGCGTAACTCATGTCTGCTGAGGAGTTTGCCGTTGACATCATTTCCCCTCCGCCTTACTATCCGAGTGGATTTTTGTGGAGATAAGTGGAGAAAAAGGGCTTACGGGGCAGCGCTCCGGCCAGGATTGACGACAAAGGCCGGCTCAAGGTGCCCACGATCTTTCGGGGGGTTATCCACGACCAGCAGGGGCCAGACGTGTTTGTCACGAGCCTCACGGGGGAGTGTGTCCGCATCTACCCGATGCAGCTCTGGCTCGAGATCGAACGAAAGCTCTCGCTGATCCCGGACAATCACCCGGCGCGCCTCAAGTTTCTCGACCGCGTGAACTACTACGGCCAGGGCAGCGACCTCGACAGTCAAGGTCGCATCGTCATTCCCTCGCATCTCCGCGACAGTGCCTCGATTGTAGGCGACGTTCGCGTCTTCGGCCGCATCACGTATCTGGAAGTCTGGAACGACGAGCGCTTCCTACGGAAGCTCCAGAGCGAGCCGTGGACCGACGACGACGGCATGCGCCTGTCCGAGCACGGGATTTGATCGGAGTGAGTGTTGCACGAGCCGGTGATGGTGGCCGAGGTGCTCGAGCATCTTGCGCCCTCGCGGGGCGGCGTCTTCGTCGATTGCACGGTCGGCCTCGGGGGGCACGCACGCGCGCTGCTCGAGGCGGGTGCGTCGCAGCTGATCGGGCTCGATCGTGATCGCGATGCGCTGGAGAAGGCCCGCGAGACGCTGAAGCCCTTTGGGGATCGCGCGTCGCTGGTGCACGGCGACTATCGGAACCTCGCCGATGTGCTGAACGCGCGGGGCACGGGACAGGTCGACGGCGTGCTTGCCGATCTCGGTGTCTCGTCGATGCAGCTCGACGCGCCCGGCCGCGGCTTCAGCTTCCGGCGTGATGAGCCGCTCGACATGCGGATGGATCAGTCGAGTGGCGCGACCGCCGCCGACATGCTGGCGACGGCCGACGAGCGAGCGCTGGCGGATGTGATTTATGAGCTCGGCGAGGAGCGGCACGCGCGGCGCGTCGCCCGGGCGATTGTCGAGGCCGGCCGCACGAAGCGCATCGAGACGACCGGCCGTCTCGCGGAGATCGTCAGACGGGCGATTCCGCGGAAGGGGTACTCGCGGATCGATCCGGCGACGCGGACGTTTCAGGCGATCCGGATCTGGGTGAACCGCGAGCTGGACGGGCTGGACGGGTTTCTCACGCGGGCGGCCGAGCGTCTCGCCCCGGAGGGCCGTCTGGTCGTGATCACGTTCCACTCGCTGGAGGACCGCGTGGTGAAGCACACGCTGCGGGCCCTGCAGACGGCGGGCGCGATCACCATCCGCACGAAGCGGCCGCAGGTGCCGACCGAAGCGGAGATTGAACGGAATCCCCGCGCCCGCAGCGCGAAGTTGCGGGCAGCGGCGAGAGAGCAGCAGGCGGTGCGGACATGACTGGCGACACGTTCGAATACGCAATCAAGAAGGACGTCCGCAACAACCCGATCGTCCGCGAGGTCGATCGCGAGCGGCATCGCGAGATGTGGCGCTCGACGATGATCGGCGTCTTTCTGGTGCTCGTGCTGCTCTTCTCCGCGTGGCAGCACTTCGAGCTGTTGCGGCACGGCTACCGCCTCGAGCAGATGCAGCAGGAACGCGCGAGCGAAGACGAGATCAACCGGCATCTGCGTCTCGAGATCGAGACGCTGCGGTCGCCGGCGCGAATCGAGCGGCTGGCCACCGGGCGGCTGCAGATGATCGCCCCGGCTCCCGAGGACGCCACGATCATCGAGCGCGTGGTCCCGGCCCCGGCGCCGCCGCGGTCGGTCGTGGCACGCCGGTAGCACGGAAACGGAGTTTCGGTGGCCGACACGCCCGCCAACGTCTGGCGCACGACGCTCAAGCGGAGAGTCGGCGTCGCCTTCTGCACACTGCTCGTGTGGGCCGTGGCGATCGAGGCGCGCCTCGTCTATCTGCAGGTCTTCCGGCACGCCGATCTCGCGGCGCGTGCGGATCGGCAGCAGTCGCGGACCATCGAGGCGCCGGCCAAGCGCGGCGAGATTCTCGATCGGCACGGGCGCCTCCTCGCCTACAGCGTCGACGCCGAGACGATCTACGCCGTGCCGAACGAGCTCGGCGATCCCGAGCGGGCGGCGACGATTCTCTGCACGGCCCTCCAGGACTGCGACGCGGCCGATCGGCAGAACCTCGCCGACCGGATTCGCAAGGGCAAGTACTTCGCCTATGTGCGCCGTCAGGTCTCACCCGACCAGGCGCAACGCGTGGCCGCCCTCGAGCTCGACGGGATCGGCTTCGTCAAAGAGAACCAGCGCCGGTATCCCAACCGCGAGCTCGCCTCGCATCTGCTCGGCTACGTCGGGGTAGATAACGTCGGCCTGAGCGGCATCGAGGGCACCTACGATTCCCTGATCCGCGGCAAAGCCGGCACGGTCCTGGTTCAGACCGACGCCCGGCGCCACGCGTTCAGCCGCGTCGAACGGCCGCCGACCTCGGGCGCCTCGATCGAGCTGACGGTGGATCGATATCTTCAGCACATAGCGGAGCGGGAGCTGCGCGCGGGCGTCGAGTCGAGCCGTGCGTCAGCCGGTTCGGTCGTCATCATGGACCCGTTCACCGGCGAGATACTGGCGATGGCGAACGCGCCCACGTTCAATCCGAACGCCTATCGCGATTTCCGCGACGACCAGCGCCGGAACCGGGCGATCCAGGACTTGTACGAACCGGGCTCGACCTTCAAGATCGTGACCGCCGGCGCCGCGTTCGAAGAGAAGGCCATCACGCCGTCCACGATGATCGATGCGAGCACTGGAACCATCCGGTTCGGCTCGCGAGTGATTCACGACGATCACAATTACGGCGTCCTCTCGTTCTCTGACGTCATCGTCAAGTCGAGCAATGTCGGCGCCATCAAGGTCGCGGTCAAGCTCGGCCCCGACACGATCAGCGACTACGTCCGGCGATTCGGATTCGGCCGCCAGAGCTCGCCCGACTTCCGCGGCGAGAGCCCGGGCATCGTCTGGGATCCGGCGAAGCTGACCGACAGCGCGCTGGCCTCGGTCGCCATGGGCTACCAGGTTGGCGTGACGCCGCTGCAGATGGCCATGGCCGTGAGCGCGGTTGCCAACGGCGGCCAGCTCGTGCAGCCGCGGGCCGTGCGCGCGGTGATTCGCGACCGCAAGCGGCTGGCGGTTCCCCACAAGATCCTCGAACGATCGATCAGCGCCGGCACCGCCGCCACGCTGACGCAGATCATGGAGAAGGTCGTCGAGGACGGCACCGGCGGGCAGGCACAGATCGAGGGCTACGCGATCGCCGGCAAGACCGGGACGGCGAAGAAGCTGGTGAACGGCAGCTATCGTGGCCACTCGGAGTACAACGTCTCGTTCGTGGGCTTCGTGCCGTCGCGAAAGCCGATGTTCACGATCGTCGTCATGGTCGATTCCCCGCACAAGGGCTCGCGCTACGGCGGCGCGATCGCCGCCCCGATCTTCCAGAAGATCGCGTCCGCGGCGCTCCGTCACCACGGCGTGCCGCAGTCGATCAACGCGCCCGAGCCGCTGCTGGCGACACGCCGGGCGGAGACGCCGGAGCAACCGGCGTCCGGACCGAGCGAGCCCCCGCAGATTGTCTCGCTGGGCGGGACATCGCCGAATTCGTCGTCGCTCTTTCCGGATCTCACCGGCATGAGCGCGCGTGACAGCCTTCGGGTGCTGGCACGACTGGGCCTGACGGCCCGGCTGCGCGGCATGGGGGTCGTCGTCCAACAGCAGCCCGCCGCCGGCACGACGATCGACTCGGGCGGAACCGTGTTCCTCAGGCTCGATCGACAGGGGTCGAGCCAGATTGCGAGTGCGACGAAGCCATGACCGTCGGCGAGCTGCTGCATGTGCTCGAGCAAGTGCCGGGGTTGGCGCACGACCCTCTGTCCGACAGCGCGCGTGCGCTCGACGTGGTGTGCACTGGAGTTACCCACGACTCGAAGCGCGCGGCCCGCGGCACGGTCTTCGTGGCGCTCAAAGGTCTGAAGGCTGATGGCGCGGAATTCGCTCCGCAGGCGATTGCCGCGGGTGCCTCGGCGGTGGTGGCATCTGCACCGCCTGCCACGCCGGTCGATGTTCCGTGGATCGTGGTGGACGATGCCCGCCTCGGGCTGGCGTGGCTCGCGGCCGCGTTCGTCGGTCACCCCAGCCGCGAGATGCAGGTGGTCGGGATCACCGGCACCAATGGCAAGACGACCACGAGCTATCTCGTGAGCGCCATCCTCGACGCCGCGGGGATCAAGTGCGGGCTGATGGGAACGGTGATGTACCGCATCGGCGATCGCGCCTTCGACGCGACGCGGACGACACCCGAGGCACCGGACCTCCAGACGTTCATGCGGGACATGGTGTCGGCCGGGTGCGGCGCGTGCGTGATGGAGGTGTCGTCGCATGCGCTGGCGCTGAAGCGCGTGGACGGGATCCAGTTTGCCGCCGCCGTGTTCACGAACCTGACCCGCGACCATCTCGATTTCCATGCCGGCATGGAGGATTACTTTGCCGCCAAGCGCCGGCTGTTCGAGCTACTGCCCGCCGATGCGCCGGCGGTGATCAACGTCGACGATCCGCGGAGTGCGTCGCTCATCGAGATGACGAGGCGGCCGGTGACCTACGGCATCAACAGGCCCGCAGACGTCTCGCCAGGGCCGCTGTCGTTTTCGCTGGCCGGCCTGGAGTTCGACATCCGCTCCCGCCGCGGCCCGGTGCACGTGCGATCGAAGCTGGTGGGCAAGCCCAACGTCTACAACATCCTCGCCGCGGTCGGCACGGCCGTCGAGCTCGATGTGCCAATCGACGCGATCGAGGACGGCCTCGAACATCTTCCTGGTGTGCCCGGACGCTTTGAAGTGGTTTCCGCCGCGGTGGACGACGTCACGGTGGTCGTCGACTACGCGCACACCGACGATGCGCTGAGGAACCTGCTCGAGACGGCCCGGCCGATGGCGGCACGACGGCTCATCACGGTCTTCGGGGCCGGCGGCGATCGCGACCGGACCAAGCGGCCGCTGATGGGAATGGTCGCGGCCAGATTGAGCGACGTCGTGGTGATCACGTCGGACAACCCGCGCAGCGAGGATCCCGACCGCATCATCGAAGAGGTCAAGCGCGGGGCCGATCCCGAGACGCGGCAGAGCAATACCGAGGTGCTCGCGGTCGTCGATCGGCGCGATGCGATTCTGCAGGCGGTCCGCATGGCGACTCCGGGAGATGTGGTGCTCATCGCCGGCAAGGGTCACGAGAAGTACCAGGAGATTGGTGGCCGCCGGCTCCTGTTCGACGACATCGAGGTGGCTCGTGAGGCGCTGGAGGCGCGGCGGCTGAAGTCGCGGGCGGGGTGAACGATCTCGAACTGACCCTGGGGTGGGTCGCGCTGGAGGCAGGCGGCTCTCTGCGGTCTGGAAACCCCGAGCTGGCGGTCGGCGACGTGACGACCGACAGCCGCTCGCTGCGTCCGGGCGATCTGTTCGTGGCGCTACGGGGGCCGAGGTTCGATGGCCATGCATTCGTGGCCGAGGTGCTGGAGCGCGGCGCGGCAGGAGCGATTGTCGCGCGAGGGTGGGTTGCCGGGTCTCAAGAGCAAGACCCGGCCTACGAGGGACGTGGAACGGGCCTCGATCACGAGGGACGTAGGGCGGGTCCTGGTTTGTGGACCCGCCAGGGCGGTGTCATCGAAGTTGACGACACGTTGACGGCGCTGCAGGACCTTGCGCATGGAGTACGGCGCGAGGCGGGCACGCGGGTGATCGCCATCACCGGCAGCGCCGGCAAGACGACGACGAAGGAAGCCATCGCGGAGCTGCTGACGTCGCGATATCGGGTGGTCAGGAACAAGGGGAATCTGAACAACCACATCGGCCTGCCGCTGTCGTTGATGCAGCTGCGCACGAGGCCGGACGTGGCAGTGATGGAACTGGGCATGAACCACGCAGGGGAGATCAGCAGACTCGTCGAGATCGCCGCGCCCGACGTCCGCGTGTGGACCAACGTCGGCGACGCGCACCTCGGCTTCTTTGCCTCACCCGACGCGATTGCCGATGCGAAGGCCGAGATCCTGGAACGCTCGACGCGTGCCACCGTGCTGGTGTGCAACGCCGACGATCCTCGAGTGATGGCCCGTGCGCGCGGATTCGCGGGCCGTACGATGACGTTCGGCACCTCCGAAGGCGCCATCGTGCGCGCCACAGCCGTCGAAGATCTCGGCGTGGACGGCATGCGCGCGCGGATGGTGACTCCGGCCGGAGAGCAGCCGATCGAGACGCCGCTCCTCGGGCGCGGGAATCTCTCGAACCTGCTGGCCGCCGCCGCGGTGGCGCTCGACGCCGGTATTGCGCTCGATCAGATCGCGAGCGTCGCGGCACGGCTTCGGCCCGCCGATCGCCGCGGTGTCGTGACCCGCCTGGGCGGCGGCGTCACGCTCGTGGACGATTCGTACAACTCGAGCCCGACGGCCCTGCGCCGCGCGCTCGACGTCATCGCCCACGAATCGCGCTTCACGCGGAAAGTGGCGGTGCTCGGCGAGATGCTCGAGCTCGGCGATCACACCCTGGCGCTGCATGAACAGTGCGGCCGGGCCGCGGCGACGTCGGGCCTCGCTCTGTTGTTCGCAGTTGGCGGCGCGCCGGCGCGCGCGCTGGCGGATGCGGCCGTGGCGTCAGGCATGCCGGCGTCGGCGGTGGTCTACTTCGCGCAGAGCTCCGAGGCGGCGCCGGCGGTCGCGCAGGCGGTGCACGCGGGAGATCTCGTGCTGGTCAAGGGATCGCGCGGCACCCGTACAGACATCGTGGTGGATCGACTCGCGTCGGAGTTCGCCCCTCGACCAGGCTCGGGGCAGGCCTGATGCTGTACTACCTGCTGCCGCGTCTCGCCGGCATGGCGCCCTTCCTCGGCGCCTTGAACGTGACGAGATACATCACGTTCCGCACGGCCGCGGCCAGCCTCACCGCGTTCGCGATCTGCATGCTCTTCGGGCCGTGGCTGATTCGGACGCTGCGCGACTTTCAGATCGGCCAGATCATCCGGCAGGAAGGGCCACAGTCGCATCGCGCCAAGGCCGGAACACCGACGATGGGCGGGCTGCTGATCGTGACCGCCGCCGTGGTGCCGACCCTGCTGTGGGCGGATCTCTCGAACCCGTACATCTGGATCGCCGTCCTGGCGACGATCGGGTTTGGCGCGGTGGGCTTCCTCGACGACTACCTGAAGATCACCCGCCGGTCGCATCACGGGCTCATCCCGCGCTACAAGATGGCCGGTCAGATCCTCGTCGCGCTGGGTGTGGGTGTGGCGGTGCTGATTCTGTCGCGCGAGAATCCGCCGCTCTACAACACCCGGCTGATCTTCCCGTTCTTCAAGAATCTCATTCCGGATCTGGGCTGGTTCTACGTCGTGTTCGCCGTCCTGGTCCTGGTGTTCGCGAGCAACGGCGTGAACATGACCGACGGCCTCGACGGCCTCGCGATCAGCACCTTTGCCGTCTCGGCCGCGGCGTTCACCGCGCTCGCCTACGTGACCGGCCACGCCGTGCTCGCCGACTACCTGCTGCTCGTGCGCTTTCCTCCCGCCGGCGAGCTGACCATCTTCTGCGGCGCACTGGTCGGCGCGAGCCTCGGCTTTCTTTGGTACAACTGCTACCCCGCCGAGATCTTCATGGGCGACGTGGGCTCGCTGTCGCTGGGCGGCGCACTCGGCACGGTCGCGATCCTCATCAAGCAGGAACTGCTGCTCCCGATCGTGGGCGGCATCTTCGTCATCGAGGGGATGTCCGTGATCATCCAGGTCGCGTCGTTCAAGCTCACCGGAAAGCGCGTGTTCAAGATGGCGCCCATCCACCATCACTTCGAGCTGATCGGATGGAGCGAGCCGAAGGTGATCACCCGGTTTCTGATCCTGGCGATCATCTTTGCGTTGTTCAGCCTGACGACGTTGAAGTTGCGGTGATGGCGTGGGAACTGAAGCGTTCTCGGTGGTCGGGCGCCGCGTGGTGGTGGTGGGCGCGGCTCGAAGCGGCATCGCGGCCGCGGAGCTGCTCATGCGTCGAGGCGCGAACGTGGTGCTGACCGACATCCGTCCGACCTTCGCCGATGCCGCGCGCGTGCGCGAGTCCGGAGTCGAGCTGGAGCTCGGGGGACACAGCGCAGGCACGTTCGCCGCGGCGGACCTCGTGGTGATGAGCCCCGGCGTCCCCGCAGACGACTCGATCTTCGACGCCCCCCGACAACGCGGCGTCGAGGTCATCGGTGAGCTCGAGCTCGCGTCGCGCTGGGTGAAGGGCGCCATCGTCGCGATCACGGGCACGAAGGGAAAGTCGACGACGACGACGCTCCTTGGGCGAATGCTGAACGAGGAAGGTCGGCCGGTGCTGGTGGGAGGAAACATCGGGGTGCCGCTGAGCGCGCAGGTGGAGGCGTCGACGCCAGAGACGGTGCATGTGGTGGAAGTGAGCAGCTTCCAGCTCGAGACGACCGTCACGTTCAGGCCGTGGATCGCGCTGTGGTTGAACATCGCCGCCGACCACCTCGATCGCCACGCGAGCATCGAGGAGTACGCCGCCGCCAAGGCCCGCATTTTCGCCAGCCAGCAGGCCGGTGACTTCGCCGTGGTGAACGCCGACGACGCGACGGTGATGGGACACAGCGAGGGACTGGCGGCGCAGCGCGTGCAGTTCTCGCCGTCGGGTCGCATCGCCGAAGGATTTGTCGTCGACGGAGAGTGGATTGTGAGACGGACCCGCACCGCGGTGGAGCGGCTCATTCCCGTGTCGGCCGTGGAACTCACGGGCCGCCACATGTTGCACAACGTGATTGCCGCCGCCGCCGTCGCGGCGCTGGCAGGAGTAAGGCCGAAGGCCATGACCCAAGCACTCGCTGGCTTTCACGGGCTCGAGCACGTGATGGAGCCCGTTGGTCGAATTGGCGACGTGCGGTTCGTCAATGACTCGAAGGCGACAAACGTCGAAGCGGCCCGGCGGTCGATCGAGAGCTTCACCGGCGTGGTGGCGCTGGTCGGCGGCCGGTTCAAAGGCGGCGACCTGCGCGATCTGCGAGCGCCGCTCGCCTCTCACGGACGCGCCGTGGTGGCGATCGGGGAAGCAGCGCCGCTCGTGAAGGACGCGCTGCAGGACCTGCTGCCGGTGATGGGCGCGGCGTCCATGCGCGAAGCCGTCGCCCACGCGTACGAGGCGGCCGCGCCCGACGGTGTGGTGCTGCTGGCGCCGGCCTGCGCGAGCTTCGACTGGTTCAAGGACTACGCCGAACGTGGACGCGTGTTCAAAGAGGAGGTCGCGCGATTGCGCGAGAAGCGAGGAGGTGAACCGACACGCGGCTCGTAGTGCGCACGCGTGAGCGTGCGCGGGGGCGTGAGCGGTGAGCAGTCGTCAGTCGGCCGGCGCGGGTGGGAGCCTACCGCTGGGAACACAGACTACCCCGGTCTGTGAGGTGGGTGTCTCGTCCCACGTGCCGGCTGACGACTGCTGACCGCTTACACGCCTTCGCGGTGAAGGCGGGCTTGCCCCGCCGAAGCCCGAAGGGCGAAGGCGGGGATCTTAGCCGATCCGTGCAAAGAGGTTTCGGCTCGATGGGAGACGCCCTGTATGGGTGATCGCCCGCCTTCGCGCCTTCGGCGCTTCGGCGGGGCAAGCCCGCAGCGACTTGGGCGCTTCGGCGGGGCAAGCCCGCCGCGCCTTGGGCGCTTCGGCTGGGCAAGGATGCAACGTGGCAAGAAGACTCAAGTCTGACAAGGTCCTGTTCACCGCGACGCTCCTGCTGGTCTGCGCCAGCATCGTCATGGTGTACAGCGCCTCGGCCGTCGTCGCGCTCGAACGGTTCGACCAGCCGTATCTCTTCCTGACCAAGCAGGCCTTGTGGACGGTGCTCGGCCTGGCGGTGCTGGCAATCGTGATGCGCATCGACTACCGGACCTACCGCAACGACACGTTCATCTGGGGAATCCTCGCCGTGGTCGGCCTCCTGCTCGTCGCCGTGCTCTTCAGCTCACCGGTGAACGGCACGCGGCGGTGGTTCAACCTGGGCGGTCTCGGGATTCAGCCGTCCGAGCTGGCCAAGATCGCCGCGGTGTTCTTCACGGCGCTGATGCTCGAGCGCCGGATGCACCGCATCGACGAGCTGTCGTATTCGCTGCTTCCGATCGCCATCGTGATCGGCGCGATGTTCGGGTTGATCCTGCTCGAGCCCGACTACGGCACGGCGATCTCGCTGCTGCTCATCATCGGGCTGATGGTGTTTGCGGCCGGACTGAACTACCGGTATCTCGTGGGCGCGGCGCTGGTCGCGCTGCCCGTGCTCTACATCGTCCTGATCAGCGCGCCGTACCGTCGCCGCCGGCTCCTGGCGTTCTGGGACCCCTGGGCCGACCCGCTCGGTGATGGATTCCAGGTGATTCAGTCCCTGATCGCGGTCGGCACCGGTCACGTGTTCGGCAAGGGCCTGATGGGCGGCGTGCAGAAGCTCTTCTACCTCCCGGAGCCGCACACCGACTTCATCTACGCGGTCATCAGCGAGGAGCTGGGGCTCATCGGCGCGACCACCGTACTGATCTGCTTCTGCGTGATCGCCTGGCGTGGAGTGCGCATCGCGCTTCGGGCCGAGGACACCTTCGGGTCGTTCGTCGCGCTCGGCCTGACGATGATGGTCTCGGTGCAGGCGCTCGTGAACATCAGCGTGGTGCTCGGGTTGCTGCCGACCAAGGGTATTCCGCTGCCGCTGGTGAGTGCGGGAGGGTCATCGCTCCTGATCAACCTGCTCGGTATGGGTGTGCTGCTGAACATCTCGCAGCACGAATCACCGGACGCGTGATGAATGCCGCTGTCCATCCTGATCGCGGGAGGCGGAACGGGCGGGCACCTGTATCCGGGAATCGCCGTGGCCCGCGAGCTGATGGCGCGTGTGCCCGATGCGCGGGTGACCTTCGTGGGCACCGCCGCCGGCATCGAGGCCCGCGTGGTCCCGCGCGAAGGCTTCGAGCTGGCGGTGATTCGCAGCGCCGGTTTGAAAGGAAAGTCGCTGGCCTCGGTGGCGCGCGGCATGAGCCTGCTGCCCGCGAGCGCCATCGACGCGTGGCGGGTGATCAGCCGAAGGCGGCCACAGGTCGTGCTGGGCGTGGGTGGATACAGCTCAGGACCGGTGGTGGCGTTGGCCGCGTTGCGCGGCATTCCGACGCTGCTCATGGAACAGAACGCGGTGCCGGGTCTGACCAATCGGCTGTTGGCGCGACTGGTCAGCGCGGCGGCGGTGACCTACGGCGACAGCGTCAATTTCTTCGGGCGCAAGGCGTTCATCTCTGGCAATCCAGTCCGGCCGGAGTTCTTCGACGAGGAGGCGTATGAGACACACGGTTCGCCGCCAGGGGCGGCACGGGTCCTAGTCTTTGGCGGCTCTCAGGGCGCGCACGCGATCAACATGGCCATGGTGGCGGCGGCGGCGCGGCTGGCTGCCGCCACACCACGAGTGGCGGTCACGCACCAGACAGGGGAGCGCGATCTGGAAGTGGTCCGTGACGGGTATCGGAACGCCGGGCTCGAAGCCCGGGTCGAGCCGTTCCTGTTCGCGATGGATCGGGAGATGAAGTCGGCCGACGTCGTCGTCTGCCGTTCGGGGGCGACGACACTGGCCGAGCTGACCGCGGCGAGACGGCCATCGATTCTCATTCCGTTTCCCGCGGCGACCGACGACCACCAGCGCAAGAACGCCGAAGCGCTGGTTCAGCAAGGGGCGGCGCGGATGGTCGAGCAGCGGGATCTGGACGGCGACCGGCTCGCGAACGAGATTCTCGCGCTCGTGTCGGACGAGGAGGCACGACGGCGCATCCGTGAGGCGGCGGGACGCCTGGGACGACCCGATGCGGCGCGCGTGATCGTGGATCGGATCCTCGAGCTAGCCGGCTCGTGATGTTGGGGCAGACCCGCCGTATCCACTTCGTGGGCATCGGCGGGATCGGGATGAGCGGGATCGCCGAGCTGCTGGCGAACCTGGGCTACGCGGTGAGCGGATCGGATGCCAGGCGATCGGACGTGACCGCGCGCCTGGAACAGGCGTTCGGGGTGGCGGTGTTCGAGGGGCACGCGGCCGCCAACGTCGGCGATGCGGACGTGGTGGTCGTCTCGTCGGCGGTGCGGGCGAGTAACCCCGAGATCGTGGCGGCGCGACAGCGTGGGATACCGGTGATTCCACGGGCCGAGATGCTGGCGGAGCTGATGCGGCTCCGCTTCTCGATCGCGGTGGCCGGCTCGCACGGCAAGACGAGCACGACGTCGATGATCGCGCTGGTCCTCGAGCGGGGCGGGCTGGATCCGACGGCGGTGATCGGCGGACGGCTCAGTGCCTTCGGCAGCAATGCGCGGCTCGGACTCGGCAAGTACATGGTGGCGGAAGCGGATGAAAGCGATCGGTCGTTCTTGATGTTGTGGCCCTCGATTGCGGTGATCACCAACATCGACAACGAGCACATGGAGAGCTACGGAAGCTTGACTGACCTGCGGGAGGCGTTTCTCGAGTTCGCGAACAAGGTGCCGTTCTACGGCGCCGCGATTGCCTGTGTCGAGGATCAGAACCTGGCCGAGATTCTGCCGCGCGTCAGGCGGCCGGTGGTGACCTACGGCCTCGAGCATCCGACCGCGCAGATCGTCGGCACCGACATCGAGCTCGGATCGTTCGGCGGCCGGTGCCAGGTGCATCGACGGACGCCCGCCGCTGTCGAGCGGCTTGGTCAGCTCGAGCTCACCGTGCCTGGACGACACAATCTCCAGAACGCGCTGGCGGCGGTGGCGGTTGGCGAGCGCATCGGTCTCGACTTCGCGATCGTCGCCAAGGCGCTCGCCGGCTTCCATGGCGCCGAGCGCCGATTCGAGCGCCACGGTGAGGTACACGGCGTGATGGTCGTGGACGACTACGGCCACCATCCAACGGAGATCGCGGCGGTGATCGCCGCCGCGAGAGCCACGCTCGGCCGGCGACTGGTCATTGCGTTTCAGCCGCACCGCCACTCGCGAACGGCGCACCTGCTGGGGGCCTTTGGGCCCTCTCTCGTCGGTGCCGATGAGATCGTGCTGACCGATATCTACGCCGCGGGCGAAGAGCCGATTCCCGGCATCACGGTCGAGGAGCTGGCCGCGTCCATCCGCGCGAGCACCGGAGGCCCTGTCCATCTCGTGAAGTCATTGGACGAGGTGGTCCCGGAGTTGTTGAAGATCCTGCGGCCCGGCGACGCGGTCATCACGCTGGGCGCCGGGTCGATCGGCACGCTGCCGAAGAAGCTCGTGCAGGCGCTCGAGCAGCGGGGAGGCGTGCACTGATGCCGGTGGCCGCACCCGCTGACAAACGCTTCAGACGGGCCCGCGTCAGCCCGAAGCGCCGGCGCTCGTGGCGCTCGTGGCGCCCCTCGTGGTGGACTCTCGCCCGATTGGCCGTCGTGTGCGTCGTGCTGGCGTTCGGGATGTATCGCGCCGTGGGCCTCGTGCTCTCGGCGCAGGCGCTGACCGTCAATCGAATTACCGTACGTGGCAACGAGCGGATGTCGCGCGGCGAGGTCCTGGCGCTCCTCGAAGGACTTCGCGGCGGGAGCATGGTGACCGCCGACCTCGAGGGCTGGCGGCAGAAGCTCCTGACCTCGCCGTGGGTGGCCGATGCGGCGATCCGGCGTGAGCTGCCGGCCACGCTCACCGTGGTGATTTCCGAGCGCCAGCCGATGGGCATTGGCCGCATCCACGACGCGCTGTATCTCATCGATCACCGGGGCGCGATCATCGACGAGTTCGGACCCAACTACGCCGAATTCGACCTGCCGATCATCGACGGGCTGGCCTCGGCGCGCGCCGGCGCCACGCTCGTCGACGAATCCCGGGCCGCGCTTGCCGGCCGCCTGATCGCCGACCTGCAGCGCCGGCCGGACCTGGCCAACCGGATCTCGCAGATTGACGTGACCGACGCGCGGGATGCCGTCGTGATCCTCAAAGGCGACACCGCCCTCGTGCGCGTCGGCGACGAGCGTTTCATCGATCGCATTCAGTCGTACGTCGACCTGATGCCCGCGCTCCGGGCGCGTGTCCCGGATATCGACTACGTCGATCTCAGGTTCGACGAACGGGTGTACGTCAGGCCGTCCCGGGGACGCGGAAGGAGACCGAGTGGCTCGTAGAGAGCGATATGTCGTCGGGCTCGACGTGGGTACGTCGACCGTCGTCTGCGTGGTCTGTGAAGGCATGGACGACCACAGCCTGCACGTGGTGGGTCTGGGTGTGGCGGAATCGCGGGGCATCAGGCGCGGCGTTGTCGTCAACCTCGAAGCCGCGGTCGATTCGATCAAGAAAGCGATCGAGGAAGCCGAGCTGATGGCCGGGATCGAGATCGGCGACGTCCACCTCGCGCTCTCCGGTCCGCATGTGAAGGGATTCAACAGCCGCGGTGTCATCGCGGTCGCGGGGAAGAATCGCGAGATCACGCGCGACGACGTGCGGCGCGCGATCGATGCGGCGAAGGCGGTGGCGCTGCCGACCGGGCGGGAGATCCTGCACGTGCTCCCGCAGGATTTCGTGGTTGACGAGCAGGACGGCATCGGCGCGCCCATCGGCATGACCGGCGCCAGGCTCGAGGTCAACGTGCACGTGGTGACCGGCGCCGTGTCGTCGACGCAGAACATCGTGGCCTGCGTGAACCGCGCCGGCGTGAACGTGGTTGACACCGTGATCGAGCAGCTTGCCGCGGCGGAGGCCGTCCTCACCGAGGACGAGAAGGAGCTCGGCGTGGCGCTGGTCGACATCGGCGGCGGCACCGCCGATCTGGCGATCTACGAGCGCGGCAATCTGTGGCATACCGCCGTGATCGCGGTGGGGGGCGATCACTTCACCAGCGACATCGCCGTGGGTCTCCGCACGCCGATCCCGGATGCGGAGAAGGTCAAACGGAAGAACGGGTGCGCGTTGTCCTCGATGGTCGATGAGGACGAGACCATCGAAGTCGCCAGCGTCGGCGGCCGCAAGCCGCGGCTGATGGCGCGCCGAATCCTGTCCGAAATCCTGCAGCCGCGCGCCGAGGAGATCTTCCACCTGGTGTGGGACGAGATTCGACGCGCTGGCTACGAGAAATCGCTCAACTCGGGAATCGTGCTGACCGGCGGTGGCGCGATTCTCGAAGGCATGCCCGAAATCGCCGAGCAGATCTTCGACCTCCCGATTCGACGCGGGACGCCCACCGGCGTGGGCGGGCTCGCCGATCACGTCAACAGCCCGGTGTTCGCGACCCCGGTCGGGATCGGGCTCTATGCCTATCGCAATCGCGCGCCCGATTCGCCGCGCGGCGCCGGCGCATTCAGCCGCGTGGTCGGTCGACTACGCGGGGTGTTCAAGGAATTTTTCTGAGACGCGGGCCGGGCCGCCTGACGGCGGCCCCTACGAAGAACCGACGGAGGGTGACATGAAAGAACTCGAGGGGCGGAACGGGCGTGACGCTGAGACACTGCGGCTGACGCTCGCGCCCGAGCAGCGAAACGGCGCCAGGATCAAAGTGGTCGGCGTCGGCGGTGGCGGCAGCAATGCGGTGGACCGCATGGTGGAGGTCGGTCTCGGCGGCGTCGAGTTCATCGTCGCCAACACCGACGTGCAGGCGCTCGACAACAACCAGGCGGGCGTCAAGATCCAGATCGGGCACAAGCTCACCAAGGGGCTTGGCGCCGGCGCCGATCCGAACATCGGCCGGCAGGCCGCACTCGAGGACACCGACACGATCATTCAGGCGCTGTCAGGCGCCGACATGATCTTCGTGACCACGGGCCTCGGCGGCGGTACGGGTACGGGTGCGGCGCCGGTGATCGCCAGCCTGGCGAGCGAGCTGGGCGCGCTGACGATTGCCGTCGTCACCAAGCCCTTCAAGTTCGAGGGCCGGAAGCGGGCGATTCAGGCCGAGGCCGGCCTCGAGGCGCTGCGCGAGTGCGTGGACACGGTGATCACGATCCCCAACGAGCGGCTGCTCTCGATCATCGATCGCAAGACCTCGCTGACCGATGCGTTCACGCTGGCCGACGATGTGCTGCGTCAGGCGATTCAGGGCATCTCGGATCTCATTCTCACGCCGGGGTTGATCAACCTCGACTTCGCGGACGTGAAGACCATCATGTCGGGCATGGGTGTCGCGATGATGGGCACCGGCATGGCGGAAGGCGACGGCCGGGCCATGCACGCCGCGCAGAAGGCGATCTCGAGCCCGCTGCTCGAGGACAGCTCCGTGCACGGCGCGCGCGGCGTGATCATCAACGTGACCGGCGGCCCCGACCTCTCACTGGTCGAGGTGAACGAAGCCTCCTGCGTCATCCAGGAAGCGGCGCACGAGGATGCCAACATCATCTTCGGCGCTGTGGTCGAGCCGCATCTCACGGGCAAGGTGAAGATCACGGTCATCGCCACGGGATTCGATCGGAAGACCGCGGGACGCGGCGCGTCGGCTCCGGGTGTGACCCCGGTCGACATGACCAGTTATACCCAGCACATGAACCGGCCGCTCGAGGCGCCGGCCCACATGCCCGCCGCAGCCAAGGGCAGGATGCAGAGCACGGCGGACGGGGCCTCGGCCGTGGCACACCAGGCGATACAGCAGGCGGGCTTCGCGCCGCCCTCGCTCACGGTGAATCGCCGCCCCGGGATCGAGCTGTCGCTATCGCCAGGGTCCCAGGGGGGCGTGACGATCGTCGGCTCGTCGGAGGCCATCAGCCTCGAGCACTCCCCGCTCGACGTGCCGGCCTTCCTGCGGCGCCAGAACTGAGGCGGACGACGCGGGCCTCGAATGGCCCGCGATCCGCGTTCCCCCGTATCCTGCGGGCGGCCGGTGGTACACTGCATACACCCACGGCACGCGGGAGCGTCGGCGTGTCAATCGCAGCTCCCGCACCAGTGTTCGTCCGTTCGCGACTTCAGCCACACGAAGCCCCATGACCCAGTCCTGGCAGCAGCAAGCGCGTGCCCGTGACCTTCTGTCGAAGGAGGTCGGCTACGTGCGCAAGCCGCACGGGGGCAAGCTGCGTGTGGCGCTGGCGTTTCCGAACACCTACTTCGTGGCCATGTCCAACCTCGGGTTCCAGACGGTCTACAAGCTTCTGAACGCCGAGGACGACATCGTGTGCGAGCGCGTGTTCCTGCCGCCGAAGACGGAACTGGCCGAACAGCTCGCCTCTGGCGCGCCCCTCATCACCCTGGAGTCGCAGACCCCGGTTCGCGACTTCGACATCTTTGCCTTCTCCGTCTCCTTCGAGTGGGACTACACGAACGTCCTGACGCTGCTGCGCCTCGCCGGGATTCCCAGGCGCGCCACTGACCGTACGCACCACGATCCGCTCGTGATGATCGGTGGCGCGGTGACGTTCGTGAACCCCGAGCCGCTGGCTCTGTTCGCCGACGTGATCGCGGCCGGGGAAGGGGAAGCGTTGATTCCGCCGCTGGTGGGCGCGTTCCACGGCGCGAGCGATCGCGACGATCTGCTCCGGCGGCTCGTAGCGGAACGCGGCTTTTACGTGCCCTCCTTCTACGACGTGAAGTACGCGGGGGACGGCACCATCGAGGCGTTCGTCCCGCGCGATGGCACGAATGCGCCGCCGGTGGTGCGCAAGGCGGCGCTCAAGACCACCGCCGCTGCTGACCCGCCGGCGACAACGATCTTCACGCCCGAAACGGAATTCGGATCGCGGTTCCTCGTCGAGGTCGTGCGCGGGTGCGCGAACCTGTGTCGCTTCTGCTGGGCGGGATACAACTACCTTCCGGTGCGCGCGTTCCCGAAGGAACGGATCCTCCAGCTCGCCGAACAGGCGAGACCGTATTCGAACCGCGTCGGCCTGGTGTCGATCGCGCTGTGCGACCATCCCGACATCGATGAGATCCTCACGCGTCTCGTCGAGATGGGCTACAGCATCAGCCCGGCGTCGCTGCGACTGGACGACATCACGCCGACCATTCTTCGCCTGCTTCGCCAGAGCGGCGAGAAGACGATCACCATCGCTCCGGAGACCGGATCGGATCGTCTTCGCCGCGTCATCAACAAGACGATGACCAATGACGAGATTCTGGCGGCAGCGGAGCTGATCTTCGCTTCCGGGATGGAGAACTTGAAGCTGTACTTCATGATCGGCATCCCGACCGAAACAGACGAGGACCTCGTGGCGATCCGGGATCTCACGCTGCAGCTGCGCGAGATCATGATGACGCACGCCCGCACCCGCGGCCACGTCGGGCGCATCGTCGGCAGCGTGAACCCGCTGGTGCCCAAGCCGGGCACGGCCTACCAGTGGCTGCCGATGGAAGACGACCGGTCGGTGACGCGGAAGATTGCGCGGATGCGCACGTTGATGGCCGGGGTGGACAACGTCTTCTTCAACATCAAGTCGGAGCGGCATTCCTTCTACCAGGCGCTGCTGTCGCTCGGCGACCGCAGGGTGGCGCCGGCCATCGAGGCTGCCGAGCGCAACGGCGGCAACTGGCGGGCGGCGGTCGCGGAGGTGGACGTCGACGCGGACTTCTTCGTCTTCCGCGACCGATCGAACGATGCCGTGCTGCCGTGGGACATCATCGACGGCGGCATGAAGACCAGCTTCTTCCGCCAGGAGGCCGACAAGGCGATGCGGGCCGAGTGGACGCTTCCGCCGAATCGGCAGAAGGAGAGCTCGCAGCTCCTGGCGGTCCTCCACCAGGCACCCTGAGACGGAGCGCACGCCACTGCCTGGTGCGTTCATCTTCGTCGCCACCGCGGCCCTTCTGGTACTGACCGTCGTGTCGATCACCGGTGGCTTCGTCATCGAGGTCGGCCTCCTTCGCTTCTCCTCACACCGCGTGACGGCCCCCCTGGTGGTGGCGCTGCTGGCTTACGCCGCGGCGGCCATCAAGGGCCGCGAATCGTTTCTGGCCGCGGCCCGCGTGGTGCCTGCCTTCCTCGAGACGCACGCGACATCGGCCGCCGTCATCCTGGCCGCGGCCGCGGCGGGCATCGGCGTCGGCTACGGCACGCATGCCGTGTCGGGCGCCGATGCCAGCGGCTACATCAGTGAAGCGGTGCTCCTCCAGCGCGGTGTGCTCTCGGTGCCGACGCCGCTGGCCACACGCGTGAGCTGGCCCGCACCGGAGCTCAGCTTCGCTCCACTTGGTTTCAAGCCCGCACAACGCGCGGGTGAAATCGTGCCGACGTATCCTCCGGGGCTCCCGATCGTCCTGGCGATTGCGCTGGCCCTCGCCGGCGAGAGCGGGATGTTCCTCGTCGTCCCGCTGCTCGGCGCGTTGACCGTGCTCGGGACGTACTGGCTGGCGGTCCGGCTCGCCCGGCCCTTCGATGGCGGCCGCAGCACGGACCGGCCCGACGAGCGTGCGCGAACCCCTGGCGCCGTTGCGGCTGCGCTCATGGCCACGAGTCCGGTGTTTCTCTTCCAGATCGTGCAGCCGATGAGCGATGTGCCAGCCGCAGCGTTGTGGACGCTCGCACTCGTTCTCGCAGTGTCCAATCGACCGGTCGGCGCCGGGGCGATATCCGGCCTGGCGCTGCTCACGCGTCCGAGCCTGCTGCCCGCGGCCGTCGCCGTTGCCGCCGTCCTGACGATCTGGTCGGACGAGATGCCGAAGTCCCCGCGTGCATCGGCCGTACGGCTCGTGTCGTTCGGTGCGGCGCTCTCGGCTGCGATCGTGGTGCTCGCGCTCGTCCAGTGGCAGCTGTACGGGCACGCGCTCGCGTCAGGTCACGGCACGTTTACCGAGCTCTTTGCCGCAGGCAACGTCCTGCCGAACATCCGCGACTATTCGGCGCGCCTCTTCAAGGGAGAAGCGCCCGCGATTGTTCTCGCAACCGCATCCGCGCTGGTCATCGCCGTTGCCCGGCGCGGCGCGAGTCCGTCCGCGCCGGTGATGAGCTCCGTGCGGCTGACGATCCTCGTCGCGCTGCTGGTTCTGCTCTGTTACCTTCCGTACGGCGTCTTTCCTGATTGGTCGTACCTCCGATTCCTGCTTCCGATCCTTCCACTCGTGTTCGTCACGACGGGCGCCCTGGTCGTGAACGCCAGCGCGCGCCTCCCCGCGGTGATTCGCGGTCCGATTCTCCTGGTCGCCGTGACGGCCGCGTGCTCGACGAACGTGCTGATCGCGAGCCGCGAGCAGGCGTTCAACCTCAGAGACTACGAGGCGAGGTACCGAACCGCTGGCCGTTACCTCGCCGCGGCCCTCCCGAAGGACGCGGTGATCGTGACCTCGCAGGAGAGCGGGAGCGCCCACTACTACACCGGTCGCCCCATCCTCCGCTGGGATCTGCTGGCCGCCGATCTCGACACCGCGGTGGACGAGCTCATCAAACGTGGGCAGCACCCCGTACTGCTGGTCGAAGACTGGGAAGAACCGGAGCTTCGACGACGGTTCCCGGCATCCGCGGTCGCGAAGATCGACTGGCCGGCACGAGCGCGGTTCGGGACCACCACACGCGTACGGCTGCTCGACCCACAGGACCGCGGCCGTCCCGTCGGCTGGACGACCGATAGATTGCCGTAAGCGCAGTTCCGTGTTCCAGGTTCCCGGGTCCGTGTTCGTGTTCTGGGTTCTGGTTCCGTTCGAGGTTCCAGGTTCGAGGTTCCGGGTTGAACGTCGAACCGCGAACCTGAACTTCGAACAGGAACCTGGAACCGGGAACCTGGAACCGGGAACGTGGAACCTGCTCCTACGTTGCAACCGCCATGCGTTCCTCGTGCTCGGCGTACGCCTGGAGCACGAGCTCGCGAATGCGGTCCTGCGCCGTGGCGTCCCCAGCTACGGGGCGCAGCAGCGCAAAGCTCCGTCGCTCGCCGTTCACGGTGTACGTGCGCGCCGGGAACGTCACGTTCCGGCCGCTGCCTGTCCGCCGTTCCCACACGCCGAAGCCAATCAGCTTCAGGCCCTCGAGCACTCCTTCGGTGAAGTGCAGTTCCGCGTCGGCCAGCTTGCCGGGCGGGTTGTTCTTGTCGTTCAGAGTGATCTTCACGTTCACGGCGTCCTCCGTCTGTTGAAGAGGAGGAGGCAAGATCGACGCCTCCGCCAACGCCGGTGGGTGGGGCCGCAAGCGCATGACAGGATGCAGGTTGGAATGCCGTGCGATCGTCGTGCCGGGTCGCGGCGCCTCGGGTGACGCCCGGAGTTGTCAGCCTTTGAGCAGCATCACGTGGGCGATGGCCAGCTCGCGCGAATGGGTCAGCGTCAGCAGCGAGCCGGTGCCGCCCATCGTGGCGAAGCGAGCCGCGGCGCCGGCGTGAAAGAGCAGTGTGGGTGGGCCATGACGGCGGACCACCTCGATCGTGCTCCAGTACACACCACGGGAGTAGCCGGTGCCGAGCGCCTTCATCGTCGCCTCTTTGGCCGCAAACCGCGCGGCAAACGATGCCGCGAAGTCGCGCTTCGCCCGGCAGTACGCAATCTCGCCCTCGGTAAAGATGCGGCGGACGAAGTGGTCGCCGTAGCGCTCGATGGCGGCGGCGATTCGCGAGATTTCGGTCGCGTCGAGACCGGTTCCTATAATGTCCATGGTGACGTCTCCATCCTACATGAGCCTCCCGCCCCTGCCAGACGGGTTCGAGTGGACGCAGCAGGCCTGGGGCGCGGCGTTGCGCTCGATCGCGCTCGGAGCGGTCGCCCCTCACCTGTTTACGACCCGACAACTCGAGTTGTCGTCGCCGGATGATGTCACTCGTCTGAGCGCGGCCGTCGGCGCACGGGGAGTCGCCATGGCCAGGCAGGTTCACGGGCGCGAGGTCGTGGTGATTCGTGAAGGGCACGCGGTGCCGGCGGTCGCTCCGGAAGCGGACGTCTTGGTGTCCAGCGCGCCCGAGATCGCGGTGGCGATTCGGGCCGCCGATTGCGTGCCGCTGCTCATGGCGGATCGGACACGAGGCGTGGTGGCCGCGGTTCATGCGGGCTGGCGCGGCACCGCCGCGCGCGCGGCCGTGGCCGGCCTCGAGGCACTCGAGCGGGAGTTCGGTACTCACCCGGCGGATGTGGTGGCGGCTATGGGTCCGAGCATCGGGCCGTGCTGTTACGAGGTCGGGACGGAGCTCGTGGATGCGTTCGCGGCCGCGGGCCACCCGCGTCACCTGATCGACCGATGGTTTCTGGCGCCGGCCCCGCCGCGTGGATCACAGGAGCGGCCGACGCTGCGACTCGACGTCGCCGGAGCGAACCGCGATCAGCTGGTCCTGGCCGGCGTGCCTGAGGAGCACGTCCACCTCTCGGGCCTCTGCACCGCGATGCACCTCGACGTGCTCACGTCGTATCGGGCGGAGAAGGAGAAGGCGGGGAGGCTGGCTGGAGTCATTCGAGCGAACCTGTAATCCCCTCCGCTTCATCCATCGCCTCATTCGCCAATCGGTCAGCGTCCTGGTTGAGCTCGCGACGCACATGCTCGAACGTCACGTTGCCGATGCGGCGGGCGAGCGACCGGGCTTCCTCGTACGGCGGCTCAAGCCCCGGATTCTTCACGCGATACTCACCGCGCATCTGCTTCACGAGCAGCTCTGAATCCGACCGCACTCGCAGCGACTTGACGCCGTGCTCGACGGCCCAGTGCAGGGCGGCGAGCAGGCCTTTGTACTCGGCGACGTTGTTGGTGCAGGGTTCGAGCGCCTGTTTCAGATCGACGATGGTCCCGTCCGCCTGTTCGATGCGGACGCCGTAGGCCGCCGGACCCGGATTGCCGCGAGAGCCGCCGTCGATGTTCGCGGTTGCGGAGCCGACCGGCCCATCCCCGAACAGCGAGGGCTGGTTCATCGCTCGACGCCGCTCATGCGCCGATGCGGGCTCGGGATGACCCTGAGCCATGTCGACGGGTCACGCGTGAAAGACGGCTTGCTCGATCGGCGGCGGCGGGGGAATCCAGTACAGGATGCGCTGACAGCTCTCGCACTGGATGACGTTCTCGTTGGCGCGTACCTGCTGGAAGACCGGCGGGCGGAGACGCACGTGGCAGAGCGAACACAGGCCGTCGCGGGTGGCAGTGCAGATCGCCACGCCCTTGCGTACCTTCGCGACCTGCTCGAACAGCGCCACGAGCCTCGGTTCCACGTCCTTGATGAGGCCGGCGCGGGCTTCGGTGGCGGTCGCCAGGGACGCTTCAACGGAGGTGAGCTCCTCAGCGAGCGTCTTCTTCTCCGTCTCGATCTCTTTCCGACGCACGACGAGCGCCGCCTCGGCGAGCTTCGACTCGGCGGCGATCGTGTCGGCCTCGAGCATGCGCTCGAGGACTTTCTCCTCGACGGCCCCGAGGTCGGTCTGCGCGGTGGCGATCTCATGCTGCATCGCCGTGTACTCACGGTTGGTCTTGACCGAGGCCAACTGGTCCTTGAACTTGGTGAGGCGGCCCTGATAGAGCGCGACATCTTTGTCCAGCGCGCGCCGCCCTTCCTGGTTCTCCTTCAGCCGTTCCTTCGCGGCCTCGACCGCTCGCCGGCTCTCGTCGAGGCGGGCATCGGCGTCAGCCAGGCGCTTTGGATAAGAGGCGATCGCCGCCCGGGCCTCGGTGATGGTGGACTCGAGCTTCTGGAGTTTGATGAGGCGATCGAGTTGAGGGGACATCAGCCGTTCATCGCCTTGCTGCGGGCAGTTCGTGTCTGCATTCTGAATGCTGCATTCTGAATTACACGCGACGCTACGTGAGTGGGCCCGCCAGGATTCGAACCTGGGACCAACCGATTATGAGCCGGCCGCTCTAACCGCTGAGCTACGGGCCCGCCTTCGCACTTACGTGCGACCTTCGAGGAACGCCCTGAGCTTACGCGACCGCGACGGGTGGCGCAGCTTCCGCAGCGCCTTCGCCTCGATCTGCCGTATCCGCTCGCGGGTGACGGCGAAGTTCTGGCCGACTTCCTCGAGCGTGTGCTCGCTGCCGTCGCCGACGCC
>DATDOE010000007.1:0-52972 GCA_035293405.1 Vicinamibacterales bacterium | reverse complement strand
AGGAACACCGGGTTCTGCGTGCCGGCCTTCTTCATCATCTGGATGATCTGGCCGGGGAACGCGCCGATGTAGGTGCGGCGGTGGCCGCGGATCTCGGCCTCGTCGCGCACGCCGCCGAGCGAGAGGCGCACGAACTTGCGGTTGGTGGCGCGCGCGATCGAGCGGGCGAGCGAGGTCTTGCCGACGCCGGGAGGTCCCGAGAAGGTCAGGATCGTCGCCTTCGGCTTCTTGACGAGCGAGCGGACGGCGAGGAACTCGAGGATGCGGTCCTTGATCTTGTCCAGCCCGTAGTGGTCCTCGTGCAGGACCGACTCGGCGTGCTTCAGATCGCGGTTCTCGCGCGTCTCCTTGTACCACGGAACGGCGATGAGCCAGTCGAGATAGTTGCGCGAGACGGTTGCTTCCGCCGACATCGGCGGCATCGCCTCCAGGCGCTTGAGCTCCTGGATGGCCTTTTCCTCGACGTCCTTCGGCATGCGGCTCTGCTCGATCTTCTTCTTGAGGTCCTCCACCTCGTTGCCCTTCTCGTCCTTGCGCCCGAGCTCCTTCTGGATCGCCTTCATCTGCTTCTTCACGCGAGACTGGATGCGGCGGTCCACCTGGAGCTTGTCGACCTCGATTTCGAGGATGCCGGCGATGCGGTTCAGGCGCTCGATGGGGGAGATGATCTCGAGCAGGTTCTGCTTCTCGTCCACGCCGACGAGCAGGTGGGCGGCAATCGTGTCCGCCAGCTTGCCCGGGTCGTCCACGCGAACGGCGGCGATCATGGCGTCGTACTGCAGGTTGTTCGACAGCTTCACGTACTGCTCGAACAGCGACACCACGCGGCCCATGGTCGCTTCGATCTCGCCGGACGTTTCCTTCTGCTTCGGGAGGACCTTCACGACGACGCGATAGAAGCCCTTGTCTTCCTTCCACTCGACGGCGCGCGCGCGGTCCACTCCCTCGACCAGCACCTTGATGTTGCCGTCGGGCAGCTTGAGGCTCTGCACGACATTGGCCACGCAGCCCATCGTGAAGATGTCGTCGGGGCGTGGATCGTCGATCGAGGCATCATGCTGCGCGGCCAGGAAGATGCGCTTGTCCTTGAGCAGCGCATGATCGAGCGCGCGGGTGGAAGACGGCCGTCCAATGACGAACGGCATCATCATGTGCGGGAAAACAACCACGTCCCGGAGTGGAACGATAGGGAGTGTCTCGTAGACTTCCATTAAGGTCCTTGCCGGGACGCGGGATGTGGGATCCGGGACCCAGCGAGTCCCGAATCCCGATCACGAATCCCGGGATGGGTTTATCCGGCTTTTTCGATCAGGGTAATTGACTTGTCCTTCGCCTCGACGATCTCGCGCGTGACGACGACTTCCCGCAGCTTCTTCTGACCCGGCACGGAGTACATCAGGTCGAGCATGAGGTCTTCGATGATCATGCGCAGGCCGCGGGCGCCGATTTTGCGGGACAGCGCCGACTCGGCGATGGCATCGAGCGCATCATCCGTGAAGCGAAGCTTGACGTTCTCGTACTCGAACAGCTTCTGGTACTGACGCGTGATGGCGTTGCGGGGTTGCGTCAGGATCTGGATGAGCGCAGGCCTGTCGAGCTCGTGCAGCGTGCCCACGACGGGCAGCCGGCCCACGAACTCGGGAATGAGCCCGTATTTGATCAGATCCTCGGGCTCCACCGCTTCCAGCGTCGAGCCGACCTCACGCTTCTGGACCGCCTTCACGTCCGCCTTGAAGCCGAGCGTCCTCTTGCCGACGCGACGGTCGATGACCTTGTCGAGGCCGACGAAGGCGCCGCCGCAGATGAAGAGGATGTTGGTCGTGTCGATCTGGAAGAACTCCTGGTGCGGATGCTTCCGGCCACCCTGCGGCGGGACATTGGCGACCGTGCCTTCCAGGATCTTCAGCAGCGCCTGCTGCACGCCTTCGCCGGAGACGTCGCGGGTGATCGAGGGGTTCTCGTCCTTGCGGCAGATCTTGTCGACTTCGTCGATGTAGATGATCCCCTGCTGGCACTTCTCGATGTCGCCACCAGCGGCCTGCAGGAGCTTCAGGATGATGTTCTCGACGTCTTCGCCAACGTAACCCGCCTCGGTCAGCGTGGTGGCGTCGACGATCGTGAACGGCACGGAGAGGAGCTTGGCCAGCGTCTGGGCGAGCAGCGTTTTGCCCGTGCCCGTCGGGCCGATCAGCATGATGTTCGACTTGGTCAGTTCGACATCATTGCGGCTGCGCGGCTGCTTCTGGATTTCGATCCGCTTGTAGTGGTTGTAGACGGCGACCGCCAGCTTCCGCTTGGTGCGCTCCTGGCCAATGACGTACTCGTCCAGGAACTTCTTGATCTCAGGCGGCGAGGGCAGCGACGACCGGACCCCCCGGTTCTCGAACCGGTTGTCGTCCGCGATGATGTCGTTGCAGACTTCCACACACTCATCGCAAATGAACACGGTGGGACCCGCGATGAGCTTGCGGACGTCGTTCTGGTCCTTGTTGCAGAACGAGCAGCGGAGAATCTCGGTCTCGCCGTTCTTTTTGACCATGTGTATGGGCTCTGGACTCTGGGCTCTCAGTGCTGAGTGGTATTTCGGCCTCAATCCGGCTGGAGGCTAGGGGAGGCCCTCGATCCGGGCTATCACCCGTCCTACGACCAAAGCCCTTTTGATGTTACACCCGTTTCCGGATGACGT
This sequence comes from Vicinamibacterales bacterium, assembly GCA_035293405.1. Lineage (GTDB taxonomy): Bacteria > Acidobacteriota > Vicinamibacteria > Vicinamibacterales > UBA2999 > Gp6-AA40. The sequence goes on along the minus strand of DATDOE010000007.1, from coordinate 50,286 downwards.
CATCGATGATCCCGTATTCCTTCCCCTGGTCCGCCGACATGATGTAGTCGCGCTCGGTATCTTCCTGGATGCGCTTAAGTGGCTGACCTGTATGGTGTACCAGGATCTCGTTCAGCCGTTCACGCATGCGCAGAATTTCACGGGCGTGGATGTCGATGTCGGTCGCCTGCCCGGCCAGCCCTTGCATGAGCGGCTGGTGGATGACGATGCGTGAGTTGGGCAGGGTAAACCGCTTGCCCTTGGCGCCCGCCGAGAGGAGGACGGCAGCCATCGACGCCGCCTGGCCGATGCAGATCGTCTGGACGTCCGGCTTGATGAACTGCATCGTGTCGTAGATCGCCAGCCCGGCCGTGATCGAGCCACCAGGGCTGTTGATGTACAGCTGGATGTCCTTGTCCGGATCCTCCGCTTCGAGGAACAACATCTGTGCAATCGCCAGGTTGGCGATGCCATCGTCGATCGGCGTGCCGATGAAGATGATGCTGTCCTTCAGCAGGCGCGAGAAGATGTCGTAAGCGCGTTCACCGCGGTTGGTCTGCTCGACCACCATCGGGACTAGCTGAGCGTAGCTCATTGTGTTTCGAGGTCAGCGATCGGAACGACTGGTTGTGATGGCGATTGGCAACCCGCTCATCGCCAACAATTTACAGAATCCTAGCACGCGACAGCGCCAAGTCAACCGCCTTCTCCCTTCGGAGTCCGGTCGTGAGACGGGCGACACCGCCCTCTTTTTCGAGTTGGGCCCGGAGCGCGGCGGGGGTCCGGCCCGCTCTCACAGCGAACCTTTCAATCTCCTTATCGACGTCTTCGGCTGAAACCGTGAGCCCTTCGCGCCGGGCGATCTCATCGAGCGCGAGCGCGCTGGCGACCGAGGCCCGCGCCGGTTCGCGCTGCGCCTCACGGAACTGTGCCCAGTCGACACCGGCCTGACGCGGATCCACGTTCTGCTGCATCAGCTGCCGGGCGAGCTCCTCGAGTCGCCGATCGATCTCCCGCTCGAGTAGTGACGGTGGCAGCTCGAACGTGACCCGCTGGGACAACTGCTTCAGCACATCCGTCCGCACGTGCTGCGTAGCGTGATCGTCGGCCTCCTGCTGGAGGTCGGCGCGGACACGGTCCCGCAACCCGCCGAGCGAATCGAACTCCCCGAGGTCCTTCGCGAACTCGTCGTCGAGCTCGGGCAGCACCTTGCGGCGCACGTCCTTCACGGTCACGGAATAGACGACGTCGGTGTTCGCCATTTCCGTGACCGCGTAGCCCTCAGGAAAGTGAATCGTGAACGTCTTCGGGTCGCCGGTCCGGAGCCCGATCAACTCCGCGTCAAAGCCTGGCGGGTTCGCCGCGGATCCCAGCTCGATGCTGACGCCCTCATGGCGGTCCAGCTTGCCCTCAGTGTCCGTGCGCTCGATGTCGAGGACGGCAGTGTCGCCCGCTTCGATGCCTCTGCCTTCGACCGGCTCGAACTTCGCACCGCGTTCGCGGAGACGCTGCAGCGTCTGCTCGACGGCCTCGTCGGTGACCGCGCTCGGCGGCCGCGTGGCTTCGAGCGTTGACAGATCGCCTGGGTCGAACGACGGGACCGTTTCGATCGCCGCGGTGAACTTGAGCGGCTGGCCTTCTTCGACGGCGACGTCCCTGATGTTCGGGGTGTTGACCGGCTCGATGCCCCGCTCCTGGAGCGCTTCGTCCACGGCGCGGGGGATCAGCCCCTGCATCACGTCCTGCAGGATCTGCTCGCGGAACCGCTGCTTGATGAGCGTCGTCGGCACTTTGCCGGGGCGGAACCCCGGTATCCGCGCCTGCTTCGTGTAGCCCTTGGCGACCCGGTTGATCTCGGCGGCGACGACCTCGCTCGGGATCTCGATGGTCAGAGTCTTCTGCGTTTCGCTGACGTCGACGAAGTCTGTTTTCATTGAAGAATTGGCCGACCCTGTGGTCCGCCTTCGCGGCGCTGCCGCTTCGGCGAGACGCATTCGCCTGATGGTCGCGTGCCACCGAAGGAACCTGTTCCGCCGAAGCTCGCTCTCAGGCACGCGAGCGGAGGCGAATGCGAAAGGGGAGACTCGAACTCCCATTCCCTTTCGGGAACCAGATCCTAAGTCTGGCGCGTCTGCCAGTTCCGCCACTTTCGCGTAACGTCCAGACTAACACGGGCAGGCGATGAGGCCCCAAGGCCCAGGGCGGGGGTTGAGCTAGGCGGATCGTCGCTTGACCTTGGACCGGGCCGGCAGCATGCGAATCGGAATACCGCTCAACGCCACGGCCTTGACGTTGGTGATGATCAGCTCGTCCACCGGCCCGCGGGCGGACGCTCGCGAGTTGATCGCGCGGCGCGCCGGCACGTGCCTGATTTCCAGTCTCGCCCTCTGCGCTTCCGGCGTGGTGTAGGCGTGCACGATTTCCGTGGCGCTTGAATTCGAGACGACGACGTGGGCGCCGCGCGTGCACGCCGCGATGACGGCCTGCTGCAGCCGTCGCTGATCGAACTCGGTGAAGCCATCGGCGGTGTAGTTGGCGAAGTTCGACGTGCGGCTGAGCGGGGCGTAGGGCGGATCGCAGTACACGAAATCACCCTTACCCGCCTTCGCCAGTGTGCGGTCGAACGGTTGGAGATCGATGTTGACTCCGGGACTCGCCAGCGCCGCCGCGACGGCACGCAGGTGCGTCTCGTCGCAGATCCGCGGATCGGTATACCGCCCGGCGGGCACGTTGAATCCGCCCCGGCGATTCAGACGGAACAGACCGTTGAACCCGGTGCGGTTCAGGAAGATCACCATCGCCGCCAGTTCCGGCGTGTACATGTCCGCGACGTCGCCGGGGCTTGCCGCACGGGCCTGCAGCGCGGCGCGCAGCGGATTGAAGCGCGTGTCGCGCACGTCGTAGTAGCAGGCCGCGCCTCCGGCCCGGTACTGACACGCGAGTGCCGTCAGTGCCCGGATGACCGCTTCCGGGCGATCGCGCAGCGTGCGATAGCAGCCGATCAAATCGGGATTGACGTCGGCCAGATTGATCGTCCGGCGCGCCAGGCGCCCGCTGTTGAGCAGATCGAAGAACACCGCCCCGCTTCCCAGGAAGGGCTCGATATAGCGTGAGAACGTGGGTGGATAGTGTTGGGCCAGCACCGGCAGGAGCTGGCGCTTGCCGCCTGCCCATTTGAGGAGCGGCCGTACTGGGGAAGCCTTTCGGCTCTCGGCTTTGGGCCTTGGGCTATGGGCTTTGGGCTTTGTGAGCGATGCGCGCATCTGCACGCATCAAGTATCGGTCGGATGATCGGGATCGGTAGTAGGGAGGTCGCCGGCGGGCGCGCGTGGTGCGCGGCCCGCCCGGCGCAGGGCATCCCGGAGCAGGTACTCGATCTGCGCGTTCAGGCTCCGCAGATCGTCGTTCGCCCAGCGCTGTACGCCCTCGAGCACGCTGGAGTCGATGCGCAGGAGAAAGGGTTTCCGCTCTGCCACAGTGGATGACCCTATTGATGAATCGTCCCGGTGTTCACGATCGGCTGGGCGGCACGGTCGCCACATAGCACCACCAGGAGATTGCTCACCATCGCGGCCTTCCGTTCCTCGTCCAGTTTGACGATGCCCTTGTGTGAGAGCTGCTCGAGCGCCATCTCCACCATCCCGACCGCGCCTTCGACAATCAGCTTGCGCGCCGCGATGATCGCGCCAGCCTGTTGCCGCTGCAGCATCGCCGCGGCGATCTCCTGCGCGTAGGCCATGTGGCTGAAGCGGGCCTCGAGGACCTCGACTCCCGCCTTCTCGAGCCGCTGCTGGACCTCCTTCTTCAGATGCTCGGCGACCGAGGCGGTCGATCCGCGGAGGGAGACAATGTGATCTTCGTGAGAGTCGTAGGGGTAGCTCGTCGCGGCGTTGCGAAGCGCGGCTTCGCTCTGGACCCGGACGTAGTTCTCGTAGTCGTCCACCTCGAAGACCGCTTCCGCCGTCTCGACCACCCGCCACACCACAACCGCGGCGATGTCGATCGGATTGCCGTCCTGATCGTTGACCTTGAGCTGTGAGCTCTCGAAGTTGCGCACCCGCAGCGAAATCTTCCTCATGCTGTAGAACGGGTTCGCCCATCGCAGCCCGGTGACCTTGGCGGTACCAACGTAGTCGCCGAACAGCTGCAGCACCTTGGCTTCGTTGGGCGCCACCATGAAGAACCCCTTGAGCACGAAGATCCACAGCGGAATCATCGCGATCCCGGTGACCAACAGCACGGTGCCTAGTGCCTGATCTCCGCGTTGGATGGCCTCCACGCCCGCTTTGAAAAACGGGATGCCGACGAGGGGCAGGAGGACCAGAGGGAGCAGCGGGAGTCCAGGAACCCCGTGACGGAGACGTTCGCGAACCATCGACAACCTCCAGAGTGAGGAACGAATGTCCCTCGCGTGATGTCTAAGTGATATCACTATGACATCGCACTCGTCAATGGGGTCAGAGTCCAGCTCTGACCCCGGCTCTGACCCCGGCTCTGACCCCGTGTGCTGGACTCGGCAAAAGTGTGTGCCGATAGGTATCTCTGCGACTGTGATCACCGTTCAGCACCTGACCAAGCGCTTTGGATCTCATCTCGCCGTGGACGACCTCTCGTTCGAGGTCGGGGCGGGAGAGGTCCTTGGGTTCCTCGGTCCGAACGGAGCCGGCAAGACGACGTCGATGCGGATGGTGACGGGCTATCTGCCGCCGAGTCACGGTTCCGTCTCGATTGACGGTTGCGATCTGTTGAAGCGGCCGATCGACGCCAAGCGGCGCATCGGGTACCTGCCCGAGAATCCGCCGCTCTATCCCGAGCTCACGATCCGTCAGTTCCTTCGATTCGTGGCCGAGATCAAAGACGTGCCCCGTGCGCGCCGGGCCGCGGCCGTCGACCGCGCCATTCAGCGCGCCAACCTCGGAGAGGTGGCCGGCCAGCGGATCAGCACCCTGTCGAAAGGCTTCAAGCAGCGTGTCGGCCTGGCGCAGGCGATCGTCCACGAACCGCCTGTGCTCGTCCTCGACGAGCCGACGTCGAGCCTCGATCCCAAACAGCGTGTCGAGGTCCGCGATCTGATCGTGGCGCTCCGCGGCGAGCACACGGTGCTGCTGTCCACCCACATCCTGCCGGAAGTGAGTCAGGTCACCGATCGCGTGGTGATCATCAACCGCGGGCGAGTGATGGCGGTGGACTCGCCGCAGAATCTCTCGCAGCGGCTCCGCGGCCGCGAAGAGGTGACCGTCGAGGTCGGGGGTGCCACGGCGACCGAGGTTCGCGAGGTGGTTGCGGCCATTGCCGGTGTCACCAGCGTCCGCACCGAGGAGGCCGTCGCCGGGGCAGTGACGGCGCGAATCGAGAGCGCGCTCGGCAACGACGTTCGCCCGGACATCGCACGCGCGCTCGCTGCCCGCTGGCGCCTGCAGGCGCTGCGCAGCGAGTCGTTGTCGCTCGAGGAGATCTTCCTGAAGCTGACCGACGACTCCGAGTCCCGAGTCCCGAGTCCCGAATCCCGAATCCCGTCTCTCGACGTTGCTCGGGACGCCCCGAGCGATAGTCGAGGGGCGAATCCCGAATCCCGGGAGCATCGGTAATGCGCCATGTGCTGGCCATCGCGAAGCGGGAGCTGCGCTCGTACTTCGTGTCGCCGATCGCGTATGCCGCGCTCGCGATCTACGCCCTGCTGTCAGGCTTCTTCTTTTCGAACCAGCTGACCTACTACATCCGCCAGGCCAGCCTCGCCGACCAGCAGATGAGCGCGGCCGGCCGTTCGAGTCTTCAGCTCGATGTGCCGACGGTGGTGCTCGAAGAGTTCTTCAAGCAGGAAGGGTTCATCCTGCTCCTGGTCCTGCCGCTGCTGACGATGGGTCTGCTGACGGAGGAGCGCCGCAAAGGGACGCTGGAGCTCCTGCTGACATCGCCGGTGCGGCCACTCGAGTTGACCCTCGGCAAGTTCGCCGGTGCGCTCGCGCTGTTCGTGATGATGTGCGTGCCGACGCTGCCGTACCATTACTTTCTCGCCCAAGGCGGCGCGTGGGAACCGGGCGTCGTCTTTGCCGGCTACGCGGGTCTGATCCTCCTCGCCGCCGCCGAGATTGCGATCGGCCTGTTCATCTCGTCGCTCTGCGAGAACATCCTGGTGTCGGCGCTCTGCACCTACGGCGTGCTGGTCGCCCTCAACTTCATCGACACCTCCGCGTCGGTCGCGCGCTCGATCTGGGTGGACTTCATCCAGTTCCTGTCGTTCTTCTTCCACTACGGGGAGTTCGCGCGCGGCGTGATCGCCCTGCGTGACATCACCTATTTCGCCGGGTTCCTTGCCCTCGCGCTATTCCTCACGCAGCGTGCGATCGAGGCCGTGCGCTTCAAGAGAAGCTGACGTGCGACGGTATCTCGCCATTCCCGGCGCCCTGCTGCTGATCGCGGCGTTCATCCGCGCCGCGGCGAGCGTGCGGTGGGACCGCACAGGCGTCCTGCTGGCGGCGACCGGAACGGTCATCGTGCTGATGACGATGATCTGGAACCGCCGCGAGGTGATCGAGTGGTTCCGCGATCCACGCGGCGTGTTTGCGGTCACGACGGGGATCTCGGTGGCGGCGTTCATCGCGGCGCTCGTCCTGCTCAACATCTCGGTCTGGTACCACCCGTGGAGCGTCGATCTGACTGCGTCGGGCCGCAACGAGGTGAGCGGGGAAACGCGTCGCATCCTGCAGCGGCTGGACAAGCCGGTCGTGCTGCGCCGCTTCGGCCGCGGCGCCGATCCCGCGGCCGAGAGGCTCATGCGCGGGTTCGAGCGCGAGACACGAAGGATCCGGGTCGAGCTCGTCGACGTGGACCGCGATCGTCAGGAGGCGGGCCGCTACGGGGTCGTCAAGATCGGCACCATCGTCGCGATCGCCGGCGACAAGTTCCGGCGGGTCGAAGACGCCAACGAGCAGGCGCTCGTGACCGCGGTGTTACAGGTCACTGCGGATCGGGTTCGCGTCGTCTGCTTCGTCACCGGCCATGGTGAGCGCGGTCTTGCCGACAGCGGCCCACGCGGCCTCGCCGTGCTGGCATCCACGCTCGAGGCATCGAACTATCGCATTCAGCCGATCAGCCTCCTCGAAGACGCGGTTCCGTCAGACTGCTCGTCGATGGTCATCGCCGGGCCGCGGCGCGGGTTCGCGCCAGAGGAGACGGCCCGGCTCGATGCGTATTACTCCGCGCAGGGGCGCGTCGCGATGTTGCTCGAGCCGGATCCGGATCCATCGATGGGTGAGTGGCTGCATCCTCGAGGCGTGGACCCGGGGCAGGGCGCGGTCATCGACACGAGTGGCGCGGGACAGAGCGTTGGCGGCGGCCCTCGAACACCCCTCGCGATGCGCTATCTCGATCATCCGGTGACCCGCGGCTTCGAGATCGCCACGATGTACGACGGCGCGCGTCCGCTGCAGGTGATCGAGCGCCCGGAGCTCGGAGGCAGACCCGTCGCGCTCGCGCAGACGCTGCCGCGCAGCTTCTCGACCACGAGTAGCGATCCGGTGCCGACGTTCGAACAGCGCAGGGACTCGCCTGGCCCACTGACGCTGGCCGCGGCCGTCGCCGCCGGCGGTGGGGGCCGCGAGGATCAGGAGACGCGGCTCGCCGTGTTCGGGGACGCGGACTTCGTGTCCAACGCGCTCCTCGGGCGGCAGGGGAACCGCGACTTCTTCCTGCGCACGCTGGCCTGGCTGATGGGTGAGCAGGAAGCCACGGTCGTCTCGGTCGGCAGCCGCGAGAACCGCAGAATCGAGCTGACCGAGGGCGCCCGAGCCTGGATGTACATCATCAACGTCGGGTTGCTGCCGCTCCTGCCGCTCCTGGCCGGTATCGTGGTTTATCTCAGGAACCGCCACTCCTGAGCTATTCCGCGGTCTCCGTTCGACCGAAATGCATGTGAGGAAACTCTGTGCATTTGACCCGTTATGTTCTGGCTGCCGTGCTGCTCGCGGCGTCGGCATCGGACGTGGGCTCGCAGCCCGCGCCCTTGCCTCCCCTGAGCGTGCTGCAGCTCGACCTGCGGCAGGCGCACCCGGAACTGGACGGCCAGCGCATTTCGCTGGGGTTTTCCGAGCCCACGCCGATCAACGACATCCTCCTGCTCCTGGTCCGCGACACGCGTCTCAGCGTGATCCCCGATCCCGCGCTCGATCAGACGTTCCTCGGCGACATCAAGAACGTCACGATTCGTGAGGCGCTCGATCTGATCCTCGAGCCGCTCGGACTCGACTACACGATCCGGGGTCAGATCATCCGTGTCTTTCCGCGCGAGCTCGACACGCGCTTCTACAGCATCGACTACGTGATCACCCAGCGGAGCGGCAGCCGATCGATGTCCGCCAGCACCGGGGCCGGCGGCAGCAGCGGCATTGGTGGCGCGGGCAGCCCGTCGAGCCTGGTGGCCGGGGCCGGCGGCACGGCTGGCGTGAGCAGCGGCTCCGGAGGCTCGGCCGGTGGCAGCACGTCGCAGGTCAGCGGCTCTGACTCGCCGAACTTCTACGTCGATCTCGGCGAGGGCGTGCGCTCGCTGCTCTCCGCCGATGGCCGCATGAATCTCGATCGTACGGCGGCGCTGCTGCAGGTGACCGATCGTCCACGCCGCCTGGCGCGCGTCGAGCAGTACCTCGAAGCGGTGATGCTGCGCGTCACCCGGCAGGTGCAGATCGAGGCGAAGGTCATCGAGGTCGAGCTCAAAGACGAGTTTTCCGCCGGCATCAACTGGAAGGCCGTGCTCGGCGGCCTGACCAACAACGCCACCGCCACACAGACGCTGGCGCCCGCGACGCAGGGCGGCTTCACCCTGGCGCTCAACATCGGCGACTTCAGCGCATTGCTGAATGCCTTCGCCACTCAGGGCAAGGTGAACGTGCTCTCCAGTCCTCGCGTCACCGCCATGAACAACGAGCCCGCGGTCATGCGTATCGGCACGCAGGACGTGTTCTTCGTCACGACGACGCAGGTGGATCCGCAAAGCGGCCTGGTTCTGCAGTCCACGGTGACGCCGCAGGCGCTGACCGAGGGCGTCGTGCTGAGCGTCACGCCGCAGATCAGCGCCGACGGCATCATTCACATGAGCATCAATCCCAGCATCACCGAGCGGACCGGCGTGGCCACCTCGAGGCTGGGCGACACGGTGCCCATCGTCAGCGTGCGTGAGACTGACACGCTCGTCCGCGTGCGGCAGGGCGAGACGATCGTGATCGCCGGCCTGATGCAGGATCGCTCGAGCCTGGATACCACGAAGATCCCCGTCCTGGGTGACGTGCCCGTGGTCGGCAACCTGTTCAAGCGCACCGAGAAAACGCGCCGCAAGACCGACCTCGTGATTCTCCTGACGCCGACGATCATGGGCCCGGGAGAAATCTCGTCGACGACGGCCCGCGAGATCCAGCGCATGGGCGACGCGCGCGCGGCCGCGGCGAAGGCGCGGTAGCGGGACGCCCTCGATGTACGAGCCGTACTACGGGTTCGCCGAAAAGCCGTTCAGCCTCACGCCCGATCCAAAATACCTGTATCGCAGCGAGTCGCATGCCAACGCCTTCGAACTGCTGCAGTATGCGATCGAGCGGCGAGAGGGCTTCGTCGTCATCACCGGGGACATCGGTACCGGCAAGACCACGCTGTGCCGCGCGCTGCTCGAGAAGACGGACAAGCGGACGTTCACGGCGCTGCTGCTGAATCCGTTCCTGTCGGAAGAGGATCTGCTCAAGGCGATTCTGCAGGATCTTGGCGTCGTCTCCCGCGGCGAGGATCGGCTGGCGGCACGGCAGCCGAGCAAGCAGGATCTGGTCAACACCCTCTACGACTTCCTGCTGTCGCTCGCGCCGCTCGGCGGCCGTGGTGTGCTGATCATCGACGAGGCGCAGAATCTGCCGCTGCCCATCCTCGAGCAGATCCGGATCCTGTCGAATCTCGAGACCGACAAGGAGAAGCTGCTGCAGATCATTCTCGTCGGGCAGTTGAACCTGCTGCCGCTTCTGCGGTCACCCGAACTGCGTCAGCTCGACCAGCGCGTGTCGATCCGCTACCAGTTGAAGCCGCTGACCGAGGAAGAGGCCGGCGCCTATGTCTCTCATCGCCTCGCGATTGCCAACGGCGCGCGCGGGGTTCTGTTCACACCCGCGGCGATCAAGCTCGTGCATGAGTACTCAGGGGGAATTCCGCGGTTGATCAACATGCTGTGCGACCGTGCGCTGCTTGGTGGATACTCGGCGCAGACCAACCGCATCGACGAAGACCTCGTGTTGACGGCCGCCGAGGGCCTGGACCTGAAGCCGGTGCCGGTGCCAAAGCGATCGTGGCTCGATCGATTCCGCAAGGGGAAGCCGTCGTGATCACAAGAGACGTCCGGTGAGCGTCGTCCTCGATGCGCTGCGACGGGCTCGCAAAGCGCCCGGCGCGGGACGATCAGACACCGCGCCGCCGGCCGCGCGTCCGGTGCCCGCTGGACTGGGCCTCGGCGCCTCGTCGTTGCCGGCACCGACCGTTCGCCCCGCCCGGACACGATGGCTTGGGCTCGGCGCGCTGCTCGTGATCGGGCTTGGCGTCTGGGCGGCCATCGAGGTGACGCGCGATCTCGTGAGCCCCGCCGCTCCCGCGCAGTCGACGCAGGCGCCGCAGGCAACGGACTATCGTCCGTTGCCTCGTGCAGTGCCGCAGACGACGGCACCGCCTGCGTCCATCGCTTCGGATCCCGAGGCGACCAACGCTCCGAGCGCTGCGACAGCCCCCAGGATCGACGCTGAGCCGCGCCGCTCCACGCCGCCACGGTCCGCTGCGCAGCGACCTGCACCACGAACTCCGAGTCCCGACTCCAGAATCCCGAGCCCCGAGTCGGGGGTCCCGAATCCCGAGTCCCGGATCCCGAGCGCTGACATCAACCACTTCGAGCTTGCCGTTCGCTATCACAATCTTGGCGACTTCGACCAGGCCCTGAAGCACTACCTCGCGGTGCTTGCGGCCGACGAGTTCAACATCGAGGCCCGGAACAACCTGGGGCTGCTGTATCACCGGCGCGGGATGACGACTGAGGCGCTCGACCAGTTTCGCCGGGCGATTGCGATCACCCCGCAGTACCTCAAAGCGCGCAGCAATCTGGCCGTCGTGCTGATGGACGCCGGTCGTCTCGCCGAGGCGCGCGCGGAGCTGCGAGCCGCGATGACCATCGAGCCGCGCAATGTCGACCTGCTCGTGAACATGGCGCTCGTGGAGAAGGCCGATCGCCATCCGGACCAGGCGGTCGAGCTGCTGGTGAAGGCGATCGGTTACCGGCCCACTCACAGTGCGGCGCATTACAACATCGCCGTGTTGTACGAGGAACGTGCGTCGCTCGCGCTCGCCTACGACCACTACACGGAGTTCCTGAAGTACGCCGGCCCCGAACACGGCGCGCTGCTGTCCGACGTGCAGCGGCGGATCCTCCTCCTCAAGCCAAAGCTCGACACCGCCGAACGCTAGAACTGGACCTGGCTCGAGCCGAGGCCTGGGCGCTGATCCTCGGCTGTCGATCTGTGCCTTCTCCGCACGCCTTACACGCCCGATTGTGCCCCGCGCGCACACCGCTACTGCTTTCACTGAGTAGATTGACCCTTCTGAGCGGCCTGCCGATTGCTCTCTCACTACCGTGCGGATCAGCGCTTTCTCCTCGTGGCGGGCCTGTTGGGGGTTCACGGCGACCGAAGTCACCACGGTCCTGACCGCGATCACGATTCTCAGCGGCGTTGCGGCCCCGGCAGTCAACAACTACGTCGAGGACGCGAAGCTGATTCGCGCGCGCAGCGATGTGCGCACGATCTCGGTCAGTCTCATTCGCCTGTTCAGCGACGTCGGGGTTCAGCGTGCGCGCGAATCCGGTTGGGCCAGTTACGACCTGTTGGTGGGCGCCGGCCTGGCGCCGCTGACCGAGACACCCGCCGCGCGACGCTGGGGCATGTCAGGGGGCGCCGCCGGTGTGGGTACGCTCGACGACCAGCTGATCACCAACGGGGCGAAGTACTCCCCACGTGAGCCGCGCTCGCAGTTCGGGTGGCGCGGCGCGTATCTGCAGGATCCGGTCACCGCCGATCCGTGGGGCCAGCGCTATGCCGTCAACGTCGCCGCGATGAAGAGCCACGCCCTCGATACCGTGACGCTCAGCGCCGGTCCCGATGGCATCGTCCAGTCGCCGTTCGAGCGTGATGGTCTGCCGACGATCGGCGATGACATCGTGTCGGTGGTGTCTTCATCAGGGATAGGTCGATGATGCGCGTACTGATTGTGGATGACGAGGAGCCGCTCCGGCGGCTGTTCCAGAACTGGGTGGAAGCCGAAGGCGCGGAGGTCATCGAGGCAGCGACCGCCGAAGAAGGCCTCGCGCTGGCCAAATCGGGCGGCGCGCCCGCCGTGGCGCTCTGCGACATCCGGCTGCCAGGCAAGGACGGTGTATGGCTGGCCGAGCAGCTGCACGCCGGCTTTCCCGAGACGGTCGTGCTGATGACGACCGGTGTGCTGGAGTTCAGCGCCGCCGTCAACAGCCTGCAGGCGGGTGTCCTCGACTATCTCGTCAAGCCGTTCTCGCGTGAGCGGTTGACCGAGGCGGTCAATCGTGCGTTCTTCGCCCATAAGTCGAGACGCGCACTCAGCGACCTGCAGCGCGAGCTGGACCAGCGTCGTGCGCAGATCGCCGAAGCGCTCGGCGATCTCGAGCTCAACTCCGCGGCGAGCCTCGAGGCGATGCTGGCGATGCTTCGCATGCGTGACGCACACTCCTACGATCACGCGCACCGCGTTGCGGCGATGGCCGTGAATCTGGCGATGGCCCTTCGCATCGGCGAGCCGCAGCTCTCCGACATCGAGCGCGCCGCTCTGCTGCACAACCTCGGTCGGCTGGCGCTTCCGGATCAGATTCTCATTCGGAAGGAACGCACGCTCTCCGCGGACGAACGGGCAAAGCTCCGCTCGTATCCCCTTCACGGCCAGGCGATGTTGAAGAACGTTCCGTTTCTCGCCGCCGCGTGCGAGATCGCCGTGGCCACGCACGAGCGGTCCGACGGGAGCGGGTTCCCGCGTGGGCTGCGTGGCGAGGCCATCCCGCTCGGCGCGCGCATCGTCGCCGTGGCTGACGTCTACGACGAACTGGTCTCGGGGATCGGCGACACGCCGGTGAGCGCCGCGAGCGCACTGCAAGTCCTCTCAGTCGATCGCGCCGGTCAGTTCGATCCGCTGGTGATCGGTGCGCTGACGATGCTGCAGCCCTCACCGAGCCCGAACTTCCATGCGACGAGACCCACATAAAGTGTGGGAAGGGACCCGTGCGCGACCGATCATCGGCCCTCCAATCTTTGTAGCGTGTCCGGCTACCTCAACGCGCCGCCTGGATTAAGTCACTCTTTCACAGCACGTTAGGTCCAACCTCTTGTCGGGGCACGCTGCTTGCTCAGTTGCCCTGGTCATGCCGGGACTTTTGCGCAGCGAGCGCGGAATCACCATCCTCGAGACGACCGTCATCCTCTCCGTCCTGTTCATTCTTGCGGGTGCGATGTCGCCGATCGTGTCGGAGTCGGTCAATACCGCTCGCGCGGTGAAGGCGAAGAACGACGCCTCGATGATTGCCATGGCGCTCATCAACTTTCAGAAGGACGTCGGCGCGGACGGGCTGAACTTCGGTGGTGCGGCCGTTGCCGGGCAGGCACCGCGTCTGCCGAGTCTGCTGGCCAGTCAGGGCAGCGCTCCGGAGATCGACGATCCGCAAGAGACACGCGACAGCCAGGAAGCCGCGGTGATTCCGCTGCTCGCCGCGCCCGGGCGCGATCGAGTGACGCTCACGGATGGCACGCGCGCGGCGATTCGTGCCCAGCGACACCGATGGCGAGACACGCCGGCCGGGGCGCTGGACGATCACCTCATGACCAACCGCCGCGGATATCGGTACCGCCGGCCCGGCGAGTACGGCGGCTGGAATGGCCCGTACGTGAGCGCCGAGATCAAAGGCGATCCGTGGGGACGGCAGTACCTGATCAACTCGCAGTGGCTCGACGGCAGCAGCAGCACCGCCGACGCGCAGGGACGCGTCCGGCGCGCCGTGTTCATCGTGTCGGCGGGCGTCGACGGCGTGATCGACACGCCGTTCGAGCAGAGCGTGGTCGACGCGCGCGCCTTCGGCGACGACATCGTCATCCGCATTCAATGAGCGCCAGCATTCGGACCGCCAGGGGGATCACGCTGTTCGAGGTCGCGCTGATGCTGACCGCGACGTCCGCGCTCGTGGCGGCGCTGATGCCGACGATGACGGCGACGATTCGGCACGCGGAAATCGCGTCCGCGACGTCGGCGATGACCGACATTCAGACTCAGGTGCTGGAGCTATTGAACGACGTGAACTTCAACAGCTTCACCATCACCGGGACGTCAGGGGGTACGCACGTCGAGATTCTGGTCAGTGACGGAGACATCCCGCGTGAGGTCTCGGGCACCGGCAACGCCGAGTGGCAGCGCCCGGTTGACAACGCCGGCGGACTCGTCGACTTTCTCGAACGCCATCTGGTGACCAACAATCCGCGTGGCAACGCGGCCAACGACTACCCCACGGCCGGCGGGAGTCCCTGGCGAGGCGCGTACATGAGCGCGCCGATCGATCCGGATCCATGGGGCAATCGCTACGCCGTCAACGTCGAATTCCTGACCGGCGGCAGCCAGGACGTCGTGGTGTTCTCGTCCGGGCCGGACGAGCAGATCGATTCCGCGTATTCGCAGAACGGCCTGACGCCGGGCGACGACGACCTGATGGTGCTGGTGGAGCCATGAGGATGCGCGACCGTGGGGGCCACCTTCAGGCGGCCCGAGTGCTCGGTGATCGCGGCGTCACGCTGGTCGAGGCGACGATCGTGCTGACGGTCGCGGCGATTCTGGCCGCGGCGGCCGCGCCCGTGGCCTCGCGCACGCTCGATCGCGCGAAGCTGGCGCGCGCCGCCGACGATACGAAGGCCATCAAGACGGCGATCGACAATTTCATCAGCGAGTTCACGTCGTTCACGCCGTTTACGACCACCGGCGTCAACGGCGGGGCCACGGTGCAGATGCTCGTGGGCGACGGCGACACGCCGCGCACGCTGGGCGCTGGCGGTGCGGCGCAGTGGGACGACCCGGTGAACCCCGCGGCCGCCCCGCGCGTGGATTTCCTCGAGCGCCATCTGGTGACGAACGCACCTGGCGGTGGTGGGGCCTACACGACGGGAGGTGGTGGCCCGTGGCGAGGCGCGTACATCAACGCGCCGATCGATCCCGATCCGTGGGGCAACCGCTATGCGGTCAACTCGCTGCATCTGCGGACGACGACGACCAACGACGTGTTCGTGCTGTCGGCCGGTCCCGATGAAGAGGTCAACACCGCCTTCACGGTCAACGGTGCCACACCCGGCGGTGACGACATCATCGCCGTAGTTCGGCGGGACCCGGGAAGGACGGTCCCATGAGATCGTTCGGATCGCTTGCCCCGCCGAAGCCGCGAGGCGAAGGCGGGTTCGGATCGCCTGCCGCGCCGAAGCCGCAAGGCGAAGGCGGGTTCCAAAAGGAACGCGGTGTGTCGCTCGTGGAGGCGGCGATCGTGCTGTCGGTTGCCGCGCTGCTGGCGGGCATCACGGCGCCGGCCGTCGGGTCGTACGTCGACACCGCGCGGCTGGCCCGCGTCCGTGAGGACGCGCGTGTCATCGGCTCGGCGATTCAGGACTTCATCGCCGACAACGCGGAAAACCAGTTCCTCATCGATGGCAGCAACGGCACGACGAGCCAGCCGCCGACGCGCGCCGACGCCAATCGTGTGAACCTGCTCGTCAGCGATGGTGACATCCCAACGCTCTCCGCGGCCATCGCCGCCGAGACGTTCTGGACCGGCGCCGTCAACGGCGGAACCATCGACACGCTTTCGAATCATCTGATCGAGAACGCTCCGGCGGAGGCCGCGGGCGGCGGCTACCGCAATCCGAGCGACATCACGGTCGTGACGCCGGGCGGCAACAACATCGACTTCGCGCGAGCCTCCTCGAGCGGCTTCAACGCGCCGTACGCGTGGCGAGGCGGCTATCTTCGCGGCCCCGTCGATCCCGATCCGTGGGGCAACCGGTACGCGGTCAACGTGGCGTTTCTCGATCCGTCGGCGACGGCGGCCATCGCCGGCATCACCGCGGGCTTCGCGACCACGGACTATCCGCGTCTCGATGTCTTCGTCCTCTCTGCTGGCCCGGACGAGGAAATCGACACGCGGTCAGCTCAGGACGGCGCGGTGCCCGGCGACGATGACGTGATTCACGTGGTCAGCGCTCATGCGAAGTAACGGGGACAGGGGGCGAGGGGGAAGGGGGAAGGGGGAGGCGGGCCTCTCGCTGATCGAGGCGAGTATCGTCCTGTCCGTTTTCGCGATTCTCGCGGCCATGCTCGCGCCCAGTGTTGGCGGCTACATCAACGATGCGCAGCAGACCGCGGCGAAGAAGGACATCGAGGTCATCGGGTCCGCCGTCGCACGCATGCTGACCGACGTCGGCGAAGGGTGGATGCTTCGCGACGGCAACGGCGGCGCCGCGACGACGCCACCCTCGCACGCCGCAGGCAATCGGGTCGACCTCCTCGTGGGCAGCGGCGCGGTGCCCACGGTCAGCGTCGCCCGATCGACCGCAGGCGCGGACTGGGATGACCCCGTCGACAACGCCGCCGTGCAGCGCCTCGAGTACTTCCTGGTGCAGAACACGCCGAGCAATCTGGCGGCGAACGCCTACCGTACCGCGGTGTCCATGAGCGTGCTGACGGAGTTCGACTCCGACAGCGGGTCTCAGTACAACGCGGAGCATGCCTGGCGTGGCTCGTACCTTCCGGGTCCGATCGGTCCGGATCCCTGGGGCACGCGTTACGCGGTGAACGTCGAGTTCCTGGCGCGAGCCCTTGGTGCGGGGCCGTCGGGCAACGTGAACGATGTGTTCGTCGTGTCAGCCGGTCCAGACCGGACAGTCGATACACGGTTCGACCTCGATGGTGCAACCGCGGGCACAAGTGACCTGGTCTACATCGTGTCTGGTGGGAGCCGATGACGCCTCAAAGAGTGTGGCTCGACGAGGCGTCGGAAGCATCGGCTTGTGTAGGGCCCGCAGGGGCGGTCACGCGTAAGTCGTTGTGGTGAAACGGAGTGGCGGGCAACTCGAGCGTGGCATTCGGGTTGCTCTGAGGAATCGGACGACAACTCGTCAACATGGAGATTGCGATGCGTAGCTGGAAATCTGAACGCGGAATGTCGCTCGTCGAAGCCACCATCATCCTGATGGTGCTGGCGATCCTCACCTCGGTGCTGGCGCCCTCGATCGGCGACTATGTGAACGACGCACGACAGACGAAGGTGCGGGAAGACCTCGAGGCGCTGGGCACGAGCGTCGCACGTCTCGTGCGCGACACCGGCCTGCCGTTCCCGGTTCGCGCCGCTGGCGCGGCGCCCTCGAAGGCGTCCACCAACCGCGTCGACCTGCTGGTCTCAGAAGGACAGCTGCCGACCATCACCGCAGGCACCGGCGTGGCGGCAGCCGCCGCGGGTTACCTGATTCAGAACGCGGTGGAATGGAACGATGCCGTCGGCGTCGAGGTCGAGCTGGCGACCGACCATCTCGTGACCAACGTGAACGGCTACACCGCGGTGACGTTCCCGGCCCCGTCGGGTCCGCTCCCTGGTCTTGGCTGGCGCGGCGGGTACTTGAGCAACTCCACCGGTCCGGATCCATGGGGCGTGCGCTACGGATGCGCCACCGTGTGGCTGAATCCAGGTTCCGACGTGGTCGTGGCGGCCAACAAGGGCACCAACATGGACACGTTCTGCCTGTCGGCGGGTGCGGACGGCAACATCGATACCGACATCGAGAGCAGCGTGAACGGCGGCGTCATCGTCAACGGCGATGATGCGATCTACGTGATTCAGGGCGCGACGCGGTAGGTGGCTGATATCATCACGGTTCGTAGCCAGGCAAAAAAGGAGCGAGGAAGTGACCTCTCGACATCCTGATACCGCGCGGGGATTCACGCTCATCGAGCTGACGGTCGTGCTGGCGGTACTCGTGACACTGGCGCTGGTGTTGACACCGTCGATCACGAATTTCATCAACGATTCGCGCGTCGCGCGTGCGCGCACGGACACGCAAACGATCGCTGCGGCGGTGATTCAGTTCTACAAAGACAACGGCTTCTTCCCACAGTGGATCACCGCGACCGCCGGTGGTCCAGGCACGGCCGCGAACAAACGCGACCTGCTCGTGAGTCCGGGCAACGTGCCCACCGTCGCAGCCGCGAATCTGTGGACGACAGGGACGACCTCCACGCTGGCCGGGCAGTTGCTGGGCAACACACCGGCGTACACGGTGAAGACCGCCACGAACATGTACGGCTGGAACGGGCCGTATCTGTCGTCGGGCATCGGCGCGGATTCGTGGAACAACCGCTACATGGTCAACGTGGGACTGATCGATACCACGGTGGGCACACAGACGTCGGCGGGCGTGACCAAGAGCGCAGTGTGGGTCATCTCGGCCGGTGCCAACGGGCAGATGGAAACCGTCTACGCGCAGCCGCTCACCACCGCGGTGGCCGGCGGCGACGACATCGGCGTCCGCATCCAATAGGACCAGACCGCAGGAATCAGGCCTCAGGGCCAGATTCCTGAGCCTTCCTCGAGTTCCGTAGGGCCCTACAAATACTGTTGGCCCGGTCAGCCCGAGCCGATATTTGGGTCGTGAGCCGTGTAATCGGCTGGCGATCTGAATGTCCACGAGAACGAGTTTCGAACTGCACGCCGACGGCTGCCGACTGGTGGACGTCTACACACGCCCGGGCGGCCGCGGCTCGTCCACGACCGGCGACGTGCGGGTGCGTACGTTCGCCACCGATATTCCCGGCGAGGAAGGCCCGGCGCTCGCGGCCACACTGACCCAGCTCCGTCACGACCGCAAGCTGACGTCCGAGGCATGCGTCACGATCTGGGGGCTCAGATCGTCCTATCAGTTCTTGCGGCTGCCTCCGGCCAAAGACGCCGACCTCGACGGACTCGCCACTCGCGAAGCGCGGAAAGAGATCGTTCCGCTCGAAGTGGATGGCGCCGGCGCCTGCGTCGCGCTGATGGTGGGCGCCGACGTGCAAGTGGGCACCCATCGTCGTCGAGAAGTGTCGCTCGTGGCGGTGTCCGAGGCCGACGTCCGGCGCCGAATCCAGCCGATCACCGACGCGGGCTTCCTGGTCAGCCGGGTCGTGACGCCGGCCATCGCGCTCACCTCCGTGGCGCGGAGCTGCAAGGATGTCGTCGCCGGCACGACGGTCGCGTACGTGGCGCTCGGATCACACGCCACCTGCGTCGCGATTGTGCGTGACGGGCTGCTGCTGTTCGCGCGTGAGATGCCATGGGGTCATGGCGAGGCCGGACACGAGCCCATCGAGACGCGGCTCGCATCGGAGCTGCGCCGGTCGATTCTGTTCTTCCGGCAGACGTTCAGATCGGGCGTCGAGGGCGTCGTGCTCTGCGGCGACATGACCAACATGCGCGCGCTGACGGCTCCCGTCGGCGACGCGCTCGGCGTCCCGGTTCAAACCCTCGACTCTCTGACTGGCATCGATGCCGGGCACGTCCCCGAGCCAGCCGACCCTTTCCGTGCGGAAGTCGCAGCCCTGCGGCTGGCGATCGCCGCCGGCGCGGAGCCGCTGTCGCACGCCAACCTGCTGCCGGCCGCGATCAGGAAATCACGCGACGCACGCGCGGAGACGACGCGTATCGCCGCGGCGGTCCTCGCCGGCCTTCTCGTGGTGGCCGGCTGGTCTGCGATGGCCCGGTCGGCATCCGGTGGGCCGTCCGAGATCACCGAGCTTCAGCGGCGGCTGGCGGTTCTCGAGCCACAGTCGGCGCATCTCGCCGAGCTGCGCCGGGCGTCCACCGTGGCCACGTTGAGACAGGCCGCGCTCGCCGCGCTCGGGTCCCAGGGCCCGCGCCTCGCGCGCCTGCTGGAAGAGCTCTCACGTTCCACGCCTGACGAGATTGCGCTCACCGCGATCAACGTCCAGGCAGATGGTGCGCACTGGCAGACGAGGGTTGAAGGACTTGCCGTGACACAGGACGTCACCGGCGGACAAAACGCGGTGAACCGTCTGTTGGCGCGCCTCGCGGACTCGCCGTTCGTTGGACCGGTGGCTCAACCACCATCGTTCCGGCTGGTGTCCAGCGGGACCGACGAACGCGTCGGAGAGACGAGCGACGCGAGATCGATCCCCGACGGCATGAGCGGAGTCGCGTTCGTCATGCAGTTCAAGGTCCAGAAATGAACCTCGACCTGAACCGCCTTCGCCGGTTTGCCCCGCTTGTCGCGATGCTCATCACGATCGGGCTGGGCTGGATGCTGTTCGTGCGTCCCGTCTCGGCGGACCGTTCGCGTACCGCGAGAGGCGTGGAGGATCTGCGTCAACGCGAAATGGCCGTGCGGTTGTCGCTCAGCGACCCGTCACCTCGTGTGGTGACCGACGATCCCGCCGCGGCGTTCGAGCGGCAGGTGGCATCCGGAGACGCATCGCCGGCGCTCCTCGAGCAGCTCGCGCGTCTGGCCTCGACCAATCATGTGCGGAACCTGCTGATCGAGACCGTCGAGGGTACGGCGTCGACAGCCGGCGGCGCCACACCAGTCGCGTCGCGATCCGACCCTCGCTTCGCGCTCTTCGACGTGCCGGTGTCATACGTACCAATCAGGATGGCGTTCGACACCGAGTACGCAAGCCTCGGCCGCTTCCTGTGGGCGTTTCGCGATCTGCCGACGACGGTCGAGATGCGCACGCTGACGGTGGGCGTTCCTCGACTCGAAACCCAAAGTGGCGCCAGGCCGGCGCCGGATGGCGCGCTCCGAGTTTCGCTGACGCTCTATGCGTACTCGCGTCCCATTGCCATGGTCCTCGCGTCGAACACGGTGGTGGCGCGGTGAAGCTCGGAAAAGCGCACCTGGCGGGCTCGCTCGCGATGGTGGTGGCCAGCATTGGCTACAACGCGTGGGTCTTCGGCCGCCCGGCCGCGAGAAGCGGTCCCCCGGCGTCGAATCAGGCACCACTCGTCGACGGGCTCGCACCGACGGGGCCGGTGGTCACGGGTGAACCAGGAGTGACCACGATCGATCCCACCTTGGTGCCGCCGCCGCCCGACGTTGAGCTCGATCGCGCGCCGGAATGGCCGCGGGACCCGTTCCTGAGCAATCACGTTCGACCGGCCGCTGTCGTCATCGAGGGGCCAGCGCCCGAGGCAGACGTCGAGCCGGACGTGGTGGTGGGCTCGATCCTCTATTCAGCGGATCGCCACCTCGCGGTCGTGAACGGACGTATCGTCCGCGTCGGCGATCGGATCGGCTCGATCACGATTCTCGAGATTCAACCCCGCGCGATCGTGATCGAGTCCTCGGGTGGTGGCCGGCGGACGCTGGAACTGCGGACCGCGCTCACCAGGAAGGCGTCGAAGTGACGGTCGGCACGTCGGCGCCCGCGCCACGCTCGACACGCGCCAAGCTGATGGTGCTCCTGCCGCTGACGATGGCGCTGCTCGTCGCGGGCACGGGCTTCTTCACGCTGAGCATCGCCACACGCACGTACCAGGTGCATGGAACTGGAGAGGCGGCAGGCCATCTCATCGCGCAACTGGGCGTGCAGATTGCGGGAATCTCGCTCATCGCCGCGCTGCTCGGATTCGGCATCGCCCTTGGCGTGACACAGCCCGTCCGGCGCATGGTCGAACAGTTGGAGGCGCTTGCGTCTGGCGACCTCCGCGGGACACTGGACATCGCGTCCACGTCGGAGCTCGATTCACTCGGTGGCGCGGTCAACGACGCCATCGCCGCGATTCAGCGCTACTACTTTCAGAGCATGACCGGCGCCGTGATCACGCTCGACGCGGGCGGACGTGTGATCGGCTCGAGCGCGGCCGCGGAAGCCACCCTCGGCTATCGCGAGGAGGATCTGGTCGGCCGCCGGTTCAGTGAGGTCTTCACTCCGGCCGCGGGCAGCCGGGCGTCGCTGGCGGCGGTGGAGACGGCGATCGCCGGGCGCAAGCCCGTCTCGTTCGACGACATCGAGATCCTGACCGCGGACGGCCGCCCGGTGCGCATCGGCATTACGGCGTCCTACCTGCAGCAGCGCATGGGCCGATCGTCGGATTCCGCCCATTCGCCAGGCGCCGCGCAGGCCCGCGACGTCGTGGGCGTCACGATCGCGTTCAAGGATTTGAACCAGATGCGGAGCCTGCGGGCGCGGCTGCAG
This sequence comes from Vicinamibacterales bacterium, assembly GCA_035293405.1. Taxonomy (GTDB): domain Bacteria; phylum Acidobacteriota; class Vicinamibacteria; order Vicinamibacterales; family UBA2999; genus Gp6-AA40. Next base: position 28,020 of record DATDOE010000007.1, on the reverse strand, counting down.
CAGGCCGATCAGCTCGTCGCGCTCGGAACCGTGACGGCGGGCGTCGCGCACGAGATTCGGAACCCGCTGGCGTCGCTGCGCGGGCTGACCGAGCTGCTCGGCCGGGACATCCCGGCGACGGACAAGAATCGCAAGTACGTCGAGACGATGCTCCAGGCCATCGATCGCCTGAATCATCTGATCGAGGATCTGCTGCTCTTCTCGGCTCCCAAGGCGGACGACCACTCACGGATCGACCTGAGCCCGCTGGTCGCGGAGACGATCTCGATGGCGCGCCACGGACTTGGCGGCCGGCGCGTCGCGCTGGCGTTGTCGCCCGAGGCGTCGGTGCCCCTTGTCGTGCGCGGCAATCGCGAGCGGATCGCTCAAGTGCTCACCAATATCATCCTCAACGCCACGCAGGCGACACCGGATGACGGCTCGGTCACCGTCTCGGTGGAGCCTCGCGACGGCGCGGCGGTCGTGGCCGTGCACAACACGGGCTCGTTCATTCCTCCGGATGTGCGGCGCCGGCTCTTCGTGCCGTTCTTCACCACGAAGCCGACGGGCACCGGGCTGGGCCTGGCGATTGCGCGACAGATCGTCACCGGGTTGGACGGGCGCATCGAGGTCGAGAGCGCGAAGGAGACGGGGACGACGTTCACCATCGAGCTGCCGCTCGCGGTGAGAGAGGCGGCCGTGGCGTGAGGCCGGTGACACATATGCAACAGAGTTCCCTCTATCAGCTGCTCGTCGTCGACGACGATCCGCAGATGCAGTTCTTCCTGAAGGAAGCACTGGAGCGTCAGGAATACGGCGTCTGCGTGAAGCCCAGCGCCGAGGAAGCGCTCGACGCGCTCAAACTGGGCCGCTTCGACCTGATTCTGATGGACGTGCGACTGCCCGGCCTCAACGGGCTCGAGGCGGTCGACGAGATCCAGAAGGTCGATCGGCGCACGCCGATCATCGTCATGACCGCGCACGGCACGCGTGATTCGGCGCTCGATGCGGTGCGACGCGGCGCCTACGACTACTTCACCAAGCCGTTCAGCCTGGACGAGATGGAGATCGTCGTCCGTCGAGCGCTGGAGAAGAAACGGCTGCTGGCCGAGCTCGAGCGCCTCAGTGCGCAGCTGGCATCGGGCCGGCGGCGGGGCCGCCTCGTCGGTGCGAGCCGCGCGATGGAAGACGTCGTGCGGCTGATCGATCGGGTTGGTCCGACCGATTCCACCGTCCTGATCCTTGGTGAAAGCGGCACCGGCAAGGAACTGATTGCCGAGGCCGTGCACGAGCACTCGAGTCGAAGCGGCCGTCTGCTGGTGAAGCTGAATTGCGCCGCGATTCCCGAAACGCTGCTCGAATCGGAGCTGTTCGGGCACGAGAAAGGCGCCTTCACCGGCGCCGTGGCGCGGAAGCCCGGCAAGTTCGAGCAGGCCGACGGCGGCACGCTGCTCCTCGACGAGATCGGCGACATGACGCTTCCCACGCAGGCCAAGATCCTGAGGGCCTTGCAGGAGCGCGAGCTGCAGCGCGTGGGTGGCACGCAGACGATCAAGGTCGACGTCCGCATCATCGCTTCGACCAACAAGGATCTCGAGAGCGCTGTTCGCGAGGGCACCTTCCGCGACGATCTCTACTTCCGCCTCAACGTCGTGACGATCAACGTGCCGCCGCTGCGCGATCGCCGGGACGAGATTCCGGAGCTGGCCGATCACTTTCTGGCCGAAGCCAACCGCCGCTTGAACCGCAGCCTCCTGCGGCTGGCGCCCGACACCCTGGCGGCGTTGATGGAGTACGGCTGGCCCGGCAATGTTCGCGAGCTCCGCAACATGATCGAGCGCGCGGCCGTGGTCAACGACGGCGACGTGCTCATGCTCAGCAGCTTTCCCACGCCGATCCGGCCGGTCGAGCCGCCCGCCGGTGCAGCGGCCCGATGGGAGACCCTGCAGAACCTGACGCTCGACGAGAAGGTCGCGCATCTCGAACGGGCGTTCGTCGTCGATGCGCTGGCCCGGGCCGGCGGGATTCAGGCCGCCGCGGCGCGGCTGCTGGGCGTGACCGAGCGTTCGGTCTGGCACCTGGTGAAGAAGCACCGCATCGAAGTGTCGCGGTTGAAGCAGAGGGTGGGATAGCCGTGCTCGGAGAGGCCCTTCTGGCGACCGGTGGCATCACGCCGGCACAGCTCGAGCAGGCGCTGGCGCAGCAGCGCACGAGCGGCGCGCTGCTCGGCGAGATTCTGCTGTCGCTCAATTTCATCACCGAGGAGACGCTCGCGCGCGCACTCGCGCGTGAAGCCGGCGTCCCGTTCGTGATGGTCAACGGCATGATGCCGGACGACGCGGCGGTGGCGCTGGTGCCCGAGCAGTTCGCGCGCAAGCACCTGCTGGTGCCGCTGGCGGTGAAGGGCGCCGCGCTCGAAGTCCTGCAGGCGAACCCCTTCGACGTGCTGGCGCTCGATGATCTGCGGCGCCTCGTGAGCCGCCCGATCATCGCGTCCTGTGCGACGGCGGAGGATATCCGGAATCTCCTCGAGCGGTGCTACACGGACCGCGGCGAGATTGATTCGCTCGTCAGGGAAGGTGTAGACGCGCTGGCCACCCCGGACATGCACATGGCGACCGCGGATTCACCGGTGGTGCGTCTCCTCGAGGTCCTCATCAACGACGCCATCGCCAAGGGTGCCACCGACCTGCACATCGAGCCGGAGGATCAAACGGTCAGAATTCGCTATCGCGTCGATGGCGTTCTCATCGCCGGCGATACGATTCCCAAGGGATTGCACGCGCCGCTTGTCAGTCGTATGAAGGTGCTGGGGGGGCTCGACATCACCGAGCAGCGCATGCCGCAGGACGGCCGCATCTCGCAGATGGTGAACGGGCGGCGCGTCGATCTCCGAGTCGCGACATTTCCCACGACATTCGGCGAGAAGGTGGCGATTCGCATTCTCGAGAAAGAGAAACTCGTGAGGGGCCTCACCGAGCTGGGATTCAGCCGCAAGAACCTGGATCTCTTTCGAGACATCCTGAGCAAGTCGCGTGGCATCGTGCTGGTGACCGGGCCCACCGGCGCCGGCAAGACCACGACGCTCTATTCCGCGCTGGCGCATCTCGGGAGCGCGGAACGCAACATCCTGACCGTGGAAGATCCGGTCGAGTACCAGATTCCCACCATTCGACAGACGCAGGTCCGGCCCAAGGCGGGCTTTACGTTTGGAACGGCGATCAGGTCGCTGCTGCGCCAGGACCCGGACGTGATCATGATCGGCGAGATCCGCGATCCGGAAACGGCGCAGCTCACGTTGAGGGCCGCGTTGTCGGGCATCCTGGTGTTCAGCACGCTGCATACGCAGGATTCCGCCGGCGCCGTGCCTCGTCTGATGGACATGGGCCTCGAGCCGTATCTGCTGGCATCGGGCATGGTGGGCGTGATCGCGCAGCGGTTGTTGCGCGTCATCTGCGCCGACTGCACGACCCCGACCTCGTATCCACCGGAAACGCTGGCGAAAGTCGGCCTCACGTCCGATCCGGGACTCGTGTTCCATCGGGGACGCGGCTGCGACAAATGCGGCGGCACCGGCTATCGCGGCCGCACCGGCGCCTTCGAGATCCTCGTCGTCGACACCGCCATCCATGCGCTCATCCGCGAGCGCGCGGACTCGCGGCTGATCAAGCAGGCCGCGGTGGCCTCCGGCATGAAGACGCTGATGGACGATGCCCTGGCCAAGGCCATCTTCGGCCAGACGACGCTGGAAGAAGTGTTGCGGGTGGCCTATGAGTGATGTCGTTCACGGTTCTCGGTTCGTGGTTCTCGGTTCGTGTTCACGTTCAGGTTCGGTTCAGACCGCGAACTCGGAACCGAACGTGAACACGAACGGAGAAGTGAGAACGCAGAAGGGTGAACGACGCGAGCTCCCCTGATGCCGAATTTCTCCTACGTCTGCGTCGACGACAACGGGATCCAGCTGCACGGCATTGCGGCGGCCGAAACCGAGGACCAGCTGGCCGACCGTCTGCGGGGGCAAGGGCAGTACCTCGTGCGCTCGAGCCCTGCGTCGGAGGCCGGAACCGCACTCGCCGACATTCAACTGTTCGAGCGGATCAGCCGTCGCGACATCGTGTTCTTCACCCGGCAGCTGGCGACGGTGATGGCCACGGGCGTCGGTCTGGTCGAGGGGCTCCAGGACATCGAGTCGCAACTGACCAAGCAGGTGATGAGGCGCGTCGTCGCCGCGATCCGGCGTGACATCGAGTCGGGCGAAAGCCTGTCCACGGCACTGTCGCGGCACCCCACCGTCTTCGGCGACCTGTACGTGAACGTCGTCATGGCCGGGGAGGCGACCGGCAAGATCGATCAGGCCCTCGAAGACCTGGTGGCGCAGCTCGAATGGCAGGCGGAGCTGAATGGGCGAATCCGCGAAGTCGCCACCTATCCGATGCTCGTGGTCTTCATGCTCGGCGTGCTGACGGTGGTCCTGGTCGGTTTCACGATTCCGCGTTTTCTACAGGTGTACGAGCGGCTGAACGCACAGATTGAGCTGCCGCTGCCGACGCGCATCGTGATGGTCTCGTCCACACTGATACGAACCTATTGGCCGGTCATCCTGAGCAGCCTGGTGGCGATCGCCGTCTCGCTGCGGTTGTACGGGCAGACGCCGCGCGGCGCGGTGGCGCTCTCGCGGACATCGCTGCGCATCCCCATCGTCGGCGAACTGCTGAGAAAGATCGCGTTGTCCCGGTTCGCACGGTACTTCGCCTCGCTCCACAGTGCCGGTCTCGAGATGGCGCCCTCGTTGGCGCTCGTCGGCAGGCTGATCGGCAACGCCTACCTGTCGCAGCGCTTCGGGCAGGCGGTGCAGCGTGTGATGGCCGGCGAGTCGCTGTCGCGCGCCCTGAAAGCCGTTGGCGAGTTCCCGCCGATCGTCATCCAGATGATCGCGCTGGGCGAGCGCACCGGCCGCATGGCGAAGTCGCTCGAGGATGTCCGTCGCTACTTCGACAAGGAAGTGGATCAGACCATCAAGCGGTCGCTGACGCTCTTCGGTCCGATCATGCTCGTGCTGCTGGCCGGCACGTTCGTGCTGATGGCCCTCGCTTTCTATCTGCCGCTCTTCCAACTGCTGCGAGGGATCCGATGAGCCACCACCTCCGTGGCTTCACTCTTCTAGAGCTCGCCGTCGTGATGGCGGTGATCGGCATCCTCGTGGCCTCCGTCACGCCAGCTGTCGTCCAGCGGATCACGGACGGCCGCATCGACGAGACGCGCGTCGAAGCGCAATCGCTCTACGACGGCATGGTCGGCAAGCCTTCCGACGGACGTTTTGGGTTCGTGGGTGACATGGGCCGGCTACCCTCGTCATTTCAGGAGCTGGCGCAGCGTGGCAGTTTGCCCGTCTACACCACGAGCACCACGCGAGACGTCGGCATGGGCTGGCGCGGACCGTACGTGAACATCGGAACGTCGGCCACCGACTATCTGGGCGACGCGTTTGGCCATGTCTACACCGGGGCCTCATCCGGCCAGGTCCGCAGCGCCGGTCCTGACGGTGTCTCAGGCAACGCCGACGACATCGTCTATCCGCCGGCCGCACCCATGACCGGGGGAACCGTCACGGTGACGGTGAAGACGATCCTCGGTGGCAAGACGGTCGTCGACCCGGTCGGCTACCGAGTCGATCTGTTCTACGCCAGCAATGGCGCCGAGGCCTCGCTCAGCGATGCCGCGTCGCCGTTCAGCTTCAGCAATGTGCCGATGGGTGTTCACGCTGTGCAGGTCGTCAAGATAAGCAACCCGAACGCCGGGACGGTCGTGTCGCAGGACACCATCGTCGTGCGCCCGACGAGTACCACTGCGTCCGAGCTGTGGTTCTGAGCATCTTCACCGCCCCGGACGTCATGGACGCGCCGACCTGCCGCCGGGTGCAGGGGGCGATGGATGCCGGTGTGCCCGAACCGGCCGAAGTTCTCCACGACACGATCTCTGTTCAGGAGGAAGTCCGCCGCGCGTCGGAGATCGACGTGCCCGACGTCGTACTGGTGATGGTCGAAACGTGTCTCGATCGCATGCTCGACTCGATCGCCGCCTTCTATCGACTCTCGCTGCAGTCGCGCGAGGGGCCGAGCTTCCTGCGCTACGAGACCGGCGGCTTCTACAAGCCTCACGTCGATCGCGCGCGCGTACCCTCCTGGCCCGCTACGGCGCGCCGTCAGGTAACGATGGTACTGTTCCTCGAGAGCTCGCGTGACGCGGAGCCGGCCGGCGGCTTCAGCGGCGGGCTCCTGCGGTTGTTCCCCGATGGCGCCGGCGCGCCGATTGACATCACGCCAACACGAGGAACGGTGGTGGCGTTCCCTGCAGCGATGCGTCACGAAGTGACGCCTGTCACATCCGGGCGACGTGACACCGTGGTGGACTGGTTTTACTAAGTGTGAAGTGTGGAGCGTCTCACCACTTCGCACTTTTCACTTTACACTTTGCACTTCTGCTACGGAACGCGAGTCGTCTTCACGTCGGCGCGCACCGCGTCGGCGTACTCCGGGAGGAACCAGCCCTCGGAGATGAGCTCCGTGAGCCGGCGTTCGACGTGACTGGCGTACTCATTCGTGCTGTGGTGGATCGTTTTCAGCGTGGCCTCGGGAAGCGGCACCTTGGTGCCGGCCAGCAGGCACAGCCGGTCGGTCGCCGTGGTCTTGCCCTTGCCGAAGACGCCGTAGGTGGCGATGGGCACATCCACCCAGACATTGCGGATGCCCCCCTTGGCGTTGCCGAACGCATCGAGCGCCAGATGCGATCCGTCGCCGGCCGGGTTCTGATCGACGGCGATGGGCGGCGCGTGCGGTGGCGTCTTGTTCTTCGCGATCCAGTCGACGAGATGGTTGAGCGCCAGCGCCGTGAACGCTCCGGCCGGAAAGTCCGTGACCGGCAGGGTGCACGGATCGATGAGGAACGCCGGACTGTCGCGCGAGTTGTTGTGCGGCATGCCGGCCACTTCGTAGAGCCTGAAGCGGTTGCCCGGCGCATCGCTGTCGGGCCGGCGATAGGCGATGCCCATCTCGGCCCATGTCACCACCTCGGTCTGGGTCGGCATCTGAATCATCGGCACGTCGACGATCGGGAGGGGCGTGTTGCCGTTGGTGCTGGTGAGCAGGAAGCCATCGAAGATCGGGCCGCCGTTGGCCAGGCGGAGGTTCGGATGATCCACGAGATAGCCGCGAACCGTCCCGCTCGATGCGGACGTGCCCATGAGCGTGATGTGCCGGACGCGGTACGCGGCGAAGGGACCAGTCGCGCTCTTCATCAGCATGCCGAACTGCGCGACGATCTCGTTGGTCTGTCCCGCGGCGATGGCCAGCGTCGCATAGCGCTCGGCGTTGAACGTCTTGAGCAGCCCGATGTTCGCCGGGCTGTGGACGATTTCCACGAACATGTGCCGCCGCGTCAGAATCGAGACGCGGGACCACTCGAAGATGAGCGATCGTCCGCCGGCGTGCAGCGCCTCCGACACCACGACGCCACTGAAGCTGCCAGGGTCCTTCGGGCGCCGCACGATCATGCGCGTGGCGTAGGGCGCATCCCTGGCCGTCCCCGAGACGAAGTACTCCTCGGTGATGTACGGAAAGTCCTCGACCTTGACGGCCGTCGGCACGATGCTGACCAGCGGATTGGGGTAGGGCAGGCCAGGACCGTTGACCGGGCCGGAGACCATCGGCACTGGTGGCACGGCCGCGAACGCGGGTTGTGCCGCACCGCCCAGCAGCACCAGCGCCCCGAGCGCGATTGACGAGGCCACCAGCCGCACCGCGGTACGGCACCAGTCTCCACCTCTCGTCATGATGTCTCCTTCTTGTGGAGTTGATACTGAAGCGCACCCGATGGACAGCGCGACACCTGCGCCGCGACGTCATCGGACGGCGCCGCTTCAGGACGCACCCAGCGCTTCCGCTTGACGTCAAAGACCGCCGGCAACCCCCGTACGCATGCCCCCGTGTGCTGGCAGATCTCTGGATCGAAGGTGACCGTGATGTCCGTGGTGTCGTAGACCTGGAGGCGCTTGGTCGTCATGAGTCTTAGCTGGCGCGGGAGCTGCGCCCGGTTCGTATCATAGTCGCTCGTCATCCCACACGATTAGTGATCTCCGTGTCCTTTGTGGCCAATTGTCTCTGTGTCCTTCGTGGCTACGGAAGACGACGAGCGGACATCCAATCGACGAGCACCGACACGACTGGCGCGGGCCCTGCGGATACCGGCATCAGAGCGACCAGCGCGTCGCGCCGATGCGCCACGTCGAAGTCGCGGATCCCGCGAGCGTCGATGACCAGTCGAGGCGTGGCGAACGCTCCTCCATTCGATACGGCTGCCCGCATGATCTGAGAGCCGCGAAGAAAGAAGAGCGACTGCCCGTCGCGGCCCCATCGCGGACGTGTGCCGCCTGCGAACGACACACGGGCGCGGCCGCCGCCGGCCGCTCGCTCGGCATAGATATCGGGCTGCCCGGATTCATCCGACACGTAGGCGATCCACCGGCCGTCGGGCGAGAGCCGCGCGTCGGTCTCATTGAACCCGCCGCGCACGATCGTCTCGCGGGTGCCGGTCGCCTGAGTCAGCACCCACAGGTTGAAGCCCGTGCTCGGGTCCGGCGCGTGAAAGAACACGCGCGCGCCCTGCCAGTCGGTGGGCGTCTCGTCCAGCTCCGACTTCAGCAGCGACTCGTCCTTCGTGTCCTGGTCATGGACCCGGCGTACGAACAGGTTGGGTTGACCGTCCTGCAGGGAGCGGAACATCACCCGGCTTCCATCGGGTGACCAGACTGGGTCGCTGTCCGCCGCCAGCGCAAACGTCAGCGGCTCGATGTGTCCTGCCTCTGACATCGGGACGATCATGATGTCCAGCGTTCTCAACAAGGGGGCGGTGGCCGTCACGGCCGCATAGCGATCGTCGGGCGAGATGCGCACCTGCCAGTAGTCGCCCGGGTCCCGTGTGGTGGCCGTTCGCTGTCCAGCGGCCGTGAACCATGTGAGCTGCCGGGGCTGTGGCGTGTACGCCGCCGACAACACCATGCGATCGGAGGCCACGAACAGGCTGCGACCCGACGAGCTCGTGCCGACGTTCATGGCTAGCGTCGTCGCCCGTCCGGTCAGCACTCGCGTCTCGCGATTCAGGCGCTGCGACAGCAGCACGCCGTCGCGGACGTGAAGCAGACGGTCCCCGATCAATTGCCCGTGGCCGGATGCCGTCGCGAGATCCCGCTCTTCACTGCCCTCGACCAGGCGCACAGATCGGCGGCCGTCATCACGAACCGCGGTGTAGATGAACGCCTCGGTCGAACCCACCGCCATCGGGAAGGTGTGCGTGCGGTCGCCTGCTCGAAGCGTCGTGGCGTTATGTTGTGTGCCCTCGCGCAGGCGGCGAATGACCCCGTGCGAGTCGGGCGCGAGGAGGATCGAGCCATCGGGCAGCCATGACGCGCCGGCAGGGGATGGGGCCTCAGCAAGATCGCGAATCTCACCGCCCGGCAGCGACACCTGCTTCAGCCGCGCGCCGGCGAAGAACGAGACGACGTTGCCGGTGTGCTTCCACGCCGGGAGCTGTGCGCCATCGGTGCCGGGAATGGGCTCCTGGCGCTCGCCATCGAGCGCGCGTCGCCAGAGCCGGGACGTTCCGCCGGTCGTGGCGACAAACACGATCTGGCGTCCGTCGGGTGAGATCGCTGCATCGAGCACCTCTTCGCCCGACCCCAGCTCGGCGCCGGGCGGTGCGGTCAGCGAGAGACGGATCGGCGGGTCGGGGAGCGGCGCGGGTTCTCGGAGATGTCGTACAGCGGGAACGGCCAGGATCACGCCTGTGGCTGCCGCCACGATCATGACCCCAACCCTCAGAACTTTCTTGACCACGTCGCCGGCCAGCGCTCGACTACGACCTTCTTCTCGGTGTAGAAATCGATGGCATCGCGCCCCTGCGCATGCAGGTCGCCGAAGAAGCTGTCCTTCCATCCGGAGAAGGGGAAGTAGGCCATCGGGGCGGCCACGCCGACGTTGATGCCGATGTTGCCGACACGCGCTTCATAACGGAACTGGCGCGCGGCGGCCCCGCTGCTGGTGAACAGGCACGCCATGTTGCCGTAGGCCGATCGGTTCACGAGCTCGATGGCGGCCTCGACCGAATCCACACGCATGACACTCAGGACCGGGCCAAACACTTCCGTGCGCGCCAGCTCGCCGGCCGGATCGACCTCGGTCAACACCGTCGGTCGAAGGAAGTGGCCGCGATCGTAGCCCGGCACGACCGTGTTGCGCCCATCAACGAGCGGCTTGGCGCCCGCCGCCACACCCTGGGCGATCAAGCCCTCGATTCGCGTGCGGCTCTCCGCCGAAATCACCGGGCCCATTTCCGTGCCCTTCTCGAGTCCGTAGCCCACCTTCCGGGACGAGGCGGCATCGCTGATCTGCTGCGTGAACGGCTTCGCCGCGTCACCGACCGTAATGACCACCGACGTGGCCAGGCATCGTTGCCCGGCGCATCCAAACGCCGAATCCGCCACGATCTTCGTCGTCATGTCCATGTCGGCATCCGGAAGGATGACGATGGGGTTCTTGGCGCCGCCCTGGCACTGCACGCGCTTCCCGTTGGCGGCGGCGCGGCTGTAGATGTAGCGTGCCACCGGCGTCGATCCGACGAACGAGATCGCCCGGACGTCGGGGTGATCGAGCAGCGCATCGACGGCGTCCTTGCCGCCGTGAACCAGATTGACCACGCCCGGCGGGAAGCCTGCCTGCTCCACCAGTTGGAGCACGCGGCCCATGGTGAGTGGCGTCTTCTCTGAAGGCTTGATGATGACGGTGTTGCCGCAGGCGACGGCGTAGGGCAGGAACCACAGGGGAATCATGGCGGGGAAATTGAACGGGGTGATCGCCGCCACGACGCCGACCGGCTGGCGGATCATCAGTTCATCGATGCCCGACGCGATGTCTTCGAGGTTGCTGCCCATCATGAGCGACGGGATCCCGCTGGCGACTTCGACGTTCTCGATGCCGCGCCGCAATTCGCCTTCCGACTCGGCCAGCGTCTTGCCGCATTCCTGCGTCGTCAGTCGTGCGATCTCACTGGCGTTCGCATCGAGCAGCGCCTTGAGGCGGAAGAGCGGCTGAATCCGATCGCCGGCCGGGGTGCGACGCCATCCCGGCAGCGCGTTCGACGCCGCCTGCACCGCCCTGGCGACATCCGCCGCGGTCGACAACGGCGCCGAGGTCAGCACCTCGCCGGTGGCCGGGTTCCGGACCGGAAATGACTGGGCGGCGGATGCGGCTTCCCACTGGCCGCCGACAAAATTCATCAACGTGTCTTGCCCGATCATTTCTGCTCCTGTTGGTTCTTGGTTCGTGGTTCTCGGTTCTTGGTGGGTATGAATCCCACAACTCTTCATACTACCAACCACGAGCCCCCACTAACCGCCACGAACCCAGAACGACCAACCAAGAACCAAGAACCACCAACCACGAACCAGCTAAGGTACGACTATGGCGCGGCCGACTATCTCGCCGCGCGCCAGGGCCTGATAGCCCGCATCGGCCTCGTCCAGCGAGAAGCGCTGCGTCACCATCGTTTCGGGTTGGAAGATGCCCTGTGCGGCCAGCCGGATGATCTCGGGCATGTCGGTGCGCGTGCGGGCCCCGTATGAGCCGATGATGCGCAGCTCGCGACGCACGAGCCGCGTGATCTCCACCGGCCCGGTCGCCTTGCCGGCGGCGATACCCACCGCCACCATACGGCCGCCGTCGCGGATCATGTCGAACGCCTGCGTGAAGGTCTGCGGCAACCCGAGCACTTCGAAGGCGATGTCCACACCCTTGCCGTCGGTGAGGGCCCGTACGCGCGCGGTGGCGTCGGTATTTCTGGCGTTCACGAGATCGGTGGCGCCCAGGCGACGAGCGGCCTCGAGCTTGTCGTCCCTGACGTCGACGGCGATGATCTGCGAGGCGCCGAAGGCACGCGCGATCTGGATGATGCCGCTGCCGACGCCGCCCGCCGCGACCACGGCAATGCGTTCGCCGCCGCGCAGGTCGGCACCGTGGCGCACCGCGCCGTAGGCGGTGAACGTGGCGCAGCCGAGCACCGAGGATTCTTCGAGCGGCAGGCCATCGGCGAGCGGGAAAACGTCCGTTGCCGGCACGACGGAGTACTCGGCCAGGCCGGCCATCGAATACATGGCAATCGGGGAGCCGTCCTTGCGCCGCAGTCGCGACCGGCCGTCGTAGAGCGTGCCCTTCAGGCGATTCATGGCGAAGAAGTTGTCACAGAGGTCGTCGCGTCCGGCGCCGCAGGGTGGGCAGAAGCCACACGGCATGATGAACGCGCACACCACACGGCTTCCCACCGGCGGACCGGCGACGCCAGGACCGAGCGCCGCCACGGTGCCGGAGATCTCATGGCCCATCACCGCCGGCATCGGAAACGCCACTTCAGCCTTCATCACGTGCAGGTCGGTGTGGCACACGCCGCACGCGCTCACGCGGACGAGCACTTCGCCGGCTCCTGGCTCCGGCATCGGAATCTCCTCGATGTGCAACCCACCGGGGGCTTTCTCGAGGATGGCGGCTCTCATGGTGGTCATATGGGCTTTAGGCTTTAGGCTTTAGGCTCTGGGCTCTAGGCTCTGGCTCTGGAGCCGGGCTCAATCTTCGATCGTACGGCCCCAAAGCCCAAAGCCCAAAGCCTACGTGATGTCCTCCCGATGCGTTTCCGTCGCGAGGAAGACGGCGACGATCGTGACGACCGCCATGAAGATCACGTAGAGGGAGAGGGCGTTGCTGCCGTAGCCGCGCAGCAGCGCGGTGGCGATGAAGGGGGATAGTCCGCCGGCGAGCACAGAGGCGAGCTGGGCGCCGAGCGAGGCGCCGCTGTAGCGCACGCGTGTGCCGAACATCTCGGAGAGGAATGCGGCTTGCGGCCCGTACATCGCGGCGTGTGAGAAGACGAAGACGCAGAACATGGCGAGCCACACGAGCGGTGGAGACGCGGTGTCCAGCAGCCAGAACAACGGGTAGGCCAGGACCGCCGTCATGACGGCGCCGAACAGATACACCGGCCGCCGGCCGATGCGGTCCGACAGCGCCCCGAAAAACGGGATCGCGAAGAGCTCGCAGGCGGCGCCGAACAGCATGGCGTTGAGGACGGTCTGCTGCGGCATCTTCACCTGCTGCGTCGCATAGACCAGGACGAACACGCTGTAGATGTAGAACGCGCCGTTTTCCGCGAAGCGTGCCCCCATCGCGAGCAGCACCTCCTTCGGGTAGGTGCGAAGAACCTCGATGATTGGTTGTCGCGCCTCGGCCGAGGTCTCCTTCACCTTGGCAAACGCCGGTGTTTCCACGATGCGCATGCGGATGACGAGCCCGACGCCGACGAGCAGCGCGCTGACCAGGAACGGCACCCGCCATCCCCAGCTGAGGAACTGGTCCTGGGGCAGACGAGAGAACGCGGCAAACACCGCCGTCGACAGCACGAGTCCCGCCGGCACCCCAATCTGCGGCCAGCTGCCGTAGAAGCCGCGGCGTCCTGGCGGGGCATGCTCCACCGCCATCAGTACCGCGCCGCCCCATTCCCCGCCCACGCCGAAGCCCTGGGCGACGCGGAGCACGACCAGCGCGACCGCAGCCCACGGACCAATCTGCTCGTAGGTGGGCAGCAGCCCGATGAGGAACGTGGCGACGCCCATGATCACAAGCGTCAGCACCAGCATCGACTTGCGGCCCACTTTGTCCCCGTAGTGTCCGATGACAATGCCGCCGATGGGCCGGGCGAAGAAGCCTACGGCGTACGTACCGAAGGCGTAGAGCGTCCCCATCAACGGATCGGAATTGGGGAAGAACAGACGATTGAAGACGAGAGCCGCCGCGGTGCCGTACAGAAAAAAGTCGTACCACTCGATCGTCGTGCCAATGAGACTGGCCAGGGCGACGAGCCGTATCGAGCCTGCCTTCGTACCGGTCGTGGTGGTTGCCATCGGCCGAGGAAGGTACCACACACGGCCGAGGCCTCAGCCCTTGTATGATCCACAGTTCATGCATACGGAACTCCAGGAAGCCATCGACTTGCACGGGGCCATCGTGGCCGAAGCGGGCAATGCGCTCGTCGGCTACGACACGGAGAAGGCCCTCGCCAACGTCGTGCTGCTCTCGGAGATTCCGACGACCTACGACAAGGATCAGAAGCGGCAGGTCAATTGCGGCAACCTGCTCCTGCGCGGCGTCCCGGGGGTCGGCAAGACGTTCTTCGGCGTCATTCTGGCCGCCATCAGCGACGCCACGTTCGCGCGTCTGCAGGGGCGGGCGGATCTGCAGCCCACCGAGATCGTCGGGTTTCAGATGATCAATCCGGCGACCGGCGAGTTCATCACCGAGTTCGGTCCGCTGGCGTCCGCCGAAGTCATTCTGCTCGACGAGATCAACCGCATCCCGCTGAAGTCGCAGAGCGCGTTTCTCGAAGGCCTGCAGGACCGGACGGTGACCGTCGGCAAGGAAACCTACCAGTTGTCCCCGTTCAGCTTTGCGATCGCGACGATGAACCCGGTGGAGCTGGGGCAGGGGACGTTTCCGCTTTCCGAGGCCGCGACCGACCGGTTCGCGATCATGATCAACATCCCGTACCTGCGGCCCGAGGAGGAGGAGAAGCTCGTGAGCTTCGACTTCAAGCGGGTGCGGTTGAACCCGCTGGTGAAGAAGGAGCGCATCATCGAGCTGCGATCCGTCATCACGCGCGAAGTGTTCATGCACAAGGCGCTCGCGAAATACATCCGGCGTCTGGTCGGCGCGACGCGGCCCTACAACGACGAGACGGAATGGCACTACCACTCACCGTCGGCGCTGGTCGAGAAGTGCGTGGACCTCGGGGCCTCCCCGCGCGCCACGATCTGCTGGGGGCGGCTGGTGAAGGTCTGGGCGCTCCTGATGCACAAACGGGCGGAGGTCTACCCTGAGGACATTCAGGAGCTCGCCCGCTACGTGCTCCCGCATCGCGTCTGGCTGGGCCCGCACGCCGCCAGCCACGGCGTGAGCGTCGACATGGTCATCGAGGACGTGATCGACTCGGTACCAGTCCCGTGACGGGCGATCGCGGTGCGGCGGTCCATCCGCCGCGGCACGGCGCCGACCAATCCCTGGTCAACCTCCAGGAAATCGCCGAGATCGAGCTGTTCATCCTGAAGCGGATGAAAGAGTTCACGCTCGGCGACCACGCCAGCGTGTTCAAGGGCGTGGGGTTCAACTTCGTCGGCACGCGCGACTGGCAGCCGGGAGACCGGATGTCCTCGGTCGACTGGTCGCAGTCCTCGCTCACCAACTTCAGCCCGATGATCACGCGGGAGTTCGAGCAGGACAGCAACGCGGCGATCGTCGCCGTCGCCGACGCCTCGACGTCCACACGGTGCGGTGTGGCCGGGGTGACGATTGCCACGGCGATTGCCCGCGCCGTGGCGGCGGCCGGTCTGTCGGCGATGTTCTTCCAGGATCTGTTCGGCCTGGTCACGTTCGACGATCACTTCGAGCCGGTGGCAACCGCGCGACCGCGCATCGGCCGCTCCCATCTGCTGTATTGCCTGGACCTGTACCGCCAGTCACTGGCACAGGAGAGAACCGTGGAGGCTGGTCGCGACATCATCGCGGCCATCGAAAGCCAGGTCCGGAAGTCGTCTTTGGTCCCGGTGGTCTCGGACTTCCTGTTTCCGGAGGCGCGCACGCTCCTCGCCGAGTTGTCGCATCTGAATGCCGTGCACGACATCGTCCTGCTGATGGCGGACGTGCGGTTTGCGTACGAGGTGCCCTCGGTGTCGGACGGCTGGGTCGAGGTGTACGACGTGGAGAGCGGCCGCACTCGCGTGCTGTCGCGACGGGAGGTACGGCGGCTGGCCGAGCGTGTCGGTGACTGGCAGGACGAGATCGAGCGGCTGGCACGGGATGCGGATCTGGACGTGGTCCGCGTGGGACTGGATCGGTGGGAGATGGAGACGGCGCTGGTGAAGTTCACCGCCGAGCGCCGGCTCAGGAAAATGTGATGACCAGAATCAAGGTTTCAGGAATCGGCTTCGTCGCGGCGCTCGTGCTCGCCGGGCATGCCCTGGTAGACGTGCCGCTGCATGCCCAGGCGCCACGAGCGGCGAAGGCGGGAGAAGTCGAATCGGATCCGATCCGCTGCTGGTGGAAGGCCGACCGCACGGCCGTTCGCGTCGGCGAGCGGTTCGGGCTCGTGCTGACGTGCAGCGTCATCGAGACCGGCCCGATCACCGTGGTGCCGGTCCTCAACCAGCTCGAGCCGGGCGCGCTGTCGCTGACGCCATTCGAAGTCGTGAGCGGCAGCCGTCGCGACGATGTGGTGACCGCGCCGTGGCGATATGTGCAGTTCGAGTACGCCGTTCGTCTGCTGAGCGACGGCTTCTTCGGTCAGGACGTGACCATTCCCGCGTTGGCCGTCACCTACAACCTGCAGGAGCGGGGTGGCGGGACTCAGGGGCGCGACCAGACCTACATCCTGCCGGCGCTGCCGATGCGGATCCTCTCGCTGCTGCCAAAAAGCGCCGACGACATCCGCGATGCGTCGGGCCAGACCTTCGCGTCGATTGAATCGCGGCGGTCCTGGGTGCGGGCAGCGACCACGACAGCCTGGATCGCGTTTGCCTTTGCCGCCGTGTTCATGATCTTCGCGTTGGTGCGCCTGGTGGGACAGTTCCGCGTCCACGCCAAGGGCGTCATCAAGCCGCTGCCCGCGCCGTCAATGTTGCGCGCCTGTGTGTCGGCGCTGACGCGCGTGAGGCAGGATGCCGTGCACGCAGGCTGGACGTCCGAGCTCTCTCGCCGTGCCGCGGCGGCACTCCGAATCGCCGGCGCCGTGGCGCTCGGCCGCCGCGTCACCCAGAACATCGTGACGGCTGATGCGACTGAGCGTGATGGACAGCTCGCCGTCTACGCCGGCTGGCCGCGTCGTCGTCGGGTGTTGCTGTCCGCGGCCACCACATCCAGAACAATTGCCACCGGGCTGAGCAACGGCCACGGGCCGCGCCCACAGACCAGAGCGAGCCTCGAGTCGATCTCCGACGCGCTCCGCCTGCTGAACTCGTCCGGCTACGGCCACAAGAGCGAGGAGGATCCGTCGGCGCTCGACACGGCGCTCGAGGAGAGCACCCAAGCCGTACGCCGTATCCGTACCGGCACGCTCTGGCCGAGCCGAGCAGCGCAGACTCTGAAATCGTACGTCGGACTCTAGTGCCACCAGCCTCCGATCTCCTGATCGCGCTCCGCACCACGTGGGATGAGTGGATGCGAACACGGTGGAGCGACCTGCAGTTCGGGCAGGCGCAGACGGCGCTCCTCGTCTTCGTGGTGATGCTGGCGATCGTCGTGCTGCTGTTGTTGATTGGGATCCTGCGGCAGCGCGGGGGACGGACGCGTGTGGCGCTGCCGGCCATCCTCTCGGTCATGCGCCATTCGCCCGTTGCGGCGGTGCGGCATCTACCGCTGATCCTGTTCCTCGGCGGCATCCCGCTGTTCGCGATCGCGCTCGCCGATCCGCAGACCGGGTTCGCGCGCGAAGAGGTCTCGTATCCGGGCCGACGTATTGCGTTGCTGGTGGACGCCTCGACCAGCATGGTGATCAGGTTCGAGTCGGGCGCGAAGCGGGGGGGTGAAGCGACCTTTTTCACCGCGGTGGCCGCGGCCGAACAGTTCATCCGGCGCCGGATGGACGGTCCGTATCGCGATCTCGTGGCGCTCATCCAGTTCGGCAACTACGCCTATGTCGTGACGCCGTTCACCAACGACTACGAGAACATCCTGCTGAGCACGCGGCTGATCGGCGACCCGCGGGAATGGGGGCGCTTCCCCGACTGGGGCACGACGATCATCGAAGGGATCGACCAGGCCACGCAACTGTTCAAGACCTTCGACTTCGTGAATGCGTCCGGCAATCTCATGATCGTGCTCACCGACGGCCGGGACTCGCAGTTGAATCAGCAGGCAGGCGCGCTCGACCGCATTGTCGAGGAGACACGGAGGTGGAAGATTCCCGTGTACATGATGCGGACGGCCTACAACCGGCGCGAAGGGGAAGTGCTGCAGGACAAGACGTGGCGCGCGACCGTGGAGCGCACCGGCGGCCGCTTCTACGCAGCGTACGACGACGAGTCGATCACGCGCGCGTTGCGGGACATCGATCGGCTGTCGCCGGGGCGGATCGAGACGCGCGAGTACAGCGTGGCGCGGCCGCGTTATGCGGGTTACACGCTGATTGCGGTGGGCATGTGGCTGACGGCGGCGTTGTTGAAGCTCGGATTTGGTGTGTTCCGAACGTTTCCGTGAGGTCCGCCTGAAGGCGGACCCTACGACGACGCGTTGCAGGTACGCAGTAAGAGTACGTAGCAGTGAAAGTACGTAGGGGCCGCCTTCAGGCGGCCCGGAGCGAGGAACCATGAGAAGCATCATCGCGTTCGTGATTGTCGCCGTGTCGCTCGCGGTTCTCGGGGTCGCGTCTCTAGGCGTGGCGCGGCTCGAAGGGCATATGGCCGACGCTCAGCAGCGTCTGGCGACGCTGCAGTACGACGCCGCGAAAGAGAGCCTCACCGCGGCCGACGAGTACGCCGATCATGCGCGCTGGGTTCCCGTGCTCGGCCGCGACGAGCGCCAGGAGATTCGCGCCCGTGCGGCGGCCGTGCAGTACTGGCAGAAGCAGTACGACACCGTGGTGCCGGCGCAAGCCGAGCCGGTGGCGGCGGTGGGCGACGACAACGTGGAGCTGCAGCTCGTAGTCGCCAACGCGGCCTACCGTCTCGGCCAGGGGCGTTCGAAAGACAAGGCATCCACGATGAAGGCGCTCGAGGAGGCCGCATCCGGCTATCTCACCGTCCTCAAGAACAACACCTGGCATGCCGACGCGGCGTTCAACTACGAGTACATCGTGCATCTCCGCGACGAGCTGGCCAAGGGCAAGCAGCCACCGCAGCCGCCGAAGGACCAGAGCGAAGACGCGGACAACGGCGAGTCGGGCGCACCGTCGCCTGCCACGAACTCGAAGGGATTCCAGATCTACATTCCGCTGGAGCAGGGTGAGAAGAACCCGGCCGGCGGCGACGCGGGCAAGGCCGCGCCGAAGGAGCGCAAGGGCTAGCGCCCAAGTTCAAAGTGGAAAGTAGAAAGCAAAAAAGTGCTTCCTTCGATCGCGTTCGACACGTTCCGGTTCGCGTCCCCGGTGTTTCTGTGGATGCTCGCGGCGCCGATCGCGCTCCTCATGGTGTGGGGATGGCGCGTCGTGCGCAGGCGCGCGGATGTGCGGCGCCTGGCGGCGCGTCGCATTCTCCCGGTCGGTCAGCGTTTCGGCCCGGTCGGCGACCTGGCGTTCTGGGCGTGCGTGCTGCTCGCATCGAGCCTCTGCATCGCCGCCATCGCGCGTCCACAAGCGCGCGTGTCCTCCTTCAGGAAGGCCAGCGCGGATGTCGTCATCCTGCAGGATGCGTCGGCCTCGATGTATGTCAGTGACGTCAGGCCGGACCGCTGGCGCCGCTCCGTCCAGTTCCTCAGGACGTTCGCCGAAACCCTCAGTTGGAAAGGCGATCGCGTGGCGCTCGCCCTGTTCGCCCAGCTCGCCGCGCCGCAGGTCCGGCTGACGAAGGATCCAAACGCGCTCTTCTTCTTCATCGATCACCTGGGCGATCGATCGCCGTTCCGGCTCGAGAACACGACGACGTGGGATACCAACATCGAGGAAGGCATCCGGTGGGGGCTGCGGCTCGTGGAGAAGGACGAGGAGGTGTTCGGCAAGAGCGGCAACCCCAAGGCCTTTCTGGTGATCTCGGACGGGCAGTCGTGGAGCGGCACAGTCGCCACCGCGGTGCAGGAGGCGCGTGCGCGCAAGATCCCCGTTCACGTGGCCGGCATCGGTACGACGACGGGGGGCATGATTCCCGAGCCGGCCCGTCCCGATGGCACCCGGCCACCGCCCGTGGTCCACTCGGTCCTCGACAGGGCGTCCCTGGTGCAGTTGGCCGTCGCCGGCGGGGGCGAGTACTTCGAAATAGGGGACGAGCCCGACCGTGTGGTTGCGTTCCGGATCGTTGACCGGCTTCGCCAACGCTCAGAGGTGGCGCAGCAGGTCGATAGCTTCGACGACCTCTACAGCCGATTCCTCATGGCAGCGGCCGTCGTACTCGGGTTGGGTATGCTGTTTCTCCACAAGCGCACCGAGCTCGTGTGGCAGGCGGTCGGCGTGCTGGCGGCCGTGATTCTGCTCGCCACGCTGGCCGCGGGCTAGCCAAGGTCCGGCTGCCGCCTTCGCCGCACGCGGCTTCGGCGGGCCAAGAAAGCCGGACACTACGTACGCGTGGTCGCGGCCGCGATACGAAAGCACGTTTCGACAGCCGTAAGCGTTCGACCTCACCGACCGGCGTAACCTCTAGTCCCGGCTGGCAGTCGTGATGGTCCGGTTTCTGCTTTGGCCGTTCGCCGTCCTCGTGGCACACCACGACAAGGAGAGCATACCTATGACAAGACTCTTGAGCGGGGCCGCCGTTGTTGCGGCGGCGTTACTGATCTCGGTTCTGCCCGCGTCCGGGCAGGTGGTGACGATGTCGGCCACCCTGAGCGGGGGCGAGGAGGTGCCGATTCTGCTGACCGGCGCCGTGGGAACAGCGGTCGTATCAGTTGACCCGACGAGTCAAGAGTTGGCTGTGACCTTGTCGCTGTTCAACTTTTCGACCGGGACCACCGCCGGCCACATCCACATCGCGCCGAAAGGGATTTCCGGGCCAGTGGTGATCAACTTCCCGATTCCGACCGGTCGCACCGGCGACCTGCCCTTGACGTTCCGCGTGGGCACGTCCGCATTCGTGGCGCGTCCTGAGATCGGAATCGCGACGATGGCCGACGCCATCCAGGCCATCGTGGGTGGGAACTCGTACGTGAACATCCACACCTCGCAGTTCCCCGCCGGCGAGATCAGAGGTCAGTTGACGCTTGCGCGGTAGGTAACCCCAATGGCGTGTGCGTCGCGGTTCCCCCCGGACGCACACGCCTCTCAGATCGAGCATCCAGGTTCCGGTCCTGCAGGCCCGCTCACAGTTCTGTGAGGCCGGCGACGGCCCATCCCCCCGGCCTACCTTCGAATTTCAACGCAGAATCACACAATCGTGCGCTGGTACGTCCCGTGCAACCTGTTCGCTCACCTTGGCCACACCCTCCCCCGATGCGCCCCGCACGCGGCGCGCGAGCGACTGGGCAGGCTTCATCGGACATCTCGGTGTTGTTGCCGTATCGGTGATCCGTACGCCTGCGCTCACGCTG
The DNA here is from genome assembly GCA_035293405.1 of Vicinamibacterales bacterium. Classification (GTDB taxonomy): domain Bacteria; phylum Acidobacteriota; class Vicinamibacteria; order Vicinamibacterales; family UBA2999; genus Gp6-AA40. The sequence continues at coordinate 6,730 of DATDOE010000007.1, read as the reverse complement.
TTCGTGCTGCCCTCGTACGTCCACATGCTGTTGGCGGCGGGCTCCTTTCTCATTCGGGACCAGCCACGACGGCTCGAACAGAATGTATGGGCGCGCATCGTGGCCTACGCGGGTGGCTTTGGTGTGTTCGCGTTCGTGCAGTGCGCGTCGGCGTTCAAGCCAGAGTGGCTCGTGGTGACGAGCAATCCCGGCGTCGGCCTCGCCGGCATCGCGTTGGCGCTGATCGGAACGTTTCTCGAGATCTGGGCGGTCTGCCACCTCCGCTTCGCCTTCTCGACCGAGCCGGCGGCGCGGCGGCTGGTGACGAGCGGACCGTATCGTCTGGCCCGGCACCCGATCTACAGCGGGGCATGCCTCGTCTATCTCGGACTGCTCTTGACCCACCCGACGATGGCGGTGGTGATGGCGCTCCTGGCGTGGGGGATGTGCATCCGCTTCCGGATGCGATACGAGGAAACGATTCTCACGCAGGCGTTTCCTGAGTACGAGGAGTACCGCCGGCGTGTGGGCGCGCTGGTGCCGTGGACCAGGTTGATGAGTGCAGATCGCTCCGCGAACGTCGTGCCGGCGACCGAAGTCTGATCCCTTCTTGATCGGCGATCGCGACTAGATCGCGACTCGCCCCGTGCTATCCCCGAACTTATCCGTCGGCACTTCCAGCAGATCCAGCATCGACACCAGCAGATTCGCCATCGCCGTGTCCTTCGGGTTGCGAATGTGACGTCCGCCCCTGAGACGGCCCGACGCGCCACCGGCGAGGATGACGGGCAAGTCAGTGTGATTGTGCTGGTTCCCGTCGCTCAAGCCGCTGCCGTACAGCACCATCGAATGATCGAGCAGCGACCCGTCGCCGTCGGGTGTCGAGCGCAGCTTGTCGAGGAAGTAGGCAAACAAGCGGACGTGATAGGCGTTCAACAGCGCGAAGCGGTCGATGTTCTCCTTGACGTTGGAGTGGTGTGACAAGGTGTGGAACGCATCGCGGATGCCGCTCTTCGGATACGTGGAGCCGCTGAGCTCCTTGCACATCAGGAATGTCGAGATGCGCGTGATCTCCGCCTGCCAGGCCAGAACCTGGAGGTCGTACATCAACTTGATGTGCTCTTCGATGTCGGCGGGCACGCCGGTTGGTGCGGCCGGCACGGGAAGATCGTCTGAGAGCTGCTGGCCGGCCTTCTGTACGCGCCGTTCGATCTCCCGCACATCACTCAGGTACTGATCGACTCGAGCTCGGTCGGCCGCAGGCAGCTTGCGCTGCAGGGCCGCGGCCTCACCCACGACCGAATCGAGCAGACTGATCGACTGTTCGCGCCGCAGCTTGCGCTGCGCGGCGGTGTTGCCGTCGCCGAACAACCGCTCGAAGACGACTTGCGGGTTGTTCTGCATCGGGAGCGGCGAGTGCGGGCCCTGCCACGAAATCGTGTCGCGATAGGAGCAGCTCAAGCCGTCGCCGCAGTTCAGGCTGGGCTCCTCGATCGTCAGCTCGATCGATGGGAGCGGCGTGTCCTGACCGATCTTCTGCGCCGCAATCTGATCCACGGTGATGCCGAGCGACGGCTGGGCCCCGGTTTCCGCGAACGCGCCGCTGAGGAACGCCGCCGCGGCCCGGTTGTGATTCGCCGTGGCGCCGCTGCCGTAGGCCAGCGCGTGCCGCAGACCGCTGATCACGTTGACCTGGTCGTAGAACGGTTTGAGAGGCTGCAGGATCTCGGTGAGCTCGAAGCCCGCCCCGTCGGCGGCCGGCGTCCACTTCGGCATGATGGCGCCGTGCGGGAAATAGATGCATCCCAGTCGCGTCCGCGGCTTCGCGACCGTCTGACCGAGCACTGTGGCCGCCGGGATCATCGATTCGAGCAGTGGCAAGGCGAGCGTGACGCCCACACCGTTGAGGAACGTGCGTCGCGACAGGTGCGTTTTGGTGATGAATGACATCTACGTCTCCAGGCGGGTCTAAAGACCCGCCTCTACACTGTTCGAAGACCCGTCTCTACACTTCTCAACTTATCAACTTACTTCACACTTCACACTTTTCACTTCGCACTTGCCTTGACTCGCTTCTGGAACGCGTCGCTCTCGATGATCCCGATGACGAGCGACGAGAACCGATTCTCATTGGCCGCGGCCCGGCGCGCGATAGTGCGCACGGTCGGCATGTCGTAGTAGTGCACGGGCCGGCCCAGCGCATACGTGAACAGCTTTTCCGTGGCCGTGGTCATGAACGCGTCCGAGCGGCTCAGCACCGCGCGGCGCAGATCGCCCGGGCCGCTGACCGGCGTGCCATCGGCCAGTTGGCCCGTGGAGTCGATCTTGGCCGGGCCGTCAAACTCGCGCCACTCACCCACGAGATCGAAGTTCTCGAGCGCGAAGCCCATCGGGTCCATGATGCGGTGACACGAGGCACACACCGGACTCGCGCGGTGCAACTCCAGCCGCTGTCGGACCGAGCTGGACTTGGCGGCCTCTGCGCCGCCGAGATTCGTTTCAACACCCGGTGGCGGGACTGGCGCAGGCGTTCCGAGCAGGTTCTCGAGCACCCACTTTCCGCGTGACACCGGCGACGTGCGCGTCGCGACCGACGTGACGGTCAGCACGCTGCCCTGTCCGAGCAGGCCCCGGCGAGGGCTGTCCGGCGCGAGGCGTACCCGGCGGAAGTGGCTGCCATGGATGTCGGGAATGCCGTAGTGACGCGCGAGCCGTTCGTCCACGAACGTATAGTCCGCGTCGATGAGGTCGATGAGACTGCGATCGTCGCGAACGATCGTGCTGAACAGCAGCTCCGTCTCGCGGCGGAACGATCGACGGAGGTTCGCGTCGAAGCTCCTGGCCTCGGTCTGCACGTGCTCCAGGTCGCGCAGGTACAGCCATTGGCCCGCGAAGTTCTCGACCAGCGCGTCGGCTTTCGGGTCCGCGAGCATGCGCTTGACCTGCTGGCTGAGCACCTGCGCGTCGCGCAGCCGGTTCTTGGTGGCCATATCGAGCAGTTCATCGTCAGGGATACTGCTCCACAAAAAGAATGACAGGCGCGACGCGAGGTCCACGTCGCTGACGCGGTAGGCTTGCCCGGCCGCAACCGTCGCCGGCTCCTCTTCGGCGCGATACACGAATCGCGGTGCCACGAGGACGCGCGCCAGCGCCTGCTGGATGCCCGAGTCGAAGTCGCCGGCCTGGCGTCCGCGCCGGTAGAAGTCCATCAGCGTGTCGATCTCTGGACCGCTCACGGGACCTCGATACGCGCGCCGCGCGAGCGCCGACAGGATCGTCCGCGCGCACGCCGTTTCCTCGCCGGCAGAGGCCGGGCGACAGGCGAAGATCCGCCGCCGGCTGGGCGTGTCGCCGGGGCCGGTGGCATTCTGCGGTCCCGTGATGATGAGGTTCGGTACGCCACCCGGTGTCGTGAACACGGCGTTGGTTCTGAAGTCTGAATAGACCTCGTCGACGCCGGCGCCGCGTTGGCGATCGATCACGGCGAGACCGATCGTGTGAGGCCCGGCTGACACCTTGAGGCGGAAGCTGCGAGGGTTCTCGACTTTGACCTGCTGGCCGTCGAGCGTCACGTCGATGCCGCCGCCTCCAAAGCCACCGCCTCGACCTCCCAGCGCGAAGTCATACTCGGCATCGAGCGGGAACGTGTGGTGGATCAGGAGGCCGCCGCGCGTGCCGAGAGGCAGGCCGTCGATGTGACGGCTCTGTGCGAGACCGGCCGGTGGCGAATACGTGATCTGCGACGGGGTCATGGTCCGATCGCCGACGGCCTGGCGGCTGATCTTCATCGCCGCGGAGACGTAGCCCTGAACGAGCGACGGAGAGACGGCAAGGGCTTCGGCAAGGTTGTCGAACCCCTGACTGGATCCATCAGCCGGCAGCAGCCTGTCCACGTCGATGTCGAGTGCCAGCAGGTCGCGGACCGCGTTGGCGTACTCAGTGCGGTTCAGTCGATGCAGCGCAGGGGTCTGCAGACCTGCGTTGGCGTCGATCGCGCGATCGAGACGCCGCTCGATCTCCGAGGCGAAGCCGTCGAGGGCGGTCCGTTCCGGGCGCCGCGCGCCGCTTGGCGGCATCATGCCCGTGCGGATCTTCTTGATGGCCTTCTCCCAGGTTTCCGCGTCGGGCCCGACCCGCGCGATGTCGAGCGTGTCCAGCGCAAGGCCAGCGACCTTGGCGCGCTGGTTGTGGCAGCCGATGCAGTACTGGGTGAGGAATGCGGCTTCAGGCGCCGCCGCATTGGCAGCGTCGGCTTGCGGACGCTGCGCATCCAGTCGCTCCACGCCGCCCCACACGATCGCCAGGGCGATCACCCACGTCATGGCCGCCAGCGGCACGGCCCCGTTGAAGATCGCGTTCCGGTAACTCATGGTTTGACTGGAGCTGGAGCCGAGGCCAGTTGCTTGATCAACTCGATGGACTTGGGCTTGGGCCGGGAGGGATGCGTGGCCAGGAACACACCCTCCGCCCAGGTGAGCGGCGTCCGGCCTTCCGCATCCTTGACGTCGAGCCTCGCCCCTTGTTGGGCGAGGAAGCGGAGGATCTCGTCCGACCCTCTATTGGCGGCCCCGTGCAGCGCGGTCAGCCCCATGGAATTCACGGCGTTGACGTCCATCCCGAGCTCGACGCAGAGCTTGACGGCGTCGAGGAGCGACGCCTGGCCTTCGTCGTACGTCTGATCGAACACCCAGTTGACGCCGGCGGCGGCCATCAGCGCGGTGGTGCCCCCGTACGTCGGGATGAGCGGGTCAGCGCCGTGCTCGAGGAGCAGCTTCATCACCGCGAGGTCACCTGCGAGCGACGCGGTCACAAACGGGGTCTGTCCCGTGAAGTCCACCCAGGCGAGCGAGCCGGTGACCCGGAGGAAGTCCCGTCTGATTGGCGCCACTTCCTTCATCCGTACGTTCGGATCGACGCCGCGTTCGAGCAGCAGCTGAATCAACTCGAGGTGCGGCGCCCGGTCGATACCGTTCTCGAACGTGGCGTTGTCCACGTCCATGTTGCGCGTCTCCACGGCGGCCCACAGCGGCGTCCGGCCGTACCAGTCCACGGCCTTGATGTCGGCGCCGCGGTCGATGAGGAAGCGCGCGACATCGGGATGATTGTTCGTGATCGCGATGATGAGCGGTGTGATGCCGTTGACATCCGGCTGGTTCACGTTCGCGCCGCCGTCGAGCAGGAGGCGAGCGATCTCCATCCGGCCATCGCGCGAGGCGTAGAGCAGAGGAGTCATCCCGCCGGGAATCGGCTGCCGCGAGCCGCGCTCCGGCAATCCGCCTCGCACGATCCCAATCCCGTGCCCGAAACCCGGCACTGAATTGGGCAGTACCCACTGAGGCGTCCGTCCCGTTCTGGTCTTCGCGTTGACGGCGGCGCCGCGAGCCAGGAGGAACTTCACGATATCCGGATGATTCTCTCTGACCGCGACCATGAGCGCCGTCTGCTGAAAGCCGGCGTCGGTCGCGTCGACCATCGCGCCGCGGTCGAGGAGCAGCGTGACCGCATCGAGCCTGCCCACGCGCGCGGCGTTCATCAGCGGCGTCTCCCCGGCGGGATCAGGCGCGTTGGCGTTGGCGCCGGCATCGAGCAGGATGCCGATCATCGCGGCGCTGCCATTACTGGCGGCGATCGCCATCGGCGTCACGGCGTACCGATTCGGTAGAGATGCCTGGGCGCCCGCGCCAATCAGCAGGCGTGCGGTCGCCACGTCGTCCACGCGGACCGCCCAATGGAGCGCCGGCGTGCCGTCCTTGCCCGGCGCGTTGACATCAGCTTTCTGCGCGAGGAGCGCTCGTACCGCGGCGGCGTCCTGCTTCATGACGGCGTCGGCGAGCCGCGCGTCGGTCTCGGCCGCCGCGCTCGGACCGGGAGCGGGGAGCAGGAACACGAGGGCCAAAGCCGGCAGGCGGCGCCCCCACAGGTTCCTCACATTTGTTCGGTTCATCAGCCCTCCACGAAGCACCCTCATATTAGACGATGCCTTCGTGGAGGAATCCAAGGCTATTGGCCGGTCCTTCCCGTCTATTTCTGGTCCAATTTGGAGGCCCCAGGAATCAGGCCTGATTCCTGAGAAACCCTCGAGTCTGACGTGGCTGGCATTGGTTGGAATTTGGTGCTCCTGGCGGTGACCCGGTTCACCGACGACGTTCGGCTCGAGCTTCAGCGACCAGGCGGGGCACGTCGGCTTCCGTCAGGCCAGCGGCTTCGGCTTCCTTGCGGTTGCGCGCCACGAACGACCTGAGTGCCCGGCGGAGCAGCTCACGCCGCACGGTCTCGTTCGCGAATTCGTCCACGTCACGCCCTCGGCGCGGGCCAACTCCCCGACCTTCTCGTAGAGCTCCGGTGCCAGTGCGACGTTCTTCTGCGGTGTCATGACTCCCTCCAGTAAACGCTCCGGTCTGCCGGCCCGGATTCGGGCTGTCCACACGCGTTCCCACGCGCGGTGCTGCACCTCGAGATCCTCTCGCTGCGCCACCCAGCTAGGAGCCTGTCCGAGTAATGGCACGGGTCGCGTTCCGAGCGCCGTGCCGGCAGATGCCAGGCGCCGCGACGCCGGCACGGTGGGCCCGTGTCCAGGAGCGGCAACGCCGCAGATGCCGGCACGCCGCCGGAACCCGCCGGGTGCATGGGGGTTGCGGGCGAGCTCGTCGTTGCTCGTCGTCGCCGATGTCCGCATCGCCTCCTCCTCGCGCCTCGATCTCACCTCGCAAGCCCCATGCGCGCGACCCATGCCATTACTCGGACAGGCTCC
>DATDOE010000006.1:0-2029 GCA_035293405.1 Vicinamibacterales bacterium | reverse complement strand
GTCGCTGGGCGATGACCGGTCCGATCGGGTTTGGCCTACCCGTCGCGGCCCTGTATCATCGGGCCCCAGGGAGATGGCATACCTCCTTAAGAGTCTCTTCAAGAGTCTCCAAACCGCCGCAAGGCTGATGATGCCTACGAGCTGCGCTGGACGAAGGGCGCCGTGGGCATTTCCCCGTCCTCCGACGCGTACGAGAGTTGAGTAACGACCGTTGGAGGCTGCCCGATGACAGAAACGTGGACGCTCGCGGCGCTATGGCTTGGGCTGGCCCTCGTCGCCGGGCTGGCTTCCATCTGGCTGCGCATCGCAACCGCACTGTCGGAGATCGTGGTGGGAGTCGTCGCCGGTGCGGCGCTCGGCACGCTAGCCATGGGCGCCGATCAGGAATGGGTCAAATTCCTGGCCGGAGCCGGCGCGATCGTTCTTACATTCCTGGCGGGGGCCGAGCTCGACCCCGGGGTGTTCCGGCGCAAGTGGAAGGAAGCGACTGCCGTCGGCCTGGTGAGCTTCTTCGCGCCTTTCCTGGGTTGCGCGGCTGCGGCGCGCTGGCTGCTCGGATGGGATCCTGCGGCGAGCTGGCTTGCGGGCGTCGCCATGTCCACGACATCGGTCGCCGTGGTGTACGCGGTGATGATCGAGTTCGGACTCAATACGACGGATTACGGCAAGACGGTGCTCGCGGCGTGCTTCATCACGGATCTCGGCACGGTGGTGGCATTGGGACTGTTGTTTGCGCCCTTCACCTTGAAGACACTGCTCTTCGTGGGGGTGCTCGTTGTCGCGGGCCTGGCCGTTCCGTGGCTCACGCCGCGCTTTTTCAGGCGCTACGGCGCGCGCGCCTCGGAGCTCGAGACCAAGTACTTGCTGGTCTTCCTGTTCGGCCTCGGCGCGCTCGCAAGCTGGGCCGACAGCGAGGCCGTGCTGCCCGCCTACGTGCTGGGCATGATGCTTGCGGGCACGGTCGGCCGGGACCACACGCTGGTCCGCCGGCTGCGTACCCTGTGCTTCGGCCTGCTCACGCCGTTCTACTTCGTCCGCGCGGGCTCGTTCGTGTCAGTGCCGGCGCTCGCTGCAGCCCCGGCCGCATTCGTTCTCATGCTCGTGGTCAAGGTATTGACGAAGATCGCCGGCGTCTATCCGGTCACCCGGGCGTTCCGGTCGCCGCGCAAGGAAGGCATGTACACGACGCTGCTCATGTCGACGGGCCTGACCTTCGGCACCATCTCGGCGCTGTTCGGCCTTTCGCACAACGTCGTGGACCAGGCGCAGTACTCCGCGCTGGTGGCGGCCGTCATCGCGAGCGCCGTCATTCCGACGCTGATTGCCAACGCCTGGTTCCTGCCCCGCCACCATCTGCCCGCGGCGAAAACGGTGGAGCCCGAGCAAGCAGAAGCTGCAGCCCGGACGGCGCCGGGCAGGAGGACTTGATCATGTACCGCAAAATCCTGGTGGGCTACGATGGATCGGAATCAGGAAACAAGGCATTCGACAGCGCGCTTGAGCTCGCGAAGAACCACAACGCGGAGCTTTACGTGCTCACGATCTCGCGCCCCCCCGAGATCGGGGACGACGTGGAAACCGAGGCCGTCATCGAGAACTCCCGCGAGTACCATCGCAAGCTCCTGGTTCCGCTGCGACGCAAGACCGACCAGGCGGGCGTGAAGGGACATTTCGAGGTCGCCGTGGGGCACCCCGCAGAACAGATCATTTCCAACGCCGACCGGCACCAGGTGGACCTCATCGTGGTCGGCGACCGCGGCCACTCGAAATTCGCGCGGCTGCTGCTCGGTTCGGTCTCGAAGACCGTTGTGCAATACGCGGACCGGCCGGTGCTCGTCGTGCGCTGATAACAGGTTGGGAAAACGCGAAAATCTTCGGTATATTAGCGGGTTTACATTCGCTCACCCGTCACTTTGGCCACTCCTCGCCCGACCGTCGTACGGCTGCAGACCGCGGGGCCCGACGCCGCCCGCAGCGCCGACACCATCCGCGTGCGCGGCGCGCGCACGCACAATCTCAAGAACATCGA
>DATDOE010000005.1:0-27685 GCA_035293405.1 Vicinamibacterales bacterium | reverse complement strand
GCGAGCTCGTCGTTGCTCGTCGTCGCCGATGTCCCGCATCGCCTCCTCCTCGCGCCTCGATCTCACCGCGCAAGCCCCATGCGCGCGACCCATGCCATTACTCGGACAGGCTCCTAGAAATCAGCAGGGATCGGGAGGTTGTTGCCGTCCCAGTCCTTCACCGATCCATCCGGACCCTTCAGGAAGCCGAGGAGGCAGCCGCGCGAGCCGTCCCGCAAGGGGTGGCATCGAGCCTTGATGGTGTCTCCCGCCTTGAGGTACTCGCGTGTCACGCCGATTCGCTGCAGGCCGATGACGTTGGTCGCTTCGAGCGCCCACGTCTGCGGCGCGCCGCCGGCGTTCTTCACGTCGATGTAGATCCACGAGTGCGGATTGACCAGATGCACCTGCTTCACCACGCCCTCGATGTCCACGAAGGTGTCCACGTAGTTGCCGTGAGAGTGATGCGCCTGTGCGGGCGGCATGAGGAAGATCACACCGGCGGCAAGGCTCGCGGCGACGGATCGCCTGTGGCGTCCGGTCGATCGCTGGTCGCGACCGGTCGAGGTCATCGTGCACCTCCCGCTGGCGGGGCGCCGCCGGCACCAGCACCGGCACCAGCCCCGCGACCGCGGCCGGCCAGCGGTGGCGGCGGGTAGTCGTTGTCGTAGTAGTCGCGGTAGCGGACGCCGTTGCCGTCCTTGTCCACGAATCCAAGCGACTGCTGAAAGAGTCCTGGCTCGGGGTCTCCGGCCGGCACGGTGCCCTCGAGGAGGTAGAGCCGGTTGTCGTGCATGTAAATCGCGACGAAGGTGCGCGAGCGATCGACGTTGCTCGTGAGCTGCAGCTGATGTCCCTCCACCAGATCGATGAAGTTCCACATGTAGTGCGTCACCTTGACGTCGCGCTGCATGAACTGCCACGACGCCCAGACCAGCGCCCCGCGAATGTCGGTCTTCCAGTACCCGAACCCGACGGCAGCGCCGGCACCGAGCCCGGTGCAGCGTTCGTCGGCGAACGGCGGACATTTCTTCGCCTTCTCCGTCAGGATCGCTTCGATCGGGCGGTAGTCCACCACCGTCATGGAGTACCGCTCCGCGCCGAGCGCGACGCTGTACACGCGAGCCGGGAGGTCTGCGCCGTACTCAGATGTATAGGTGGTCTGGGCGATCTTCGGCGCGGCAGGAAAGTTCACCCTGAAGCCGTCGTCGCGACTGACGAACTCGGCCCACTCCTGGGCGAACGTCGGCGTTGCCGATAGCAGGATGCACGTCGTCAACACGGCCACAATCACACGCATGACTGGCCTCCTCAAACGCTCGGTGTCGGAACACCACTGTAGCGCATGCGGTCGATTCCGTCCGGTGGATTGTCGGTTGTGGTCTCGTTACGCCGTACGCGGCTGCAGTGGCGCCAGTTCGTCACGCGCGCACGCCCATCGTCGCATTCGCGCAGGTCCTCCCATCGGGGGTCGGACATAACCCCTCCCGTGTGCTGCTAGCCATTGTGCGAATGTGCGTGAAGGCTCCCGGCACGAACTGCGCGTGGCGATTCAGGCGTCGCCGTGGAGGCCGGACCCAAAAACCGCAGCGTCCAAGGCGAGGTCGTGATGGGAATCCAGCTTTGAGGCTCTGAGAGGGCGTCGAGCGATGCATTCAGCCGCGTGCTGACACGACCCAGCGGGGCCGCAGCCGACAAGGAGACTGCTTGCATTCTTAGTGGACTACGCGACCGCCCTCGAAGCCGTACTTACGCACGGTGCCGGAGAAACTGGCGGCGTCCTTCGTCGGCGCGCGTGCGCCCTGCTCGGGGTGCCGCCGAAGCACGCCCAGGAACTTTCGAAGCTCCTCTCGTCCTTCTACGGCTTCCGTTCTGCCATCACGCATGGCAACCCGCCGACCATCACGGACGCTCAGGAGTTCCATCGCGAGATGTGGCGCTTCGAGGGCGCCGTCCGCGACATCCTCCGCGCCGCGCTCGACCGGATCCCGGCGGCAACCGACACCCGCATCGCCTTCCTGGACGGCCTCACAGCCATGTCCGATGCCGAGCGCCTTCTGCGTATCAAGCACACGGCGAACGAGCTACAGAGTTCTGACTTGCGCAAGGCGACCCTCAACGCTATTCCGTCGTAGAAAGCGAATGCGATGCACGATCGCGACTCGTCTGTTGACAGGGACTCGCGCGAACGGATCTGCGACTTCATCGCTGAGAGCCGCCCAGAGTCCGCACGACGCGTGGCGCAATCCGTCGTGGAGCGCGTTGGCACTCTGGAAAGCTTCCCGCATCTCGGACGACCTGGTCGCGTTCGAAGAATGGCGTGGGCTCTGCCGTGATCAGTCCGAGTTGGCCTGTCGGCGCGAGCGTCGCATCAGCGGGCAGGCTCTGGCTCGAACACGATCCGCAGGCGCGTACGGGTGGCCTGCGCGAAGCGCTCCAACGCATCAGTGGACGGACGGACCTTGCCGCCCTCGATGCGCGCGATATATGACTGCGAGGTCTTCATCCTCCTGGCGAGCTGCGACTGCGACAGGCCCGCCGCCGTCCGCGCCTCAATCAGCGCCCGTGCGAGATCGAACTCTTCACCGACGGCGTCGTAGGCGTCTTTGTAGTCGGCGTCCTTGCTCCAGCGGCGGTGGAGCTCGCTGATCTTCGTCATGGCTTCAGTTCCTTGGCCCTTTGCAACGCCAGATCGATCTCTCCCGTTGGCGTCTTCTCGGTCTTCTTGATGAAGGCTCTCAAGATCACGACTCGCTGCTGATTGGCCGTAACGTAGAGGGCGCGTGCGATGCCGGCTTTCCCCTTGAGACGAATCTCCCAGAGCGGCCCGCGGACGTGGCGAACGTGCGGCTCCTTCACGTTGGGCAAGCCGACCGATTCGATCAGCTCCGAGATCCGGACGAGTCGCGCCCGCATGTCCGCCGGCAGCTCAGCCAGTTCGGCATCGACCGTCTCGTTCAACGTCTCGACAGTCCACGCCATCGCGATTCAGTATACCAAATATGGTATTGCGAGGCCGGGGCATCTGAGCTCACGCCGCCAACCGCAGGCGGTCAACCTGCCGCAGCCACCCGTCGAGCTGGTTCCAACTCGCGAAATTTAGGCTCACCGGTTAGGTGCTGTGTGACGCCGCAGTGTGAATCGAGCGTGCACAGAACACCGGATGACGCCCGCGGGCAACCGCATTGAGGTTCGCGCCCTAGTGGAACACGCCCTCGAGGCGAAGTGTCGTGGCCACCAACAGAGCGACGTAGAGGACACAGAAGGCGCCGACGACTCCCGGCGCAAGGACACGCCACGCGAATCCGGTTACTACAGCTGTGCGCGCCGCACGTCGCCGGCTTCGCCCGAGCTGCGCGCGGCATCTCGCCCGCACGCGTTCAGCCCGGTCCGGGTCAGGCGCCACGGCCCTCAATTGATCCAAGCTGTCCGCGCCCGCATCGTGCGCATCGTAGGACGTCATGTCGTGATCTCCTTTAGTGATGCACGGATTGGCGCCTCACTGTCGGTCAAACGACGAGCGAGGAGCGCGCGCGCACGGCTCACGCGCTGGCGCATGGCCTCTGCTGTCACCCCGCAGATCTCGCCAGCTTCCGAGTGTCGCAGCCCCTCGACGACTACGAGCAGCAACGCTTCGCGATACGCGAGCGGAAGCGAGGCGAGCGCCGTGGCCAGTCGCCGCTCGGTCTCGCAGGCTTCCGCGGCCTCGAACGGGGATGGCCCGGGCCGGCCATGGGGCCAGAGCCCCATCAACTAATAGCGTGCGAATCCTCGAGCAGTCGCGAACGACAGTAGCTCGCGTGCACGTGGCGGGCGACGGTGAATAGCCATGGACCGAGGCGGGTGTCGGGACGAAGCCGCCGGGCATGCGTGACAAGCCGCAACCAGGTCTCTTCGAGCAGGTCTTCGGCGATCTCGCGCCGGTTCGAGAGTCTAGCGAGAAAGTTGAACAGGCGGCCGTTGAATGCGTCATGCACCGCGTCGAATGCCGCGGGATCGCCCGTTCGCAGGCGGCCGACGAGCTGGAGCTCACACTCGCGATCCATCCAGGTAATAACGCGGAAGACGCCACAACGTGACGACGTCACGCTGCCTGCTCTGGAGCGTTATATCAGGTCACACGCTTTTCCAGGAGGTGGTGTTTGAAGATCCTAGCCAACGCCGGGATTATGGCTCTTGCCAGCATGTTCGTGGGCGTTCTGCCGTTGACCATGGGGATTGTCTATGCCATCTGGCCGACTGAGCAGCGCCTCATGCTGATGCGCACCCTGTCGCTCGCCACCGTGTTTGCCACGGTCGCCGGCGTGGCACTGGGTCTCATCAACGAGTTGATCTTCATCAGTCGCAGCGCGACGGTCACCTTCTCGCCACAAGTCGCGACGGGCCTTGCCGAATCGCTGGTGACTCTGTTCGTCGGCTTCGGATGTCTGACCGTCGCCTGGCTCTGCGTCACCATCGGGCTCTGGCGACGTCCATGAGTGTCTGGTCGGGCCTCCACAGAGAACTACCAACCACGAACCACGAACCACCAACCACCTAGGGCATCGTGTTGTGCACGACCTTCCCGTCGACGACCGTCAGCACCGACTTCAGCTTCTTGATCGCGTCATCGGGCACGCGCTTCGGGTCGAAGTAGTCGTCGCTCAACACGACGACATCGGCGAGCTTGCCGGGCTCGATCGAGCCGAGCGTGGCCTCTTCCTTCAGGAACCAGCCGTTCTCGGCCGTGTAGAGGCGAAGAGCTTCCATGCGGGTGAGCTGCTGGCCGGCGTTGATGAGCGTGCCGTCCGAGCTCTTGCCGGTGACCATGTAGGCAATGACATTCCACGGGTTGAGCGTGGAGATCTGTGCCGAGTCCGATCCGGCGCCGACCTTGATGCCGCTGTCCACGATCGTGCGAAGGGGAGGGCCGCCGCGTCCGCCGGCGAGGAATTGAAACGGATGTACGGCAATCGCCGCGCCCATCACCTTGAGTCGATTGATCGTCGCCGCATCGACGGTCCCGACGTGCGCGAGGGACCAGCGCAGCGCCGCAATCGGCGTCGTCTTGTTGACGGCCTCGAACGAGCTGACGGTCAGCTCGTTTTCAGCCGGCGACAGGCTGTGCTGCTGGAACGCCCATCCCTGTTTGGCGATGGCCTGGAGCGCCGCGACGTAGTTGGTCGGCGCGGGCTGTCCGAAGAGCGGCCAGCTCGAGGCGAACTCACCGACGCCCGAGACGCGCAGCATGTCGTCGCCGAACTCAGGGAACACATTGCGCAGCCGCTCGGAGAGCAGCGGCACATCGGGACGCGTATCCATCGTCAGGAAGTAGACGCGGAGCCGCGCGCTCATCTTGCCCTCGCGGTGCAGGGCGGTGACGGCGTCGTACATCCGGAACTGGTCGGCGCTGGCGAGCGTGTCGGCTTCGAACGAGCCCTGGAGATTGGCGGTGCCGGGCAGATTGAACGCGCCCATGTCGGCGTTGGTCGTCACGCCGACGCTCACCGAGTAGGCCATGGCATCGGTGGTCCCTCGCTTCTTGTCCTCGAACGTCTGCGCGGCGCGCAGCGCGTTGAGGGCAGCCATCGACGGCGCGTTGGCCCCGATCGCGCCCGTCTCGCTGACCACGATGCCTTTGCCGGAGAAGAACGCCTTGCCGCGAGTGTTCGTGGCGGCTGGACCTGTGAAGCCCTGGAACACCAGCACTGCGTGATCGGACGTCGCCGCATCCAGCTCCGCCAAGGTCGGGAGCCGCTTCTCCATGAACTGCGCCGGGTTCCAACCGCCCATCGAGGTGATGAACGCTCCAGCCGGCACCGACTTCGCGCGTGCCTTGATCGTGGCCTGGACGTCGGCCATCGAGGCGGCCGACTCGAGCGGCGTGTGATAGCCAGGCCGGATGCCGAGCAGGACGATGTGGTTGTGGTTGTCGATGAGGCCGGGCACCGCGGTGCGGCCCCGCAGATTGATCTCGCGCGTGCAGGGACTGAGCCGCTGGCCGCCTCTGGCGCCCACAGCGGTGAAGCGGCCGTCCTGGATCGTCACCTCCGACACCGTGGAGCCCTGTCGATCCATCGTGGCGATCCTGCCGTTGGTGAGCCTGAGGTCGCGCGCACCCGCGCACGGGTCGGTCTGCGGCCGACTCTGACTCAGGAGCGATGTGGAGGAGAACGCGGCAGCGGCGAAGATCGCCGCACCGAGGAGGAAGAAGGTGTAGCGCGCGGCGACTGGTCGCATCGCGCTACAAGCTACCACATTGGCGGTTGGCTGGTAGCCGATAGCTGGTAGCAAGTCCTCTGTGCTACCGGCTACCGGCTACCGACTAGGTCTTCAAGAACCAAGAACCACGAACCACGAACCAGCTAGGTCGTCGCCGCCGGAGCGGGCGCGGGATTGGCCGCGGCCTCGATCTTCGACTTGTTCTTGGTGACGAACTGATCGAAGGTCTGGAGCGCCGGGTTGAGCGTCCGGGTCTCGTCGAGGTTGCGGTTTGCCATCATCTCCTTCTCGAAGTCGCGGTCGGCCTGGAACATGTTGCCCATCTCGTCCGCGCCCGGAAAGCCCCAGCTCCGATACACGTTGGGGTCGACGGCGTTGTAGGTGACGGGCCCGAGTCCGAGGTTCTTCGAGAGCGTCTGACCCATCTGCTCGATCGTCAGGAACTCGCCGGCGATGCCGACGGTCTTGCCGATGTACTTGTCCCCGGCCTTGAAGATCCCGTACGCGGTCTTGCCGATGTCCTCGGCGGCGATGCCGGCCAGTTTGGCGTTGCCCATCGGGAACGCCCATGCGTACTTGCCGTCATCACCCTTCTTCGGGGCCAGGCCGAACATGTAGAGGTTGTCCCAGTAGAAGGACGTCACCAGCATCGTGCTCGGCAGGCCGGCGAAGAACGCGTTGGCTTCGGCCTTGGCGTCGAAGTGCGGCACCCGGTACTTCTCCTGGAGCATGGGCATCCGGGTGTCGTCGGCCGTCATCAGCTTGCGCGTGTCCTCGAGCGTCGACCAGATCACGTGCTTGACGCCAGCCGCCTTGGCCGCATCGGCGATGTTCTTGGCCTGGGCCTTTTCCTTCTCGGCGGAGAAGTGCTCCCAGAAGTTCGTGATCCCGAACACGCCGTGCGCGCCCTGGAATGCCTTCGTCAGGCTGGCCACATCGTCCAGATTGGCGCTGACGACTTCCGCGCCCTTGGCGGCCAGGGCCTTCGCGCTGTCCTTGTTCGGGTCGCGGGTGATCGCGCGAACGGCGAAGCCGCCGCTCGGGTCGGCCAGAATTGCGCGCGCGAGCCCGCCGCCCTGCGCACCGGTTGAACCTACCACTGCAATGATTTTTGCCATCTTCGTCCTCTTTATTTCTCGCGGAAGCTGACGCCTCCGCTCTACCACTCGTCTTCGCGGAGGCTGACGCCTCCGCTCTCCGGTGCGGGGCCGTGGCCTCCGCGCTACTAAACTCCCGCGACTTCCTTGCGGACGATCGCCGCACCCTCGGCCAGCGCGCCGAGCTTCATCTTCGCGACCATCCGGGCCAGCGGCTTCATGCCGCAGTCAGTGCTCAGCGTCACTTTGTCGGCCGGCACGGCCTTGACGACCTTCCGGATCCGATCGGCCACCTTCGCCGGCGACTCGATCGCGTTCGTCCTGATGTCCAGAACGCCGACCTGCGCGCCCTGGTTGGCGGGCAGGTTCTTGAGAAACTCGATCCCGGCCATGTCGCGATTGGCATAGTCGAGCACGAACTCGTCGATGCCCGCGGTGCCGAAAAAGTACGGGAGCACCGTCTGATATCCCTCGGGATAGTTCGCGCTCAGGATGTCGTTGCCCCACGCGTTGCCGAAGCAGAAGTGCCAGCCGATCTTGGCGTTGACACCGTCGCAGCACATCTCGACGCTTTCACGAATCCACTTGTAGTCGTCCTTGTTGTTCGTGAAGAGCGGCAGCCACGCGCCGAGGTCCTCGAACTGGAGGTACTTCGCACCAGCGGCGACGAGGTCCTTCATCTCCTTGTTGAAGATGGGGGCCAGCGCGAAGCTCAGTTCCTTCGCGTTCTTGTAATGCTTGAAGTACGCGTGCCACGCGAGGTTCGCGGGACCCGCGCCGACCGAGACTTTCACCGGGCTCTTCGAGTGCCTGCTGGCGATCTTGTACAGGTCGGCGAGGCGGATGGGGCCGTGGGTCACGGGGCCGCTGTTGATGACGCCGCCCCAGTCGTCCATGATGGTGTGGACCTGGCTCGCGTCAGCGTTGACGTACGAGGGATGTGGCTCGCGCGACGGGTCGAAGCCGCCGATGCGCTCGTACATGTACCAACAGAACGATCCGATGACGCCAACGTAGTCGTCGTACCACATGTTGCCGTCGGTCACGATGTCGAGTCCCGCATCTTCCTGATCGCGGATCACCGTGGCCACGGCGTCGTTGAACGCCTCTTCGTGCTGGACTTCCTTGAATGCCACCCGAACGTCGCGGCCGAGCAGCTGGTGTTTGAACCACTGCGGCCTCGGGTACGACCCGACCATCGTGGTCGGAAGAATGGTGTCTACGATCTTCGTTGCCATGTAGCCCTCTGCGGTTAGGCGTATCGATGTCGGCGGGCGTCACCCGCGTGCCGGCGGGCCGTGCCTCAGGCGTCATGGCCAGAGGTCCGAACCAGCCGGTGATTATTGCACTAGTGACCCCCTTGATGGCAGTCCCCGGATGGTGGTTGGTGGTTCCTGGTTCGTGGTTCTTGGCCCTGGACCTCTGGAGTTCGACGTTTGGGAGTTGGGCCTGGGCTATGATCCACCTGTCCCGCTTACCCGTCGGCTCGTTGCGAGTCGAGGGCCGGGAGAGGAATTCGATGTCCACACGCATTGACGCCTGTATTGCCCTGTTTGCACTGACGGTCGTCGTCGCGGCCTGCGGGTCGCCGAGTCCAGAGAGCAGCCCGGCCCCGGCCGCGGCGCCGGACGCGGCCCCGGCTGCAGCGCCGGCGCCGGCCGCGCCTCTGCCAGGCGACAGCGTCATCACCGGCTCCGTCAAATTCGAGGGGACCGCGCCGACGCCCAGAGTCGTGCGAATGGACTCCGATCCGCTCTGCATGGTCGAGGGTCCAGGCACGTCCGAGGTGCTCGTCGTCGGTCCCGGAAACGGCGTGCAGAACACATTCGTGTACGTCAAGGATGGCCTTGGCGATCGCACGTTCCCCGCTCCGCAGACGCCCGTGGTGCTCGACCAGAGGGGCTGCAAGTACACGCCGCACGTCTTCGGCGCTCAGGTCGGCCAGCCAGTGACGATCGTCAACAGCGATCCGACGCTGCACAACATCCATGCGGTTCCCAAGGCCAATGCCGAGTTCAATTTCGGGCAGGCCATGAAGGGCATGAAGACCACGCGCACCTTCGACAAGCCCGAAGTGATGGTGCCGTTCCGGTGCGATGTGCACGGCTGGATGGCGTCCTACGGCGGCATCCTCTCGCATCCGTTCTTCGCTGTCAGCAACGCCGACGGCAGCTTCCAGATCAAGGGATTGCCAGCAGGGACCTACACGATCGAGGCCTGGCACGAACGCCTCGGTACGCAGACGCAGAAGGTGACGGTCGACGGCAAGGGTCCCGGGAAAGTGGGCTTCGCGTTCAAGGGGTGAACGGGGCTATCGGCCGTAGTTCAAAATTCAAAATTCAAAATTCAAAAACGCAGACACTGTTTGCATTTTGCATTTTGAATTTTGCATTTGGTCGCGGCAACAGTTATCGCCAGTCGCCCGCGGCAACGAATGCGGCCCAATAGAACGGGTGCGTGCTCCAGCCCTTGGCGCGCCGCTCCCGCAACACGGCGGCGCTGGCCGCGCGCACAGCCGCGGCTGTCGTCAGGCCCTTCTGAAAACGACCCTCGTACAGTGCGTGCATCCACGCGCGCGTCGCCTGATCGTCTACGGACCAGAGGCTCATGATCACCGTCCGCGCGCCGGCGACCTGGAAGGCGCGGCGAAGCCCGAACACGCCTTCACCGGCTTTGATCTCGCCGAGCCCGGTATCACAGGCCGAGAGCACCGCCCACTCCACGCCACGGAGATTCAGCGATGCGACTTCCTCGGCGGTCAGGATGCCGTCGTCGTCGCCCGGTCGCCCGGAGGTGCGGCGATTGGCGCCGGCCAGCACGAGTCCCGACAGGAGCAGCGGGTTTTCCTCGCCGACGCGATTCGGCGGATTGCCGGACGCGGTCACCAACCCTGCGCTCCCCCGTGTGCCGCCGGCCGGGCTTGGCGCACAACCCTCTCCGAGGAAAAATCCATGGGTCGCGAGATGGACGACGCGTCGCCCGCGAAGCGCGCGTTTGACTGCCGTTTCGCTGGCCGCTCGTCCGCTCAACACCGTCACGCTGCTCGACCCGGAAGTTGGCCACATCCTGCTGATCTCGGTGACCTCACCAAGAGAGCCTGGCAAGTTCGCGAAGCGCAGGCGGCCGAGCGCTTCACAGTCGGCGCTGACGGCTCCGCGCCTGTTGCCGGTGACGGCTCCCAGCTCGCCGAACTCGGCGCCGCCTACGGCGAGGAGCGTCCCGGATGCGCGGGCCTCACGATTGGGGACGACGAGGTCGCGCTCGGTGGACAGATAGTGGATGACCGCATCGCGTTCCACGAGATAGCGGCCGTCGCGATCCGGCAAGGCCGAAAAATTGACGATATTGAGCAGGCCGTCGGGGACGATGAAGATCATGGCTGCGTCGCCGACCTGCGTGGCGATCGGATCCCAGACGGCCTGTCTGAGGCTGTCGGCGGCGTCGCGGTACTGCTTTTCCGCTCGGGCGGGGAAGGCGCCGGCCGCCAGCGACCGGCCGGAGGCTTCGTCACGCCAGGCCCGGACCTTCGCGTCGATCGCATCCGCGGCGCCCAACTGCACCAACGTGACGCCTGTTGTGCCGCTGCGTATCACGAACGCCGCGTACGACGGCACGGGCGGCTGAAGTGCCTGCCCCGTTGCGGGGACTATCGTTCGCTCGTACCGCGCGAAGGACACGAGCGCGGCATTCGTCGGGAGAGCCCGTCGAATGTCGTCGAGGCTGGTCGAGGCGCGGCGCAACTCCGTGCGTGCTTCACCGCTCCTTTCGGCGAGCGCGCGCTCGGCGTCCTCCTTCTGCCGTCTCGCTTCGTCGAGCACCGCGCCCGGCACCGCTTCACGGAGGCTGCGGACCATCAGGTTCGCAAAGCGCTGCCGTGCGGCCACGGTGCTCGCGTTGAGCGCGGCGACCTGCGAATTGGACTTGTCAATGGCCCGGCCACGCGCGGCCAATTCGTCGAGGACCACAGCGCGCGACTGAATCACGCTGCCAAGAACGCGGGCACGCGCCGACGCGGTGTCTGACGCCGCGGTCCCCGACGCCGCGATCGACAGGGCGAGGTCGAGGCCGCGCGGACGCTTGTCCGCGTAGAACATCGCCTGTCGCTCGGGCAGGTAGCGAACCGTGAACCTCAGGTGGTCGCGGCCGGCTTGTTCCGCGGCCAGTGCGGCCACCAACGCCGGCGCCGTCGCGCCGCGCTCGAAGTCCACACGCGCAAGCGACGCCCGCGTTTCGGCCGCGAGCGGATGCGTGCGGCCGAAGATGCGCTCACGTTCGGTCAGCGCCGCGGCCAGGCTTGCGCGCGCGGATGCGAGCCTGCCACGGCGGGCCTCGAGGTCGCCGCGAAGCTCGAGGACGCGGGCGAAGTGGTCGGGGGTGTCCGAGGCGCCGGACTTCTGAAAGATCGCGATGGCCTGCTGCACGTAGCGGAGGGCCAAGGTGACGTCGCCGGCATCGGCGGCAGTCTTCGCTAGACTCGTCAGCGTCCACGCCACCTGCGGATGGTCGGCCCCGAGCTCACGACGATAAATGGCCAGTGCTCGTTCGTACAGCGTACGAGACCTGGGGAGCTGGCCGCGCGAGCGCGCGACATCGGCGACGGCTTCGAGCCCTCGAGCGACGAACGGATGGTTTGGGCCCAGCCCCTTCGACCACAACTGGACGGAACGTTCGTACAAACGGTCGGCCTCGACGAGATCGCCAATCTCCAGCGCGATCGAGGCATCGTTGAACACGTAAGTGGCGTAGTCGGAGTGGTCCCTGCCCAGACATTTTTCGATCGTCGTCAGCGCCCGGCCGTAGAGTCTTCGCGCCTCGAAGTAGTCGCCATCGCTCTTCAACGAGAGGGCGAGGGCGTTCAGCAGCCTGGTGAGAGCCGGATCGCAAGGTGCCATCGCCGTGTCGCCGATCCGGAAGGCGCGCTCTCTCAAGCGGCGCGCCTCTGTCATATTGCCGAAGCCGGACGCCGCGAAGCCGAGTCTGCGGAGGAACTCGGCGATGGCCGGATGGTTCGGACCCAGGGTGCGCTCGGCCAGTGCGAGCGCATCGGACCAGAGCTTTTGCGCGCCGCTGCTGTCCCCAAGCAGGAAGAGGATGTCCCCGCGTATCTGAAGGACGGAGGCCGTATCGGAGTGCTCGGGAGTGAGTCGTCTTCGAATCGCCAGCGCGCGCTCGAGCGGAGCCACAGCCTCCGCGTATTTGCCGGCGTATCGCGCCAGCGTGCCAACAAGCTCCAGCGTTCGAGCCAGCGCGATCTCGTCACCTGGATTCAACTCGCGGATCCGGCTCGATTCATCCAGTCGCTGCTTCGCGTCCGGGAACCGTTGGACTTGAATCAGGCACAGCGCCAGGTGATCGAGGCTGTCGGCGATGGAGGGATCATCGCGACCTAGCCGCGCCTGGCGGATAGCGAGTCCGCGCTCGTGTCGTTCGATTGCCTGCGCGAGCTCACCTCGTGACATGTGCACGAGGCCCAGGTTGTGGATGGATTGCGCGGTTTCAAGATGATCGCGGCCAAGCTGCTCTTCCTCGAGGCGCAAGACGCGCTGCGCGAGCGCGAGCGTCGTCGACGCCCCGCCTTTGCCGTTCCGGACGCGGGCCTCAACGAGGAGGTCGATCGCGCCTGTCAGGGCGAGGGGTGGCTCGGAGCCTGGCTGCGCTTCCAGGCGCGTCAGCCACTGACTCGCCATTTCGTCGGCCTTGGCGAACGTCCCTGCGTCGAGGGCGGCTCTGATTGACTCTCGCGTGACGGCCCCGCCTGGCCCCGCCTGGCTCCCGGCCCAGGCCAGGGATGCGAGGCCAAGCGCGACAATCAGGAGGGCCCGACGAGAGTCGATCCGTCTCTTCACCGTCTCATCGCCTTGCGCGCTCTGGTTGGGAGCCTGATGCGGGAGATGAACCCGGCTTCCTCGGACAGTACTTCCTCCGCGACAAACCCGGCCTCCTTGTCGAGGGTTTCTCCCGCGGCAAACCCAGCCTCCTTGTCGAGGGTTTCACCCGCCGAGAACCCAGCCTCTTTGTCGAGGGTCTCTCCTGCGGAGAATCCGCCGTCCTTGCCAACACCCGCGATCGCCCGGCGCATGGCGTCGAGTGCTTTCCGCCCAATCTCTTCCCATACGCCGCGACGCTCGAACTGCTCGAGGATCGCCGGCAGCAGCATGGTCGCGGGGTCGACGTTGCCGTCGGGCAGATAGCGCCCCACAGGCGTCGTCGGTGCGACTGCCACCTGTTTGTTCGGCATCCCCTTGAGCGCCACGCTGTCCCACCCGGTCTTCGAGATCGCCAGGCTGGCGTACACGCCGCGCGTGGCGTGCCGGGCAATCAACGACTTCTCCTGTTCGCGATGCGCGAGCGGATAGCAGAATACGCTCACGCCGCCGAATGTAGATTGCGCCTGACGACCGTTCGAGCCGGTGGTCACGACAGCGTTGATGGCCGCCTCGAGCCTTTCGGCCGCCTGCTTCTGGCCAAGCCTCTTCAGCCGCCGGCACAGCGCATGAACGTCCAGCAGCGCGGTATCGGCGCGCGCCGTACCAGTGATGGCCTTGCGGAGTGCGTCGCTCCCGTTCTGTGCCGTTCCTGCGCCCAGCTTGGCTGCGATCGATCGCAACGGCTCGCTGACGTCGGAGAGCCTGGTAGTGTCGAGCAGGGAATAGGGGACGTCCTTTCTGCCGTGGCGGTTCTTCTCGTGCGAATAGTGGCGGTGCAGTTCGCCGACGATCCCCTTGGCCGCGGTCTTCGGATTCGTGGTCCTCGTCAGCTGTTTGAACATCGGCCCGTACGGCCATCCTTCAATGGGCACAATGTCCGGCGACGCGAGGATGTAGGTCGCGGCATCCTTCAGCTCGTACGCGGTTTCGAGCGTGCTCATGAAACAGTCTTTGAACGCGATGATGTCCACTTCCTGGTTCAGGCGCTCGCGCGCGTTTCGAAGCGCCGTCCGGAGCTCCCCGAGCGTCAGCGTCTGCGCGACGTAGGCCAACGGATCCGCGGGCGCGAACTGACCGGCCAGCACGCTGCTGAACGGCCTGTCCGTAAACAGGCCGAACGGTCCACGGCTGTGTCCCCACAGGATCAGCAGGTAGTGTTCGGCGGGACACTTCTGGACGACCCAGTCGAAGAATCCGTAGAGTGTTTCGGGATCGGCGCTGTTGGCTTCCGGCTGGGACCATGCGCCCTCGCCAATGATGCGGCGCCACACATCGGGCTGGCTTCGGAAGTCCACCTGGACCGCGACGTTCAGTTTCTCGCGGTCGGACCCCAGCGTCGCAAAGACGACTTCGTCCAGTTCTCGATTCGCCTGCTGATCCAGCAGGTCGCCGCCCGCAGGGTCGTCGGCAATCATGTAGACCATCACCGTCCAGGGTTTGATCGTCCTGGCCGGCGCGGCCTTCTTGCCGGACTTGCTTGCCATTCAGAATCCTTTCAGATGACGAACCGCCCCGGTGTCCGATGTCGCGCTCTTTCCTTTAACGTCGGAGATCGCGTTTTTTAACACGCGGCGGTCCGGCTGCCGCCTTCGCGCGCGCAGCGCGCTTCGGCGAGCCACGCCGAAGCCTTCGGCGGAGGCGGGAAGCCGGACACTACGACTATGCCGTCATGATCGCGGTGACGGTCGTGCGGTACACGACGTCCTCGTAGGCCTCGAGCATACGCTCGATGGGCACCACGGTCGTGGCCAGCGCTTTCGCGTTGTACTGTCCCTTGTCGAGCAGCTCGACAAATCTCGGGATGTCTCGCATCGGGCTCGCGCCGCCGGCCTGACCGGCGTGATGGGTCCGGCCTCCGATCGTGAAGAGCACGGCCGGCAGCGTCAGGTTTCCTCGCGGCAGGCTGGTTGTGACGATGTGGCCGCCCGGGGCGCACATCTCGTACGCCTGTCGCAGCGGCAGGATGCCCGTCGGGTCCGGGCCGGCTTCGACTTTCGGCCTCGCCTGGTCGGCGCCGACCGCCTCGAGGACGAAGTCAGCGCCGGATCCGCCCAGCAGTCCGCCGGAATCGCGGCCGCCCGCCCATAACCGGTTGTTCGGACCCTTCGAGAGCTCTCTGACCTTCTCAACGAGCCTGTCACCCTCGACGTTGGGATCGAGGACGTGCGTCGCCCCGACTTTCATCGCGACATCGCGACGCGCGCGAACCGGATCGATCGCGATGATCGTGGACGCGCCGGAGATTCTGGCGCCCTGGACGCCGCTCAGTCCGAGAGGACCGCACCCGACAACGGCGACAATCGATCCCGGCTCGATGAGGGCCACTCGTGACGTCGTCGCGCCCAGGCCCGCCACGCTCACGCAGCTGCACACCATCCCGAGATCCGCGGCCGACGCCTTGGTGAAGATCGGAACCACCCACTCCTCGAATGTCACCATGACGTCGGCCAGGCCACCGATGTGCGAGTTCGCGTACACCGGAGTGCCGTCGCGCATGTCGGCCATGGGCACCAGATCATCCGGCCCCTGACGGCCAAGGAACTGGCACATGTCCGCGCGCCCGCGCAGGCATTGATAGCAGGACCCGCATTGCGGCGTGCCGGACACGCACACCCGATCGCCGACCTGCACGCGGCGCACGTCGGGACCGACGGCTTCAACGATGCCCACGCCACCGTGCCCTTGAATCAGCGCCATGCTGTTCAGGCGTCCGAACCCTGTGGGTGGAGGTGTCGCCGGAGCGGCAGGTGCCTGAGCCGGCCGAGGCGGCGCCGGTGGCGCGCCTCCCAGGTTTGGCGGGAGACCAAGCACCACGCCCGTGTTCGAGTAGCAAAGGTTGGTCGCTTCGGTGCGGACGAGCACCTGGCGTCCGCTGATCGCGCGCAGCGTGAGCTCTTGCAGCGTCGTCCGTCCCGAGCCGCTGCCCCGCGAGACCCAGCCGCGGAACGTGCGTCCGGTGGACACCGCGGCACTCCTCGATTGCGCGAGCACGTTGCTGCCCGGCGCGAGTGCCGCTGCTCCGGCGGCGGCGAGGCCCGTCTTCAACAGAGCCCGGCGTGAATTCATCGGAACCTCGTGTTCAGGGATTCGTGAGGTAGGCGGCTTCTTCCTTCAGCCACGCCTCGTAGTCGGATTGGGTCTGAATCGCGTAGATGCCCTTCATGCGGAAGTGGCCGAGGCCGCAGAGCTGCGAGCACGCGATATCCCACTGGCCGGTCTGCATCGGTGTGAACCACACCGGTTGGACGATGCCGGGGATCGCATCCTGCTTCACGCGCATCTGCGGCAGGCCGAAGCTGTGAATCACGTCCTTGCTCGAGAGAAACACGATCACCGGTTTCCCGACCGGCAGGTTCATCCGGTTGGTCGCGATGATGTCGTCCTTGCCGACCGCCTCGTCGCGGTCGAGGCCGAGCGGGTTCTCCGAGGACACGAGTGTGATGTCCGTTCTCCCGAACACGCCGTCGGCGCCGGGATAGTGGACGTGCCAGGCGAACTGCTCGGCGACCACGCGCACGGTGGTCGCGTCTTGCGACGGCGGCATGGCGTCAACGTTCGTGCGCCAGAATGGGACCGCGAAGAAGACGAGCAGCACGATCTCCGCCACGAGCACGCCACCCTCGATCCACGTTGACCAGCCCCCGCGAACCCCGCGGTAGCTGGCCTGGGGATTCGCGCTTCGTCGGAAACGGACGAGGACGTACGCGAAGAAGATGCTCCAGCCGACGAACAGCACGAGCATCAGCCAATGCACGAGGACCATGATGTGGTCGACCTCGGCCGCGTGGGTCGAGGCCGCGACGGGAAGTCCGAGCCACTCGAGCACTACCGGGCCACCTTCTCTTCGACCAGATGCGCCCCCTCGCGCGATCGCCGGGCGAGAGTGGCGAACAGACGAGCGAAGCAGGCCAGCACGATCGCGGTCACGCCCATCAGCACGCCGATGCCGGCGTTCAGGCTTTCCCGCATCACGGTGTCATCGCCGCCGAAGCAGACCGGGCATCCCATCCAGGGCAATCCTCCAATTGGTGATTTGTGATTCGTGATCTGTGAATCGTTGTTGATTGGCGATGGTTTGATTCGCGATTCGGTCGGATCACGCGTCGCGTTGCTGAATCCTCAGTGAATCGCCCAATCGCCAATCCTCAATCGCCAACGAATCACCAATCAACCATCATTAATCACCAATTGATCTATTGACCTACTGCTGACTGAAAGCATCGTCGATGCGCGTGCCGAAGAGGCGGTTCGCCTCATTCCACAGCAGCGACACGAGCAACGCGGCGAAGAGAAATGCCGTGAGGCCGAGCGGCCAGTAGACCATCCGGCGCTCACCTTTGAGGTGCATGAAGAACATCGCGACCAGCGCGGCCTTGACGAATGCGATGCTGAGGCCGATGGTGACCGCGGGCGTTTCGGGCAGTCGTAAGTACGAGACGGCCACTGTGACCAGCGTCAGGACGAGCAGCGTCCCGAACACCGCCAGATAGCCCTTCACCTGCACGCCGGTATCGTGGGTCATGGACGTCACAACAAATACAACACGGGGAAGAGAAAGATCCAGACGACATCGACGAAGTGCCAGTAGATGCCGGCAATCTCGATCCGGTTCGTGAAGCGCTCCGGCTCGGTCTGCCACATCCGCGTGCCGGGGCCCCACAGATAGGCGTTGACCACCATGCCGACGATGACGTGGATGGCGTGCAGCCCGGTCAGCGTGAAATACAGTCCGAGGAAGTTATTCGTTGCCGGGTAGAGCCCATGCGAGAACTTCTCGCCGTACTCGATGCCCTTGACGCCCAGGAAGATGGCGCCGCACAGGAGCGTCAGCCCCATGAACAGGCGGTAGCGAGCCAGGCTGTTGTTCTTGAGCGCGGCCCAGGCGAGGACCATCGTGATCGACGAGGAGATGAGGACCACGGTGTTCAGGGTGGCCAGCGGCACGCTGAGCACCTCTGATTGGACCGGCCACGACACGGCGCCAGTGCGAAGCAGGACGTAGGACGAGAAGAGCGATCCGAACAGCATCACCTCTGAGGCCAGAAACAGCCAGATGCCAAGCTTCGGGTTCGTCAGCCCGGTGTCCGGGCGGACTTCAGTGGTGTACGGAATTTCCACTACTTGGTCTCGCCCGCGACGTTTTGTGGGAGAAAGCCGGCGGCGGCGCCAGGCACGCTGTAGTCGTAGGGGTCGCGGAACACGCGTGGTGGATGTTCGAAGTTGCCGTGGGCGCGCGGCGGCGTGGACGTCGCCGCCCATTCGAGCGTCGTGGCGTCCCACGGGTTGGTCGTGGCCGTGCGGCCTGACCGGATGCTCAGCACCAGGTTCACAAGGAAGAACAGCTGGAAGAACGCGAGGCCCAACGCCGCGTACGCCATCGGGACGTTCAGATACAGCGTTCCCTGGGCGTGGGTGTACATCGCGCCACCGTCCCAGAGCCGCCGGTTCACGCCGGCCAGCCCCTGAATGAACATGGGCATGAAGATGACGTTCATGCAGATGAGCGAGCCCACGAAATGGATCTTGCCGAGGGTCTCGTTCATCATCCGGCCGGTGATCTTCGGGAACCAGTAATAGACACCCGCGAACAGGGCAAAGATCGTCCCCGGTGCGACCAGGTAATGGAAGTGGCCCACCACGTAGTTGGTGTCGTGCAGCGGGATGTCGGTGGCGGCCAGGCCCAGCGGCAAGCCGGTGAGCCCGCCCAGCCCGAACATCGGCATGAAGGCGAGCGCGAACAGCATCGGCGTGTTGAACCGGATCGACCCGCCGTACAGAGACAGGATCAGTGAGCTGAGGATGATCACCGACGGAATCGAGATGATCATCGTGGTCGCCTGGAAGAACGCGCTGATCGCCGTCCCCATCCCGGTCAGGAACATGTGGTGGGCCCAGACGATGAACGAGAGAAACCCCAGGACGAAGAGGGAGTAGACCATCAGGCGGTATCCCCACAGGGGCTTCCGCGTGTTGTTCGCGATCACTTCCGCGATGATGCCCAGCGCCGGGAGGATGAGCACGTAGACCTCGGGGTGCGCGAGGAACCAGAACAGGTGCTGCCAGAGCAGCGCGTTGCCGCCGCCGGCGATCGCGGCCGGCTGTCCGGCGACCACGAGACCGCTGGGCAGGAAAAAGCTCGTGCCCGCGATCCGGTCCATGCCCTGCAGAACCGCCGCCGCCTGGAGCGCCGGAAAGGCCAGCAGCAGGAGAAACGCGGTGATGAACTGCGACCAGACGAAAAAGGGCAGGCGAAACCAGGTGAGGCCAGGCGCACGGAGCTGAATGATCGTCGCGATGAAGTTGATCGCGCCGAGCAGCGACGAGAAGATGAGCAGCAGCATCCCGGCCAGCCACCACGTCTGGCCCTCGAGGGCGAAGTCGGCGAGCGGCGCGTACGACGTCCAGCCCGAGCTGGCGGCGCCACCGGGCACGAAGAAGCTGGCCAGCATGACCACGCCGCCGGCGAAATACAGCCAGTAGCTCGCCGCATTCAGGCGGGGGAACGCCATGTCCGGCGCGCCGATCTGCAGCGGGACGACGTAGTTCCCGAACGCGCCGAATGCCAGTGGCACGATGCCGAGAAACACCATGATCGTGCCGTGCATCGCGCCGAGCTGGTTGTAGAACTCGGGCGCGACGATGCCGCCTGGGGCATTCGCCTCTCCGAGGAGCCCGCCGATGAACGGCAGCGGCTCACCGGCGTACGCCTGCTGCCACCGGATGATGAGGACGAGTGCGAAGCCCACCAGCAGGAAAAACATGCTGGTAAATGCGTACTGAAGGCCGATGACCTTGTGGTCGGTGGAAAAGATATACCGGCGGAACACGTCCGAGCATCTTATCTACGCGACTCGTGGAAGGGCAAGCGACCGGGCCCCGCGCGATGGTGTATATTTTCCGCCCGCCTTCGCGCGAAGCGCTACGGCGGGCGAGCCCTTGTTTCGCGCAAGGCGCTGCGGCGGGCGAGCCCGCCTTCGCAGGCGCTTCGGCGAGGCACGCCGAAGTCTTTGCTGAAGGCTGGAGACGCTCGACACAACCACATTTCATGCGAGGAGTTGTAGGCCCATGCGCTTCTTTCAGTATCGCGTCGCCCTGCTGACGGTCTGCGTACCGGTTGCGGTCGCGCTCTCGGGCTGCGGCAGCCCCACGCCAGTCGCGGAGGCGCCGACGACGACACCCGCGCCCGGCGCGGCTCCGGCCCTCTCGCAGGTCGAGCACGGCCATATGCTGGTCATCGGCGGGGGCTGCCACGACTGCCACACGCCGAAGAAGCTGGGGCCAAACGGTCCCGAAGCGGACATGATCCTGCTGCTGTCTGGCCACCCCGAGAGGGCGGGCGTGCCGCAGCCGTTCAAGACGCCGAAGGGCAGCCCGTATACGACGCACACCAACGATGATCTGACGGCGTGGAGCGGTGCGTGGGGTGTGTCGTTCGCCGCGAACCTGACGCCGGACATGAACACTGGCCTGGGCATCTGGACGGAGGACATGTTCCTCAAGGCGCTCAAGCAAGGGAAGCACATGGGCGCCGGGCGTCAGATCCTTCCTCCGATGCCCTGGAACTGGTACGGACAGCTGAGCGACGACGATCTGAAGGCGATGTTCGCGTATCTGAAGTCGATTCCCGCGATCGCCAACCGGGTGCCTGTGCCGCTGACTCCGGACGGGAAGCCCGTCGAGCAGCCATAAGCTGGTTCGTGGTTCGTGGCAGGTGGTTCTTGGTGACTTGTGGCGTGTAGCCGCGAGCTGCTATCCACCACCAACCACGAACCAAGAACCAAGAACCAAGAACCAGTCACATGCACTATTTCGGTAGATTCGACGACAGCGCCCTTCGCCCGCACCCGACATACAACGGGCACAGCGACGGCTACCGGCTGGCGTCGCTGGTCGATCACGTGACCGGATCGGTCCACACTGGCCTCAGCATGAACGAGCTGGCGCCCGGTGGCTCGATAGACCCGCACGTGCATTCCTTCGAGGAAGGGTTCTACCTTCTCAGCGGCCAGGCAGTGGTCACGATCAACACCTCGAGCTACCTGCTCGGCCCGGGCGACTACGCAGCGGTGAAGGTGGGAACGCCGCACGCGTGGCATGCCGCCGGATCGTCGCCGGTTCGCTGGCTGAGCATGGCCGCGCCGCAGCCAAAGCCTCACGGCGCGCTGCGCGACACCTTCTTTGCGAAAGACCGGACCGTGCCGTCGCAGGCGCCGCGACTCGATGTGGAGAATCTCGACGGCAACCTGCTGGGACACTTCGATGTCAGCCAGATCCCGCCCCCGAGCGAACGCGGCGGCGGTCTTCAAGGGCTCGAGGGCGTCTTTCTGAAGTGGATGATCGACGAGAACTTCGGCGCGCGCCACCACCGGCTGCTGTTCATCGAGTATCAGCCGGGGGTCAGCATCGCGCCGCACGACCACACTTTCGAGGAGGCGTACTTCATCCTCAGCGGTGAGGTCGAGGGCACGCTCGATGGCCGCACCTACCGCGCGACCGCCGGCGACGTGCTGTGGACCAGCGTCGGGTGCGTCCACACCTTCGTGAACAAAAGCACCGAACCTGTGCGATGGCTGGAGACCTTCTCGCCGCAGCCGCCGAAAGAGAACGTCTTTCGATTCGTGGCCGAGTGGGAGACGAAAGCCAGGGAGCTGGAGGGGGAATCATGAGCGCTGAGACGACAGGACGCACGCGCCCGTTCACCGGCGCCGAGTATCTCGAGAGCATTCGCGACGGCCGTGAGATCTGGATCTACGGGGAACGCGTCAAGGACGTGACGACGCATCCCGCGTTTCGCAACACCGCGCGGATGATCGCGCGGATGTACGACGCATTGCACGATCCCGCGCGGCAGAAAGTGCTGACCACGCCAACCGATACCGGCAGCGGCGGATTCACGCACAAGTTCTACAAGGCGAGCCGGAACGCGGAGGAGCTCGTCGGCGCCCGCGATGCGATCGCCGAATGGGCGCGCATCAGCTACGGCTGGATCGGGCGCAGCCCCGACTACAAGGCGGCCTTCCTGGCCACGCTGGGCGCCAACGCGTCCTATTACGCCCCCTACGACGAGAACGCGCGCCGCTGGTACAAGCGCGTCAACGACGAGGTGTCGTTCGTCAACCACGCGATCGTCAACCCGCCCGTGGATCGCGACAAGCCGCTCGATGAAGTGAAAGACGTGTACATGCACGTCGAAGAAGAAACCGACGCCGGCCTCATCGTCAGCGGCGCCAAGGTCGTGGCGACGACGTCGAGCCTGACTCACTTCAACTTCATTGCGAACAACGGCGCGCTGCCGATCAAGACCAAGGCGTTTGCCTTCGTCTGCATGGTGCCGACCGATGCCAAGGGCGTCAAGCTCCTGTGCCGGCCGTCGTACGAAATGACGGCGGCGGTGATGGGGACGCCGTTCGACTATCCGCTGTCCAGCCGGATGGACGAGAACGACTCGATCCTGATCTTCGACAAGGTCCTCGTGCCGTGGGAAAACGTGTTTGCCTACGGCGACATCGAGAAGGTCAATAACTTCTTCCCGCGATCGGGCTTCCTGCCGCGGTTCATGTTTCAGGGCTGCACGCGTCTGGCCGTCAAGATGGACTTCCTGGCCGGGCTCCTGCTCAAGGCCGTTGAAGCGACCGGCGCCAAGGACTTCCGCGGCGTGCAGGCCGCGGTGGGCGAGGTGCTGGCCTGGCGCAACCTCTTCTGGGGGCTGACCGATGCCATGGCTCGCACGACGACGCCGTGGACGGAAGGCTACGTGCTGCCCAATCTGGAGTACGGCCTCGCCTATCGCGTGATGGCCAGCCTCGCCTACCCGAAGATCAAGGAGATCATCGAGAACACGCTGGCCAGCGCGCTGATCTACCTGCCGTCGAGCGCGCTCGACTTCAAGGTCCCGGAACTGCGGCCCTATCTCGATCAGTTCGTGCGTGGCTCCAACGGCTATTCCGCCGAGGATCGCGTGAAGCTGATGAAGCTGATGTGGGACGCGATCGGGAGCGAGTTCGGCGGACGCCACGAGCTCTACGAGCGGAACTACTTCGGCAACCACGAGAGCATCCGGTTCGAGACGCTGCTGGTGGCCGAGATCAGCGGCGCGACCAAACGCTACAAGGGCTTCGCCGAGCAGTGCATGGCCGAGTACAACATCGATGGGTGGACGGCGCCGGATCTCGTACGGAACGATGACGTCAGCCACATCATGAAGAACCTGTCGATGCCAAAGGGCTAGGAAGACTCTTGTCGTTCACGGTTCTCGGTTCGTTGTTCGCGGTTCGTGTTCAGGTTCGTGCCCACGAACCGAACCTGAACATGAACACGAACTGAGCACGAAGAACTCAGAAGCGTGAACGACGATTTCGTTATGTCCATCGACCCGCGAATCCTCCGCCAGACCGTCGGGCGCTTTGTGACCGGCGTGACGGTGGTCGCGATCGAGGTTGACGGGGAGATTCGGGCGATGACGGCGAACTCGTTCACGTCGTTGTCGCTCGATCCGCCGCTCGTGCTGTTCTGCCTCGGCAAAGAGACGAAGGCCGGACAGCAGATTCAACTCGCGCCAGGCTTCGCCGTCAGCATCCTCCGCCACGACCAGCGGGATCTCTCCTCGTACTTCGCCGGCGCCTGGAAAGCGGACGAGCCTCCGCCGTTTACTTTTACGGCCTGGGACGGCGGCCCGCGGCTCGACGGCTGCGTCGCCGCGGTGGGCTGCAAGATCCACGCGATTCACGAGGGCGGCGATCACTGGATCGTCGTCGGCGAAGTGATCGCCACCTATCGCGTGGACGAGGGTGGCGCTCCGCTGGTGTTCTTTGCTGGAAAGTACGTCAACCTGGAGGGGTAGGGGCGACGCATGCGTCGCCCCTACGTCGTTGTCGGGATATACACATGCTCGAAGGTGTTGATCGGCTCATCGACCTCGCAGGCCTGTGCACGTCAGGACTGACCGGTGCGTCGCCGGCCGACGTCGTGCCGGCCGTCATGCGGTGCGACGTGCGGGCGCTCGGCGCGACCGACGGGCATTTTGCCGTCACCGCGCGCGACGGCAAGACCGTGCGACTGGCTCGTACCCTCGGGTTGCCGCTGCGCTACTTCGTGGCCAAGATGTACCACGGGCCGATTCTGGTGGTGGCCGAGAGGATGGACCAGATCTTCGCGTGGTGTCAGGAACAGCGCATCGCGTGGCAGTTCGATCCCGCGTACACGCGCATGGTTCCCGCACACCACCTCGTGGAGTTGGATCAGGTCGGCTGCCCGGACCCATCACCGCGCTACCGACGGTTCTTCGATCCAGCTGTCGGGCTCGGCTCGGCGGACATCGCGGAAGCCGGCGCGGCCTACATCGGGGCGGCCTACGAGTCGGTCAAGCGATGGCTGGCGGCGGTCCCCGCGCATCAGCCGATCGCGGTGGCGTTCTCGGGCGGCCTCGACAGCACCGCGGTGCTGCTGCTGGCCAGACGGGCGAGCGAAGATCTCGGACGCAGTCCAGAGCAGGTGCGTGCGTTCACGCTCGACCTGGGTGGCGGGCGGGACGCCGAGCAGGCTGAGCACGCCGCGCGGGAGCTCGGGCTCTCAGCCGGTTGGGAGCGGATAGACGCGCCGCCAGACGACTACGATCTCGAGGGGGCCATTCGTCTCATCGAGGACTACCATCCGCTCGATGTCGAGTGCGCGGCCTCCTCGGTCTGTCTGCTCAGAGGTATTCGCGAGCGCTACCCGACACTGACGTATCTGCTCGACGGAGACGGCGGCGACGAGAACCTCAAGTCGTATCCCCTCGAAGACTCGGACCTGACGCTCTCGAGCGTGCTGCGCAATCCGCTCCTCTACCAGGAGGGCTGGGGCATTGACGCCATCAAGCACAGCCTGGCGTATTCAGGTGGTCTGTCGCGCAGCTACGTTCGCACATACGCACCCGCGGCCGCGTTCGGGTTCGACGCCTTTTCCCCGTTCACGACCCGCTCGGTCATCGCGTCGGCCGTGGCCATCCCCTTCGAGCAGCTGCTCGACGGCCGGGAGGAACGGCTGACCACGCTCAAGCGCGACGTCGTGAGCGCCGGCATCCGCGCGGTGCTGGGCATCGACATGCCGATCAATCAGAAGCGCCGCTTCCAGGACGGCGCGGCGGCCACGCCACGCGAGCGCGCCTCGAAGGCCTGGTGCCGGCGCACCTTCAACCGCGTCTGGCAGGAACGGCAGAGGGAAGCCGATGCGATGCCTGTCGGCGGGTAATGAAAAATGCAAAATGCAAAATGCAAAAGGAGACGCATCAGTGATTGACGCGGCCCAAGAGCTGGTTGTGACGATGTTGGGTATTGTTTGAATTTTGCATTTTGAATTTTGCATTACTCGATCAGTTCGTCCTCCAGCATCGCGGTCCGAAGAACCCGCTAGACCATCGTCGCGCCTACGCCTCCGTCTGGGAGGAGGAGCCTGACGCGTCCGGTGTGCTCGTGCCGACCGCGGTCGTCTTCCTGACCAATCGCGAGTGCCCGTTTCGCTGCGTGATGTGCGACCTGTGGGTGAACACGCTCGACGAGACCGTGCCTCATGGGGCGATCGCCGATCAGATTCGGGCGGCGGTCGCCGCCCTGGACGCGGCGCGGCAGATCAAGCTGTACAACGCCGGAAGCTTCTTCGACCCGCAGGCGATTCCTCCAGCGGACGACGACGAGATCGCGCGCACGGTCGGCGGCTTCGACCGGGTGATCGTCGAGTCGCACCCTGCATTTCTCGCCGGAGCCTGTGCCGACAGGTGCCGCCGGTTCCAGGGCCTGATCGGGGGACGGCTCGAGGTGGCTGTCGGTCTGGAGACCGCGCATCCGGACGTCCTCACGCGGCTCAACAAACGGATGACCCTCGACGCCTTTCGCCGCGCCGCTGAATGTCTCCATCGGCACGACGTCGCGCTGCGCGTCTTCATTCTCCTGAACCCGCCGTTCATGCGCGCCGGCGAGGCCGTCGAGTGGGCGTGCCGATCCATTGACGAGGCCACCGCGTGCGGCGCAACCGCATGCTCGATCATCCCGACCCGCGGCGGGAATGGCGCGATGGAAGCGCTCGGCGACCAGTTCGAGCCTCCCCGGCTGTCCGCGCTCGAGTCGGTCATCGAGTACGGGCTCTCGCGCGGCGGCCCGCGCGTGTTCGCGGATCTGTGGGATGTCGAGCGGTTCTTCTCCTGCGACTGTTCACGTCAACGCGCGGCCCGGCTGGCGATGATGAACCGTCACCAGCACGCGGGCGATCGCGTGGTGTGCGCGCATGACACCGGACACTGACCTCGCCATCGTCGGGTCCGGGTTCGGCGCGTCGGTGCTGGCGATGATCGCCCGGCGGCTCGGGTACCGCGTCATGCTGCTCGAGCGGGGGCGCCACCCGCGCTTCGCGATCGGCGAGTCGGCGTCGCCACTCGCCGGCGTGCTCGTCGAGCAGCTGGCTGACCGCTATGACCTGCCGCGTCTGCGGCCCCTCTCGGCCTATGGCACCTGGCAGCGCGCGTACCCCGAGGTCGTCTGCGGTTTGAAGCGAGGATTCACTTACTTCAAGCACGAGGTCGGACAGCCCTACAGGGTGGCGGCCGGCCGATCCAATCAGCTCCTCGTCGCGGCGAGTCCGAACGACGAGCTGTCCGACACCCACTGGCTGCGAGCGGACGTCGATCACTTCCTGGTGCGCGAGGCGATCGCGCTGGGCGCCGAGTATCTCGACGAGGTGATGCTCGATGCGGTGGAGTGGCGGCCGGACGGCACGGCCGTGCTTACGGGCCAGCGGCGCGGTGCATCGCTGCAGCTGCGCGCGCGTCTGCTCGTCGATGCCAGCGGCCCACGAGGGTTCCTCAGCCGGGCCATGAAGATCGACGAGCGCCCGTTCGAGGGCTACCCGCGAACGCAGGCGTTGTTCTCGCACTTCACCGACGTCGCGCGGTGTGACGTGATGGCCGACTTCGCTCCGGGATCCGGGATCCGGGATCCGGGATCCGTTGCCTCCCGAGTCCCGAGTCCCGCCGCCCTCGCGCGAAGCGCTTCGGCGGGCCGCGCCGAAGCCGGGCGGAGGCGGGAGCCCCGAATCCCGGCCCCGCCCTATCCCATCGACGATGCGGCGCTGCATCACGTGTTCGACGGCGGGTGGATGTGGGTGCTGCGATTCGGCAACGGTGTCACGAGCGCGGGCGTGGCCGTCGAGGACGCGCTCGCGCAGGAGCTGCGGCTCGCCGACGGTGCGCCTGCGTGGGAACGGCTGCTCGCGCGGTTCCCTTCGATCGCCGCGCAGTTTGCCGACGCACGGCCGATTCGTCCGTTCACATGGATGCCGCAGCTGGCCTATAGAGCGTCGGTCGCGGCCGGCGCGGGATGGGCGATGCTGCCGTCGGCGGCGGCCTTCGTCGATCCACTGTTCTCGACCGGCATTCCGTTGACGTTGCTCGGCATCGAGCGCCTCGCGCGCGTACTCGAAGCCGGGTTGCCAGGCGGGTCTTTCCCAGGCGGG
>DATDOE010000004.1:0-7287 GCA_035293405.1 Vicinamibacterales bacterium | reverse complement strand
CCCGAGAACGAAGCCGTGATCGATGCGCTCCTCCGTCACGATGTCACAGTCGTCCCATACCACCAGAAACGCGGGCGGACCCGTGCTTCGGGCACGGTCGTGTTCACCGGCGCGCTGCGCACGATGTCGCGCGCCGACGCGTCGCGGTTGGTCGAACGGTCCGGCGGACGCACGGGAGATTCCGTGACACGCGCGACATCGCTCGTGGTCGTCGGCTCCCGGCCCGGGGCCAAGCTCCAACGCGCACGACAGCTGCATGTGCTGTCGTCACCGAACGCGGGTTCCTGCGCCATTACCCGCGCAGCCGGCGCGGGGAACCATGACGCCGCGCGATGAACTCGCCGCGGCGGCGCCTGCTCCTGCGGGGTGGTGCGTTGCAGCTACGCGCGAGCGCGTGTGCCGAACAGTGCGCGCTCGATCAGCTCGACACCTGTAATACCGGTCGCCGCGCCACGGAATGGACGACTCGGCGACGACAACGCCACGAGCGCGACGCCCGCCATGCCCGCAACGAGACGGGCCGTTGGGGTCCAGCGAAGCCACTTCGCCGGCGGTCCCGGAATCACTTTCGGTCCCGGTCCCTGCAAGGCGGATACGTGGGCGGCATCGCGGTGAGGCTCGAGCCGGTTCTCGATCGCGGTGACGCCGGCAACGTCTGCGACGCCGTCCAGCAGCTGGCCGACCTCGGCCTCGAAGACGGGACCGCTCAGCGTGATCCTTCCGCTGCTCGCGCTGACGTCGATCGCGCCTGGGTGTGAGACAAGCCGGCCCAAGTGTGCGCGCACACGCTCGGCGAGCACATCGTCCGACGGTCCGGGTTCCTCGATCACCCGGTCGAGCGTACGGGCGGCCAGACCGCTCAGGCGGTGCTGAAGGTCACGCGCCGTCATCCCCGCAGCCGCCTGTGCGCGGTGAGCGGCGCCCGCCGCTGCTTCGCCCAGGCGCGCTCGACGACGTCGGCCGCGGCTGGGGTCCAGCAAGTACATGGCCCCGGCGCCCAACGCGGCACCGGTGAGTGCGATGGCTGTCTTGTTCATCTTCGGCTCCTGCCGCGCGACGAGCGCGCTACTTCCACGACACGATCTCTGGCTCCCGCCGCGGCACGGCCGGCGGGCTCCCCTCAGGAACACCAACGATGATCGGCGCAACGGCATGAACATCGGCCGGTATGCCGAGATCGGCTTTCGTGTCCGCGGAGTTGAGTACTGCCACGGCGGCCCCGACGCAACAGGTTCCCAGTCCCAGTGCGGTTGCGGCGAGCATGAGATTCTCGGCAGCCAGCCAAGAGTCGGCGGCCACGAACGAGTCCATCCGACGTGCGCAGATGACAATCAACGTTTCGGCACCGTAGAACACGTCGAACTCGGGATCCTGGAGCC
The DNA here is from genome assembly GCA_035293405.1 of Vicinamibacterales bacterium. Taxonomy (GTDB): domain Bacteria; phylum Acidobacteriota; class Vicinamibacteria; order Vicinamibacterales; family UBA2999; genus Gp6-AA40. The sequence goes on along the minus strand of DATDOE010000004.1, from coordinate 5,908 downwards.
GTTCGATGAACTCTCCGTGCAGCCTCGAACTGCGTCCCGGCTGACCCGCGGACTTCGGAGCAGCCTCGTGCGTCCACATCGCCTTCACGCGATCGGAGATACGCCTCAGGAGTCGCCGGTTCTGTACCACCACGAACACCCAGGGCTGCTCGAGCATCGCAGTCGGCGCCTGGACGGCCGCGTCGAGCAGCGCCCGGACCGTTGACTTCTCCAGCGTCTGCGGCGTGTACGCGCGCACGGACCGCCGTCCGAAGATGACGTCCAACGCACTCAGGGGGCGCTCCACGCTCGTCATCGGATGGTTCGTCATAGCTCGTCCCCTTGTAGCCGACGTGCTCTCGTCGTCATTCGCGTGCCCATCTACCACGCAGCAAATGACACGCCGCCCAATTTCGATCCGGCGTCTCCCATCCGAATTCATGCTGAAACGGAAGTTGCGTGGGGTATGCAGAATAGGGGCGCGAAATCTCGCGTGCAGATGGGAACGAATTCGTCCGCGACATCAGTGACCTGCTTATACAGCGCTCGAGAAGCCGCATGCGCGGCAGAGGCTCGCGCCCTCGGAGAATTCCAGTGCGGTGCGGCAGTCGGGACAGAGTCCCGAGGAGGTGATGGGCGCGAGCACCTGCCCCGCGCGGGCACCGTGTCGATACACCGTGATGCCCTTGCACCCGCGCTCGAACGCGTAGCGGTAGGCGTGCTCGACCTGCGAAACCGTCGCATGCGCGGCAAGATTCACGGTCTTGGACACGGCGTTGTCCACGTGTGCCTGACAGGCGGCTTGAACGCGAATGTGCTGTTCCGGCGAGATGTCGTGCGCGGTGGGGAACAGCCGGCGGATGTCCGGGGGGATGTCGGAGAGATCGCGGACACGGCCGGATGCGACGACCTTCCGCTGGACGTCAGGCGTCCAGACGCCCTGCTTCGTGGCCAGCTGCTCGAACCGCCTGTTGACTTCCACCAGCGTAGCGCCGTCGAGCACGTGCCGTTCATAGGCAACGGCAAAGAGCGGCTCGATCCCGCTCGAGCACCCCGCAATCAAGCTGAGCGATCCTGTGGGCGCAATGGCGATGCGCGTGGCATTGCGGATCGGGGGCTGGCCCAGCGCGGCGGCTCTGCTCCGTGCGAAGTGTGGATGGGGGCCACGAGTCGCCGCCAGGGCTCTGGACATTTCGGCCGCCCGCGCCGCCATTCGAGCCATCACGTCGCCGGCGAACCGAATGGCCCCGTCGTCGTCGTAAGGAATGCCCAAATCGACGAGCGCGTCCGCAAATCCCATCACGCCAAGGCCGATCTTCCGGCTGCCTCTGGCCCCCGCCGCGATCTCGGGCAGCGGGAACACGCTGGCGTCGATGCAGTCGTCGAGGAACCGAACTCCGAGGTCCGTCAACCGGTCGAGCCGATCCCAATCGAACGCCCCCGTGACGCTGAGCGCAGACAGATTGATCGAGCCCAGCACGCAGGCTTCATAGGGCAGCAACGGCACCTCTCCGCAGGGATTGGTGGCCGTGATCCGGCCCAAGGCCGGCGTTGGATTGTCGCGGTTGATGCGGTCCACGAAGATCACACCCGGATCGCCCGACTCCCAGGCACACTCCGCGACGAGATGCAGGAGATCGGCGGCACGTTTCTGACCCGCAGGCTGGCTGGTCCGTGGATTGCGCAGCGTCACCTCGCCGCCGTCTGCCGCCGCCTGCATGAACGCGTCGTCCACTGCCACGCTCAGGTTGAAGTTGCGCAAGACGGAAGAGCCACGCTTTGCGGTCACAAATGCTTCGATGTCCGGATGATGCACGTCGAGCACGGCCATGTTCGCGCCCCGCCGTCGCCCTCCCTGCCGTACGGCCTCGACGGCCGCGTCGAACGCTTTCATGAACGAGACCGGCCCGCTCGACGAACCACCCGTCGACGTCACGCGGTCGCCAGCCGGGCGGAGCTGCGAGAAGTCGTATCCGACGCCGCCGCCCGTCTGCTGGATGAGCGCGGCGTCGTGCAGCGTGCCGAAGATCCGGTCCAGGCTGTCCTCGACCGGCAGCACGAAACACGCCGCAAGCTGGCCAAGGGTCGTCCCCGCGTTCATCAAGGCTGGTGAGTTGGGCAGGAACTCCAGGCGCGCCATGGCGTCGTAGAAGGCCTCGGCTGCGGCGTCCGGACATTCGCCGTATGGCTTCTCCACCGCCGCCACGTGTGCCGCCACTCGCCGGAACATCGCTTCGGGTGTTTCGACGACCTGTCCGGTCGGATTGTTACGCAGGTACCGCGCCTCGAGCACTCGCAGCGCATTCGGCGTCAGCGCGATCTCAGGCATGATGCTGAACCCATCGCAGCACGCCGCGATCGGTGAGGGTGACCTGCGTGCCGAAGGCACGGCTGATCTCGTTGACGTTGTCGCAGAGCCAGCGTGCGTCGGCAGCCGACGCACGATTGAGACGCATGTGCCGAATCTGCAGTGGCGTCATCTCCAGCGTGAGGAGCTGCGCCGTCTGCGGACTCAGCGACGGGAAGTACATCAGCGCCAGATCGTCCCGGTATCGTTCGTAGCCTGAGATGCCCTCGTAATCGTCAATGAAGTCTCCGCACCCGTAGAGAATGAGCCGGTCTCGGTAGATCTCGATCGGCCGCACGTGATGCGAGGAATGACCGTAGACCATGTCGATTCCACCCTCCACGAGCCTGTGCGCGAAGTTGATGTGCTGCCGTGGGACGTCGTATCCCCAGTTGCCGCCCCAGTGGATGGAGAGGACGGCGATATCGCCCGGCAGCTTGTGACGCGCCACGCCCGCTGCCACGTCCATCGCCGTCTCGTCGCCCAAGTCTGGCAACAAGTAGACGCCGGGTTCATCTGTGAGGGCCGCCCAATGATCGGGCACGCCGCTGCTCTCGTGGGCACACGCGCCGACGATCAGATGTTGGCCATCCGGAAGCCCTTGCACGACAGGCCTGACCGCCTCGTCACGGTTGCGTCCAGCGCCAACGGCCCGGACGCCTGCGCGCTCCAACGTCTGAAGCGTCTCGATCAGCCCCTGGGTGCCGTAATCGAGTACGTGGTTATTCGCAAGCACACAGATGTCGACGCGCGCCGCCCGCAGGCATCCGATATTGTCCGGATGCATCCGATAGTTGATGCCTTTCCGCTCGTATTCGTCGCTGCGCGTGATGCTCGTTTCCAGGTTCACAATGCGCGCAGCCGGGGCCACTCGATTCCATTCGACGAGCGCGTCACCCCAGATGTAATCCGGCTTGACGCCCCGCGGCAGTGGCCCGGAGGCCTGTTCGGCCAGCCGCACGTACTCTCGAGCGTCGGTGACGAACGATTCATGAAGCTCCGGCGCCGATGGGCGGGCCAGGATCTGATCGACGCCTCGGCCTGTCATCACGTCTCCGGCCAGAAAGAGCGTGATGGACGATTCAGGCATCAGCGGACTCCCGGACCTTCGTCCGAGAACGGATCGGGGGCTTCGTCAGGCGGGTTGCCGCTCTCCAGGCGCGCACGAAGGCCCCGTACGATCAACGGCGCCTGACGCCCGAGCCGGTCTTCGAGCACGCCACGCACAAACCCGCCAAAGAATCCTCTCAGCATGTCGATCTGCGACCGGTTGACGTACGCCAGGTACGGTGCGCCATTCGAGGCATCGCGCAGGACCATCGTCAGGCCCAGACCCCCTTCGACGTAGTGGGTCGCGAAGATCTGCTTCCCGACCACGAGAACCGCCGGGACACGGTGGTCCGATTCGGGACGCACAATACCGACGTGGGTGATGCTGATGACCGGCTTGCCTTCGCCGTAGTGGTCCTTCGACCAATAGAAGAACGATTCCACTGCGGAATCGGTATGGGGATATTCCTGTAGCCAGGTGACAACGTCCGGAAGCTTCGCGAGGTACGGGGACTGCTCCACGATCGCCGACAGTGCCGCGTCCAGCGTTTTCGGCTTCTTCCGGTCATCCGAGGGCGCCAGCGCCGCCAGGCCTCCGGCGCGATACCGGATGACTCGTTCCGCGAGGAGCCGTCGGAACTTCTCCTGCACCGCGTCACGCCAGTCAGCACCCGCGGTCGCCACAACGGCCGTCAACGATTCAATATCCGCCGCCGACAACTTCAGCCCGCAATCGCCGGGCCGACACCGTCGTATCGCATCCAGGTCGCGCTGATCGAGTGTGAGCTGGTCGAGGTCAGAGGGGCTGGGCGGATCCGAGAAGCGCCCAATCGCCAACACGAACTTGCTGCGTTTGAGCTCCGCAATCGCACGCGTCCACGCCACCAGCGCGTCGGGCGGAGCGTTCAGACGAGTGGCCACGAACACAGCCAGCTGCCCGTCCCGGCCCGACAACGTTCGCGCGAGCACCTCGTTTCGATCGAGTCGTGCGCGGTCCTCTGTAGACACGACGACCGATGGTGCGAGGAAGTCGAACGGGTCGCCGGACGCCTCCTGTCCACGTCCGAACGTTCCTGCTCCAAGCGAGAGCACGACGGCAGCCGCTGTGCAAGTGAGCCTTCGGGAGATTGAGTGAGGCATGGGCAAAAACTCCGCGCCTTCAATAGCAGGGCCATGCAAGAAAGGGGGCACCATGACGGCTGGAGAGGTATGCAACAGACAGGTCGTGTTCACCAGGCCCGACACGTCCATCGTCGACGCGGTCGATCTCATGAAGGCCCATCACGTGGGCGATGTCGTCGTCGTGCGGGAGCCGGATGGCGAACGGGTGCCCATCGGGATCCTGACCGACCGCGATGTCGCACTGGCCGTCGACAGGCTGCTTCGGCTACCTCGTCTGAGAGTGGCTGATGTGATGAGCGTCGAACTCGTGACCTCACCCGAGAGCGATAGCCTGTACGACGTGCTCAAGAAGATGCAGTCGCATGGAGTCCGTCGTCTCCCCGTCATCAATGATCGCGGCGGACTCGAAGGAATTCTGACGTTCGATGACGTGATCGAGCTACTTTCAGAAGAACTGACGGATCTCGCCAAGCTGGTGGCGAAGGAACAGAAACGCGAGCGCGAGGTTGCTCGCTGAGGAGGACAGCATGGCCATTCACAAAATCATCGAGGTGATCTCGCAATCCGAGAAAAGCTGGGAAGATGCCGCCCAACGTGCCGTCACCGACGCCGGCAAGACGGTCGAACAAATCAAGTCCATCTGGATCAAGAACTTTGAGGCCGTGATCAAGGACAACAAGATCGTCGAATACCGCGTGAACGCGAACATCACCTTCGAAGTGAAATGAGCGACGTCTCGCGGGCCCGCTGCTGCTCCGGGCGTACAGCAGACCCGCGAGAGACTAGGCCGCCTGGACCTCCACCTTCGTCGCCGGCTGCGCCAGTGGGGCCGTCACGCAGAGCAGGCCGTTCCGATATTCCGCTGAGACCCGAGCGGGGTCCACCGGTTTCGGGAACGTGTAGCTCCGAAACAGCGGCCCGTTCGCGAACTCGCAGAGCACGACCTCGCCTTCCTGTTCGCGATCCGAGTGGTGAACATGGGCTGACAGCACCAGTTCGGTCGGCGTTACCTGCACGTCGAACTGCTTCGGATCGACGCCTGCGACAGCGGCTTCGACGACGAAGGCGTCCTTCGTCCGGCGCACTTCGAGGGCAGGCCGCCAGACCGTCTCCCGTTCGGCCTTCATCCAGTCTTCGAGCGCTTGCCCCACCGCACCCCCCCGTGCTCGAAAGATCTCTTGGGCACGCTGCGCAATGTGCCGCTGGATCCCTTCGACGTCGGCGAGCACATTATCCACCGTTCGACATCTGATCTTCATGACCTCCTCCTGCGATACGCCGAGCGTCCACGAGGGTGGATCGCTGGCAGGGAACGATTCCGCCAGGACTTCGTCGATTGCGGTCTCTGAATCGGCCCAGCCAGCATCTCGATCACGGAACGACGGCAATGTGGTCCTCGACCTCCTTCAC
>DATDOE010000003.1:0-166883 GCA_035293405.1 Vicinamibacterales bacterium | reverse complement strand
CCTGCGATCGATTCAGGTTGTCGACTCGATGGCTGGCTTTGGCAGGGGCACGGGCGGCATCAACTCGGACTTCGGGTTCCACTGGTTTGCCGGCGTCTAAAACGCGAGTTCCTGCATGCCGAATTGAGGTTGGCGGGTCGGCTGATATCTGTGAGATTCTGCTATCGTCTTTCGGAGCTTCCTGGGCGACTCCGCCGATGGCTGACACGCGACCGGAACGCGTTGGACCGTACCAGATCGAGACCCTCCTCGGCGAGGGCGGCATGGGCGTCGTCTATCGCGCCGTCGACACGAAGCTGAATCGGCCGGTCGCGATCAAGTTCCTCGCCAGCGGCCGGGCCGACTCCGCCGCGCTGAAGCGCTTTCAGCGCGAAGCGCAGATGGCGTCGTCGCTCAACCACCCGCACATCCTCACGGTCCACGACGCCGGCGAATTCGAGGGCCGGCAGTACCTCGTCACCGAGCTCGTCGACGGTGGAACGCTTCGTGACTGGGCGCGCGCCGGCCGGCGCACCTCGCGCGAGATCGTGGAGCTGCTCGTCGGCGTCGCCGATGCGCTCGCCGCCGCGCACGCAGCGGGCATGCTCCATCGCGACATCAAGCCCGAGAACATTCTGATCACGCGAACCGGGTATGCGAAGCTGGCCGACTTCGGATTGGCAAAGCTGGCTGAACCCTCCGACACGCGTGAGACGCGCACGGTCACGGCCCCGGCCACCAGACCGGGCGTTGTCGTCGGGACCGTCGCCTACATGTCGCCGGAACAGGCGTCCGCTGGGCTGCCGGATGCGCGCAGCGACGTGTTCTCGTTCGGTATCGTCCTCCACGAAATGCTCGGCGGCGAGAGACCTTTCACGGGGCCGACCGACCTGGAGATCCTGCAGCGGATCATCCACGGCAAGCCGCAGCCGCTCCCGAACGAGGTGCCTGCGGCCCTGCGTGCCGTCGTCGACAAAGCGCTGGAGAAGAGCCCCGACGACCGTTACCAGTCGATGAAAGAGCTGGTCGTCGACCTTCGCCGTATCGCGCGCCACAGCGAGGAAGCACCCGCGCTGATCTCTCGCTCCGCACGCTGGTGGAATCGCATGACGCTGGCCGCAGGGGTCGCACTCGCCGTCGTGATTGCGGCCGCGATCTGGGCCTGGACGGTGCCAGGCGGCGAACCCGCGTTCCGCTCCGAATGGGTGCAGCTGACGAACTTCCCTGACTCGGTCAGCCAGCCCGCTCTCTCTCCGGATGGGCGGATGCTGACGTTTCTCCGCGCTCCGGGTTCCTTCATCACAACAGGACAGGTCTACGTGAAGCTGCTGCCGAATGGCGAGCCGCAACAGTTGACCAATGACAGTGAGACCAAGATGAGCCCGGTGTTCACGCCCGACGGATCGCGGATCGCCTATACCACGAACCCGTGGGACACCTGGATCGTTCCAGTGCTCGGGGGCCAGGCGAGGCGCTGGCTGCCGAACGCATCCGGGCTCACCTGGCTCGACAGAAAGACGATCGTGTTTTCGGAAGTGATCGACCGGCTCGAAGGCAACCACATGAAGATCGTGGCGGCCGAGGAAAGTCGTGCCGGACAGCGTGACGTCTACGTGCCGTCGCCGAAGGGCGCAATGGCGCATCGCTCGTTCCCGTCGCCCGACGGTAGATGGATCATCCTGGCGGAGATGACCGACAGGGGCGCGTGGCTTCCCTGTCGTGTCGTTCCCGCGGATGGCAGCTCGACGGGAAGGCCAATCGGGCCGCCAGGTGGAGCGTGCTGGTTCGCTGCGTGGTCGCCCGACGGCAGGTGGATGTACGTCAACTCGAACGCCGGCGGAGCCTTTCACATCTGGCGCCAACGGCTCACCGAGAGCGCCGTTCCGGAACAGATCACCTCCGGCCCGACGAGCGAAGAAGGGATCGCGATGGCGCCGGACGGTCGCTCGCTCGTCACCGCCGTCGGCTTGCATCAGAAAGCCGTGTGGATCCGTGATTCGACGGGCGAGCGCCAGATCTCGCTCGAGGGACACGCGTTCGAACCGACATTCAGCCCGGACGGCAAGACGTTGTACTACGTCGTGGACAAGGCCGGCGCTTTCGAGCTGTGGTCTGCCGACGTCACGTCGAGCCGTACGGAACCTCTGCTCCCAGGCTTTCCGCTCGGGGCTGGTGCGATCTCGAGGCTGTATGACGTCTCTCCGGACGGGCGTCACGTTGTCGTCCAGGCCCTCGACGCTCAAGGCAAGCTGCGATTGTGGCTCGCACCCGTCAATCGGCGCACCGCGCCACAGCCCATCCCGAACGTCGAAGGCGACGGCCCGGTATTCTCGCCGACCGGTGAGATCTACTTTCGCGGACGAGAAGGCAGCTACGGATACGCGTATCGAGTACAACCGGATGGCAGCGGACTAACCAAGGTGCTCGAGTACCCGGTCATCATGACCGCGGGCATCTCTCCGGACGGGAAGTGGCTGATCGTCTACGCCCGCTACGCGCGCCCCGGGGAGGAGCCGCTAGGAGCGACGATGGCGTTCCCGCTTGCTGGAGGGGCTGGCGTTCGCATATTCGGTCCGAGCGGCTCGAATCCGATGAAGTGGTCGCGCGATGGTCGGCTACTGTTCCTGTCAGTCGTTCACGGCGGCACGGTCGGACAGACCTTCATCGTCCCGTTGGCGGCCGGCACGATGTGGCCGGCGCTTCCGCCCCAAGGCTACGCAGCGGACTCGGATATCGCCAAGCTTCCAGGTGTGCGTTCGATCGATGAGCCGGACGCGACCCCCGGCCCATCGGCTGACGTGTACGCCTTCTCGCGTGAGCGGATTCAGCGAAACCTGTACCGCATCCCGCTGCCGTGAAAACCGAATTCGACGACGCCTTCTCTTCACCTGCGGCGCTGCGCAGCACCGTGATCACCCGTAATGGCGATCCGCCGAAGCGGACACGCTGGGCGGATTCAAGTGAGGCGCAGTGTGGGGTCAAGGGCGCGGCGCGGGCCGACTCGTCAAGTTCACATACGCCGCCTCCACGTTCATACGCCGCAGCCGCTCGTGGTTCGCCCATCCCTTGTAGCGCTCGAGCGTGATGGTCTCGATCAGGTCGGCCAGCGGCCGGCCTGACCTTATGCCGGCCGATACCTGCGCGACCAGATACTCGAAATACTCGCGCGTCTGGGTGACGACGGCCTTGTCGAAGACGTCGCCGTGACCGGGGGCCACGCGATCGAAGTCGAGGGCCTCGACCGTCCGGTAGGAACGGATCCACTCAGAGAGCGGATGCCTGTCGAACGCGCTGCAGGTGCTGGGCAGCGACCGCGGGTTCGTGGTCACGAGCGCATCAGCGAGGAACTCCGTGGCGAAGACCACCCGCTCATCCCGAAAGTGCATCACCGTGGCATCGTCGGAATGATTCAGCCCGGGATGAATCAAATCCACCGTGCGCCCGCCGAGTGTGATCCGCATCCGCTCCGAGTAGACGATGTCGGGAGGATGGATGTCGGCCTGCAGCTCCGCCGGCGGCACGAGGCCGTCCTTGTTGCGATCGATCGACGCAAAGAACCCCGGCCCCATGCCGCAGACGCCCGGCGCCGCTTTCGTCGGGATGTCGATTTCATCCGGGTCGATGGCGCCGTTGCGATTGCGATCGACCATGTCGCCCGGCATGTGCGGGTAGCGGCCGTCCATGTTCCGCAGCATGTTCTCGTGGGCGACGAACCTGGCGGTGTCGGCGAAGACGGCTCCGCCCGCTGCGTGATCGAAGTGGCTGTGGCTGTAGACCACGTACCGCACCGGCACCGTGAAGCGGCGGCCGAGCTCGTCCTTCAGCCATGTCGCGAACGCCGGATTGATGGGATCGCCGAGGATGATGCCGTCGCGTGTGACGAGAACGATCGTGTACCAGTTGCCGTTCCGAGCCCGATACAGATCGCCTGTGAGCGGAAGGATCTCGCGCGCCGGCCCTCGCGGCTGCGCCTGCACGATGAGCGTGGTTGCGAGCGTCGCGACCAGAGTCGCGAGCGTCGCGGCCAGAGCAGCGAGCGAGCGTTTCGAAAACCGCATCATGGCGATCATAGGTTATCGGAATCGCGGCGTGTCTCGCTCACGACTACGGAGGAACGCGCCGACGAGGTCGATCTGGATCGCAACCACATCAGCTGGTTGTCGCCACTGGCCCGTGCGCTCATGAAGTCCCGAGTAGGCGATCGCGTGGTCCTTCACGCCCCGGGCAAGACGGAGCACCTGCAGATCCTCGAGGTGCGTTATCAGCGCCTTCCCGTAGAGCCCTTCAGCGAACCACCTGCGGCTGAGAGACGAGCTCGTCCTCGCACCGGCGTAGGGTCGGTCGAGGGCCAGCGTCACGCGCTCGACGATGGGGACGCGTCGCAGTCAGGAGATGCGAGTTCTCCAGCGACTGGGAGGCAGCCACCGGCCCACGGCGGCACCGGCGATTCCGGCGGTCATTCCAAACCCGAGCGCGATCCCCAGCAGAACGGCCATGATCACGAAAATGAACGGGTTCTCGAACGGAGCCAGGAGAAGACTCGGTCTGGTGATCGCCGCATAGAGGAAGAACATCTTGAAGCCGAGGAGGCTTGTCACGGTGGAAATGACGATACCGGTGCTGACCCGGCCAGTCCGCTGTGAACCGTAATACCCGGCCCACAAGATGACCAGTGCATCGAGCACGGACGTTCCAGGCGCGGGAACGAGACTGGGATTCCATCCGGGTGGAAGCGCGAAAGAGAGAATCCTGAGCGCCGCAATCGCGACGACACACGGCCATACCACACGCCAGAGCACGCTGAGCACATGCGTGACGTACCACGCGTCGGCACGAAGCTGCCCAAGGGACGGGCGTCTGACTTCTCGATACTCTTCGAGCAAGTCCCCGGGGATTGACTCGGAATCCGACGGCCTCAACATTGATCTGAGGAGTGCGTAGGCCCAGCGAGGCGGGCTCGGTTGCGTGTCGTTCATGTTCGCACCTTCAGCGGCCAGGCCAGCCCGCGAAACATCGTGTCGGTCGCCGACTTCGCATCGTTCAGCGCCCGAACACCAGCGGCTGTAGGAACAAAATATCGCCTGGCACGTCCGCCTCGAATCGCCGTCCCTGGCGCGAGCGTCGAGGACGCCAGCCCCTTGGCTTCGAGGCGTTCGAGTGTGGCGTAGACGGCACCCGCCGACACACCGCGATTGAGGCGCACTTGGACTTCGTTCAGAATCGCCCGACCATAGGCGTCCTTGCCCAATCGGATGAGGGCGACCAACACGGCTTGTTCGAATTGTCCGATGGTCTCCACGCTAGTGTCTACAGTGTAGACATAAGGGCCAGGATGTCAAGCGCTGAAGCGAGTGCCCCAGGCCGGGCACCACGTCATGAACGATGAACCATCGTTGATCGTGGACAGGTAGCCTGGACCTTGAGCGCGTTCTACCGCTGAGTCGTCGGCGGCGTCTCGCCGCCACGACCACCGCCGGCCGCGCCTCGTCCGGTACCTCCACTCGCCCGGCCACGTCCGCCCTGGAAATTCGCCTGCAAGAGGTGCGTCAGCGTGTGCACGTAGCGCAGCTTGCCGTTCTCCACGCGGAACAGGTGCGTGTCGGGCGCGCCGCTGCCGCCGGCAGCGCTTCCGGCGCCAAAGGTGCAAAACGCGACCACTGAGCCGATCGTTTCGTCCACGATGAAACGGCGGTTGGCGATGTTGACGCCGCTCGGGACGCCGACATCACAACTGTCTTCGGGGACTCCTTTGCCAGTGTGCGCGCCGCCTTCCGTACGATTGCAGGGGTAGCCCCACGGCACCACGTCCTTCTTCCCTTCGAGAAACGCGTCGAGGTAGGCGTTCGCGGCGGCGACCAGCGTGTCGCGCGTATCGCGCCTGTCCGCGGGGATGGCGTCCCATTTCTCGGTGGACGAATATTTCAGGTACGCATCGGCGTTGAACAGCCAATACCCCGTCGTCGTCCACAGGATTTCGATCTCGGCGATCTTGTCACGGTTGACACGCAGACGGGTGCCGAGGAGATACGGCTTCTCCTTGTTCGTGACGATCACCTCGGTAAACGTCTGACACGTCGCCGGATCGAGCAGGCTGAAATGGTGATCGATCGTCATCGGCGTCTTGATCAGGCCGGTGTTGATATCGGCGGGCGCCACGTTCTCCATGTAACCCAGCCCCGTCCCCAGCGGCATTCCGGACGTATCGCCCTTGGTCTGGGCGGCGATGTAGAGATCGACGGCGCGCTGCAACCCGTCGCGCGAGCAGGACACCTGCGCGAAGCTCGTCGTGGGGGAGAGCAGCGCGCCCGTGAGCACGATGGACAGGAAAGTAATGCGTTTCATCCCACTCCTCCGCAGGCGGAAAAATAACAGGGCAATGACGTCGGCAGACCAGTGATGAATATTAGTGGAGGATTCGCTTCACAACCACGTGCCACCCTGTCGCTCACTGGGCTCCTGGGTCCCGGCGTCGAACTCATGGATCCAACCCAAGTGATGCAGCGCGCCCTCGAGCGATCCGAGCCGGGCGTTGCGCCGATCGGCGTTGTCGCCATCGGGCAGATGTAGGACGTCCGCGGCGCTGATCGACGCGTACTGGACCTTGCGCGTCCGGCCGCGGCGCAGCCGCTCGTAGCGCTCGATCGCTTCGGCGAGCGGGCCCGAGCCCGCTTCGCCAAGGCAGGCGGCAAGCACGACGGCGTCCTCGATCGACTGGTTCGCGCCCTGCCCATGGTGCGGCGCCAGCGCGTGCGCGGCGTCCCCCAAGAGTGTCACGCGTCCCTTGGTCCATCGGCCAAGCGGGGGACGATGGAAGAGGCCCCAGCGGTCGCTCACCGGCTGCGCGGTGATCATCTCGACGACTGCTGGATGCCAGTGGGCAAAGTGCCGCAACTGTTCTCCTTCCGTCGCCGGCATCACCCAGTCACGTCGCGGCCACGGTGCCGGATGGCGCTCGACCAGCAGAAAGTTGATGTGATTGTTGCCCATCGGGTAGTGCAACAGATGCCCGCCCGGCCCGATCCAGAACTGAAGCGCTGTGGGATCCGGCAGGCTCGGGAGTTTGTCCGTCGGCACCACGCCGCGAAACCCGCTGCAACCGGAAAACAGTGCGTCGTCATAGCCGAGCATCCAGCGCCGCACGACCGAGCGCGCACCGTCGGCGCCGACGACGAGATCGGCCTCGGTCGTGCTGCCGTCGTCGAAGCGCAGCACGGCACGCGCGCCGGTGTCGTCGATGTCGACGAGGCGTTTGCGCAGCCGAATGTGATCCAGGCCGACGGTTGCGGACAGGATCGCCTGCAGATCGGCACGATGAATACCGACGTACGGCGCCCCGAAACGCTGGCGGTACGCCGGCCCCGCGTGATGCGTGCCAATGAGGCGGCCGCTGCGGCCATCGCGATAGATCAAGGCTGACACCTCGAACCAGTGGGAGGCGAATTGCGCGGCCAGCCCGAACCGGTCGAAGAAGCGAGTCGCGTTGGCCGACAACGCGACGGCAGCGCCAACCTCGCGCAGTTCGGCGGTCTGCTCGTAGATGTCGACGCCGATGCCGTACTGGCGCAGCGCGATCGCAAAGGTCAACCCGCCAATGCCAGCCCCGATGACGGCGATGCGATGCTTATCCGCTGCGCACATGTCGGAGCGGATTGTAGGAACGACGACCAGCCGATGGCAACTGCGACAACGCGAAAGTCAGCATGATGCGACGCATGTGACACCGCCTTGCGACCGCCAGGTTCGACTCGGATTGTGCGCGCCCGTGAAATTGACTTCAACCATGGGGGAGAATGCCGGCGCGCACAGCGCGCCGGCACAAGCATGAATGCGAGCGTCAGCGCTCGCGGTGAGACGCGAGGGCTAGTTACCGCGACCGCCGCCGCGGCCAGCACCGCCGGGGGCGCCGCCGCGCCCGGGCCCGCCGCCGCGCGCCGGCTCGACGTACTCGGGAATCTTCTCGCCGCGCTTGATCATCTCGGCGCGCCGCCTGTCCTCGGCGCGCGAGCCGGAGAGGAGGTTGGGCATCGCGTAGTTCCCCTCGTGGCACGCGTATTCGAAGTAGCCGTAGCTCTCTTCACGCGGGATCGGCATCCGCATCGTCCACGCCGCGGTGTAGACCTTCGGGTCGTTGACCGTCATGCGGTAGTCGAGTGTGTTCGCGTCCGACAAGGTAAACCGTTCGATCAGCACACCCTCATCCGACACCGGCTGCCCGTTCACGGGCGACACGGGCTTGATGTTCCGGGTTTCGACGACGAGCACGTCGCCTTCCCAGTGGCCGACCGACGTACCCATCCAGTTCTTCACAGACGCGCCGACATTCTTGCGGCCGTCGGTCGGGATGACGCGCGTCTCGTGAATCATCTCGTTCTGGAACGCCAGCCAACCCGGCCCCTGCACGATGCGGCTGCCGGAGTTGTAGATCTTCGGGGTGATCGAGTTCAGCACGCCGGTGCTGATGCAGCGATCGTAGTTGCTGCGATCGGTGGTCCAGTCGGCTTCGATGCCGTTCAGTGCGCGACGGCGGGCGGCCTGAGCCTGCTGACGCTGCTGGGCCCCGGCCTGGGCCGCCGGCGTCAACTCCGGAATCCGTCCGTCCGGTGGATCGATCACGTAGGACGACACGCGGCTGACGGCCCTGGAGCGCTCGAGCCAGTGCGGCGGCGGGGAGACGGCGCCGCCGACGGTGCCAAACCTCGCCTCGAACTCCTCGGCGCGTTCCAGCGAGAACTCGTCGCTGTTGTCGTTGGCCACGTTCTGGTCACGCTGCGCGACGCGCTGCTTGAACTCGTCGTCATTCAGCTTGTACCGGGCGCCGACCGTCTGCGCGCGCTGCATCGGAATGCCTTGGAGGTCGTTGGCGTTGAAGGTGCCCTGGAGATCTGGTTCGCCCCACGGCGTCTTCGGCACCTTATAGCTACCCGGCGCCGGTACACCACCGTCCGGCGTCATGACACCGGACGAGTCCACGCGCCCTTGTCCGGATACACCGCTGGTTGTGAGGGATGGCGGCGCCGGCCAGTGCCGTCAGCGCTCCAAGAATGAAACGTCTCATGTGCTCTCCCTCGGCGGTCCGCACAGTGGGGCCCGCTCTATCGTCGGTAAGAGTTTACCGCTGTTTGGCTCGGGGAATCAGTCACGAATGCCCAGATTTGCGAGGGCCGCGGTGACGTCTGACTCGTGTGTCTTCACGAACTCGACGTTGATCGTGGGTGCTCCCGACGGCACCCGCTGCAACACGCCCGCTTTCAGGAAGCGGTCAGCCAGACGTGCCGCGATCAGCGTCAGGGCGAACTTCGAGTACTCGCGCGGCGTGGTCTTCTCCGCCTCGAGCGCAGCCGCCAGGCCCGCGTGGTTCGTGAGCCGCGCCACGAGCCCTGCGGCTTCGGCGACGGCATCGCCGGACAGCGCGACGTCTTTCGTGAACAGAGGCGCGTAGGTGAAGGAGGAGTCGTGCTGAGTGATGTCCACGATGCGGCCACTCGCCTGCACGAACCGCTCGAAGACCTCCGTCGTGAGCCGATAGTCGGCCAGCTCGTAGACGTCGATCGGTGATTGTGCAGTGACCGCGCCGGTTACCAGCCCGGTCATCGCCGCAACGCACATCAGAGTCGCCAGGGCGCCATGCGCCGTGCTCGCCATCCTTACATTCTGACAGCTCAGCAGACGTGGGTCAGCACATCAGTGTGATGCTCCTTTGGAGACTTCACCGTTCACCTGCTCGGCCTCCTTGAGGTGAGCGCGGACTTCCGGCAACGTCTTGGCCGCCCACTGATTCACTTTCGTGGCCAGCGAGGCCTGGTCGGATTTCGCCGCGCCGCCTGTTGGCCGCGCCGCGAGCATCTTCTCGACATCGCGATGCCAATCGACCATCGCTTGCATGTACTCGCGATCGAACTGCTCGTCGCTCAGCTTCGACAAACGCTGCTGGACCTGTCGATGGCTGTCGTCCAGCCTGATCGGCCACCGAATGCCCTCGCCATACGCCGCGTCAGCCAACTGCTGCTGCGCTTTCAAATGATCATCGATCATCATCTGCGCGAACTTCTTGACGTCCGCACGCTGCGCGTTCTTTGTGGCCAGGTGACCGAGCTGAATTTCGGCCATATTGGACATGGCCGCTTGCAAAACGAAGTCGTACTCACCAGTGTCGGGCGGCGGCTGCGGCTGCGCGTCGCGTCGCGAGGGCGAGCTCTGCGCGCTGGCGATCCCGATCCCGACAACCAGCGAGAGGATCACTGCCCGCGAGAGGGTTGCGCTCCAGCTTGATCTCATCTTGTCTCCTCGGCCCCTGATGACCTGGGTCCGGGCGATCTACCTGCAAGTGCCGGTCCCGGAGTGATCGTGAGGAGAAGGGCTCAGGTGGGGACGGCCTTGATCAGCAGGAAGGTGATGTCGTCGTGCTGCGGGGTGTTTCCGACGAACAGATCGAGATCGGCCATCGTGCGGCTGAGCATGGTCGCCGGCGAAGTATCTGCGCCGGCATGCAGAATTGACATCAGGCGTTCTTCGCCATACTCCGCATTCGCTTCGTTGACCGCCTCTACGACTCCGTCGGTAAACACGACGAGCCAGTCGCCGGCCTCCATTGTCACGACTCCCGCCTCGTAGACGGCGTCGGCCTTGATGCCAAAGGGAAGGCCACCCACATCGAGACGCTCGATCAGCCCTGAGGCACGCCGCAGGAGGGGCTGGTTGTGTCCGGCGTTGATGTAGGTCAAGGTGCGCGTGGCCGGCGCGTACTCAGCCAGAAAGCCGGTGATGAAGCGCAGACCACTCTGGCTGTTACTGCAGGCGTAATGATTCATACCGCCGACAAGCTCCACGAGCGAGGACGGCGTGTTCGACAACGTCCTCAGGCTGGCCTGGAATGTCGCCATCAGCAGCGCTGCCGGAATGCTCTTGCCCGCGACGTCGGCCACGGCGACGAGGTAGCTTGGGTTGGCAGCGGCCGGACGAGGAAAGACGTCGTAGTAGTCGCCGGCCACCGTGTTCGCGGGCCTGGTGGAGAACGCGATGTCGACGCCGGGCACCGGTGGAGGGAGCACCGGCAAGAGCCACATTTGAATCTCACGCGCGATCTGGAGGTCTCGCTTCATGACCACGCGATCGGCGACTTCCAGCATCAGCAACACGAACATCAGCATGCCGCCCCAGAACTGGAGATCAAGGCTGATGCGGTGTGGGCCGTCCCTCGTGGTCCATGACAGTTCGGGCGTGAAGATGAGCAGCAGGAACGCGACGAGCAGCAGCACCCGGCGCGCGGGCGACAGCTTCTCGAGAATCGCCCAGAACAGCTGCGCCGAGACTGACTGCCAGTGCTTGCCCTCCTTGAGCTCCTTCCGGGAGGGATAGTTGATCCCGCGTGAGTACAGCCGGTAACTGGTGCGGGTGTCGGTACGGAACTGGTTCCAGAGCTGGTTGAGTTCCAGCCCGTCCGTGGTCCGCTGCCAGAACTGCTTCATGCCCGCGCCGAAACTCACAGGTCAGCTCCAGGCCAATGCCCGGTCGCGAAGAAGCGAATATTGATCGCGGGCGGATCCTCATCGATGCGCGAGCGCGAAAACTCATTGAAGTTGCTCTCGACGATGTGCCCGTCAGCGATCCTGGTCGCCTGGTGCATGGCGTCATTGTAGAACCAGGTGATCTGGCCCTCGATCTGTTTCTTCACCGACAGCGGGTTGACCAGGCCGACGCCGGTATCGTGCACGACCTCCACACGCTCCAGCCTGACCTTGCCTCCGCGACTCATCGAGACCGTATGGACCATGGCACTGATCGTCCTCCAAGCGTTTCTGGTCCGTTCCGGTCACATGGGTGGTGGCTTATTCCTGACACATAGGCAACACTCTTGGCCTCGCGCGAGAGGTGACTGTAGAGAAGATAGAGTAGGCACGGAGTAACCGAATGATGATCAGATTCATTCCGGCAGCGGTGTTATGTGTTCTCGTATGTGGTGCCACCGCCGTGGTCAGCGCGCAGCGCGGCCAGGCCGGCGCGGCGTGCGACAAGGTGTGCCTACAAGGGATCGCGGACGCTTATCTGGCCGCGCTCGTCGCACACGATCCGTCGAAGGCGCCGATGGCGGCGAATGCGAAGTTCACCGAGCAGGCGCAGCCGATGGCGATCGGGGAGGGGCAGTTGTGGAAGCTGACCACCGAGGGCGCAACGACCTTCAAGATCCCCGTCCCCGATCCGGTTGCGGGCCAGATTGGTCTCATCGTGATGCTCAAGGCCGCGTTGCCGCCGGCGCCGCCCCGGGGTGGCGGTGCCGGCCCGGGGCCGACGGCACCCGCGCCGACGGGAGCGGTTGCCGTTCAACTGGCGCTGCGCCTCAAAGTGCAGAACCGGCAGATCACCGAAGCGGAGCACGTGTTCGCCCGCATCGACGCGCCGGCACAGGTCGCCGCTCTCCAAACACCTCGTCCGGCGTTCTTTGCGACGGTGCCGCCGGCGGAGCGCCTGTCGCGGAGCCTGATGTTCGTCATCGCCAACGCCTACTACGACTCGCTCGTTCTCGGCGATGGCGAGCTGACACCGTTCGCCGATGACTGCGGCCGCCGAGAGAACGGCATGCACACGGCCGGAGTCGGACGGCCCGCGCCGCTGCCGGGCGCCGTGGCGCGCGGGGGCGGTCCTCCTGGAGGCGGCCCTCCCGTGCCGACAGGATGTGCGGAGCAGCTCACTGCGCGCGCGATGACCTACATCGGCAGCATCGATCTGCGCCGCATCTGGATTGCGGACGAGGAAAAGGGACTGGTCTTCGCGTACACCATGTTCCGACATCCGCTGACCGAGAAGTCGTACCCCATCCTCAACAAGGACGGCACGGTGACGGAGCGCGCGATGAACTTCGCCCCATTCGACCTCGAGGCGGCACACATCTACAAAATCAGCGGTGGCAAGATGCACGAGATCGAGGCGATGGGCTTCACGCTGCCGCTCAACTCGAAGAACGGGTGGAGTCAGTTCCCCAAGTGACGGTAACGAAGCGTGTCGTCAGCTCCAGCGGAGATCATGCCTGCTGTACGGCAGGTCGCGGAAGCGTTTACCGGTAATCTGGAATATCGCGTCGCCGATCGCGGATTGGACCGACGTGGCGCGGTCGTGGCCCATGCCCATCAGCCAGTGCCCGGTGGGGAAGAAGCGAATGTTGATCTCGGGCGGGTCCTCGTTGATGCGCGAGATCGGGAACGTGTTGAAGTTGTTCTCGACGATGCGCCCGTCCGCGATCGTGTTGGCCTGGTGAACGGCGTCGTTGTAGAACCAGGTGATCTGACCTTCGATCTGCTTCTTCACCGACAGCGGGTTGACGAGGCCGAAGCCGGTTTCGTGTGCGACGTCCACGCGCTCCAGCGCGACCTTGCCTTCGCGGCTCACCGACACGGTGTGCACCATCGCGCTGATCGTCGCCATGCCGTTGGTTTCCGCGCCGCGTTCCTCGAGGCCGATCGCCCGAGCCTTGCCACGCGGGAGCGGCGTTCCCCAGCCTGACATCTCGGCGGCCATGTCGAGCGCCGTGATCATGTCCGCCTTGTAGGGGAGATTGGTGCGCGTGAGGAGCTCGCGGCGATACAGATACGGATCCCTGCCAGCGGCGTGGGCGAGTTCATCCATGAAGCTCTCACGATAGAACTCGTGCGCGGCCTGGCCGATGCCGCGCCGCGTGCCGACCGGCACGTGGAACTTCGTGGTGTGGTTCGAGTAGCGATAGTTCGGCACGTGGTAGCGCGAGATCACGTTGAACGACGCGTCCGGGCCGAACCCGCCTTCCTGCATCGCCGTGCGCACCTCGAGCGCGATCGGCCAGCCGTCGGCATCGAGGCCGGCCTTCAGGCGCGCCACGCCCATCGCGCGATACGTCGTGCCGATGAAGTCCTCTTCGCGCGTCCACAGCAGATGGATCGGGACACCGCGGTTGGCGTTGGCGATCATGATCGCGTGCTCGGCCTGGGGACCGTTGCCGTTGCGGCCGAAGCCGCCGCCCAGGTGGCACAGATGCAGATGGACGTTCTGCTCGGGGATACCGGTAATCTTCGCGGCGCTGAAACGCGTTTCCTGCGGGCTCTGATCGCCGATCCAGATGTCCACGCGATCGCTCCCGACGAGCACCGTGGCGTTGCCAGGCTCCATGCGCGCACGCGGCAGATACGGCGTCGAGTACGTCGCCTCGACGATCGTCGCGGCTCGCGCGAACGCCGGGTCGACCTCGCCTTGATTGACGCGCATCGTGCCGGGCCGATCGAGCGCGGCCAGCAGCGACGCGTGCATGTTCGCGGTGTTGAACGCGGCGTGCTCGGGCGGCATCGTCCACTCGATCGGCATCCGATCGATCGCGGTCTTGGCCTGATACCAGCTGTCGGCGATGACGGCCACGCCGCCCCCGAAGATGCGGCCGCGGGTCAGCGCGGGATCCGGAATCGGGAACGTTACGGCGGAGCGAACGCCGGGCATGCTGCGAATCGCATCAAAGTCGTACGACTTCACGTCGCCGCCGTACACGGGACACGACTTCACCGCCGCCCACTTCATGCCGGGCAGGCGCACGTCGATCCCGTACACCGTCTTGCCGGTCACCTTGAGCGGCACGTCGAGATTCTTCTGCTCGGTGCCCATCAGCGTCCACTGGTCCGGCGGCTTGATGGTGATCGTCTCCGGATGTGGATGCGGCGACCTGGCCGCACGATCGGCGATCTGGCCATAGCTCGTCGTGCGGCCGCTCGACGCGTGCCTGATGATGCTGTCCTTAGCGGTGAGCTCTGTCACCGGCACGCTCCACAGCGCCGCCGCGGCCAGAAGCAGCCGCTCGCGTGCCTCAGCTCCGGCAAGCTGCAAGTAATAACGCCCGTCCTTGACGGAGGAAGCCGCGTTGGTCCGCATGCGTCGATAGAGACTGTCTGGAATGCCGGCCACGCCCGTGCGGTCGCGATTCCCGAACGTGGGCTCGCCGCCGCCTTTCGGATCGGTGGCGCCCTGGCCCGGAACCTTGAGCGTCCACTCCGGCGCCTTCTCGCGGGCATCGCGGTTCGCGGACGCATACTGCGGGCGTACCTTCGTCCAGTCGCACTGCAACTCTTCGCACACCATCATCGCGTTGGAGGTCCAGACGCCCTGGCCAAGCTCGGTCTGGCCGATGCGGATCGTGACCGTGTCATCCGGCGCGATCACGATCCACGCGTTGACTTCAGGCGTCGCCGGCTCTTCGTACCAGACGGTGCCCGGCGGCCGTGTCTGTGCGTCGGCTCGTTGCGGCACCCAGAAGCCGAGGACGAAGGCGCCCTGGGCCGCGGCGACCGTGGCGAGAAACTCGCGGCGGTTGACACCGGCGGTCACACCCGCCTCGCTTCCTTCATCAGGTCCGCGGCCAGGTGGATCGCTTGTCTGACGCGGTGGTAGGTGCCGCAGCGGCAGAGATTCGTGACCTGCGAGTTGATCTCGCCGTCAGTGGGGGCGGGGTGCTCTCGGAGCAGCGCGAGCGCGCTCATGATCATGCCGGACTGACAGTACCCGCATTGCGGAGCGTCGAATTCCTTCCACGCGACCTGGATCGGATGGTTTCCGTCCGGCGAGACCCCTTCGATGGTGACGACGGGCTTGCCGATGGCGAGTCGCGCGGGCACGCTGCAGGATCGGGTCGCCCGGCCATCGACATGGACCGTGCACGCTCCGCACTGTCCGATGCCGCAGCTGAACTTGGTGCCCGTCAGCCCGACGTGATCGCGGATTACCCACAGCAGCGGCGTCTGCGGGTCCGCATCAACGGTATGCCGCGTCCCGTTCACGATCAGCTCGAACGCCATACCTTCCCTCCGGCTGCGGAATTGTAGCCCGCCGCCGCCGCTTTCGCGGCTATGGCGGGGCAAGCCTGCCGGACGAAGGCCCAAGCGGAAACGAGGGGGCGAGGAATAGGTGGGTGATACCCGGCGTCGACCTCGTAACAGATAGTCCGAGCTACTGCAGGCTTCGAGTGAAGTCCTTGGAGATCTCGTGCGGCCAGCTTGCGAGGCCGAGCCTCTTCGCTTCCCGAACGAGCTCGAGGTAGTAGGTGTCTCTGGACACTTCGACGCCGTCGATCCAGTAGGACAGCGGGACGAGATCGACCAACTGGCGATCGCCTCGACGGCCGGCGAGGGGCGTGGGGCGCTGTTCGAAGACGCGACGCGGCTCGGTTGGTGGGTCCGTGATTTCAGTCAATGCACTATCTATCGGCTATCTGCCGACGATCCTAGTGCGAGGACTACGCCGGAGGGCTCAGTGGATCTCCGTAGAACCCTGAGGTAAAACCCGGTATTTATGGGGTCCAGGCGCGATTTCGCGCCGAACTGTTATCCGAGAGGGGGTCTGTGGCCCATCGATCTGGCCATTCCAGCATCGAATCTACGGCACATCTCGACGATGGCATTGGCCACATCGGACGCCGAGCGAACGCCTCCCGGGTCCGCCGTTCTCTCACCCTCGACGAAGACCTCGTAGGCTTTGATCGCCAGGATCGCCAGCTGGCTTGGATCACTCGGTACGCGTCCGCTTGGGAAGCTCTCTGGATGCTCTCGTATGAACGACGCAGCAGCCTGCACCGCGCGGTGTTCATCACGATCGCCCGCGGTGGGGTAGGCGAAGTCCCAGCGTCTTACCCGCGTGTTGATTTCGGCCTTGTCATCCGCGCCAGCGACAATCCCTGCCGCGGTGAAGACCCGACAATCGTAGTTGCGGCAGGTGTGCGGGCGATGCTCGTAGATTGAACATTTTCCATCGGCCAGCATCGGGCATCGTCCGTTGGTGTCGTACCCCATGAGGACATGACCCTGGGCAGGCCCGGTGCCGCGACCAGAACGTCTCTGGGTATGCGGCCGAGCACTCCCGTTTCCTGAGGCGTGATGTGGATGAAGTACGACGAAGTACAACACCCGATGCATTCTCCACACGCCACCTCCGCTCCGCTGTCGTGAAGCAATGCGTGACGTGTTCGACGAAGCCAGGTGGAGAAGTCACCTGCCGGCAGGTCGCGTTCCACGTCCACAAGTTCGTCCTTTATTCGCTGCGAAGGGCAATCAGAGGGTCGGTACGCGCCGCACGTCGAGCCGTTGGAAGGACGGCCGCGGCACCAGCCGCCATGAGCACCGCCGACGCCACGCCGACGCTGATGGCATCAAAGCGATCGGTGGCGACGATCAGGCGGCTGAGCACGCCTGACACCCAGATCGACAACACGCCCCCCAGTGCCAGGCCAGCCCCCACCATCAAGGCGCCCTGCCGGAGGGTCGCCTTGAAGATCGACGCCGGCTCCGCACCGAGCGCAATCCGCAGCGCCAGCTCCACCCGCCGGCGTGAGACATCATGCGCGACGACACCAAACAGTCCGATCGCCCCGAGTACGACCGCAAGCAGCGCGAACCCCATGAACGTCGCGGTCAATACCCGCCGTGCGGGCACGCCTGGCGAGGCGGCAACTACCTCGCGCATCGATTGCCTGCGGTACACCGGCAGGTTGCCGTCAAGCCGCGCAACTTCTTCACGCACGGCGGCGATCACCTCCGCGTCAGGCCGTGCGGTTCGGACGACGATATGGCTGGAGCGTGAGGGTGCCTGCAACGCAGAGAGATAGATCGTTCGAGACGGGCCTTCATCGAGTGCGCGCTGCTTGACGTCGCCAACGACGCCAACGATCTCCACCATTTGCGCGGTCGCGGCCAGGAAGATGTGACGGCCGATCGGCGGTTCGGAGCCGAACAGCCTCTCAGCCAACGCCGCGCTCACCATTACGCGTGGCTGCGCCGAAGCGTTGTCGCGCGGGTCGAACGGCCGGCCCGCGACGAGTGGTATCCGCATCACCTCGAAGTAGGACGGGCCCGCCGCGCGCATCACGGCTTCGCGCCCGACGTCGGTCGGCCGTACGCTCACGAGACTGCGGCCTCGGTCCCCGGTCAATGGAATCTCGTCGATGATGGACGTCGTTCGGGGTCCGAGGGCGTCCCTCGAGGGCGCTCTGAACCGCCGAGTAGAACGACACCACTCGTTCGGGGTTCGGATAGCTCGCCGCCGGCAGCGACACGCTCATCGTCAGCACGCCTTGAGCGTTGAACCCCGGGTTGGACGCGAGCATACTGAGGAGGCTTCGGCCCATGAACGTCACAGAGGCGAGCAGCACGAACGCAATCGCGACCTCGCCGATGACGAAGAGGCGGCGCAACGACAGCTCTCGCGGCGCCGGTGTGGCGCCCCGGCGCAGCACGTCGACCACCGATTGCCGCGACGCGACAAGGGCCGGCAGCCATCCGCAGACCCACGCCAAGGCCGCCGCGAGGATCGACACGACACCGATGACCCGCCAGCTCACCGTCACGTCCTGCCGCGCTATACCACCGAACTGCTCCAGGGCCAGACGCCCAACGGCTGGAGTCATCCACAACGCGAGCAGGACACCACCAACCGCTCCGATGGCGACGAGCGCCTCTGCCTCCAGCAGCAGCTGCCTGGCAATCTCGGAACGGCGCGCGCCGAGGGCGCTCCTGACCGCCAGCTCGCGCCGGCGATCGATCGATCGCACCATCAGCAGTCCGGCAAGATTGGTAAAGGCGATCAGGATCGCAACCGCGGCCGCACCGGCCAGGAGGCCAAGCGTTCTGGTGGCGTCGCCTGCGATCGCCGTGCCGATGCTCCTTGCGGCAACCCGTGCCGGCGGCACAGACGTACGGCTGACCTCGTCCAGGGCCGCTTCCAAGTACGACGGAGAGACAGTGCGGCCGACGCGCGCCACGACGCGCACGCGATAATCGGTTCGGGCGGCCTGGGCAGGTGTCATCGGAATGGGCCGCCAGACATCACAGGGGTTGAGCGCGAAGAAGAATCGTTCCGGCAGGACGCCGACGATCGTGTGCGCCTGGCCTCCGAGGACGAGTGGCCGTCCGATTACACCTGGATCCGCGGCAAGCTTTCCGCTCCAGAAGCTGTGGCTGACGATGACGACTGGCCGTCCGGCGTCGTCACGATCGAACGCGCGACCGAGCGCGGGCGCGACGCCAAGGTGGGCCAGGAATCCCGGCGTGACGTCGCTCGCGCTGACACGCTCGGCCGCACCGAGCTCGGTCAGCGTCAGGTTGGTGCCGTCGAACGCTTCGATCTCCGCCAGCGATCCGGCACGCTCGCGCCAGGCCTCCACGGTGGCATATCTCACCGCCCGTGGCGCGGCCGTGGGCTCATCGAGTGGCGTTTCGCCGACGGTGACGAGCGTATCGGGATTCGTGAACGGTGGCGGCGTGAGCAGGACCGTATCGACCACCGCGAAGATCGACGCGCCGGCGCCGAGCGTCAGCGTCAGGGTCAGGATCGCGGCGCCTGCACTGGCCGGCGAACGGCGAAGCACTCGCGCCAGATGGAGAAGGTCGAGACGCATGGCGTGTCCCTCCTGGCACGACCGCGTCGTGACGGTCGTGCAATCGTGGGGACGCCATCTCCGTCGCCCGGCTCAGTCGACGGCGTCCCGCACCGGTCCTTCCAGCTTGGGAAAGAAGGGTGCCGGCAGTCCAGTTAGGTGGACGTGCGGCGCACGTTCTCGGCCCGCGGACCCTTCGGGCCCTCGCCAAGGTCGAACTCGACGCTGTCGCCCTCCCTCAGATTCTCGAGCCCCTCGCCATACACGGCGCTCCGGTGGAAGAAGTATTCCTTCCCGGTCTCGTCCTTGATGAAGCCGAACCCCTTTTCCACTCGCAACGTTCGAATCGTTCCCGTCATCACGCCTCGCTTTTCTGCATCGTATCAACGTCCGGAAAGTCCAGTCCGCTCCGCTTCCTTCGCCCACGCCTCCTCGCCGGCTCGGCCGGAGGGCCGAGGCGATGGGGTCCCTGCCGCGCGAATGTCCGATATCACGCCGGATCTTAGGGGATCAACCGATGACTGGTTCGCGCCGGGGATGGTGTGTGGCAGGCAGTCAGAGGAGGTGAGCGACATCATATCTTACCGGGCGACCGGCCGGGTGTCCCATTCAGCACCCATCAGCGGTTACTTGCAGGTCTCCGACACGGGTTCGATGGTGCTGACGTTCACGCCATTGACGCCGCCATCACCGAGGAGCAGACCGGTGACGACCATGCGGTATCCGACGAACTTATCCAGCGGCTTGAGCACGAACTTCAAGGCGTACTGCCGAGGCCCGAGCGGGACGCTGGTGTCGACCGCAGTGGCGGTCTCGGTAATCCGCACAGGCTCCGTGCCGCCGGTCAGCGACCATTCCTTGTTGGCGCCGCGCGGTGCGAGGCACCCGACGACACGAGCGAGGGTCGAGGCGGGGAGGGCGCCGGGCCCGTCCTTGCGGATGATTTGCACGCCGGTGCTCGCGGCTCGCGTCAACTCGCGGGCGCCGGCGGGAAACTCGTTCCTCTCGAGGATGTAGGCCACCAGGTCCTCGTAGGTGCTGGCTGGCAGTGTGCCGGCCAGCGCCCCATCCTCGGACCGCGGCATCGAGGTGGTAATTCGAGTCAGCAGGTAGTCGACCGTGGTTTCCCGCCAGTCGGTCCAGAACTCATCGCCGACGAGCGGCTTGCCCTCGCCCCCCGTGAGATCGCCGCCGTGGCATTCGGCGCAGTGCTGGGCGAAGTGGAGACGTCCGCGCGCGGCCTGCTCCTCCGTGAACACACCATCCCAGACGGTGGGCCTGGCGCCGCCGCCCGGCGCCTGTGCCGCGGCGAGCGCCACGTAGGCGATATACAGAGCGAGGGCGACAACGGCCATGACGCGGGCCGGTGATCCCAGGAAACGTCGAGTCATTGAGGGGGATTATAGCGGGTGGATGTGGTCGGGCGTCCACGGGGAGACGGCTACGGCGTATCCGTGTCCCGCACGATGGCCGCGAGCAGAAGCAGGCGTGAGCTGATCTTGATCCGCGACCGCTCCATCGCGTCGACGTTGATGACGAATCCCAGCCGGTTGTTCTGCAGGTTGAACTCGATGATCGCGCCGCGTCTCGAGGACTGCTCGACGTCGCTGACCGTGAGAATCTGGAGGCGGCTGACTGCCTCGAGGCTCGCGGCAAGCCGCTGCGGGTCGCGGTCCGTGAGAAACAGCAGATTGCAGTCCCGCGTCGTGTGGTTTGGCGCCAGCCGGGCCACGCGGACAGCGTGACCGTCCACGGTCTGACCGGTCATCACCTGCGTCATCGCCAGCGCGACGGTGTCGTCCCCCAGCACGCACACGAGGATTGGCATCGTTGGCTTGAGGTCGGGCCACGTGGTGAACTTCACGAAGTTCAGCGTGAACGCCGCCTTCAATGTGGACGGGGCCACCGACTGCGCGCCGCAGACCTCAGGCACGGCCGCGACGATCGCGAGCGCGAGCCCTGCGCCGGTCACGCACTTGAGGAGCCTGTGCACCTGGAGTCTCGGCATCTACCGGGCTCGCATCGTCCACCGCAGGCCGACACGCATGCTCCGCCCGATCTGCGGGATCGCGTCGGGCACGTGCTCGTCGGATCCGGGGTCGGCGTACCGTTGGTCGAAGAGGTTCGCGACCGAGCCGGTCAGCGAGAGCATCCTGGTGAGCGGCCACCCGGTTGTCAGGTTGACCACGGACACGGCGCCGACGGTGTTTCCTGCGAGGGTGGACCGCGCGCCGGTGAGCTGCCACTCCGCCGAGGTGAAGGCCCGCGGCCCAACCGGCACGGTGACCCTGGCCTTGAACATGTGCTGGGGCGAGTTCGTCAGCAGCGCGTCTGCCTGCCTGGCGCGCTGCAGGACGTAGCTCGTCAACGCCTGCACACCGCGCTTGGTCCGCAATTCGGCCTCGAGCTCGAGACCGTTCGCGCGGATCACGCCGTCGTTGACGAACCCGTAGTCACCTTGGGGGCGATCGGAGTCGACCGATTGGAACGTGATCAGTTGTGAGGCGGTGTAGTGGTATGCCGAGGCGGACGTTCGCAGCCGCTCGCCGAGGTACTGCTCCCAGACCACTTCATTGGTGCGCACGAACTCGGGCCCGAGGTCCGGTGCCGTCGTGCCGTAGTAGTACAGCTCGTAGGCGTTGGGCGCGCGGAACGCCTCTCCGTACAGATACTTGAGCGAGCCACCCGTCCACGGCGAGACGATGACCGCCCCCCGAGGCGTCGCGCGGCTGAACTGCTCATACTGGTCGTACCGGACGCCGCCGTTCAGCAGCAGCCAGGGCCGCACGCGTATCTCGTCCTGAACGTAGACCCCACTCTGCTGCGACGAGTGCACCAGATTCTCCGACCCAACGCTCGGGTCGTTGTAGGAGAACCACTGATTCTGGCGGACGTTGTCGTAGAAGATCCCACCGGCGCTCAGCATCTGGCGTCCGGGCAACGCACGCGAGAGCCGGACGCCGGCATTCCACCGAGCGCCCAGCGCCGCGTCGTGGTTGAGCAGCACCGGATAGGCGGCATTGTCGGAGACGAATGGGTACCGGCCCTCGTAGTCGTACCGATCGAACCCGGCGTCCAGCGCGAGGCGCGTGGCGCCGAACGTGCGGTTGTACTCGGTCGCGACGCTGATGTGCCGGTCGCTCGTCTGCTCCGACGAGATCTGCTCGTTGAAGATCGTGCCGAACGACGCCGTCGGCACGTCCTTCAGGCGGTGGCCGAACGCCGCGGTGACGGCGAAGTTGCCGGCGCTGAGACGCGCATATGCGTGGCCGATCTGCTCGCCGTCGAGCTGATCCGCGACGCCGTGATTGGTTTCCGGCGTGTCGAAGGCGGGGAAGTAGACGTGCTTCTCGCCGCCATTGCCCTCCACCGTGCTCGAGACCGCGAGGTCGGCTCCGTTGGCGAACCGTCTGCCGCCGGAGATCCGAGCCATCGCCGTTCCGTGCGTCCCGGCGTCCACGTCAACCGAGACCCCGTTGAGCGAGGCGCCGCTGCGCGTGATGACGTTGACGACGGCGAAGAAGGCGCTGGTGCCGTAGAGCGACGAGGCCGGCCCGCGGATGATTTCCACGCGGTCCATCATCGCCACATCAACGCCGAAGTCGCCGCCGATGGCCGCCTGATCGTAGATATTGTCGTTGAAGCGATGGCCGTTGATGAGCAGCAGCACGCGGGTGTTGTAGTCGCCGGCGCGGGCGAACCCGCGGGCACCGATGTAACTGTAGTTACGGTCGTTCGAGACGAAGAACCCTCGGGCCGAGCGCAAGATGTCGGCCAGCGTCCGGTACCCGTAGCGCTCGATGTCGGCCGCGGTGACGATGGTCACCGACGAGGGCGCCTCGGTGACCGGCTGAAGCCGCTCGGATGCGCCAAACACACGCTGCACCTCGGTGTTCATCAGATCCTCGATGTTCACCTGTGTGAAATCCGAGGGGGCCTGTGCGGCGGCCGGCATGGCGTGCAGAAGCAGGAAGACAACGAGGTAGCGGCATCTCATGAACGGTTCTCCGACAGTGCAATCTGCGGAAGTCCGCAAAATGCCTGAATCCAGGCACTGTCATGAGGGAGGCGAGCAAGGGAACTGCCACGACGGCAAGCCGTTGAGTGGTATGGTTTCGGGCCGTGCCACCAGAGAGGGTCACCGTGACATCAGCCACCGTTCTCGACGTCCGCCAGTTCATCGACGAGCGCCCGGTCAGTCGCTACCAGCTCCTGGTCGCGGCCATGTGCGGGCTCATCGTGTTCGTGGACGGGTTCGACGCCCAGGCCATGGGCTACGTGGCCCCGGCGCTGACCGCGGCGCTGCAGATACCGCGAAGTGTCCTCGGCTCGGTGATCTCGAGCGGCCTCGTCGGGATGATGGTTGGCGCCCTGGTGAGCGGTCCCCTGGCGGACCGTGTGGGCCGTAAGCCGGTGCTGGTCGCCTCCGCGTTGATCTTCGGCGTCGGTTCGCTGCTCACCGCAACCGCACAGTCGGTCGACGCGCTCATGATGTTTCGCGTGCTGACCGGTCTGGGCATGGGCGGCGCGATGCCGAACGCCATCGCCCTGACGTCCGAGTACATGCCGCGCCGGCGGAGGGCCGGGGCCGTCACCACGATGATTTGCGGCTTCTCGCTCGGCGCGGCGGTTGGCGGCTTCGTCGCCGCCACGATCATCCCGCGCTTCGGCTGGCAGTCGGTCTTCGTCGTCGGGGGAGTGGTCCCGATCCTGATCGGAGTGGCGGCGCTGTTTCTGCTGCCCGACTCGATCCGATTCCTCATCGTCAAGGGCAAACAGGACGCGCGTGTCAGGCGCTACCTCTCGCGCATCGCACCAGAGGCCGCGATCCCGGCGCAGCTGTCTCCAGGCGTTGACGAGTCTGGCGCCGGCGACGTCTTCGTCGTCAAGGAGCTCTTCACGGAAGGACGCGCGATCGCGACGACGCTGATCTGGGTCATCTACTTCATGAATCTCCTCAACCTCTATTTTCTCAATAGCTGGTTGCCCACGATCATCAGCGACGCCGGCATTCCGGTTGATACCGCCATCCGGCTCACGTCCCTGTTTCAGATCGGCGGAATCGGCGGCGCCCTCGTTCTTGGCAGAGTGCTCGATCGATTCCTGTCGTTCTGGATCCTCGCTGGCTGCTACGTGTGGGCGGCGGCGTGTATCTTTCTCATTGGCCAGGCAGGCGCATCGGTTCCGCTGCTGGCGGCGACCATCGCGTGCGCCGGTCTTGGCATCATCGGCGGGCAGAACGCGTCCCACGCGTTGAGCTCCGAGTTCTATCCCACGCGCATGCGCTCGACCGGCGTGGGATGGGCACTCGGCATCGGCCGCATCGGATCGATTGTGGGTCCCCTGCTCGGAGGACAGCTGCTGGCGCAGGGCACGGCGGCGCGCCAGGTCTTCTGGGCCGCCGCGGTGCCGGCCCTCATCGCCACGGTGGCGGCCGCGAGCGTGGCCATGGTCAGGCGGGGAGAGCCGCGGCGCTGATCTCCGTGCTTGGACACGCGACCGGGCCGGCCAACTGATAGGTCCCTGGGTTGAGCATTGTGGCGTAGCCTTCGGCGACCAACGCACGGTTGCCCCGTCCGGCATCTGGCCGCGACAGGCCAGTGACGCGGGCCAGCTCGCCGGGAATGGTCATGCCGGCGCCGGCCAGAAAGCCGCGGGCGATCTCGCGAAGCGCGGTGTCGCGACGCACGCGCCGCAGCAGCTCTTTGGGAAATCGTCCGACGGCCAGCGTCCATATGTAGGTGAACTTCGGCTGATAGAACACCTGGCTCGGGATGACGATCATCGTGGCCTGGAGCTCATCGATGCCTCTGGTGAAGGCCGCCCGGTCCTTGATGCCGGACTCCTCGCGCAGGTCGGCGGTCCCCATCTCCCATTCCTTGCGGAGCACGCGCAGGATGGCTTGCGCGTTCCTGGTCAGGCGCCGCTTCTCCTCCGATCGGCGCATGCCCCAGACGGCGTGGAAGTACGGAATCATGCGCGGCGCGAGGAACATCGTTTTGCCACGCGCCAGTTTCGCGTAGTAGGCCTTGCCCCGCCTCACGACCTCGTCCTTCAACACCCACGTGTGCGACGTCTCTTCGTCCTTCTGTACGTTGCGTGGCAGTACCGCGTCGCGGCGTCCACAGACGGCGACGTAGAGCGACGGCCCCGGCCGGCGGGAATCGGCCAGGCAGGCGGTGAAGCCGACCTGTTCGATGAAGCGTTCCGCGTCGAGCGCCGTCTCGACCTGCCGCGTCGCTTCGCGGCGCCAGCGTTGGTCGCGGTACTCTTCGAATTCGGCGGGAATCTCGGGTCTGGGTCTCATGCGTGGGGAGGACGAGTCGCTCACGAGCGGGATCCCTGCGCGCTCCAGAGCCGGCCGCCGACGGCGGTGTAGAAGCTCCACAGCGTCAGCCCCACAATGATGCCGAGCAGGAGCAGCGTGTTGCCCGTGTACCACGCGGACGGATCGAGCGTCACGATCACATCGAACAGCAGCGAGCTCACGAACGCGCCGACCATGAACGCCAGCAGTCCTCCACGGCGAACGATCACGAACGCGGCGGTCCCGAAATAGAGAACGCCCAGCGCCGCTCCCAGCCACGCGCGATCGTTGCCCAGTGCCTCCAGCACGGTGAAGAAGCCGACGAACGCGAGCACGGCTGCCCATTGCCGTCGCAGCAGCACGCGGAGCGCGAACAGGACGAAGAAATAGAGGAGCACGTTGCGGACCGCGTACGGCGCCTCCTGCAGGACGACACCCGCCGTGCTCCGCACGCCGGACAGCAGCTCGACGTCGCCAGGGAACGCGATGCTGCTCTCCGCACCAAACGCCAGTGCGACGCCTCTGATGAGCAGCGAGAACCAGATGCCGAGGGCCACACCAATCAGCACGTCGCGACCGACGACCGCGTCGGCGAGATGACCGCTGAGCACGTTGGTCCACGAGACGATAACGCCATCAGCACGGCGCTCATGTAGCCGGCGAGACGTGCCGCGCCACGGCGATCGCCTCGGCCCTCTCGAACGTTTCGCCGAGCCAGCAGACCAGCACCAATCAGAATGGCGACTGCCACGGCCAGCAGCACGATGACATACGCGGTTACGCCGCCAGAGGTCGCGTCCGGCATCCGCGACGGCTTGTGCCAGGGACTGGTGAGCATGAACGCCACCGGACGGCCACCGAACGCCGCCGCCTCCACTCGCAGGGGGCGCCCGCTCTCCGGCCAGACACCGGTCCAGGCCACACGCGTATCCGACGTGGCCAGCCACGTCCACAGCGGATCGGCCGGTTGCAGAGACGAGGGATCGAGAGCGGCAAGCTGGAAGAGCGGCGCCCAGTCCACCGGCGCTGGTCG
Organism: Vicinamibacterales bacterium; assembly: GCA_035293405.1. Classification (GTDB taxonomy): domain Bacteria; phylum Acidobacteriota; class Vicinamibacteria; order Vicinamibacterales; family UBA2999; genus Gp6-AA40. Next base: position 140,195 of record DATDOE010000003.1, on the reverse strand, counting down.
CACCGGCGCATCCATACGCTGTGACGGGATGGCCTCGAAGAAGAGGAGGCGACCCTGATGGTCAACCTCGGTCTGAATCATCCCCGAGGAAATGGGCGGCGGATCCTCGTGGTCTACAATCCCCGGAGTGAGCAGGTCGTTATGAAACGCCAGCCTGGTGAGCGGCTCGTTGCTCTGCCGGTACCACAACGACAGCGCTGACGGCCTCTGAGAGAGGACCTGGTTCCACTCCGGCGAGGCCCCATCGCTCGTCCGCACGAACTCAATCAACGCGTCGTTCCACCGAAACCCGTACGCCTCGTCTCGCGGCCGGGTCGGGTATCCAATCTGCCGCACCGCGTCACGCGCTTTTTGAACGAGCACGTCGCGGGAGTACTCCGGTCGTATGTGGTCGAGCGGCCCGGTGCGCAACGCGATCGCCAAGCTGACCGCGAGGCCGGCGAGGATGGCGACGAGCATCGACCAGGCGATCGGCCGGCTCAAGCCGGCGCCCTCGCCGGCGGCGGCAACCATTTCCGGCGATGGCGTTTCGCCGGCCGCGAGCGCCGCGGCCAGCGGATCGCCGCCAGGCAGCGCGGCAGCCACAGAGAGCGCGGACGCCGGCCGGCGCTCCGGATTCGGATCCAGGCAGCGCAGGATCGCGCGGTCGATCGCCACGTCGATCGTGCTCACCACGGCCGACGGGGGCGCCAGCGCATGCGCCTCGTGCTGACTGACGAGATCACCCACCGTAGAAGCGGTGAACGCGCGCCGTCCAGTGAACAGCTCATACATCACCAGACCCAGCGCGAAGATGTCGCTGCGCTGTGTCACCTCGCGGCCCAGTAATTGTTCCGGCGCCATGTACGCCGGCGTGCCGGCCCTGATGTCCTCGACGCGTCCTGCCGCCGCGAGGCCGAAGTCCATGATGCGGACCCGACCCGCACCGTCCAGCATCACGTTGGCCGGCTTCAGATCGCGATGAATGACGCCGCGCTGATGGGCGGCGGCGAGCCCGGCACAGACCTGCCCGGCGATCTCGGCGGCCTTGTCCTCGGGAAAGCGTCCAATCCGCCGAAGCGAGGATGCAAGGTCTTCACCGTCGACGTATTCCATCGAGATGTACAGCACGCCGTCGGCTTCGCCGATGTCGTACACGCGACAGACGTTCGAGTGGGACACCTGTCTCGCCGTGCGCACTTCATCGTGAAACTGCGCGAGCCGCGTCGGGTCGTTGCGTAGGGTCTCCGGGAGAAACTTCAGTGCCACCGGCTGACCGAGCCTGAGATCGTCGGCGCGGTACACCTCTCCCATGCCGCCTTTGCCGAGCATGCCGATGATGCGGTAGCGGCCGTCGAGCAGCGTGCCTGGCGCAAAGCGGCCGTGGCTGATCGAATCGGACGAGGACAACCAGCCGCTGCCGGACTGCGCAGCAGGCGCAGGCGTTCGCCGGCTCACCACACCGATGGGTCCACTGGGTGCGAGTCGCGTCGGCTGCACGCTCACCCCCATCGTCAGCGCCTCGTCGAGAGCCGAGCCGCATGACGGGCAGAAGCGGGCCGCATCCGGAAGGCCGCTGCCGCAGCGAGGACAGGTCACGGGCAGGATTCTACTCGCCGAACGCGTGTGAAATCGACGACGCTCATGTCACGGCGTCGGCGCTCTCGGCGTCGGCCGCGGCCATCATGTAGCCAATCCCCCGGATCGTCAGAATCCGCGATCCCTGCGGCTGCAACTTGCGGCGCAGGTGACTGATGTGGACGTCGAGGGACCGGTTGAGGGGCGCCGCGCCCCGGCGGCGTACCGCGCGCATGACCTCGTCGCGCGATACCGCCCGGCCCATCGCTCGCGCCAGGTAATCGAGGATGTCGTATTCAAGCGGCGTCAGATCGACGAGCACGCCATCGACTCGGACCTGTCGAGAGGCTGGCGTGATTCGGATACGCCCGATATCCACGAGCTCGCCAGGCCGGCCGCGATGCGCGTCCAGCCGGCGAAGCACGGCGCGCGCGCGGGCGACCACTTCGTCGGGGTCGATCGGGCCCGCCAGATAGTCATCGGCGCCGTTCTCGAGCATCGCGACCAGGTCCGCCCGATGGCTCAGCGGCGAGATCACGATGACCGGGACGAGGCTTCGGGCGCCAAACCGTCGTACGAGCTCGAGCACCTCCACGCCCCTCGTCGACGCATCGACGAGCACCAGGCGATGCCCGCCATCGAGCGAGTCGCGAAGGCCGCGTTCCGGCTGCGTCTCCCACGCGAAGAGGAAGCCATGCGACCGGAACGCGCTCTCGATCAGCAGCGACAGGTCGGCGTTGTCCGATATCAGCAGGATCGAGCCGCCCGTGTCTCGCCCTGCAGGATCGGGGCTACGGAGCAACCTTGAGATCAACTGTCTTCTGGAAGGCCGTGCCGTCGTCGTCCACAAACGAGAACGCGAGGTTGACGACCGCTTCCTTGCGCAGGCTGGGCAGGTGGTACCAGACCTCGAAGGTGAGGCTGACGGGACTGTTGACGCCCGACATCTGGTTCCCGGTCGCATTCAAGGTGACGAACTCGAACTTCTCGGTCTCGGATCCGGTCGGCGGCGTCACGATGCCTCCGGACGCCTGTTTCACCGTCACCGTCGTGGCGGTGACACGCACGGGAAACGCGATGTCGATGTCCTTGTCGGTGGCCTTGCTGTTGAGGGCGCTCGTCACCGAGAACACCGCATGCCAGTCGTACGGCAGGATCTCGTCAGGCTGATTGTTGCCGCGGACGATTCGATACGTCCTGCCTCCTGTAGACGCGTCCGCGATAATCGGATCCGGCGTCGTCGTGACGTCGACGATTTCGTCGTACTGAATGGCGTTGTCCGGATCGGTCGGGCTTTGACATCCCATCGCCAGCCCTGTTGCCGACGCCAGCAGCCACATACTCACAACACGTCTGATCATCCGATTCTCCTTAGGTAGCGACACTGCGACTCGGGCCGTGGTTGGTCAGAAGGTCGTACCCACGGCAAACTTGAACGTGCGTGCGGGCTGAAACGTGTCCCGGTAGGTGTTCCAGGCGTAGATCAGCCGAAACGGGACGTTGAGCATCGGCACGACGACACGCACCTCGACGCCAGAGGAGGTGCGCAGGCCTTTCAGATCGATGCGCTCGTTCTCGGCGAAGGCCTGTCCGGCGTCGTGGAAGAGCAGCGCGCGCACGGGGCCGAAGAGATCGAAGTAGTACTCCGCGTTGAAGAGCACGAACTTGTCGCCGCCGAGGGCTCTGTTCTTGGCGTCTGTCGGCCCCACCGTTCGGATGTCCACACCGCGAATCTGGTATTCGCCGCCCAGGAAGTAGCGCAGGTAGTACGGCAGCACGCGTGTCGAACCGTACGGTCGCACCCAGCCGCCGTTCAGGCGTATGCCGAGGGCGGTCCGTCGCGTATGAGGCAGGTACATCACCGCTTCGATCTCGGGCCGGATGTAGTTGGTGGTCCCGCCCAGAAATCCGCCCGCAACCGGCGCGCTCAGGGTGAGACGACGGCCCCGTCGCGGCGTAAAGGGGCTGTCCACTGAGTTGTGAACAAATGATGGAGTGACGCGACTCTCGATGTGACGGCCTTCGTCGAGAAACAGATTGAACGCAGGGACGCCGACGCCGGCCTGCGCGTCGAGATTGTCGAGCAGCGCGTCACTCACCGCCGTGTCGACGACCTCGTACCCGTAGGTCAGAAACATTCGGGAGAAGCGAAACAGCGGGCGCCCGGCGGTCAGGTTGACGCCGCTTCGCACCTCGCTATAGCCCACCATGTCAGTGCCGGTCAGGAAGTCGACCTTGCGAGAGAAGAGATCGATGCCGGCGGTGATCGGGCGGTCGAACACGTATGGCTCAGTAAATGCCGCCTGATAGACGGAGGAGCGCGCGCCTTTCTGACCGGTCAGCGTGAGGCTCTCGCCGCGCCCCATGAAGTTGGTCGTCGTGTAGGTCAGATTGCCGAACACGCCGTCGTATTGCGACATCCCCGCACCGAACTGAATCTGATTGCGATTCTGCTCCTGCACGGTGAGGCCGACGTCCACGGCGTTGGGGCGAGCGGATTTCTCGACCTTGAGATCCTTCTCGTTGCCTTCGAGAGGCTTGAAGTAGCCCAGCTGATTCAGACGACGGACGCTGTATTTGAGTGCCTCGGTGTTGAAGACGCCGCCCTCGACCAGCTGCATCTCGCGGCGGATGACGTGGTCCCGCGTCGTCGTGTTGCCGGCGAAGGTGATGCGATTGACGAAGTATTGAGGCCCTTCCGTCACACGCATGACCACGTCCACCGTGGGCGTGGCGGCGCCCGCGCGCGGCGTCAGATCCGGGAAGCCGGTGAACTCCATGTACCCTGCGGCGCCGTAGAGCTCGCGGGCCTTGTCGAGACCGTCCCGCACGCGCTGCTGGTCGTACCAGTCGCCCTCGGTCAGCTTGATCAGCGCCCGGAGGGCGTCGGGCGTGACGATCTGATGGCCTTGGAATGTGATCGTGCCCGTCCGGTACCGCACGCCTTCGGTGACTGGAATTCTCAGCTGTATCCACCGCGTGGCGCCGTCAGCGGAATCGTCCAGCGTGCGCACCTCCGGTTGCCCAACGCGGGCGGAGATGTAGCCATGATTCCGGTAATGGTCGTCCACGAGCTGGGCGTCGGTGGCGAACTTGTTCTCCTTGTATGTACCGGTGCCGGTCACGAACGACAGCAGACTTTGCGAGCGGTTGTCCTTCATCGCCCGTACGAGCGTGGCATCGCTGATCGCCGTATTGCCGACGAACTCGACGTCGCGGATCACCAGCCGCGGGCCGTTGCTGATATGGAAGGTGACATTCACCAGCTTGGCGCCGGGGGTGATGAACGTGACCTCGTGTCTCACTTCCGCGGCAGTGAAGCCCTTCTCGGCCATCAGCTCGCGTAGCGCCGCCTTCACCCTGGTGATCGTCCCCTCATCGAGAAACGAGTCGAGGCGGATCTCGAGACCTTTCTCGCGGAGCGTCTCGTCGATCTTCGTGCGGTCGATCGCCGTGGTGCCCTCGTAGCGCACGAGCTTGATGCGCTCACGTTCGGTCAGGTGATAGGTGATCACCTTGCCGACCACGCCGTTGGCGAAGACGTAGTCGGTGGCCTCGACCGTCAGGTCGTCGAGAAAGTGCGTATCCCACAAACGTCGGACGTCAGAGCGAACGATGTCGATCGTTCCCTCGTCATAGGGCACCCACTCGTTCTGTGACGGCCGGCTGGGGCGCAGGCGCACATAAAAGAGGTAGGTATCGGGCTCGACGGCTGAGACGTGTCCCTCGGACGCGAAACACAGGCCGATGACATACACAACCGGTCCGGGCGCGGCGGGCGGCATCGTCGCCGGCGGTGGGATCGGCTGATCGCACAACGTCGCGGCCGTCGAGCGGTCGTCAGCCGGCGGCGATGGCGCGCCGGCTCGCGGCTGTCCGTCGCTTCGACTCGGCGCGAGCACGATCAGCAGTGCCGTGGTTGCCATGATGATGCGCATGGTCACGCTCAGAACTTCAACCGGACACCGAGCCGGGCGACGTATCGTGATCGCGTCTCCCCCTCGTCACCCTTGGTCAGCCCGATGCCGTAGCCACCTTCGATGAAGAGACTGGCGCGAGACGACACCGCGCCCTGCGCACCGAGTGTGCCGATCACCGAGCCGGCGTCTCTGCCGGCGCGCTGCGACAGCTGCGCCCAGTAGTCCCCGCCGGCATACAGGCTCACGATCGATTGCGGATTGATGTAGAAGAGCGCACCCACGAACGCGTGGAGTGCCGCGGCGCCTGGACCCGTGGGGAGGTCCTCGGCGCCGTCGCCCCCGAAGCGGCCTGTCCCGGCAAGGCCTCCGCGGAGTACGAGTGATCGCGTCAGGAAACGGCCGACGTCGATCTGCACCGTGTAGTTCGTCGGGAATGCGTCCTCCGACGAGAAGACTCGATCGACATAGCCGGCAAGGCCGATCATCGTCGTTCCCGTGGTCCCGATCGTTCGTGGCTCGATATCTTCAGACGTGGCTCGGGCAGATGTGGTCTGCGCACGTGCCGAGACGACACTCGTGAACAACAACAGTGTCGCAACTCCGATCGAAGACGCCCGCACACTCATCGTGATGTCTCTGTCTCTGGTGAACCGTGGTCAGCGCTCGCCACTAGCAAGAGGCATTCCTCGCCGATGCGCGCGTGAGATCGCGATCTGCGAGTGTGGAGCGCGTGAAGATGTCCTCTACACAGACGTTGAGCACTCTTCAGAGGACGGACGTGCACTCACGCCGGCGAGTGGTCTGTGAAGTTGTGTTAAGAAAGTGTGAGGGACTGAATGTCGAAGAGCGCGCGCCTCAGCGCGCCGAGTGACCTACGGACGGCGCCGGGCCTGGAGCTGATGATAGCCGAGTGCTTTGCGGGCCTCGGCGAGCGTCTGGCCGTCGTTGATGGCGGCGCGGATTCGTTGCTCGATGGCGTCGATCTCTTCGGCCGCCACGAGCACCGCCTCTTCATGCGCCCTGGGGATCACCAGCACACCGTCCGCGTCGCCACGCAGGATGTCTCCAGCCTGGACGCGCGCGTCGCCGATGTTGACCGGGCCGTTCATCGCTTCCACCTGCACGCGGTCCTTGCCGGTCCGCATCGAGTAGCTGCGGCTGTAAATCGGATACCCGAGCGTGCGCGACATGTGCGTGTCGCGGCACGCACCGTCGATCACGGTGCCCGCCACGCCGCGGCGATGCGCGACCCAGGTGAGGATGTCGCCCCACACGGTCGCATTCTCGCGTCCCCCGTTGTCCAGCACCACCACGCTTCCCGGTGCGACATCGTCGATGTAGTCGCCGACCGTTCCTGGCGGCACGCCAGCCGGTCCGTAGAGGATCGTGAACGCCCGTCCGGTGAGCTGGAAGGTGTGGTCGAGCGGCTTGATGTTGAGGCACTGACCAGCGATGCCCAGACGATCGAGCGCGTCGCTGAGCGAGGTGGTATCGAGCTTCGAGGCGCGCACGACTGCCGGGTCGAGCGGCGGCTTGTCGTCAGGAGTTGTGGAAGACATCAGGACTTCTTCAGGAGCGTTTCGTAGCTCTTGCCCATCACCTGGCTGATCGGAGTGCCTTCACGCAGGGCGGTGACCATGGCGCGTTCGCGGTCGGCGATCGCCTCGGCGGCCTCCAGCACTCGCTCGATCTCCAGCGCCGGCGCGAAGACCACGGCGCTGCCGTCGGCCACTACGTAATCCCCAGGTGAGACGGAGACGTCGCCCACGGTAATCGGCACGTTCGTGCCGGTCTCGACGATGCGGCCGCGCGCCGTGCGAGCGGTATGGTCACGCGCGAAGACGGGGAAGTCGTACTGGCGCGCTTCGTCCATGTCGCGTCCTGGGCCCTCGATGATCACGCCGGAGATCCCGCGCAGCTGCGCACCGAGTGTCAGGTTGCCGCCCCAGCACGCCGCATCGATGCCCGTGCGCTGCTCGAGCACGATCACGTCCCCCGGTTGCGCCGCTTCGATGGCCGTTGTTCCGAGATGACGCGAGGCCGCGGGACGGCCATCATCTTTCTCGAGCCGTACGGTCACCACGCGGCCGGAGATACGGCGATCGGTGGAGTAGCGATGGATGCCCGACACCGATCCGTGGAGCCCGAGCTTGTCCAGCGCATCAGAGATGGCGCAGGCATCCAGCCGGCTGAGGCGAGTGATGAAGTTGTCCATGCTCATGATCCGGGACTCGGGACTCGGGACTCGGGACTCGGGACTCGGGACTCGAAACGTGGACGGGATTCGAATCCCGGATCCCGGATCCCGAATCCCGGTTCTCTCTCATTCCCAGTACGAAAAGCACATCGCGTTGCCGGTGCCGGCTTCCGAGCGATAGCAGGGCACGTAGTCCACCTGATGGTACTTGCGCCCGGCGGCATTCATGGCGGCGACGACCGGGTACCAGTTCTTGATCTCGGCGGTGCCGATCTTGAACACGTTCTCCGGCAGGTTGGCGAGGGCGCGCTCGTCGCCGGCCTTCATCGCCTCCATGACCGACCGGTCGAGGTCCTCGTCGATCACGAAGTGCGTCAGCCCGCCCGACGCCATCAGCGCCACGCGCTTGAAGCCGGTGAAGCTCGAGATCGCTTTGTACAGCCCGTGGCCCAGTTCCAGGCAGCGCCGCAGTTTGGGCGTGTTGCGCCCGAAGTGGACGTTCAAGATGATCGGCACGCTCGGCGGCGTCTGGTCCTGCAGAATCGTGTGGTAGAAGAAGCCATAAGCGTGCGGAATGCCCCCGCGTGGCGCGCCGCTCGGCGTCTGGTCGGACGTGGCCAGGTCGAAGTTGTCGTTGGCCAGCGAGTCGAGGATGTGATCGGCGAACGCCGTAGCCCCCGGATACGTCGCGCCCTCGGTGGGCGAGTTGGCCGGCTCGGCGATGTTGAGTCCTGGCGCGTCCTCATTGAGGTGCTGGACGTTACTGATCTCGCTGCCGCGATACACGGTGATCGACGGCGTGAGCCCGGCGTTGAAGAACTCCCGTTGATCGTTGCCCAGGATGACGACGGCATCCGGCGCCACCTCGTTGAACTTCTTCCCCAGCGCCTCGAGCGCGCTGCGGCACTGCATGAAGCGCTCGCGTCGCTTCTCGACGGTCACCTCGTGCGCGAACCCCGGCGCGCGGGCCTGCAGCAGCTGCTCGTAGTCGTAGGTCTTGCCGCGATACCAGTGATTCTTGTTCTCGCGATCCGCTTTGGCGCGGAGGTCCCACTGCTCCGGCGGTGTGGACAGGAGCGGCCCGTGTGACGATCCGATACCGAGGACGATGTCTGCCATGTGTATGCTCCAACTCGGGATCCGGGATTCGGGATCCGGGACTCGATTCGCTAGCGCTCCGGGCGCCAGCGTGAAAAGTGTTTTTCCAGCCGCTCGGCAAGCCACGTCAGCACGATGCCGGCGAAGGCGATGATGACGACGCCGAGAAAGACGGCGTCGGTCTGGAACGTCTGGCCGCCGTAGTTGACCATGTAACCGATGCCTTCGCTGCCACCGAACATCTCGCCCACCACCACTCCGATGAGCCCGAGGGCCACGGCCTGACGGACCCCGGTCAGGATGAACGGCACCGATCCGGGCAGCACGATGGTCGTGAAGATCTGCCAGTCCGACGCCCGGAACGACCGCGCGGCGCGCAGCAGGTCGGCGTCGATCGCTTTGACGCCGCCGATCGTGTTGAGGAGCACCGGGAAGAACGCGTTGATGAACACGATGAAGACCTTGGACCACATTCCGATGCCGAACCAGATCAGGATGAGCGGCACGAGCGCCACGCGCGGCGTGGAGTAGAGCGCGGTGAGAAAGGGCTCGAACACCATCGCCAGCCGCCGGTACCAGCCGATGATCACGCCGCAGGCCACGCCCGACACAATCGCCAGGCCGACACCGATCGCGAAGTTGGTGCCGCTGTAGATCATGTCCGACTTCAGCCGCCCGTCGGTCCACTCTTCCGCGAACCGCTTGACGATGGAAGAGGGGCCGGTGAAGAAGAGCGGCGAGATCTTGCCGGACGACCACAATGCCTGCCAGAAGGCGAGCGCCACGACCACGGCCGCGCCGCCCAGAATGGCCGCCTCGTGGCGCTTGTAGAAGCTGCGCCGCGGCACCTCGATCAGTTCGTCGGTCTTCACGGCCATCGCTACGATCCAGCCAGTGTTTCCGCGGCGCCAGGTTTCTCTTCGATCATCTGCCAGATGGCGTCCTCGAGCCCGACGAACCGCGGGTCGCGCTTCACGGTCAGCGGACGCGGGCGCTCGAAGGGTACGTCGAGCACGCCTTTGATGCGGCCAGGCCGCGGGCTCATCACCACGACCCGATCGGCCAGGTACACCGCCTCGTTGATCTGGTGCGTGATGAACAGCACGGTCTTGCGCGTGCCCGACCAGATCTTGAGGAGCTCCGCCTGCATATGCTCGCGCGTCTGTGCGTCGAGCGCGGCAAACGGCTCGTCCATCAGCAGCACCATCGGATCCGACGCCAGCGCCCGCGCCAGGTTGACCCGCTGCTGCATGCCGCCGGACAGCTCGGACGGGTAATGCCGCTCGAAGCCGCCGAGCCCTACCAGCTGGATGAAATCGTCGGTGCGCTGGCGCATGGTTGCCCGGTCGAAGCGCTTGTGCATCTCCATGCCGTAGCGCACGTTGCCGGCGATGGTCCGCCATGGGAGGAGGCTGGCGTGCTGGAACACGACCGCCCGATCCATCCCTGGACCGTCCACGCGAGCGCCGTCGATGGCCACCGTGCCCACCTCGTAGTGCAGCAGACCAGCAACGATGTTGAGGAGTGTCGTCTTGCCGCAGCCGCTCGGACCGACAATGGCCACGAACTCGCCCTCCGCCACCGACAGCGAAACGTCGGACAGGGCCAGCACCTGCCTGCCGTCACGCTCGACGTAGTAGCGCTTGGTCAGTCCATTGATGTCGAGCTTGTGCATTCGTGCAGGGGAACTTGGAACCTGTCTATTTGAAGGCAAGCTTCGCTTTGCTCTGCTCCTCGGCCTTGATGCTATTCCCGAACAGCTTCTGAAAGTAGCCGTCCTTCACCAGACGGTCGACGATGGTGTTGTCGACGATCTTGTGGAAGTCGAACGCCTTGAGGTCCGCGGCAATGCGTTGATCCACCTGCTGGGTCACGATCGCCTTGACCGCCGGGCCCATGACGTAGGGAATGCGATCGAAGATGTTGCCCTTGGCGTACAGGTCGTAGATGCGCGAGACGTCGGCCTCCGGCTGCTTGTCGAAGCCGATGTAGGTTTTCACGGCGAACGGCTTGTCGTCGTAGAAGCGCTTGATGGCTTCGGCGTGCGCCTTGATGATCGACTCGGCGAGCGTGGGATTGGCGACCGTCGCCGGGCGGCTGAAGAGATACACCGTCGCCGCATAGACCGGAGAGTCGGCCAGATTCGCCAGATTCTTGAAGCCCGCCTCCTCGAGGCGGAAGTAGTTCGGCGCGGTCAGGAACGTGGCATCGGCGCGGTTGGTCTGGAGCGCTGCCGCCCGGCCGCTCACATCAGTGCCGACCGGGACCCACTGCACGTCGCGGACACCGATCCCGAAGGTGCCGAGCAGCGCCACCGTGTAGTTGTATGGCGCGTCGCCGATCTGCCCGATGGCGATGCGCTTGCCTTTGAGCTGCTTGGGGCTCGAGAACTCCTTTTGCGCGATGAGCGCGAACAGCCCCTTGTTCGACGAGCTGCCGACGAGTGTAAACGCGCTGGCATCGCGGGTCCCGGCCAGCATGCCCTGCTCGAGCGAGTGATTCACCATCACCGCCTGTCCGCTCGTGAGCATGGCGACGCCGGTCGGGTGCACGCCGAACTGCAGGTCCACGTCGAGGCCGTACTTCTGGTAGTAGCCGCCCTCTTTCGCGAGGTAGAGGTGCCACGACGCGCCGCTCCGTGTCGGGTAGTTGATGACGATCTTCTGCGTCTGCGCGCGAAGCCATGTCGGGACGGCGAGCAACGCGGCGGTACTCGCAAGGAACGTGCGGCGCGAAGTCAGGATGTGCATGTCTACACCGTAACGGTCTTCTCGACTTTGAGCTTGAAGACCTGTTTCGCGTTGTCCTCGAAGATCAGCTTCTTGTCGGCGTCGGTGAGCCAGTCGATGGCCTCAATCGTGAAGCGTGTCTCGTCCATCCACCTGCCGGTTCGCGGATCTTTCACGGTGCCGACGCCGGGCCGCTCGGTGCCGAACAGGCAGCGGTCCACGCCGACGGTCTTGAAGAGCAGCTCCAGCGCGTCCTTCGTGTAGAGCACGGTGTCGTAGTAGAGATTCCGCATCTTCTCGGAGAAGCGGGGTCCCTTGCCTCGCAGCGAGCTCGCCTCGAACCGGCCGGCCTGATAGGGGATCGCACCGCCGCCGTGTGAGACCAGGATCTTCAGCGTGGGGAAGTCGTTGAAGACCTCGGAGTTGAGTAGAGACAGGACTCCGATGCTCTCTTCGTTGATGAAGTGGAGCGAGTAGGGGAGCCGCTCGGATCGGCATCCGGTCGAGTGAATGTGTCCCGGGATGTCGAGCTCCACCATCTTCTCGAAGAGCGGATACCAGAATCGATCGCCGAGCGGCGGTGTCTCGACGCCGCTGCACTCGCCGGGATCCGGGTTGAGCAGCAGGCCGACGAACCCCTGTTCCTTCACGCACTTCTCGAGATACGGCAGCACCGCTTTCGGGCTGACGCCAGGGGTCAGCGGCAGACCACAGACACCGCGGAAGGTGTCCGGGAAGAGCTGGGTCTGCCTGGCGATGATGTTGTTGGTCTCCTCGACGAACCAGCTCACCAGACGCGGGTGCTCGCTGGTCATCATCTGATAAGGACGCGGCGAGATGAGCTGAATGTCGGTGCCGACCTCTTTGAGCTGATCCAGATGAGAGCTGCCGCCGAATACGGGCGAATGCAGCGCCTTCTTCACGTCCTCGTCGTTGGCGAGGTTGCCGCCCCGGCCATGCGCGCCCCGGTGCGCGAGAATCTGTGCCTTGTAGACATACAGGCTGTCGGGCGCCGTGACGTGCCCGTGCGAGTCGATGATCAACGGTGCCTCCCAGAGTGGTACGTAACTGACCTTACACTTACGACGCGTGCCGCCGGATTGTATCAACAGTACGCGTGGTTATGGGCGGCATGGTGCCGTATTTCGCCGACACCGCTCTCTTTGGCGCGCGGCCGGCCGTCGAGTGCGGCTTCGAGTTCTTCGGCGCCGACAGGGTGCTCTTCGCCAGCGACATGCCGTTCGATCCCGAGAAGGGGCCGATGTTCATCCGAGAGACCATTCGCAATCTCAGCGAGATGGCGCTCTCGGATGCGGACCGTCAGAAGGTCTTCGCCGGCAACGCGCCGGATCATGCGGCTGAAGGGCATCTAGCCGTCACTCTTACCAGTCATGGCAGGCCACGTGTGGCATGCAGTTCTCTGCGTAACCCTGCCCCTCTGCGCTCTCTGCGTTTGACTTTGCTCCGCGGGCCCTGCTTCCTCTGCGCTCGCCCAACATGACCCACTACCACGGATTGCGCGTCTTGCGGGAGGCAGTGCCCCGTGGTACGGTCGAGCGATGGCTCTCGACCTCTCCGCGCTCGCCACGCTCGCTGACCGCTACGCATCCCGCGAGCCGCAGGACATCCTGGCCCTGGCGCTCACGCACTACTCCCCGGACATCGGGATCTCCTTCAGCGGCGCCGAGGACGTGGTGCTCATCGACATGGCCAGGAAGATTGGCGCACCGTTCCGGGTCTTCTCGCTCGACACGGGGCGCCTGCATCCCGAGACCTATCAGTTTCTCGAGAAGGTCCGCACGCATTACGGCGTCACCATCGAGGCGTTCGTGCCCCAGCCCGCTGCGGTTGAGGCCCTCGTGCGAGAGAAGGGCCTCTTCTCGTTCTACGTTGACGGCCACAAGGAGTGCTGTGGCATCCGCAAGGTCGAGCCGCTCATGCGCGCGCTGGCTCCCCTGGGAGCCTGGGTCACGGGGCAGCGCAAGGACCAGAGTCCGGGCACGCGCGCCCACGTGCCGGTGATTCAGCTCGATCGCACGTTCGGCACGACGGAGCGGCCGCTCGTGAAGTTCAGCCCTCTCAGCTTCTGGACGTCGGCGCAGGTGTGGGCCTACATCCGCGATCATGACCTGCCGTACAACGGGCTGCACGACCGCGGCTTCATCTCCATCGGGTGTGAGCCCTGCACCCGGCCCACCAATCCGGGACAGCACGAGCGCGCCGGACGATGGTGGTGGGAGGAAGAGACGAAGAAAGAGTGCGGCCTGCACGCCGCCAATACGCGGTGATTCGGGTCAGATTCCGCCGATGTCGTCAGGGTCGATGGCCTGCGCCTGCTGTGCCGCGGTGACGGCGGCGTCGAACCGCTCGCGTACCAACTGCAGCACGCTGACGTACACCGCCTCGCCGCGCTCGTCGCGGACGACGAAGAAGGGCGCCCGCTCCACACCGAACCGCTGTCCCAGCATCATGCCTGGACTCGACGGGTCGTCTTCGAGCGCCCAGACGATCTCATCGATCCGCTTCCAGACGCCGCGCGATTGCAGGTGGGCGGTCGCCTCCTGACACTTACGGCATTCCGTGCCGTCGGCCAGCCGCTTCTTGACCATGGTGATGTGCACGTCGAGTCGCCCTCGTCTCGATCATGCCACGACCAACGACCGAAAGGAGGGCGGGTCTGAAGAGCAAGACCCGCCCTACGTGTGGGAGTTCCTCCGTGTCCTTAGTGTTCTGCGTGGCTAGAAGATGAACTTCACGCTGAACTGACCCTGCAGTCCGGGGTTGAAGAGATCGTCCATCCCGTAGCGCGGGTCGTACGAGCCCGCGCCTTCCTGTGTCGCTCGGATGAGCGCGTTGTAGTCATAACCCGCCGCCAGGTTCACTTCCGAGAAGTCGATCGCGTTGGCCGGCCGCGTCTGGCCGCCCGCCGGGGCGCCCTTGTTCAGGAAGTTGAAGATGTGTGTCGCGGTCTTCTGGTTGAAGAGGTTCTGGAGGTTCAGCTCGAGCCGCAGCCGCTTGCGATCCGCGAGCGACAGCTCGTGCGAGATCAGCAAGTCCGTCCGCGTCAGGATCGGCGTGCGTCCCATGTCGCCACGCCCGTTGACGAGCGGTGCGTACTGATCCTGGCCGACCACCTGCGTGCTGATCGGTGTGCCGCTGCCGCCGTAGAAGAACGCGCCGACCTGCGTGCCCATGCCGAATTGATAGGCGCCGTACAGCTTGACGACGTGTGGACGGTCGGTGGCCAGGCGGCCGCGCACGTCGAGATTGCCATGCGAATCCCACAGCACCTCGTCGATGTCCCAGCCGGTGTGCGCGTTGCTGCCGGGGCGGGCGATCGAGCCGACCTGCTGCTGCGCGGTGGTCGAGCTGGTGCCGGTCGTCGGGGTGCTGATCTCGTCGGAGTTGGCGGGACCAGAGTAGTTGCCGTACAGACGGCTCAACGTGTAGTTCGCGCTCGCGAACCAGTTGTTCGAGAAACGGCGCTCCACGGTGAGCTCGAGCGCATCAAACTGTCGCTTCGGCCTTGGCGTGGCGAAGGGCGCGGTGTTCGGATACGCCGGTGGCGTAATCGTGTTGGCCCCCTCGCCGGGGTTGCCGATGACGTAGATGCTGTCGCCGTCCACGATCGATCCCATGTCCTCGATGGTTCGACCCAGGTTGTTGTGGATGTAGTGGACGCCCAGCGCCATGGTGCCACCCAGCTGAAAGTCCATGCCGGTGTTGAAGCTGTCCTGGTACATCGGCTTGATGTCGGGATCGGTGTTGTTGATGAACGTCTGCCGGTTGTCCCGGAAGCCGGTCGCGCTGCCCCAGAGATCGCGGCCGGGCATGTTGCCCAGATTCAGGCTGCCGATGTCGAGCGTGTCGAGCGACCGGTAGTAGACGTGCCAGAGGTCGCCGCCGAACGATCCGCGCGCGATCTCGTACTTCGTCCAGTCGTAGTAGCGCCCCCAGCTCGCGAACGCCTTGACGCGGCCGTCGCCACGCACGTCATAGGTCGCACCCAAACGTGGAGCGAGCTTGTCAGGGAAGCCGAACTGGAACGCGTACTTGGCGATGTCAGGTCTGAACGTCGGGATTTTCTCGTTCTCGGTCCTGAGCCCCAGATTGAGTGTGAGCCGCGGACCGACCGTCCAGGAGTCCTGCACGTACAGGTTCTGGATGTCCGCCTGCACCTTGCCGCGTGTTGCGAGGTCGTCGACGCGGTAGTACCCGTAGGTGCCCGTGCCCGTCTGGCCGGTGGCGGTGCTGCGGAATGACTGCCCCCAGTACAGATACACGTAGCCGCCCGGGTAAGACACGTCAACGTCGTTCACCGATCGACGGATGCCCCAGCCACCCTTCACGAGATGCTGGCCGAGCCCGTTGAACGAGTGGTTGTAGTCGATCTGGGCGAAGCCCTGCTTGGTCGTGTCGAAGTTGCTGATCTGAATGCGCGTGGTGTTGACGGTGCCGATCGGGCCCTGCAGGCTCGCTGGCACGCCGGGCACGTTGAAGTTCTGTGCCTGATACGTGTAGCTCGTGGTCAGCGGCACGCCGGTGTCCTTGTAGTTGTCGTAGAAGTAGCCGCCGCGCACGCTCATGTAACCGTTGTTGCCGACCGTGACATCGAGGTTCCCGCCGATGTTGTTCTGATCGGCTTCGAACCCGCGCGTCCGGTTCGCCTCGTTGGCCGCGGAGGACGCGGTGAGGAAGTTCGTGCCGGTTGAATCGTAGGCGGGCAGACGCCCGGTCGAACGGGTCGGCGTCATGAGCGCGCTGATGTTGGCGTGGATGCGGCCAGCCGCGTAGGTGACTTTGCCGAACCCTTGCCAGGCGGTCTGGTCTTGATCGACCGTCCCCACCTCGCTGCCGGTTGTGAAGAGATAGTCATTGGTCCGGCGGACCACTCGCGGGGAGACCGATCCGAAGAAGAACAGGCGATTCCTCACGATCGGACCACCGATCGATCCGCCGAACTCGTTCTGATTGTTGGCCTGCTTCTCGTCCTGGAAATAGCCGACGGTGGTGAAATCCGCGGGATCCAACACGAGCCGCTTCACCGGTCCGGCGCTCAGCCCGTTGCCGATGTAGTAGTAGTGACCCTCGCCGGTGAACGTGTTGCCACCAGACTTGGTGACCGCGCTGATGACGCCGCCGAGCGCGCCGCCATACTCCGCGCCGATGCCGCCGGTCTTGACCTGCACCTCCTGCAGATACTCAAAGACCGTGTTCTGCCGGGAGCTCCCGTAGATCAAGCTGTTGGTGGCGACCCCGTCCACGGTGAAAACGTTCTCGGCGCTGCTCGCGCCATTCACCTGGAACCCGCCTTCGATCTCACCGGCATTCACACCCGGTGCGGTCAGCGCGATGCCCTGAAAGCTGCGCGCCTTCGGCATGCGGTCGAATTCTTCCGCGGTCACGTTGTGCGCGAGCGTCACGCTCGTGAGATCGAGTTGCTTTGTGCCTTCCGCCGTGACACTGACTACTTCGGTGAGCACCCCGGGCCGCAGTTCGGCATCGACACTCATCGTTCTGCCCAACAGGACGATGACGTCATCGGCGACCACTTTCTGGAACGACTGCAGCTCGATGGTGACCGAGTAGCGGCCTGGATCGAGATCGGGAACCCTGTAGGTCCCGTCAGCGCCGGAGACGACGACGCGCGCGGCGCCGGTCGCCTTATTGGTGGCGGTGACGGTCGCGCCGGGCACGGCCGCCTTGGTGGTATCTGTGACGGTGCCCGTGAGGCTGCCGAAGCGTTCCTGCGCGCCGACAGTGGCTGCCAGTACGCAGACGAGCCCCACGAGAAACGCGCTGATGCGTCTCGCCATCGTCCAATCTCCTTGCTCGGCGTCGCGACGCCGGTTGAAAACGGTCTACTTCGGGAGTGGTTGATAGGAGAGATTCGTGCCGAAGGGCCGAGGGACGAGCGCGGGCCTCAGTGGGACGAGAAAAACCGGTCCGGCCGGACCACGTGCGTGAGCATGTGATTGCACACGATCAGGTCGAAGGCCCCTTCGAACGGGATCGTGAACTGGTCGTAGTCAATCACGTCCGAACACTCGATCCCGTAGAGCTCCCGCACGATCAGCTGCTGGCTCTCGAAGATCGGCATCGCCATCACCGTGGCGCCATAGTGACGGCGCAACCCCTCGACGATGGTGCCTGCTCTGGAGCGGACCTCGAGCACTCGCGCGCCCGTGAGATCGATCTGACTACCGAGGATCTCCACGTGCGCCGCGTTCTCCAACCGGTCCTTGTAGACCTGCGACAGATGCTCCCGCTTCTCGTGGTCGGATACGAACACGCCACCCGCGATCATCTTCCGATAGCGCTCGCGATCGCTGTCTGACAGCGGGTACGGGTTGAGCATCGGATTGGCGGCGGCGCCGGCCGGGTCTCGGCCGATGGTGTCCGGAAAGTCATCCATCAGAGCGCGATGCCGCTCGCCGACCGGACGCCGCGTCGCATAGACGATGCCGCAGCCGTGGCAGAGCGCGTAGTCGTAGATAGTCGAGTCGTCTGGTGGGGCGGTGTCGAGCAGGATGGACTTGTTCCACTTGCAGACAATGGTGCGATCGGCCGTTCCGCAGGCCGGGCAGTGTGCCAGCTCGAGCCACTCTTCTGTCGATGGCTGACCAAACGCGCGAGGTGGCGGCACGTCCACCGAGAAGGGGATCGAGGCCGAATAGGCCTCTGGCTCGCCCGCCGCGCGGCCCTCGATCAAGCTGGTCAGCCTCCCAAGCTGGAGGTGATACTGCAGCAGGCGATCGCGAAGCTCTGCGTGAACAGATTGGATCTCCTGTTCGAGCTCGGCCTGCTGCTTCGCATGCCGCGATCGGACATCCTCGATGCGTTTCGTCTGTTGCTTGAGCGCGATCTGGATGTTGCGGGTGTCGGCGTGCGTCGCGCGTTCGAGGCGACGGACGTCGTCATGGATTCGACGGGGAAGGTTGAGGAGTTCCCGAAGCTTGCCGATGAGGCGACCGATTCTGGAGAAGGCCATCAGGGGACCGAACTATGAGGGGAGTCCCGATCATAACCCGCGGGATCGAGCCGCTGCTACCGTACGATCCTCAGATATTCTGAAAACTCAGCCATTGGGATGTCGATCTCGATGGCCCTGGATCGACGATACAGTGAGGGCCGCGGTGTGGCCCAACCCTCGAGAGGGCGTAGGGCCGCTCCTGTTGGACCGGCCGTGGAGGACACGGGATGAGCTCAGTACGCGTATTGGTTGGCACGCGCAAAGGCGCGTTCGTCCTGACATCGGATGGCACGCGCACCAAATGGGACGTCAACGGTCCCCACTTTGGAGGCTGGGAGATCTATCACCTCAAGGGATCTCCTGCCGATTCGAACCGGATATATGCGTCGCAGACGAGTGGTTGGTTCGGGCAGCTCATCCAGCGCTCGAGCGACGGCGGCAAGAGCTGGGAGCCGGTTGACAACACGTTGGTATATGACGGCGTTCCCGGCACGCACCAGTGGTACGACGGCACCCCACATCCCTGGGAGTTCAAGCGCGTCTGGCATCTCGAGCCGTCGCTGACCGATCCCGACACGGTGTATGCGGGCGTCGAGGACGCCGCGATGTTTCGCACCACCGATGGCGGCAAGGGCTGGCATGAGTTGCCCGGACTGCGCGGCCACGGATCCGGGGCGCAGTGGGCGCCCGGCGCCGGTGGGCTCGGCCTGCACACGATCCTGCTCGATCCACAGGATCCGAAGCGGATCTTCATCGCCATCTCCGCCGCCGGTGCATTCCGTACCGACGACGGCGGGACGACGTGGCGGCCGATCAATCGAGGCCTGCGATCGCAGCACATCCCCGACCAGGATGCCGAGGTCGGGCACTGCGTCCACCGCATTGCGATGCACCGGACCCGCCCGAACGTCCTGTTCATGCAGAAGCACTGGGACGTCATGCGGACCGATGACGCCGGGGAAT
The DNA here is from genome assembly GCA_035293405.1 of Vicinamibacterales bacterium. Classification (GTDB taxonomy): domain Bacteria; phylum Acidobacteriota; class Vicinamibacteria; order Vicinamibacterales; family UBA2999; genus Gp6-AA40. The sequence continues at coordinate 120,758 of DATDOE010000003.1, read as the reverse complement.
CGTGGCGGGAAGTCAGCGGCAACCTGCCGACCGATTTCGGCTTCGTCATCGATGTCCATGCGCACGAGCCCGAGACGATCTACGTCGTCCCGATCAAGAGCGACTCGGAGCACTATCCGCCGGACGGGAAGCTGCGTGTGTACCGGAGCCGTTCGGGCGGAGAGGAGTGGGAGCCGCTGACGAAGGGGCTTCCGCAGCGCGACTGCTACGTGAACGTGCTGCGCGATGCGATGGCGATCGACTCGCTGGATTCGTGCGGCGTGTACTTCGGCACGACCGGCGGACAGGTGTACGCGTCGACCGATGCCGGCGACAATTGGGCACCGATCGTCCGCGATCTCCCGGCCGTCCTCTCGGTGGAGGTCCAGACACTCACGTGATCCGAGTCGTCCTCCCCGTGCATCTGCGGACGCTGGCGCGCGTTGACAGTGAAGTCACGCTCGACGTCCCTGGCCCCGTCACCCAGCGCGCGGTGCTCGACGCGCTCGAGGCGACCTACCCGATGCTGCGCGGGACGATCCGCGACCACGTGACGCAGCAGCGCCGGCCGTTCCTCAGGTTCTTCGCGTGTGAAGAGGATCTGTCGCACGAGCTGCCGGATACGCTGCTGCCAGAGCCAGTGGCGACAGGGACCGAGCCGTTGCTCGTGATCGGCGCCATCGCCGGCGGATAGCGCGACTCAGGTTTGTCGTGTCTTCAGATCCACAGTGATCCGGGAGAGCAGCGCTCGTTCTTCCGGCGAGATCTTGCCGAGCCCCAGGATTCCTCCCGAGGCTGCGGCGATCTTTTCGCAGTACTGGACGAGGTCGTCCACGCTCAGCGTCGCGGTCTCTTGTCCTGTCGAGGCGAGCGTGGCCGCAATCAGCCGCCCGGCGCGCTCGAAGACCCTCGCGTCCGGCCGAGTGGCCATCCATTCGGTCAGCTGCCGATCGGCGGCGCTGTTCTCAGTGATGCCGCGGCTTCTGGCCAGGCGAACGATGAGATCGCGTTCCGCGGCGGTGATGCCGCCTTCGGCCCAGGCGATCTCGAGCACCGGGAGGAGCGGCAGCAGGCTGATGGTGTCGGGTGTGAACCCGAGGTCGAGCAGATCCTGGACGAGCGCGGGATCCGTGAGACCGGAGGTGCGGCTCAGATCGCTATGGGCCTGCTTGGCCGCCGCGGCTTTTCGCATCCGCTCGATGAGCTCGCGATCCTTGTTCTTGAAGTATTCGTTTTCGAGCGCGCGACCGCGCTCGGCAAATGCGTCATGGTCGGACATGCCGATAACCTCCGAGAATGATTCCTCGAAGCATTCTACGTCGCTGGGGTTGACGGTTCCTGATCTACCTGGAGACAGGTCTTCAGAACGCCTGTCCGCCTGTGTGACAATAGCCGCCGAATGAGCACACTCAAAATCAAAGTCATCGTGGGCAGCACACGCGCGAATCGCTTCAGCGAGAAGCCGGCGCACTGGATTTTCGAATTGGCGAAGGTACGCCCAGATCTCGACGTCGAGCTCCTCGACCTGCGCGACTACCCGCTGCCGTTCTTCGAGGAGGCGATGCCGCCGGGAATGGCGAAGGACGGCTACACGAACCCTGCGGTCGTGAAGTGGCGCGACAAGATCCGTGACGCCGACGGCTTCATCATCTGCACACCCGAGTACAACCACGGGTATCCGGCGGTGCTGAAGAACGCGCTCGACTACGTCTACTTCGCCTGGAGCCGGAAGGCAGTGGCGTTCGTGAGCTGGGGCGGCGCCGGCGGTGCCCGTGGCGTGGAACAGCTGCGGGCCGTCGCGATCGAGCTGGACATGGCGCCCACGCGATTCGCCGTCCACATTCCGAACCCGTGGTTCATCAAGGACATCAGCGAGATCAACACCGACGCCAATCAGCAGAGCGCCACAGCGCTCCTCGATCACCTGACCTGGTGGACGGGCGCCCTCAAGGCGGCGCGCGGGTAGGTTCACGTGAGCTGGCGAATCGGCATCGCCGCGGTCGTTCCCGTGGCGGTGCTGTGCGCGGCCTGCGAATCGCCGCGGTTCAGAACCACCGTTGAGGCCGGGTTCTGGTATGAAGATTTTCCGTTCACCGTTGATCCATCGATGACGAGGGCGCTCGGTGGGCCGCTGACGAGCGCCGAGATGGCGTCGATCAAGCAGATCTCGAGGGCCGAGCTGCAGGAAGCCTTCTCAGGTCTGAACGTGGCGCCGTCGGAAAACCACGATGCCTTCTGGCGAGTGCGTGTGCGGCAGTCGCTCGAGCGCCGGCGAAAACAGCTGTTGCCGAACGCCGGTGAAACCCTCGCGCTGGGACCGCTCGGCGGGCGAAGCGAGGTGAACTTCCTCGAGCTACGAGTACTTCTCTCACAACAGACCGTCGCAGTACTACGGAGTGCTGCACTGGGCCAGCGCCCGTCACGTCCTCGAGGAGAAGCTCGGAAGAGGCGAGGAATGACCCAGGCACCGGCATGATCGAACCCTTCGCGTTCTGTCCTCGCTGCGGGCGGCCGACGACCGAGCGGCCGGCGTCGCCGGGCAGGCTGGCACGTCGGGTCTGCTCCGACACGTCGTGCGGATTCATCCAGCGCACCAATCCGACGCCCGCCATCGGTGCGCTGGTGGAGCACGAAGGCGAGATGATCCTGGCGCGCAATGCCGGCTGGCCCGATGGATGGTTCGCCCTCGTTACGGGCTATCTCGAAGCGCAGGAGGATCCCAAGGCAGCCGTGGCCCGTGAGGTGAAGGAAGAACTGAACCTCGACGTGACCACGATGACACCCATCGGCAACTACATCTTCGACCGGAAGAACGAAGTGATGTTGTGCTACCACGCCGTCGCGATCGGTGAGCTCCGGCTGGGCCAGGAGCTCGTGGAGTATCGCCGCTACAAGCCACACGAGCTCAAGCCCTGGCCGCGCGCCACGGGATTTGCGGTGGCCGATTGGATGACATCCCGCGGCCTGCCGTTCGAGTTTGCCGATTTTCCCGGGGCGGCAGAATGGATAAAGAGGTCCGGCTGACGCCGGACCCCCGCGTATGACGGACGTTACGAACGCTTGAAGATCAGCGGGAGCGTCAGCGGACCTTCGGTGTAGGTGCCGGCCAGCTCCGTTCCTGCCTGATTCAACGTCCCTGAGAAGAAGTTGCCCTTGAGCGGCGTGGCGTTGAGCGTCAGCGTTGAGCCGTTGACCGTCAGGCCGAGCGTGACCTCGACACCCGTCTCAGGATCGAGGATGACACCCGCAGCCGTGCCGTCCGCCTGATTCGCCATTTTCAGAAGCAGGCGAATCTCCTTCCCACCCGCGGAGAGGGTGCCCGTCCATGTGCCTTCGAGCGCGCTGGCGATTGGTGCGTTGCGCGGCGCCGGCTCGATCCTGGCCTCACCCGTCCGCGTGAGGTTGAACGGCACGGTCCCCATGGGCGCGGCGAAGTCGCCGGACATCGACTTCCCGTCGGCGAGGAGGATGCCTTGGAACCTGCCACCGCCGTCGCCGCTCGGCCTGATCGCGAAACCGATCGCCCGGCCGTCAACGACGATCTGAGAGAGCGGGAAGCCCTTCAGGTTCTGCGTCGGGTTTCCAAACGTCCCCGTGATCTCGCCCTTGGCGTTCCTGGCCAAGTCGATTTCGATGACCACTTCTCCGAACGGCGCCGTGATGGCGCCCTCCCAATGGCCGGTGGGATCAACAGGAGTCTGAGCGAGCACAGAGGTCACCGAGGACAGGAGCAGCGCACCGGCGAGTGCAGACATTCGAAGAACATGCATGGAAATCTCCTTATTCACGTTTGAGCACTGACATCGGATCAACCGAGGCAGCGCGGCGGGCCGGCACCAGACTCGCGATCAATCCGCTGATGGCGACGATGGCGATGACGGTCAGGTACGTGGACGGGTCGAACACACCGGTGCCGAACAGCTGGCCGCGCATCGTGCGCGAGATCGCCCAGCCGCCGAGCGTGCCGAGGACCATGCCGGTTGCGATCGGCCGGAAGCTGCGCGTGACCAGCAGGCGAATGACATCCCTTGTGGTGGCGCCGAGCGCCAGGCGAAGGCCAACCTCGCGGCGGCGCTGTTCGACCGAGAAGGCGGTGACGCCGTACACGCCGGTCACCGCCAGGACGAGCCCGATGCCGGCGAATCCCGTGAACAGCGCGATGAGCAGCTCGCGGGTCCGGCCCTGTGCTTCGAGCATCGTGGCGAAGGTTCTGATGTCGGCCACGGCGAGATCGCGATCCTCGTCGCGCACGGCTTCTCGCACCGAGAGTGCCGACCATGCCGCATCGCCCCGCACGCGTACCGCGAACGCCACGTTCTCCGGCGTCTGAGTCAAGGGCCGGTAGATCCGGGGCGGCGCCGGCTGCGTCACCGCGCTCGACTTCACATCGTCGACCACTCCGACGATCTCGATGGGATCGCCGACCGGACTACCGGTCCCGTCGAGCATCACGATTCGCTGTCCGATCGGCGACTCTCCCGGCCAGTATCGTTTGGCGGCTTCACGGCTCAGGGCTGCGACGGGAGCTGACAGGCGGCGATCGTCCTCGGTCCACAAGCGCCCTTCCACCAGGGGGACGCTGAAGGTCGAGCCATAGGCTTCGGTGATCGCGGACTCGACGGCCCAAGGGGTTTGTCCCGGTACCGGTGCTGGGCCGCCAACGATCGTGAACTGCTGAAGCGGCTCGGTATCGACAATCGGTGTGCGGGACATGGCCGCTGTCGCGACGACGCCTGGCACGGCATTCATGCGCGTGAGCAGCGCGTTGACAGCGCGCACGCGCGCGGCGTTGTCGACGTACTTCGGAGGATCGAAACGCACCCTCATGCACAGCACACCGTCGGTCGCGACGCCAAGCGGCGTCCGCTCCTGGACGATGACCGATCGGACGACGAGGCCGGCGATGATGAGGACAGTCAGCGCGAAGGCGACCTGTGTGACGACGAGCAGGGTCCGGCCGCGGGTCGACCTGCGGGATGGCCCGCCGTCCCGCGCGCCCTCCTTCAAAGCGTCGTTCAGATCAGGACGGGACAACCGCAGTGCCGGAACGACTCCGAAGAGTACCGGCGCAACCAGCGACAGCGCGAAGACGAAGAGCAGGAGGTTGGTGTTGATGGCCAGAAGCTGGACGTATGCGTCCGGCGAGAGGCGTCTGACGCCGGCGACGCCGGCGGCCGCGAGCGCTACACCAACGCCCCCCGCGAGGAGGCCGAGCAGCAGTCCTTCGGAGATGAGCTGACGCACGAGGCGTCCACGTGTCGCGCCGAGTGCCAGGCGAACCGCCATCTCCCGCTGGCGCGCGGTGGCGCGGGCCAGCATGACTGTGGCCACGTTGGCGCACGCCAAAAGCAGGACGACCCCGACGATGATCGCCAGCAGCGCGGTGATGGTCGGAGTATTCGTGTCCACGTTTGCCGAGCGAGAGGACAGCGCGTGTAGCTGGAGGTCTGCGTCGGTGACGGGATAGTCGCGTCGCAGCCGGGTGGCGATCGTGGCGAGCTCCGCGTTGGCCGTCGCCACTGTCTGGCCTTCGGAGAGGCGGCCAAACACGGCCAAGGCGCGCTCCCGCCGCCGGTTCACGACTGACGCCGTTTCAAGCGGCAGCCACACGTCGACCTGACCCATGGTGCCCACTTCGATGGCCGGCGTGACCACACCGACCACCGTGTGATCGACGCCGTTCAGCCTGACCGTCCGGCCGATGAGCGCGCGGTCGGCGCCGAAGCGAGTGGTCCAGAATCGATGACTGAGGGCGACCACACTCGACCGTCCCGGTGTGTCCTCGCCTGGACGGAACGTGCGGCCGGCGAACGCGTCCAGGCCCACCGTCTCGAACAGATTCGCCGTCACCATGAGCGCGCCCACGGCTTGCGGCTCACCAACGCCGGTGAGCGACAACTGCCGCGGCATCATCGCCGCGACCTGGTCGAAGGATGAGGCCTGCCTGGCGACGTCAAGGAATTGAGGCACGGAAAGCACCTCGCGGTCCGAACCGGTGCGCTGGTCGATCGCGAAGACCTGCGTCAGGCGCGCGGCGTTGGCGAAGGGCAGCGGCCGGATGAACAACAGGTCGGCGAGGCCGAACACGATCGCGTTGGCGGCGATCGCGAGCGCGAGGGTGACGACGATGACGAGGGTGACGCTCTTGTGTTTGGCGAGGAGCCGCCCACCGAACCGGACGTCGTGCCAGAGTCCGCCCGTGAGGCGTCCTGGACCCGCGCTGCCGATTGCCATTGGCTCCTGCAGCGTGTCGCGCTCGACCCTGGTCAGCTCGCGCACGAGGTCCGTTTCATCGAGCTCGCTCAGCGCCTCGCGCGCCGCCGCCTCGTCCGCCACCCCGGCTGTTCGCAGCTCGTTGAAGCGATCCTCGAGGTGCTGCGACAGCTCGTCGAGGATCTCGGCCTCGCGCGCCGGGGCGAGGCGAAGACCGACCAGCCGATGGAGAATCGCATCGCGCCAGTTAGGCATTGTCCACGCCCGTGATGCGGCTGATGGCCTCAACGAAGGCGCGCCAGGTGCTGCGCTGCGAGGCGAGCACGTTCGCGCCCGCCGGCGTCAGCCGGTAGTACCGCCGGCGCCGCTGTCCGGCCTTCTCGATCCAGCGGCCGGCAATCCAGCCGCGCTTCTCCAGCCGGTAGAGCAGGGGATAGAGCGAGGCGACGCGGAACTTCAGGACGCCGTTCGATCGGGCCTCGATGAGTTTGCTGAGATCGTAGCCATGGCGAGGCTGGTCCTCGACGAGCGAGAGGATCAGCAGCTCCGCACTGCCTTTCTTCAACTCGCGATCGAGCATGCCCGGCTTGATGTGTTGCATAGCGACATATTGTCTAGAAGTATGTAACGGCTGTCAAGCGGCGCGGTTTCCGGCATACTTTCGCGCATGACACGCTCCCTGCACCTCACGGGCGCGATCAGCGCCGCCCTTGTCCTCGCTGTCTGCGGTTCCGCCGACGCACAGTGGCTGAAGACGCCGACGCCGGGGATTCCGCGCACCGCTGACGGCAAGCCCAATCTCACCGCGCCGGCGCCGAAGACGCACGACGGGAAGCCTGATCTCTCGGGCATCTGGCGGATCGACCCTGGCGGCTACGACCTCAATATCGCCTCGGACTTGAAGCCGGGCGACGTGTTGCCATGGGCCGAGACGCTCTTCAAGCAGCGGTCGGAAGAATTCAGCAAGGACCACCCGGCCTATCGCTGCATGCCGGAAGTTGGTCCGCTGTACAACTTCGGCATGTTCAAGGTCCTGCAGACCACGGGGACGATGGCGGTACTGTCCCAGTCTGGCGTGTATCGCCAGATCCTCACGGATGGCCGCTCGCTGCCGGTGGATCCCCATCCGACGTGGATGGGCTATTCAGTGGGTCGCTGGGACGGTGACACGCTGGTCATCGAGAGCGCCGGCTTCAATGATCGGACGTGGCTGGACTTCGGCGGCCATCCCCACACCGAGGCGCTTCGCACGACCGAGCGCTATCGCCGGAAAGATTTCGGCCACATGCAGGTGCAGATCACATTCGAGGACACCAAGGCGTACACGCGTCCCTGGACGATTACGCTCGCCGCGGAGCTCGTGCCTGATACGGAACTGCTCGAGACCGTCTGCAACGAAAACGAAAAGTCTCTGCAGCACTTCGTGGTGACTGACGAGGATCGCCGGAAGAGCCGAACAGTCGTGACGATCGCGCCGGCGATCCTCTCGAGCTATGCAGGCACGTACGAAATGAAGGGCCCGCCCGGAGAGCTCGTCACGTTCACGGTGAGCGTCGAGAACGGCCGGCTCGTGGCGGCGCCGTCGACGGGCGGACGGTTTCTCCTGACGGCGGAATCGGAGACCACGTTTTCGGCATCAGGGGCCCCCGTGGTGTTCCACAAGGACGCGAGCGGTGCGGTCAGCGACTTCACCGTTCATACCGTCGAAGGCGATCAGGTGTTCGTGCGCAAGCGCTGATCGTGAGCCCTCAACGCGCCTCACGCTCGAGCTGATGAACGGCCGGGCTTGGACGCCTGCACAGGAAGTGGAATCGCGTTTGCTGAGACGTGCCGTTACCGGAGCACGTCATGGCCAATCCTGTGTGGACGCATCTCTTCCTTCGGACCCTGTGGGGCGCGGCGCTGAGCGCCGTGTGTCTGGTGCTGACCCTCGCCGCGTGGCCGACCGCGGCAGGAGCGCCGCCGGTCCGCGCTGGCCTCGACTGGACTCGTGACGCCGGACAGGAATTCCGGTCGTGGGCCCAGCAGCACGACAGGCGTTTCTCCGGAAATATCTCAGGCAATTTCGTCATCGGTCCGCTGGTCGGCCGGCCGAACCACGGGGACTACGGGACGAGTGCGCAGCGCTCGGTCGAGCCGGAATCGGGACGGCTGACGACATATCTCGTCGGCATCGCCGGCCTGTTGCTCGTGCAGTATGCAGGTGTCCGGCGAATGAGGGCCGCGCTGGCCAGCCTCGCATCCTGGCCAGATGATACGAAGTGATCGGGCTCACGCGCTGACGACAGCTTCGAACGTACGATCACCAATCGGTATCTTCCAGGGTCTCCCGCGGACTCATCTGTGGCATCCTGACATGGCGTGATGCCCGATCTGCCCGCCTACTTCAGCGCATGACGACCGGCATCACACCCGCGCAACCAGAAGACCTGGCCGCGATCTCGCGGTTGCTGAGTGCGGACGACTTGCCGCTCGAGGGCCTGGCCGATCACCTCGCGACCACGCTGGTGGCGCGCAGCCAAGGGCACGTGGTCGGCGCCGCCGGTCTCGAGGTCTATGCCGAGGGCGGCCTCCTGCGATCGGTGGTCATCGATCGTGGATTCAGGGGCACAGGTCTTGGACGCCAGCTCGTCGAGGCTGTGACCGGCCTCGCGCGCGCGAGAGGGCTTCCGGCGTTGTACCTCTTGACGACGACGGCGGCCGCCTACTTCCCGAAGCTGGGGTTCGTGGTGATCGCAAGGGATGAAATTCCCATGGGCGTTCAGCAGTCGGTGGAATTCACGTCCGCATGTCCAGCGAGCGCGTCTGCGCTGATGAAACGGCTGTGGGCACAGACTGGCCCGCGACGAGTGCGATGGTGACGCCGATCACGAGCGACGACAGCAGCTCGAGCCCGAGTTGTTTCACGACCAGATCACCGGGCCAGGGCTGCTCGGCGTACCACAGGAGCCAGAGCGGCGCCTGTCCCATCATCCAGCCGACGACTCCGATCTTGAGTCCTCGCACGGCGGCTGAACCGCCAAGCGGCACACGTGCGTAGACCCACACCAGTCCGCAAATGAAGCACAGATGCGCCACCGGGAGCAGAAGGGCTTGCCACCCGACCTGGTCCCGCAGCAGGGTCCCCTCGTACGGGGCGTAGTCTTGGGCGAGGATGAACCCGTGTACCGCGATCGCGGATAGATTCGACACGAGAAACGCGGCGAACGTGGCTGCGGCAGCGCGTGCGTAGGTCATGACGGCTCCTGCTCTTTGACCCAGGCTTTGGCACGGTCCTGGAGCTTCTTCGGAGACAGATCTTCGATGCGGCTGGCCATGGACCAGCGATGGCCGAACGGGTCGGTGACCATGCCGTAGCGATCCCCCCAGAATTGATCGGCAACCGGCATCAGCACGTGGGCGCCGGCATCGACCGCCCGAGTGAACAGCGCATCCACGTCCCTGACGTACAGATGGAGCGTCACCGGGGAGCCGCCGAGGGTCGCCGGCGAGGCCATCGGCCCGGGGAACTCATCGACGACAAAGAAGCGCGAGTCGCCCAGGAGGAGCTCGGCGTGCATGATCGACGTGCCGTCTGGCGCCATGTTCCGCAGCAGCTCGTGCGCGCCCAACGCGTTCGTATACCAGTCGATGGCCGCGGCGACGCCCTTCACGACGAGCTGCGGCGTGATGGTGTGAAAGTCCTCAGGAACCGGGCCGGTCATCCTGCTCGTCCTTTCCCTGCGCGTGGAGGCAGCAGGTCGCGGTGGCGGGCCGCGTCAACCAGGTCGGCGAGGCGGCTGGCCTCGCGCCTGGCCGCGGCAAGGCCAGTGGCGGTCAGCCGGTAGTAGCGCCGGCGGTCGTCATCCACCTCGTCGTGGAGGGCGATCGCCAGCTCCTCGATCAGGCCGTCGACGAGCATCCGCTGGATCGATCGGTAGAGCGTGCCCGGTCCCAGCCGCGTATCACCGTTGGTGAAACGCTCCACGTCCTGCATGATGCCGTAGCCGTGGGACTCGCCGTCGGCGAGGGCGAGCAGAATATGGAAGACCGCCGGCGTGAGCAGGGCGGCGGGCTCCTCGCCGGCCTCGGGGCGAAATCGCTTCGCCGTGGATGTAACCACGGTGGATACATATAGCGCGAACGAGTGCTGGTGTCAACCTGGTGTCAACAGTGTCGCGCCCGCCGGGCGGCGGGCGTGCTTTTCTGCTGGCGCTTTTGTCCTGCCTCGGAAAAGACTATCTACATGTCACGTGAAGTCGTCGTCGAGGTCAATCTCAAGATTCCCCGGCTCACCCTCAAGTCGCCGAACGAAGATGACAAGGTCATCGACAACGGCGCGGTCAGGTTCCTGAAGCTGGTCACGGTCCCGGCCCTGCCGAAATCAGGCGAATCGCTCCAGCTGAGCGCGGCATCCGCCCCGTCATTCGCCTGCGACGTGATCAGGGCCGACTGGGTCGAGGCGAAAGAGAAGTTCGTCGTCTACTGCAAGTACTCCAAGCGCTCGATCACGCCGGCCGAGTACCACGCCATCGTCAACGACCCGGACTGGCAGATGCGGCCACTGCTGTAGCGGGCGCGCTCACTCGGAGCAGGCGTCGGGTCCCGGCCGCTCCACCAGTACGCGGCCCCAGCGGATCATCGCCGCTCTTCCGCCCGTGCGGCGGACAGGATGTGCTCGAGCCCCAGATTTCCTTCGTGACATCCGTACTCGAAGATCGGCTGCCCCTGGTCACGCGTCAGCGGCATGGTGAAGGTCCATGGCCTGGTCCACACCTCCGGGTCGTTGAACGTCACCTCCCACTGCACCTGGGTCGGCGAGATCGGCGTGAAACGCTCCACGAGCCGGAACTTCTCGCTGTTGAAGCGGTTGTTGTAGCCGAAATGGGTGCGGTTGGTGAAGTTGGTCGTTTCAACCACGAGCGTGTTGCCTTCCCAGTGTCCGCGCGGATCGCCCAAGTAGGAGCGGATGCGCTCGTTCACATGAGGACGGCCGTCGAGCGGAATCACGCGCGTCTCGTGGATCATCTCGTAGCGGATCGCGACCGAGTCGGGCGTCTGGACGATCTCGTAGGCGTTGCCATAGATGGCGGGCATCATCGAGCCGGGCAGCCCTCGGGTGATGCAGCGATCGTAGAGGCTTCGATCGAGCCACGAGTCGGCGCGTCCCTCGCCGTTCCGGGCGTCGTTGAGGAGCGCGGCCGCGGCTTCGCGCTTCATCGCCTGCGGTGTCATGGCGGGCAGCTTGCCGTCGGGCGGATCGACGATCAGCCACGGCCGGCTGCCGGTACCCTGCAGATGCTCGTACCAGTGTGTCGGTCCGGCGCCGGTCTCCGCGCCGCCGATGCCGCCGGCGATCTTCGCGGCCAGGGCCTGCCGCTGCTTGGCCAGCGCCGCGAGATCGGCCGCGCTGAAGTCCTGCGCGGCACGCCCTGAAAACTGATCCGGACGTTCGAGCGGCGTGTTCGTTTCGTCTTTGTTCGTGTACAAACCTTGAAGATCGGGATGGCCCCACGGCGTCTTCGGAGGCGTCCAGGTCGATCCACCGGGCCGGCCTTGCGCGCGTGGAGACGGATGCATCAGCGATCCGAGGCCGATGGTCACAATCACTGCGCACATCCAGAAGCTGTGGGTCTTCATATCCTGTCTCCTCATGCCCATGACCGCCGGTCGAAGTGGACCGCCCGATCGGCGCGGATGCTAGCACATCCCCCTGGCACGCGGGGCTTCAGCCCGCGCGGTCGAGTAGTATCAAGAGGTCATGATCACCGAAGTCCCCCGACCTGGACGCAACGAGCCCTGCCCGTGCGGCTCGGGCCGCAAGTACAAACAGTGCTGTCTTGGCAAAGACGAAGCCGAGGCTCGCGTCGCGCACGCCAAAGCGGCGGCAGACGCACCCGAGCCCGCGCCAGAAACCGCCGTCACGTCCAAGCGGGCACCGAAGCACCAGACCGCTCAGCCGTGGAAGACCGCGACCTCACGAGGTGTCTTCCAGAAGGTTCGCACGCCCCGCAAGGTTGGGGGTGGGTGATTTCCGTAGAGCGCAGGCTTCAGCCTGCGCGTGGGTGAGGATCAACCGGCGCGGCGAAGGCTGTAGCGCGCCGCGATGAATAGTCCCCCAATAAGCGCACACGCCAGGACACCGAAGATCGTGACCCAGTCGCCAGTGCCGGCTGGATGCGACACGCGCCACAACGCTCCCGCGAAATCGAATCCAGCCTCTGGCTTGCTGCGCATCACGCTGAGGGCGTCCACGAGCGCGAGCACGCCGATCGACAGCGCCGCCACCGCGCCGCCGCCGGTGACGCCCCGCGCGAGCAGGGGAGTGGCGACGACGGGCGCGGCGACATCCGAGCGCGTACCCAGGTCGAATTCAGGCTCGCGCACGCCGAACGGCACGAACTTCGCCAGCATCACGAGGCCGGGAATACCCACGACCATCGTGGCCAGGAAGAACGTCGACCAGCCAAGGGCATCGACAGCGAAGCCGGTGATGGGTCCGGCGAGCACACGAGGCAGCGCAAACAGGCTGGAGAACAGCGCGTATTGAGTGGCCGAGAATCGCTTCTCCGTCAGTCGCAGCAGAAGCACTGAGAACGCCCCGGTCCCCATCCCCGACGTCAGCAGCTCGAAGCCGGTTGCCGCGTACATGGCCGGCAGATTCGGCTCGCCGAGACGCGACAGCAGAAAGTAGCCGGCGTTCGAGAACAACTGGAGGAAGCCGAAGATCCAGAGGGAGTGGCCGAGGCCGGCGAGCGTCGTGACCCAGCCGCCGATGAAGGCGCCGACGATGGTGGCCGTTGCCCCGACGGTGGCCAGGGCGATCCCGCGATGATCGGCGCTGTACCCCATGTCGATGAGGAACGGCCTCGTCAGTGCCTGCGCGAGCTGGTCGGCGAACTTGTAGAGCACGACGAATGCCAGGATCTCGAGCGCCTGCCGCCTCGTGAGGAAACTGAGGAACGGCTGCCACACCGCTTCGCGCAACGTCCGCGGCGGCGGCGCCGGAACATCGGGCTCAGGCGACTTCCAGGTGAGGAGCAGCATCGGCAAGTACACCAGGGCCATGAGCGCGTTCACTGCGGGCCACCCCAGGCGCGAGGCCATCGTGATCGTCAACCCGCCCGACACCAGCAGCGCTGCCCGGTAGGCCGCGGTGCGCGCACCCGACGCGGCGCCTTGCTCGTCCTTGTGAAGCACCTCCACCGCATACGCGTCGATCGCAATATCTTGTGAGGCCGACGCCACGGCCATCGCCATCGCGAGCGCCCCGACCACCCAGATCGCCTCGGGCATCTGGCCGACGCCAGCCAGCATCAGCGTCACGACGAACAGCGCGAGTTGCGTCAGCGCCATCCATCCTCGGCGCCGCCCCCAGAATGGCGGCACATACCGGTCCATGAGGGGGGACCAGAGGACCTTGAACGCCCACGGCGCCTGGGCCAGCGTGATCAAGCCGACGACCCGGATGTCGACGCCAATGTCGCGCATCCAGTCGGGGATTGCATACCACACCACGCCGAGCGGAAGCCCGGATGAGAACGACTGGAGGACGACGGCAGCCGTGCGCTTGGAGCGCATCGCGAGCATCAGGCTGGCGAAGGCGCCGAGCTTCTGGTGTTGCGAGATTGTGGACACGCTGCGTCACCGTACCACGGTCGTCGGGACTGTGGCTATGATCACGTCAATGGGTCATCGTCGCACCGGCTCGTTCTGGATCGCACTGGTGGTGGCCGGCGGTCTTGCGGCTGCGGTCGCCGCTGCGGGAACGCTCCAGCGCGCCGCTGATCAGGAGGCACGGTCGTCGCCGGCCCGCCGGTTCGTACCACCGCGCATGCCGTGGGGCGATCCTGATCTGCAAGGCATGTGGCCGAGCGGAGCGTTGGTGGAAGTGCCCTTCGAGCGGCCGGTATCGTTCGGGTTGCGCGCTGAGTTGACCGACGCCGAGCTCGCGGCCGCGCAGGTTCGAGCCCAGTCGGACGTCTCGCCTGAGGCCGCGCCTCCGCCGCATTGGCTGGAACGCGGAAGGGCGTCGCGGCAAGCCTCACTCATCGTCGATCCTCCGAATGGCCGGCTCCCGCAGATGACCGAGGACGGCGCTCGCCGTGCGGAACGGTGGCGCACCACGTCGGCAGACACCTATGCCTACGAGCGGCCTGAGGATTTGACGCCCTATGACCGCTGCATCACGCGTGGGGTTCTCGGGTCTGCGTTCCCCAACCTCTACAACACCGGCATGCAGATCCTGCAAGTTGCTGGAACCGTCATCATTCGTCACGAGATGATTCACGAGACGCGCATCATTCCACTGGATGGCCGTCCGCGTCTTCCCGCGGCCATCCGCTCCTACATGGGCGACCCGCGTGGGCATTGGGAGGGTGACATCCTGGTCGTGGAGACGACCAATTTCAACGGCAAGACCGGTTCGTACGGCCGAAACGGCAACGGGAATCCGACGAGCGACGCGCTTCGACTGATCGAGCGCTTCACGCTCGTTGACGCCAACACGCTGCAGTACGAGGTGACGGTGACCGACCCGCAGACGTGGACACGGCCGTGGACGGTGCAGTTTCCACTGGCGCGAGACGAGGACTACGCGATGTTCGAGTACGGGTGCCACGAGGGCAACTACGCGATGGCGAATTCGTTGCGAGGAGCGCGCGCGAAAGACAGCCGGTAGCCGGTAGCTTGTAGCCGGTGGCAGGAAGCGGTTCCAAGTTCTTGCTATCGGCTACCAGCTAGCCAGTAGGCGGCTTGCGCCGGGCGGCGAGCAGACCGAGGGTGCCAGTGACAAAAAGGAAGAGCGTCGTTGGCTCTGGCACAGGAGTCGGCGTGTACCTGTACGTCGTCTGAACGGTGCCACCACCGCTCAGAGAGATCGGTGTTGGGATGCCCTGGGTGAAGGATCCGGCGAACCGGGTCTCCATCACGTACTGGTCAGCGAGTGTGGGCAGGAAGTCCGAGCGTTGTGCCACGGCAAAGGGCGGTATGGTCACGCCGCTCGAGTCGACCGGTGCGAACCCGATCAGGTCCGTGATGTTGGTCAGCGTGAAGCCGTACGTGAAGAGCTGACTGAACACGGCCTGCTCGCCCGCGCCGGACGCGAAGCCGGTGAAGGCGAACTGGGCTTCCGGGGAGAGCTCGAAGAGATTCCCGAACAGGCCGACGAACTCGTTCGTCACGTCGATCCGGTACGAATACCCGAGAAACCCGCCAGGCCCGCCGGGGGGCGGAGGCAGCGGCAGGACGAGCGTCGGCGCCGAGACGTTCAGGACGCCCGTGATGCCGATCGACACCTCGTCGAGGGTGCCGAGTAACGGGTCGAATGGTTGGATCTGGAAGCCGTCGAACGCGAAGTTGGTCCCGCTAAACGCGAAGCTCGCCACGTCGACAATGGTGTCGGCCGAGGCGCGGAAGGGGAGCGAGAGCGTGGCGATCGTCAGGCCCAGAAGGCAAGTCAGTACTCGCATACGTGTCGCGCGCGTTCGCACAAGCTGTACCAATTGACATTCTGCGCCAGCGTAGTGTGCCGTGCCTCGCGCCACATCACAGGTCATCGGCAGACTGACTCTTGTCGGCTCAGCCGGGGCTTCTTACCGGGGAGCCGCGCTCGTGAGCCGGCGGTACTCCGGGAGCAGCGTCGCCCGCCATCGGACGATCATGCCGAAGGCGGGCACGAAGCTCTCGCCGTTATGGCAGGCGGCCGTCGAATGAAAGAGCCACTGTCGTCAGCCCACCTTTCACTGACATGGAGACCTTGCCGATATTGCCCGATGAGCCGCTCGGCCGCTCGGCGGTAATCCGTATCTGCTTGCTCTGACGCTCGTGGCTCTTGGCCACTTGAACGCCGATTTCAGGAAGCAGGCTGGCGATGCGGCTCGAGGCCGCAATGTTTTCGTAACGCCCCCTGCTGTACTGCGTCACGTTGAGTCCGACCGCCGTTTGCATGGCTCCGCCGCCGGCCGATTGTCCTGACGCGGTGAGTAGCACGACGTGAACGGTAGTGGGCCGCTTCTCCAGACGCTCCATCAACTGGTTGACGTCGCGTTCCATCACCCTCGTGTCGCCCAGGGTCGTGCCGAACGTCACGATGACGGGAAAGAAGCTCGCCTTGTCGCGTTCGAACCGCTGCATCGCTTCGTTCAGCGACTCGACGAAGCGGCCGACGTTCGAGTCCGGAGCGATCTGATCCACCGCCTTCAGCTGCAGCTGACGATCCGTGCTCGGGCGCAGGATGAAGCGCGGCTGCGGTGACGTCGCGACGAGCGTCACCTCCGTCCCTTCCGGAAGCGCTTCGATCAAGCCCCGCACACCGGTGCGCAGTTGATTCAGGTTGCTGCTGCCCAGTCCCAGCCCGTTGTCGACCAGGATCTGAATCTTGGTTGGCCAGCCAATCGGTTCGACAGCCAATACTTTGGCATCAGCGCCGTTCTCCATGACCCGGACGTCACCTGGTTGTATCGACGTGACGGGTGACCCCGTGCCGTCAACCACGCTGGCGAACAACTGGAACTGTTGCTGGGCACCCGTCTGAACCGTCAGGATACAGACAAGAAAACCGATCGCCACAAGGAGTCTTGACCGCATACGCCGCCTCCAGATGTTGGAATTGACCGAACTGCCGGTTAGACGTCGATCCTGGCCCCTCGGTTCGGCATCACCATCCCGGCTTTCGCGTCGGTACGGCCTATCCTACAATCAGGCGTCGCTTCGGCCCAAAAATGAGGAAAAACTGATGTCTCAGATCGTCAGACGACTGCTGTACGGCGTGGTCACCGTGCTGATATGTGCGTCGGCGCGCCCGGCCGCGGCCGCCGATGATGTCGTGGGCGTGGGCAACTTTGCCCACATCGTGCAGAACCTCGATCGATCGCTCGAGTTCTATCGCGACGTGTTGGGTCTGGAGGTCGGCGTCAGTCAACCTTTCAGCCCGAACCCGGCGATCATGAAGCTGGGGAACACTCCGGGCGCACAGTCACGCTTTCTCGCCCTCAAGGTGCCCGGCTCGGATATCGGCATCGAGCTGATCGAATACAAGGACATCGATCGCAAGCCGCAGACCCCGCGTTTCCACGATCCAGGCGCGGCCAACATCGCCCTGCGCGTGCGCGATCTCAGCGTGATCCTGCCGAAGCTGCAGAAGTTCGGCGCCGCGACGATCATCACGCAGGGTGGGAAGCCGGCGACCATCAACGGCGGACAGTACCTCTTCGTCCAGGATCCCGACGGATTCGTCGTGGAACTGGCTCAAGGTACGCCGCCGGCGGATTCAAGAGTCCCGGCATCGAGCAACGTGTTCGGTGCGGCGTTCGAACTGACCGTGGCCGACAGCGCGCAAAGCGTGAAGTTCTATGGGCTGCTCGGCCTCGAGATGGAACTGGGCGCATCGTTCAACGACAATCAGCTGATGGCCGCCACGGCGGGCGCGCCGGGCGCCAGTTTCAGGCAAAGCCGCACCACGATCCCGGGAACCTCGACGGCATTCACGCTCATCGAGTTCAAGAACATCGATCGGAGACCCGTGACCGGACGCGTGCAGGATCCGGGCACGGCGATCCTGCAGCTGCGCGTTCGCGACGTCACGGCGCTGACCGCGACGTTGAAGGCCGCAGGCGTGCCCGTTGTCACGACCGGCGGTGTGCCCGTGGAAGTTCGACCCGGCCTGAAGATCGCCATCGTTCGCGATCCGAACAACCTGATGCTCGAGTTGATTGAGGCCGCGCGCTAGTCGGTTAGATCGGCGCCCGTTGCTGAAGCCCGGCACGACTGAGGCCCCTGGCGGCGATTGCGCCGACGGTCCCGAGTGCTGCGCCAAGCACGAGCAGGGCCACGAGCAACGTGAATCGCGGAGCGCTCTGGTCGAGTGCGAAGGCGCTGTCGATAAATAGTCCGGAGTGTCAAGTAACGTGTTCGCTTCGTAGGGTGACCGTCGTTAGAGAGAACAGGAGGTCGAAAATTTCCCGTGCACGTGCTCGAACACGTTTACGACGACGTCGTCATTCTCGAACCGACTGAGCGGTTGACCGTGGAAACCGAGGCGGATCTGAAGGATGCCATTCGCCATCAGCTCGACGCCGGGCGAGTGCATCTCGTCCTCGATCTCGGGCGGGTGCCATACATCGACAGTTGCGGCCTTGGCAGGGTCGTGCAGGCGCACGTCTCGGCACTCCGGCTCGGCGGTGAACTGAAGTTGCTCAACGTGAACGGCCGGAACCGTCAACTCCTGACGATCACCCGCCTGCTCAATGTGCTGAAGCCGTATCAGCCCGAAGCCAGCTCTGTGGGTGTGTGACGCAGGCGGCCAGCGCTCATGCCCGGTAGGTGTCGGCCCGCCAGTTCTTGATCTCGCGCTTGATCGCGTCCGGGGTCAGGCCCTGGTCGGCCGCCCGCTTCGCCAGAACCGCGAGCTCCTCGTCCGACGCGAAGCGAAGACCAACGATCTGTTTGACGGTGAGGCGGGTGTCGAGCAGCTTGCCGGTGAGCACGTAGTGCCGCAACTGTTCTTCCGCACGAATCGCGCGGTCCTGCACTTTGAGGGCAAAGATCCGGGTCAATGAAAACAGAAGCAGCACGGCCACGGCGAGGGCCACGATCAACGAGGCGCTGTAGATGCGTCCATGGTCGCCCCACGATTGCGCGAGGTTCACGCACGCCCCGATCAGCGTGACTGTGATCAGACCGAACAGGACCACGTGGTAGAGAACGACGAACTGTCGGTGGTTGGCGTAGTTCTGTCCGGACGTGTCAGCCATGTGTGAGTTTCCTTTACCGAGCCCAAGTATAGGTCCTGTTCGGTCTCTATGCCGTTGACGCTGACGGCGCTGGCTCGAAAGGTTCGAGAAGTGCTGGACCGGAAGTAAGATAGGCGCTCAACAGAGGAGATCACACCGTGGCATTGGAGCTGGGACTCAAGGGCAGGACGGCACTCATCACAGGAGGGAGCAAGGGCATCGGCAAGGCGATTGGTCGTGGCCTGGCCAGGCAGGGCGTCAACCTCGTGCTGCTGGCCAGAGGCAAAGAACTGCTCGAGAAGACCGCTGCCGAAATCCGCGCTGAGACTGGCGTCACCGTGCTGGCGGCGGTCGCCGACATCACGAAGACCGAGCAGGTCGACGCGAGCGCGGCGGCGGCGAAAGCCGAATTCGGCACGGTGAACATCGTCGTCAACAACGCCGGCGGCCCCATGCGGCGCATGGATCGACAGATCCTCTGGCCCGACAGCGACTGGGTGGCGGATCTCGACAACAAGATCCTCGGTGCGCTCCGCGTCACGCGTGCGTATCTTCCGTTGATGCCCGGTGACGGCACCGGCCGCATCATCAACATCAGCGGCACGGCTTCGACGATTGTCTGGACTCCGGCATTGACCCACGCCTTGAACAACGCGGCGATGAATCAGGCGACCGGCTACCTCGCGGTCGATCTCGCCGGGCAACAGATCACGGTCAACACGGTTGTGCCCGGCCTCGTGGGCACAGAGGGACGCGAGGTGTGGGCCGAGAACATGGCCAAGCAGCAGAATGTCACAAAGGACGAGTTCGTCGCGGGCTTCTGCAAGCGCATGGGCATCCTGGCCGGCCGCTGGGCGACGATGGAAGAAGTGTCGGATACGGTGGTGTTCCTCGCCTCCGACCGTGCACGCTACTACAACGGCGCGAAGATCATCCTCGACGGCGGCTTGAACGTGAACGCACGTCCCGCGTAGTCGTCCGTACGGTTGCGTCGTTTCACGATCTGCGCGCCCACGAAATTCGTACGGCGCCGACGTTCCTGTAAGCGGGGTGGTCGGCCGCCGCAGTCCCGACGACGGGCTTTGCGCGGCTCTTTGCGCAGAAATCCTTTGGTTTCAGCCGGTTTCTTCACCACCATGCCCGGATCCGTACGCGGCACGAAGATGGCACGTTTCACGCCGTTACCGTACTTGTATGGACCCTGCAGTTGCACGCAACCCTTCGTCCGCGCCGGTCGCGTTTGAGGATGGACTCGGACAGCGCCGACTGAGCGTCAGTGCGGCCAACGAGCCGCTCGAAGTCCTTGCGCTGCGCGAGGAACTGACCGGGGTCTCTTCGTTCGAGTTCGCGCTCCGCGACCGTGTCAGCCGCCTTTCGAGCTTTCAATCAGAGCATTACGGGCGCGTCCGCGGCGTCGAGCGCGTCGGCAAAGCCGGCACGACGCTGGCTGTGGTGTCCGAGCACGTGCCTGGTGTCCGGCTCTCGCAGGTGCTCGACTGTGCGGAAACGCAACTGCTCCCGATTGAAACCGACGCCGCTCTCTGCCTGATCCGGCAGCTGGTACATGCGGTGGCGATGCTGCACCAGAAGGCGCCGGACCTGTGTCATGGCGCGATCGGTCCGGAGCGGCTCATCATCACGCCGCAGGGCCGCCTCGTCATTGTCGAGCACGTGCTCGGCGCCGCCCTCGATCAGCTGCAGTACTCGCACGAGCAGTACTGGAAGAAGCTGCGTATCGCGCTGCCCAGGACCGGCTCGGGTCCTCAATTCGATCGCCGCAGCGACATCACCCAGGTTGGTGTCGTGGCACTGGCGCTGATCATCGGCCGGCCCGTCGGCGAAGACGAATACCCTGCGCGCATCGGCGAGATGGCCGCCGGCACCTGGGCGTTGTCGGCGACCGGCGGCATCGAGCCGCTGCCGATCGCCCTGCGCGAGTGGCTCCTGCGCGCGATGCAACTGGATCCGCGCAATCCGTTTCCGTCGGCACTCGAGGCGTGGGCGGAGCTGGATCGCGTCCTCCATTACAGCGATCCGATCGGCGAGGTCGCGGCGTTGAAGTCGTTCCTGACGCGCTATCAGGCGCGGGTGGCGTCGGCCGATGCGGTCAACGTGACGAGCCCGGTTGCGCGGATCACTCCAGTCGCGGCTCGGTCGACCGCCGTCGCGCCGGCGCCCATCGCACCGTCTACACCGGCGGCGCCCGCTTCGTCAGCGGCGCCTGCGGCCGCGGCGCAACCGCGACCTGTCGCATCGTCCGGTCCTCGCGTTGTCGCTTCGTCGGGCCCCCACGTCGTTGCATCAACACAGTCTCGAGTCGACACACCTGTGCGCCCCGATCCGTCGGTCGCTTCCGCAGCGACGCCGGCGGGCTCGGACGATCAGGCGCCCGTCGACGACCGGCCGGAGGAGGCCGAGAGCGTCATGGAGAAGAGCACCCAGTCCCAACGCGGCCGGCTGATCGCCGCTGCAGTCGTCCTCATTGCGTTGACATCCGGCGGCACGCTCGCGGCGCGCCGCTACTTGATGCCTGTGGCCACCACAGAGAACCTGGGCATGCTCGCCGTGCAGACCAATCCCGCGGGTGCGACCGTGGTGATCGACGGTCAGCAGCGTGGTGCCACGCCGCTCAGCATCGCGCTCAAACCCGGGCGTCACGTGCTGGAGCTGGTCACCGAAGGCGACGTGCGCTCGATGCCGGTGACGATCACCGCCGGCGGACAGGTGTCGCAGTTCATCGAGCTTCCGCGCGCCTCGTCGCAGCTCGGGGAGTTGCAGATTCGCACCGAGCCTGCCGGCGCTCAGGTGACCGTCGACGGCCGCGTGCTCGGCAAGAGCCCGTTGACCGCTGAAGGGCTGATGCCTGGACCGCACACCGTGGTGCTGGAGAACGAGCTCGGTCCTGTCACGCAGCGCGTCACGATTGAGGCAGGGACGACCGCGTCGCTTGTCGTGCCGATGGCCGCTCCGCGTGGCGCCCCGGTCTCCGGTTGGATTTCAGTGAGCGCGCCGGTCGATGTGCAGCTGTACGAGAATCAGCGCCTGCTCGGCAGCAGTCAGACCGATCGCATCATGGTATCAGTGGGGCGCCACGACCTCGAGATTGTCAACGAGGCGTTGGGTTACCGCGCGACCCGCGCCGTCAACGTGACGCCAGGGCAGACCGCCACGATCAAGCTCGACCTGCCGAAGGCGCCGATGGCGCTGAACGCCGTGCCGTGGGCTGAAGTCTGGGTCGATGGTGAACGAGTTGGAGAAACTCCGATCGGCAGCGTGTCGGTTTCCATTGGTCCTCACGAAGTCGTCTTCCGGCACCCCGAGCTTGGAGAACGGCGGGTCGTGACCACAGTGACGCTCCCCGGCCCCGCCAAGGTGAGCGTTGACATGAGGAAGAAGTAACCATGCGGATGAATGCTCCCGTCGCCGCCTTCACTGTTGCCGCGCTCCTGTTGATGGCCCCGCGTCTCCAGGCACAGCAGTCGCTTGAAGCCGCACGCCAGCTCTACGCGTCGGCCGAGTACAACGGCGCGCTCTCGATGTTGAACGGCCTGACCATCGCCGATTCTCCGCGTGAGGATCGTCGCGCGATCGCGCTGTATCGGACGCTCTGCCTGCTGGCCGTCGGCCGTACCGCGGAAGCCGATCGAGCCATCGAGTCGATGGTCGCGCTGGACCCGCTCTATCGTCCGACTGCGGACGACATCCCGCCGCGTATGCGCGCGGCGATCGTGGACGCGCGCAAGCGGATGCTGCCGTCGATACTTCAACAGAAGTACGTGGAGTCGAAGTCGGCGTACGACAAGCACGACTTTGCCACGGCGGCGGTTGGTTTCAAGGAAATGCTGGATGGGCTGGGCGATCCGGACATCGCAACAGCGGCGGCGCAGTCACCGCTGGCCGATTTGCGGACGCTCGCGGTCGGGTTTCACGAGCTCAGCGCAAAGGCGCTCGTGCCGCCGGCTCCGGCTCCGGTCGTCGCCGAAGTCATCGCGCCTGGCCCTCCTGTGATTCAGGCGCCAAGGCTCTACAGCGCCGAAGATCGCAACGTCGTGCCACCGCAGATCGTCAAGCAGCAGGTTCCCGCGTACCCAGGCCGCGTGACCGTGGCGAAGGTTGGCGTCATCGAAGTGATCATCGATGACAGGGGAACGGTCGAGTCGGCGATGATGCGCGTGCCGGTGAACGCGCAGTACGATCGCATGGCGACCTCGGCCGCGAAGTCGTGGCAGTACACGCCCGCGACTGTTGACGGCGCGCCCGTGAAGTTTCTGAAGCGGATCCAGGTCTCACTCGTTCCGAACCTGACTCCGTAGTTCACCCGAGCACGAACGTAATTCTTCCCTACACAAATGACCGCGCCCTCTGGCTGAGGTGCGCGGCAGTCCCCTCCGAAGTTCTTTCAGAATCGCACTAAAGTCGGCTTCGCACCGACATCTTTGGTGGGCGCACCAAAGTGGGCACGGACAATGCAGTGTCTAGAGGCAGGACACGCGGACTCCCCCCTGCGCTCCTAAACAAGAACAATCTGATGAACAAATTACGCGCGAATTTCGCCGCGTCAGCGGTGGTCTGCCTTCTCGCTCTCGTCGCGTCGCGGCCCGCGAGCGCCGATTCCATCAGCCTCGCATGGAATCCCAACGTGCTACCGGTGGCCGGATACGCCGTGTACGTCACGCCGCCGAGTGGCACGACAACCCGTGTCGACGTTGGGAGCGCGACGCTTTACGCGTATTCGAGCGCGATCGCTGGACAGCGCTACTGCTTTGCCGTCTCCGCGTACTTGCTTCCGCTGCTCGAGGGACCGAAGTCGGGCCAAGTGTGTGGCTACAGCAACGAGCCACCAACACTCACGAATCCCGGAAATCAGACATCGACTGTCGGCCAACCGGACACTCTTCAACTGCAGGGCTCCGATCCAGCTGGACAGCCGCTGACCTACACCGCTAATGCCCTGCCGCCCGGGCTGGCGGTCATGGTGAGCACCGGGTTCATATCCGGTACGCCGACCACTGCGGGAACATACTCGGTCACCGCGCGGGCCTCGGACGGCACGCTGACCACTTCGCAGTCATTCACCTGGACAGTCTCAGCCTCGTCCGGCGGGGACACAACAGCGCCGACGGTCGCCATTGCAGGCCCGACCTCAGCGACGACCTATACGACGGCTTTAGCAACGATGACTGTGAGCGGCGCGAGCGCCGATAGTGTCGGCGTCACCCAGGTGAGCTGGGTCAACGATCGCGGAGGTAGCGGGAACGCCACTGGAACGACGAGTTGGAGTGTGGCGTCCGTTCCACTGCAAACCGGCACGAATCGCATCACGATGACGGCGCGTGACGCCGCCGGCAACACGGGCACCGACGTACTGACAGTCACTCGGTCGACCACATCGGGTGTCCTGACGATCAATGCGATTACGCCGAACAAGCCGGCTCCGCAACCGGCAGGGACGACGATCATCTTCACGGCGACCGCGACCGGTGGAACCGCACCCTATCAGTACAAGTGGACGCTATATAACGGCACCACATGGAACATGGTGCAGAACTGGACCACCAGCCCGAGCTACACGTGGACACCGACGACCGCGAACTCGACCTACCGCATCGCCGTGTGGATGCGCAGCGCGGGTAATACCGTGAACGCACCCGAGGCGCAGACGAATATCGGATTCGCGATTGGGGCCGCGTCAACCGGCGACACCACGAAACCGACCGCCAGGATCACCGGTCCGACGTCATCGACGACCTACTCGACGACATCGGGGACGACGGGGTTGAACGGTACTGCCAGCGACAACGTGGGCGTGACCAGGGTGACGTGGGCGAACAGCCGGGGCGGAAGCGGGACCGCGAGCTTGAGCGCGTCCGGGACCTGGACAGTCGGGTCGGTGGGACTCGTGTCCGGCAGCAATGTCATCACGGTCACGGCGCGTGACGCGGCGGGCAATCAGGGCACCGACGCGCTGACCATCACATACAACAGTGTCGTGCTTGGCGCGAAGACGTCGAAAACCAGTACCAAGAAAACTGTCAGCCTGACGTGGACTTCGAGCTCTTGGTCCACCGTCTATGTCTACCGTAACGGGACGTTCATCACAACAACCGCCAACGACGGTGCGTATGCGCACGTGTTCTCGAGCAGCAGCTACGGCTACTACACGTATCGCATATGCTCGTCGGCGGCGATGACCACATGTTCGAACACGGTCAGCGTCTCCTTCTAGGCAAAGACGCTGAAGCACTGAGGGAGTCAGCGTGGCGCAGGGCGTCGCGCGATCCACAAACGTAATTCGCCTTACAGAACGTGACCGCGCCCGGCAACGGGCGCGGTCCACGCCGCCGAGAACTCCACACAATCGCGCGATGTCCGCGGCCCCCACTCGGGACGCGATCTTGCTCTGACACGGCAAGGGACTCGCGGCCTCCCACCCGCGCTCCCAGGCGACAGCTGCATGACCGTCCTGGCCCGCGCCAAACACACCTCGATCGTCACACTCTGCCTCGCTGCCCTGGCCGTCTGCAGGCCAGCGGCTGCGGACACCGTCAGTCTGATGTGGGACTCCAATCCCGATCAGGTCACGGGGTATGCGGTGTATGTCGGGATGCAGTCCGGGACCTACACCCAACGCTATGACGTGGGAAACGCCACGGCCTTTGCGTATCCCGCCGCGACCGCGGGGCAGCGCTATTGTTTCGCCGTCGCGGCGTACGTGACGTCGACCGAGAGTCCGAAATCATCCGAGGTCTGTGGCTTCAGCAACGCACCTCCGTCTCTCACCAATCCCGGCGAGCGGACGGGCATCGTTGGACAACCAGCCACGCTGCAGTTGGTTGGCACCGATCCCGCGGGACAGGCGCTCACCTACAGCGCGACGGGTCTGCCGACCGGCCTCACCGTCATGGCCAGCACGGGGTTCGTCTCCGGAGTCGGGACGACCGCCGGGACGTACGCGGTCACCGCGACGGCGTCCGACGGCGTGCTTTCTGCGTCGCAGTCCTTCCTCTGGACGATGACGGCCGCGCCGGTATTGGATACCGCTCCTCCAACTGTGACGATCGCTGGACCGACAACCGCTGCGAGCTATGAGACGGCCGTGTCATCGCTGGCGCTGAATGGCACGAGCGCCGACAACGCGGGCACGACCCAAGTAAGCTGGGCGAACGATCGAGGCGGCAGTGGAGTCGCGAGCGGTACGACGAACTGGAGCGTGGCCTCCATCGCCTTGCAGAGTGGCACGAATCTCATCACCGTGCAGGCGCGCGACGCCGCCGGCAACCAGGGAAGCGATGTGATCGCCGTCACGTATACGCCGCCGGCACCGGTGCCGACCACGTCCGTGGTGCTCGGTGCGCAGGTCACGACGACCAAAACGAAGAGACGCGTCGATCTGGGCTGGACGCAAACGCCCTGGACCGGCGTCGATGTCTACCGCAATGGCGCCCGGATCACGACGACGGCCAACGACGGTGCCTATACCGACTCCTCGTGCAAGCGTGGCAGAACCTACACCTACAAAATCTGCGCGCCCGGGTCGACTGTGTGCTCGAATTCGACGACCGTCTATTTCTAGCTGATACTGTCCGTCCCTTCTTCACCTCGATTGGATCACGGTTGAGCGAGTAAGCTAAGGCCTAAGTCTGGCGGGCGATAATGCGCTGGCAGAAGAGTTGCTCATCCCCGCACATTCCGTCTCCTGATGTCCGCTGCCGATGACAGAGGTCGCGCAGCTGGACGGGGCATCAGGTCAGGAGGTGTCATGGGCGGGCATCGGTTCCTCGTGCCGGTCGCGTTTGTAGGCGCAGCGTTACTCCTGGCAACACCCGCCGACGCCCAGCGCCGCGCCCGTCACGAGCGGCGCGTGCCGCAGGCGAACGTTGTGGTTCGCGACGTTACCACTCGGCCCCTGTCGACACAGCCGGTGACCGTGCGTGAGGTCCAGGTACGGGACGTCAAAGTGGCGCCACCCGTGGTGACGCCTCCGAGAGCCGTCGAGCGGCCGTCCTTCGGCGGAATGCGGCCGGTGCTTCCGCCTTCGATCAGCCGTCCGGGCGCGACGTTTTCGCGGCCAAGGGGCAGGGCCGTTCACGCCCGCCGGCAGCACGACGCGTTCAGACCTCGTGTCGGCGTCGGCTTCGGACTACTGGTCGGCTATCCCGTTGTGTACCCGTACGTCGATCTGTATGCCCCAGCGGCGTACTCGTCCGGGGCCTATGCCTCCTACAACCCGGCCGCGTCACCTCGCAACACCTACTCGAACGCCGAGAGCGTGACGCCCTCTTACGGTTCGGGTCAAACGATTGAGTGCGCGCCATCACCGGCGTGCGGCGGTGTCAGCTTCGATGTCGCGCCGTCGAATGCGCAGGTGTCGGTTGATGGCGTCTTCGTCGGAACCGTCGAAGAATTCAGCGGCACCAGCGAGCCGCTCGCTCTTGCGCCAGGCAATCACTACCTCGAGGTACGACTGCCCGGCTATCGAACCGCGAACATCGATGTGACGATCGTCGCCGGCGAAGTCACCCCCTACCAGGGAGCGCTCGAAGCCCTTCGCACGCGTTGAGTGTGGGGAAGGACGAGGTCGACTCCGGACTCTGCGCGTCGTGCTCGCATGCCCAGGTCGTGACGAGCGCCCGCGGCTCGGTCTTCTTCTTGTGCCGCCTCTCGTTTGTGGATGCGCGCTTTGCGAAGTACCCGGTGCTGCCCGTGAGGCAGTGCACCGGGTATCAACGTGAAGGCGAGCGCGGGTAACTCGTGTGCCGGTCGGTAAGACCGGCTCACGCCGCTTGACGGTAATCCTCCGACAGCGCGGGAACGATCCTCGCCGCCGGAACCTCGGTTGCGGTGGGACGATCGAGCGGGTCCGCGTCGAGCACCGTCCGCAACGCCTCGAAGCACGAGGCGTCGACGGCAGTTCCTACTTCGCGGCCCATGATCTCGAGCACGCGCTCGGCGGGCATGCCGGGGCGATACGGCCGCGACGCCCGCAGCGCGTCGCAGATGTCGGACACGCAGAGCACGCGCGAGAGCATGGGCAGGTCGCGGTGGCCGATCCCCAAGTCGTAGCCGTTGCCGTCAAGCCGCTCGTGGTGTGAGGCCGCCGCCTCTGCGAGATGCGTGAAGCAGCCGGTGCGGCTGAGGATCTCTCGCGTCGCGATGGGATGCTGACGCACGATCGCGAACTCGTCGTCGGTGAGCTTGCCCGGCTTGTCGAGAATCAGACTGGACACACCCAGCTTGCCGATGTCGTGCAGGAGAGCCGCGCGCCGTACGTCGCGCAGCT
Source organism: Vicinamibacterales bacterium (assembly GCA_035293405.1). GTDB lineage: Bacteria > Acidobacteriota > Vicinamibacteria > Vicinamibacterales > UBA2999 > Gp6-AA40. The sequence continues at coordinate 92,576 of DATDOE010000003.1, read as the reverse complement.
GGGCGGCCGGGTAGCCGACGGCACGCGCCACGGCGACGCTGACGTCGGCGACGCCCCGTGAGTGCTGAAATGTCCAGGGCGACTTCGCATCGATGACGAGCGCGAATGCGTCGGCCACACGATCGAGGCGATCTTCGTCGGCGACGAGGACTCGGTCCGCGGGTTCCACGGCGGCAATCTGCGTCAGGCCATCATCTTCGGCGAGCGCCCGCCAGAACGCGCTATCGCCGCGGAAGGCCAGTAGCGCATCGACGAGCTGCGGATCGAACCAACGGTCCTTGCGCGCGATCGCCATGTCGTACGCCGTGCGCACGCCGTAACTGCTGAAGAAGACTTCGACCGTCTGGGCGAGTCCGAGAATCCGGCCCAGAAGCGGGATCTGTTCACCCTTGAGCGCGTACGGCTGTCCGGCGCCGTCCCAGTGTTCATCGAGTGCGCGAATCGCCTGTACCGTGTCGTCGGAGAAAGACAGCGTCCGCGCGATATCCGCGCCGCGCTCGCAGCGGGTGAGCACCACGTCACGCGCCCCAGCGGGTCCGCGCGCGAGCACGGCCAGGAGCTGCCACGTGCGCGTGAGCCAGAACTGGCCGGGCGCCACGTTCCTCGCCACCAATCGAAACGACTCCAGCGCGTGCGACCAGTCGGTGGTCTTCAGGTCCGCTTTGACGCCGTGATCGTCGGCGCCGAAGAGGACGGAGAACCGCGCCGCGTTGCTGGAGCAACCCAGGTCCTTCATCAAGAGCGCGTAAAAGAGCGCCGACCGCTGTTTGTCCGGAAGGCGGAGCACGTCAGCGATCCGCATGCCAATCAGGCAGCTCCGCACCGCGTGGCCCTCGCGCTGGCCCTCGGTCATGTCGAGGGCGTACGAGAGTCCCGCAAGGACGTCAGAGAGACGGATGCCCGGTTGAGGGATCAGCACACTTTCAATCCTGTTATCCAGAGGCGAAGAGACTGCGCATGCCGTGCCAGAAAAGGTCTCGAGTGGATGCCTCATTCGATCTGCTTGTGACGGCTGGCGTTAGGCCTCTCGGTTGGCGCCCTTTCACAGGCCTGAGTGCCGGATCGGCTCAGAAAGAAGGTGTCGACTTGCCAGACAGTCCCGGTCGCCGGTGACTTCCTGAAGGGAGGCTTCTGCATTGCTTGATGGGGCGCGAAGCTCTAACATTTCGCGACTCCTATTGAGATTGGCGGTTGGTATGTCCCATTCGATGCGCCGCGCGCTCCCCCTGTTCGCGGCGCTGGTGTTGGTGTGCGGCTGCAGTGACAAGAATGACGATGGCGGTGGCGGATCGGGTAACCCGGGAGGAGGACCGAGCACTACGCCTCCGCCCTCGGGTGTCGTGGCTCTCGCCGGTAACTGGACCGGGACGTCGGACTTTCAGCAGAACGGCATTCGTTACATCAGCAACCTCACGGCGACAATCACCCAGACCGATCGAAGCGTGGCGGGCAACGTGACCTTTACGGGTCCGTCGCTCTCGGGCTGGACCGCGACGTTGACAGGACAACTCTCCGGCGATTCGCCACTGTCACAGTTTTTCGGCAACATCACGATGTTGGGACCCGCAACGAGCGGCGGCGGTACGTGCTCGGGTCAGGTCTCTTTGAGTGGTCAGACCCGGACGAACACGCTTCGCTGGGAAGCGCCCACGATGCGCATCACGCCGACCGGCAATTCAACCAGTAGCACGGTCTGTCTGGGAGACGTGTTTACGATCGTGTGGATTCTTGGCAGGTAGATCATGAAGAACTTCTTTGCGCTCTGCGCGGTGGCCCTTGCCGTGGCCTCTGACGCCTCGGCACAGACAGCGAAGGCCTCGTCACTCGCGTCGCTCTCGACACAGCCGTCGATGAATGTGTTCCGGCGGTTCTCGGTCGGCGCCGAGAAGATGACGGGATTTTACGGTGATATGCTCGGGCTCAAGGCACTACCGCTGTTGAGGATGCCTGGCGGGGGCTCGATGATCCTCTTTCAGGTCGGGACCGGACAGGTGAAGCTTCAAGCCACACCGGCGGCCGCCGAGTACGCGTCCGGTGCGGTTCGTGAGGTCACCGGGCTCCGCGTGTTGACGTTCTTCTTTCCCGACGAGGCGGCGTTGACGGCACGGTTCGTCCAGCACGGCCATCCAGCGCCGCAGTTTCAGCCGACTCCGGCCGGGAGACGCGCCATGGTGCAGGATCCCGAGAACCAGTGGGTCGAGCTGGTGGTGATGTCTGGCGCGCCGTCATCGGTCTACGACGCGATGGAGGTCGGGTTGACCGTGTCCGATCTCGAGAAGAGCCGCGCGTTCTATCGCGACTTCGTCGGGCTCGACGAGCTCGCGCCGGTCAGGGACGCGCTGCTCGGCGTCACGAAGTATCCGTTCAGACACGGCACGACCACGGTGAATGTGTGGAGCTTCGGCCCGACTCCACGGGCCAACACACGAAGCGCCGGGATCCAGTACGTCGTCAGCGACGTCGAGGCCGTCGACGCCAAGGCCAAGGCGCAGGCGATCAAGATCGACACGCCGCTCGGCAACTTCAGCGCCGGCCTGCGGACGATCTGGCTCTCGGATCCGGACGGGATCACCAACTACTTCGCACAGATCGTCAGAAATCCGCAGTCCACCGGCGCGTCATCCCGCTGAGACACTCATGCCGACACTCCTGAAACCGTCACGGATCTGGCTCCGTGACGCACGCCAATACGTGGGTACGGGTTGGCTGCCGCCGATGGTCGATCCGCGCGACTACACGACGGAGCATCCCAAGATCAAGCCCATGGTGGACGTGTTGAAGCAGCGCACGCGGAAAACGCTGGAAGCGCCACCGTCGCGAGTCGACCTTCGCGAGTGGTGCAGCCCGATCGAGAATCAGCATGGCCTCGGCGCGTGCACCGCCCACGCGGCGGTGGGCATCGTCGAATACTACGAGCGGCGGGCCAGGGGCCGTCATCTCGAGGGCTCGCGCCTGTTCGTCTACAAGACCACGCGCAACCTGCTGCAGGTGACCGGCGACACAGGTGCGTGGCTGCGGCACGCGATGGCGGCCCTCGTCCTGTGCGGCGTCCCCGAGGAACGCTACTGGCCGTACACCGACGTGCACCCTGACTACGACATCGAGCCGCCGCAGTTCGTGTACGCCGTCGCGGACAATTTCGAAACGCTGAAGTACTTCGCGCACGATTCGTTGTCCGCGCAGCGTCCACGCAGCGAGGTGCTGGCGAGCGTCAAGAAATATCTTGCCGCCGGCGTACCGTCGATGTTTGGATTCTGGGGGTTTCCGTCGTTCGATTCAGCCGATGCGCCGGACTCGATTCCGCTGCCGACCGAGGCCGAGCTCGGGGCCGGCAATCCGTCGTGGGGACACGCGATCGTCGCCGTGGGCTATGACGACGACGTCCGCATCACGAACACGATGGACAATCGCTCGACGACCGGCGCGCTGCTCATTCGCAATTCGTGGGGTCCGACATGGGGACAGCAGGGGTACGGCTGGATGCCGTACGAGTATCTGCTCCGCAGTGTCGCGATCGACTTCTGGTCGTTGATCAAGATGGAGTACGTCGACACCGAGCAGTTCCATCTCGCGTAGCGCCGGCGTGCGAGAGTCGGTGCGCTCAGTTGGCCGTGCGGGTGGCCTTCCACGTCGAGGTGCCGCTGCCCGCGCGCACGGTCCCGTCGATCTCGTTGCCGCGCAGGACGCCTGAGTATTCCTGCGAGCCGGCCGTCAGGGTGATCTGATCGCCGCGAAGCCTGCCGGTGACCTGCGTCGACTGCCCTCCGGCGGTCAACGTGCCGGACAGCATCTGAAACTCCTGTGTCAGCGTGAGCTCACCCTGCGGCAACCGCCAGGTCCCGGTCGCCTTTGCCGGGACGACGTACAAGAGCGCGGTGCACCAGCTCGCGCAGTCATCGAGCTGCACCGTCTGGTCGGGCGTCCAGCCGTCGATGTAAAACGTGTTCGAGACGATGCGGGAACCGGGTTGCAGCTCGAGGAACTTCGATCGCAGCTGCAGGAGGTTGCTGGGCAACAGGAAGAGCGCCAGGACGTTGGCCTTGGAGATGTCGGCCTTGAACATGTCGCCCTGCACGAACTGCGCTTTGTCCGCGACGCCGGCCGTGGCGGCCGCGCGCTTCGACAGGTCCACCATGTCCGGGTTGTACTCGACGCCGAGCGACTGGGCACCGCGTTTCGCCGCGGCGATGATGTTGCGCCCGTCGCCCGACCCAAGGTCCATGACGAAGTCCCGCGGGGTCACCTGTGCGAGATCGAGCATCTTCTCGACCATCGCCTCGGGTGTCGGCACCCACACAACGTCCTTGCCCGGTTGCCCGACTTCTGGTTGAAACGGTTTCTGCTGAGCAGCGGCCAGGCCGGCGGTGAGGATGACCGCGAGCGCCAGCGTCCACGTTCGCGAGTGGCGCAGGACGTGTGTCATGACGACGATTCCCAGTTCAGCGCGCGAGCCGAAGGCCTCTGGCCCGCTTGCGGCTGCCTTTCATTCGCAGCCACCGCGACGCAGGGCTGCTGGCAAGACACGCGGTCGCGAGCGAGTAGTAGACCATCGCCACGATCGCAGTTGTGATCCCGAAGCCGACGGGCATCCACCAGGCAATGGCGCCGGCGATCGCGGCAACGACGACGCCGTCGATGAGAGCCGCCAGGATCTGGACACGTGAGATACGAAGCCCGGTAGCCCCGGCCAGCGTCATCCGCAGCGGACCGGGCGTCGTCGGGAGCGCCGGCGCGACACGCTGCTCGTAGCCGTCGGGGAAGAGCTGCAGGAACTCGATGACCGACGATTCCACCGGCAGGCCGACGGCGTGTGCGTAGGCGCGGAAGAACGCGCGACGGTAGAGGCCGGTTGGCCAGCGCGACACATCGTTGCGCTCGAGCCCGACGAAGAGCGCCTCGTTCACTTTGGTGAGATCGGCAATCGTTTCCAGACTGATGCCGCGTCGCTCACGGGCTTCCTTGAGTCGCGCGCAGTAGGCCTGCCTCGCGAGCAGAGCGGCGGCTTCGCGCGCCGCGCGGTCCGGCACAGCGGCGAGTGCCCGCCTCGCCGAGAGGGCCTCCGTATCAGGAGTGGACGAGGGCGTCGTGTCCGGTAGAGCCGGCACTGGGTGCGACGACATTTCGGGATCGCGATCTTACTGCCATTCGCACGGAACGCGACGGTCGCCGCGAGCTTTTTTGGAGGGACTTCGGCACCACGACGGCGATAGAATTGGGCCGCTCACGCCGACATGAACTGGCTTCGCTGACGTGTCAGGAGTGGGAGACGTGCCGGAGTGTCAGCGCCAGCCGCGGCTCAGCCGCAGGAGCAGCCAGCCGCTCGAAGTGTGAAGTGCGAAGTGTAAAGTGTGAAGTGAGGGAACCTTGAGTCGCATCAACCGCGGGGTGGTTGCCGCCGTGTGGGCGCTGGCGCTGATCGCGTCACCAGCGTTCGCACAAGTCAGTTTTATCGGCGAGTGGACCGGCAGGTATCACGAGGATCAGCCGGATCGCGTGCCTGGCGAAGAGCCCGGTGACTTCAGCGGGCTTCCAATCAACGACGCCGCGCGGATGTTCGGCGACAGCTGGGACGTGGCCCGGCACTCGGTCCTCGAGCACCAGTGCGCACCCTACACGCTGCCGTACATTTTCTTCGGCCCCAACCAGTTTCGCATCTGGACGGAGAACCATCCGGATACGCAGGAACTGCTCGCAATCAGGATGCATCTGGGGACGTATCAGCAGGAGCGGACGATCTGGCTGGATGGCCGGCCGCACCCGCCCGATTTCGCGCCGCACACGTTCATGGGGTTCTCGACGGGCGAGTGGAACGGCGACATCCTGACGATCACGACGACCCACATCAAAGCCGGCTACTTCCGCCGCGACGGCATGCCGGCCAGCGATCGAATCACGGTCGTCGAGCACTGGATGCGCCATGGGAACCTGTTCTCGCAGGTCACGATGGCGACGGACCCGGTCTACCTGACGGAGCCGTACATCCGGAGCCAGGAGTTCGTGCTGATGGACCGCGGCAACCAGAACTGGCTGTACAACTGCGAGTACGCCATGGAGGTGCCGAAGGACAAGAACGAAGTGCCGCACTACCTGCCCGGTCAGAACCCCTGGCTCGGCGAGTTCGAGGCCAAGCACGCGATGCCGCGCGAGGGCGTCCGCGGCGGCGCCGAAACGCTGCTGCCGGAATGGAAGCCTGGAGCTCCGAAGGCGGCGACGGTGCCAGCAAAGAACGGAGGGTTCCGTCCGCAGGACCAGCCGCAGCGTCTCACGCCAGGCGATGTGAAGTCCGTCCACGTGCAGGGCAACGTGCACATGATCGTCGGTGCTGGGAGCAACATCGCGGTGCAGGTCGGCCAGGATGGCGTCCTCGTGGTGGACACCGGCGCGGCCGGCACGAGTGACACGGTGCTGGCCGCGATCAGGCAGCTCGCGCCCGACAAGGAGATCCGTTGGGTGATCAACACGACAATGCGTCCCGATCATGTTGGTGGCAACGAGCCGATCTCGAAGGCAGGCCGTACCGTGAACGGCAACATGGCCGCCCTCGTGGCCCACGAGAATGCGGCGGCGCGCATGGTTCAGGCGGGTGTGCCAGATGCGGCGCGGCCGTACAACACCTATTTCGAAGGCACGCGCGACTTCCCGTTCAACGGCGAACCGATCGTCCTCTATCACGACGAGTCGGCGGCCGACGACACGGGCACGCTGGTCCTGTTCCGCCGTTCTGACGTCGTCGCCGCCGGGGACACCTACTCGACGACGAGCTTTCCTGTGATCGATGTGGACAGCGGCGGCAGCATCCAGGGGACGATCGATGCGCTCAATCGCATCCTCGCTCTCACCGTGCCGAGCAAGTCGCTGGAGGAGGGCGGGACCTACGTGATTCCAGGGCACGGGCGCATTTCCGACGAGCACGACGTCGCGATGTATCGCGATATGGTGCAGATCATCAGCGATCGGATCCGCGACATGGTGGGGAAGAAGATGACGCTCGAGCAGGTGAAGGCGGCCAGACCGACGCTCGACTACGACGGCCGCTACGGCTCCGATACCGGGCCGTGGACCACATCGATGTTCGTTGAATCCGTGTATCGCGATCTGAGCACAGCCGGCGGTTCGGCGACGGGACGTTCACGATGAAGACCGTCCGCCGACGCGCGTCTTTCTCACTTGCCGTCGTGGCCGTCGTGGCCGCGATCGGTGTGGCCCGATCAGATGTGCTGGCACAGCGTGGCCGCGTGGGCGGCCCACCAGCGCCGCCGCTCGTACCACGAGCCGCCGCGCCGATCGATCTCACCGGCACGTGGGTGTCGATCGTCACCGAGGACTGGCGCTGGAGAATGGTCACGCCGCCGAAGGGCGATGTGGCGAGCGTGCCAGTGAATGGAGAAGGCCGTAAGGCCGCCGCCGCATGGGACCTAGCGGCCGACAACGCGGCCGGCAATCAGTGCAAGGCGTTCGGCGTCGGGGGCGTCATGCGTCAGCCAGGCCGGCTGCGCATCTCGTGGCAGGACGATGCGACGCTCAAGCTGGATTTCGATGCCGGCACCCAGACCCGCGTGCTGAATTTCGACGGTACGAAGCAGCCGCCTGCCGAGAAGACCTGGCAGGGATTCTCGCTCGCGCAATGGGATGGCCCGGGCGTGGGGCGCGGCGCACCGCCGGTGGACGCCCGTGTCACCGGTGGTGGATTATTGACGCGCGGTGTCCCTGGCGGCGGCGGTCAGGGTCTTCGCGGCGGCCCACCGCCACGCCAGCAATCGCAGATCAACACCGGCGGCCACCTCAGAGTGGTGACCACGAACGTCCGAGAGGGATACTTGCGCAAGAACGGCGTGCCCTACAGCGAGAATGCAACCATCACCGAGTATTTCCACCGGCTGCCGACGCATCCGAACGGCGACGCCTGGCTGCAAGTCATCACCATCATCGAAGACGCGAAGTACTTGAACGGGCCGTTCTACACGAGTACGAATTTCAGGCTGGAGCCGGACGCCACGAAGTTCACGCCGGCGCCGTGCCAGACGGCGCCGCCGCTGCCATCCAAGGCTACAACACGCTGACACGGGCCGTCTGAAGGCGGCCCGTTGTCGTGTCGTGGGGGCCGCCTTTAGGCGGCCCTTCGGATAGCCTTCACCCTTAGGTGGCTTGTTGTATGTACTCGAGCAACTCTTTCGAATCCATACCGTTGCCACAGTCGCTCGTGTCTGTGCCGCGTGAAGTAGAACCCAGAGTACTGTTTCGCGTCCCTACTCAACTGCTTCAGATCCGCGTCGCCCTGTGTGCCTTCGACGAGCAGATGGACGTGTTCGGGCATAAAGCAGTACGCAGGAATCATGAAGTGATTGCGGGTGGATGTGTGCGCAAACTGCGCGCAAACAAGTTCGACGTTGTCGGCGTTTTCAAAGTGTCGGCGGCGCTCGAAGGTGCAGAACGTGAGGAAATACCTGTGCACACCAACGTACGAGAACTCGGGCAGGTGCTCGGGATACGCAGGCACGGAACGTTGAAGTGCAAGGGGCGCACCTTGGCTCTGGGCCTTGGCTCTGGGCCGCCTGAAGGCGGCCCCTACGATCCTGCGCCCTCATGATGCCGTGGTATAACGGCACGGGCCCGGGGGTATTCATGTTTCAGCTCGGTCGAATAGTTATCAATGGCTTCGTCGGTGTGGTGCTGCTCACGTCGCTGGCAGTGCCGGCGTCGGCGCAGAGTTTTCTGAACGGCGACTGGGTTGGCACGTTTCACGAGGACCAGCCTGAGCGCGGACCTGGTCCCGCGCTCGGTGACTATCTCGGCATCCCCATCAACGCCGCCGGCCGGCAGTACGCCGACAGCTGGGATGCCTCCCGGCTGACGCTGCCGGAGCACCAGTGCCGCGCGCATGTGTCGCCGTACATCTACCGTGGGCCCATCCGCGTTCGCATCACCGAGGAGCACGATCCGGGGACGCAGAACGTGATCGCGATCAAGCATTTCCTCAGCACGTACGCGCAGGAGCGGACGATCTGGCTCGATGGCCGTGAGCATCCGCCCGACGAGGCGCCCCACACGTGGATGGGATTCTCGACCGGCGAGTGGCAGGGCACGGCGCTCAAGGTTCGAACGACGCACATCAAGCAGGGGTGGCATCGTCGCAACGGCATTCCGATGAGCGCGAAGGCCACGATGACCGAGTACTTCTACCGTCACGGCAACGTGCTCACGCAGCTGTCGATCACCGAGGACCCGGTGTTTCTCGACGAGCCAGTCGTGAAGACGACGAACCTCCTGCTCGACGTCGGCACGACGCCCAATCAATACCAGGCGTGGCTCTTCTGTCAGGCAGACGACGAAGTGCCAGGTCGCGATCCGGCGTACGTGCCGCACTACCTGCCGGGTCAGAATCCGTATCTCACCGAATTTGCGACGCAGCACGGCCTGCCGGTCGAGCCGACACGCGGCGGCGCCGACACGATGTATCCGCAGTACATGGACAAGATCAAGACGATGCGGGTACCGCCCGCGCCCCGCCGGTGAGAGCCCACGAGATGCATCAGCACACACCTCCCCGATCCCGCGTGTTCGAGCTCGGCGTCGTCGCCGCCGCGGTCGCGTGGGGAGCCTTTCTGGCCACGACGTCAGGCAGCGCCCAGGGCACTGCGGCGCCGCGCAAGGATCCCAGCGTGCTGCGCACAATGCACGTGCAAGGGAACGTGCACGTCATGCTCGGAGCCGGATCGAATATCACCGTGCAGGTGGGCAATCTGGGAGCGATCCTGGTTGACACTGGGACGGCTGCGAATGCCGACAGCGTGTTGGCGTCGCTCCGGCAGCTGACGAACCGCCAGGTTCGCTACATCATCAACACGCATTCACATCCCGATCACGCCGGTGGCAACGAGCGAGTGGGGGCGTTCGGGCTCCCGCTGTCCGGTCGCGGCGTCGCCCAGGTTGGCACCGGCACGGCTCCTCGGGCCGAGATCATCGCGCACGAAGAAACGCTGAATCGAATGAGTGGGCCGGCCGGTTCACAGGCACCGTATCCGGTCGCCGCGTGGCCCACGGCGACGTTTTCAGGTACCCACAAAGAGTTCTTCTACAACGGCGAGGGTGTGCAGCTTGTGCACGTGCCGTCAGCGCACACCGATGGTGACAGCGTCGTCTTCTTCCGGCGGTCGGATGTCATTGCCGCCGGCGACGTGTACTCGACCGTCAGTTATCCCGTCATCGACGTCCAGCGCGGCGGCAACATCAGCGGCGTCCTCGATGGCCTGAATCAGCTGCTCGCACTGGTCATCTCCGGAGAGAAGACCGAGGGTGGGACCATGATCGTTCCCGGCCATGGTCGCATCTCGGATGAAGCGGATCTGGTCGAGTACCGCGACATGGTCACCATCATCCGGGATCGCGTGCAGGACATGGTCAAGCGCGGTCTCACGGTCGCTCAGGTCAAGGCCGCCAACCCGACGATGGAGTACGACGGCCTGTACGGCAGCGCGCCGGGATGGTCGAAGGATCAGTTCGTCGAAGCTGTGTACAACAGCCTCAAGCCGTCAGGCCCTGCATCGACTCGTTGAGCCGCGACTTTCCGTACCACATCCTCAATCACGTCGCGCACCGGCCATGGCCTGTCCCGAACCGGCCGTGGGTCATGACGCAAAGCTGGCACGATCTGCTCTTCGCGCATTGGCCCATTGACGCGCACGTCCTGCGGAACAAGCTGCCGCCCGACCTGCCTCTCGATCTGTTCGAGGGCCGGGCCTGGATCGGGATCGTTCCCTTTCACATGTCGAACGTCGGTCCTCGAGGCGTGCCGTGGCTGCCGTTCGTGTCCGCCTTCGCGGAATTGAATGTTCGCACCTACGTTACGATGAACGGGAAGCCCGGTGTCTTCTTCTTCAGCCTCGACGCCGCCAGCGCGCTCGCTGTCGCCGCGGCACGCACGGTGCTCAACCTGCCGTACCATCTCGCGACGATGACGGTTGACGCCGAGAGCGGGTCCGTGCGCTATCGCAGCCGTCGCCGAGCATCGCGGACCGGGGCAGCGGAGTTTGTCGCCAGGTACTGGCCGGTTGGCCCTCCGCGATCGCCGCAGCGTGGAACGCTCGAGTACTTCCTCACCGAACGCTATTGCCTGTATGCCGTCGACAGACGAGGTCGTATTCGCCGGCTGGAGATTCATCACCCGCCGTGGCCGCTGCAGTCAGCGGCGGCGGAGATCGCGATCAACACGATGACCGAGGCGTCTGGTATCGCCCTTCCGGCGGAGGCACCTCTCCTGCATTTCGCGCAGCGGCTGGATGTCGTGGCGTGGCCGATGAGAATGGTCGCCGGGTCAGCGGGCCGTGTCCTCAACCCTCAGTGAAATACTTCGGCAGGTCTGGCTTCGTCTCGCGAAGGATTTCAAGAATCGCCGTGCGGTCTGCGGCGCTGAGAACGGAGTATCTGGCGGCGGTCTCCGTGCCCGAGAGCACCTTCCATAGGCGCGCGTAGACGGCGATTTTCGCCGCAGTGGGCATGGCGTCGAAGGGCTCCGAGTAGATCAGGTAGCTGCAGGGATACCGGAGCAGACGTCGCGTCAGATCGAGGTCGCGCAGCGATCGTCCGCGGCGGTCACGCGGGCCCGGCGCCGCGAATCCGGCCGCGAACGATGTCGTCCCGGTGATCGGACCGGCCAGAGGGGCCTCATCGACGAACAGGAGGTAGTCGACCAGGTCCTCGGCCACACGTTCGAGGGGCCGGCCGGCGTCAGTCCCCACTCGCGCTTCCCATCCCGCCCGCGTGATCAGGTTCAACATCTGCGCCTGATGCTCGAGGACGAGGAGCGCGACGATATCGCTGTGCGGCGACAGATATCCCGTCATGTCGAAACGGCCTTCGAGGCTCGAGACGTGCACGGTCGACGGGGTAATCATCGCCGCCAGGTCAGATGGATTGGTGGCGACGGCGTTTCCCATGTGGCGCGCCGCACGGTGGTGGCCGGTCACGAACCAGCCTCCCCATCGAATATCGAGCGGACTGCGGTGATCGGTGGTGAATGCAGGGCCATACATGGTGATGCCGTCGCTGCCGGGGAAGACGCTGCCGACGAACATCCCCGGGACGTTCTGCGTGGCGTCCGAGGTGTGGCACGAGACGCACGTGTCATTGCGCTCAAACTGCGGCAGGCCCTCTTGCGACTGTGCGAGTGTATAGAAGATCGCTCCCTGCTTCGGATCTTCAGCGACCACCTCGAGTACTGGTCCGCCGCGAACCCATCCGACCGCGACCGTATCGTTGAAATAGATCGCTCTCGGGTTCGACGGATTGATGCGGGGCGCCTGGAAGCTGGTCTTGGAGAACACCAGGACCTGTGACTCGACGGGTACCTTCAGGGCACGGAGGACAGACCGCAGGTAGCCGCTCTGACCGCTGGATTCGATCGTGGCCTCGCCCAGGCGCAGTTGCGCATTGAGCGCGGCCGCGGCATCGGCGACCGGTGCTGTGGCATACGCGACGGCCGGATGGTTGCGGAGCAACGAAGGATGCGGAAGCAGTTGGCCGGACACCGCTCCGAGGCTGCCAAGCCAGGTCAGAGCGGCGATGACGATACTTGTGCGGCGCATGGTCGGTCCTGGTGAGGTGCAAGAGCCGCTCCCCGGATGCCAGCGGCGAGAATTCCAGTGATTTGCGGCGATGGGAGCCCTCGACCGCGTAATCTTCCCCGCACGCGGGAAAGAATCCGCGCTCAGGCCGTCATGGCGAGAGCCAGGGGTCGCGCAGCCGGGCCATCGCTTCCTTGGCTCGGCCCGACTCGACCTCGAAATTCGTATAGAGGTTGTGGGCGACGGTCAGATCCGGATCGATCTGCATCGAGCGTTGGAAGGCCTCGTCCGCCCGCTTCAGATTGTCTGTCGGATCCTCGCCGCTGTACTTCGCGAGAACCCGATACACGCGGCCAAGCTTGGCCCACGCCGGTGCGTAGCCCGGGTCTTTGGCGAGCGCCGATCGATACAGCTCCCCGGCCACCATCAGCATTGAATGATCGCTGCTCAACTGATTCGCACGAAAGTAGTACTCGTAAGCGCAACCGCAAGACCGTCAGGTCCTTGCGATGGGAGTGGCAGCACCCACGAGTCCGAGTGTGTGTGCCGCGAATCGGTATTTGGACGCCGGCCGTGGCGTCAGGTGGAACTCATCGACCAGGTCCTTGAACAGGCGTGGAAAGACTCCCGAGTACTTCAGCTCGAGAATCATCTGGCCTTCGACGAGCGGACGGCCCAGTTCGGGCGTGAATGCCACCACGCTGGTGGGCACCGCCATCACGGAGGCGTCGAGTGTCATGCGGACCAGACCCTCCGGTGTGTCGGCCATTCGCGCGGTCCGCGCGTAGCGAATCACGCAGACCGGACGAAGACGCCTGAGCATGACGCGGCGCAAGAACCAGTAACCCGGATGACTGGGATCTGGCGCGTCTAGATTGAGCGCCGGCACCGCCTCGAGTGGAATACGCGTCCGCCGCTTGCTCAGGCGCAGCCGGGTTCGCAGCTTTCTCTCGAGGAAGGCCGATTCGTCGGTCCCGTAGTGTCGGATCCGATACTTGCTGCGGCCGTATGAGCCCCGTCGATGGTAGACGTGGTGCGCCTCGGTGTCGAAATACAGGCTGACGACGTCGTACTGATCGCGGAGTGGGCCGGTCCCATGTGGGTCCGCCGCCAGGCGCGTGCGCGCCCACGCGCGAAGATCGTCTCCCAGCGCGGCATCGACGAGCAGCTTCGTTTCGGATGTGAAGCGGTTGACGTAGCGCACGTGGGTATTGTGCCTCATCCCGTGCGGGCCGGCTCCCATCGCCGGCCCAGCGCGATGATGCGCTCGAGCAGTCGCTCGTAGGTGATGCCGCTGGCTTCCGCCGATTCCGAGAAGTCCTCACCGTAGGCGATGTTGGGGTTGGGATTGGCTTCGAGCACGTAGATCCGGCCTTCATCGTCGAGGCGCAGATCGACGCGGGCGTACCCGTTCAGGTCGAGCGCGCGGTAGGCCCGCTTCGCGACGCGCTGGATCCGATCGAGCGTCCCGGCGTCGAGCTTCGCGCGGTTGGTCGTGATGCCGTGCTTCTTCTGATACTGCGTGCTCCACTTCACGCGTTCAGTGGCGATTCTCCATTCGTTGTCCGGCATCTCGGCAAACGACATCTCCCATGCGGGCAGCACCTCGAGCCGCTCGTTGCCGATGACGCCGACATAGATCTCCCGGCCGTCGATGAACTGCTCGACGATCGCGGCGGTGCCGAGCTTCTCGTGAATGAACGTCGCTCGACGCGCCAGCTGCTCTTCGTTTTCGACGACCGACGCCTGCGAGATGCCGGCCGACGCTTCGAAGAAGAGCGACTTGACAATGAGGGGGAAGCCCAGGCGTTTCGGGAGTGTCACCTTCCGTCCCGGACGAACGACCGTGAACTCCGGCACGCGGATGCGATGGTAGGCGAGCAGCTTCTTGGAGAGCGCTTTGTCGCGCGCAAGGATCAGGCCGCGCGGATTGCACCCCGTGTATGGCAGCCGCAGAAGCTCGAGATAGCTGACGACGTTCTGGTCGAAGGTCGGGACGCCGGCGAAGGCCTCCATGAGGTTGAGGATGATGTGCGGCTTGAAGAGCCCTGCGGTTGGCCGGATGCCGCCGAGGTTGTCGTTGATGCCGAGCACACGCACGTCCTGGCCCATCTCGCGGAGGGTTTCGATGACGTCGTACTCCATCTTCCACTCGGCCTCGAGGATGTCAACACCCGTCGTGTCCTCCGGCGGGACGAGGTGGTCGTGGACGAGCGCGAGAATGCGGAGCTTCTTCACAGGAACAGTCGATGACCGCCGCTGTGCAGATAGTTCATGGCCTGCACCGTGAGCAGGACGGTGAACTCCTGGCGGGCCTGGTCCTCAGGAACGACCAGCCGCAGCTTGAGCTCCCGGCATCGCTCGATCATGTCTTCGAGCACCTGGTCGATCGTGTACTGGTAGATCCCGGTCCACCCGGCCACCGCACGCCTGACCGGACGCCGAATGCGGTTGATGAACTGCGCGGCCGTCATGGTGTTGCCGGAATCGGGCGCGTCGGAGAACAGCCGTCTCAGATCGCGGTCGTAGAAGTTGGGATAGTCCACGCCGTAGTGCCGGCGCTTGTTGCGATAGTGCTGCCGCAGGGTGATGCGCAGATCAGCGAGCGGGTCGGCCTCCTCCGGATTCTCCACGCGCGCCGGCTGCTCGCGCAGCGAGTGCATCAATGCGTCCATGTACTCGAGCTTGCCGAGCGCCTTCCAGCCCGCGTATCGCTGACGCCACTCGCTGCTGGGCGTGAGCCACACCGCGAATGTCTCGGCAAAGTCCTCATCCGGATGGCTCTGGGCGTACCAGGAATCGAGGTGGAGCACGAAGCTCTTGCTATAGGGCTTCGGTGTGTAGCTCTCCGGGTACGGCTTGCTCGGGGATCCGAACGTCAGTTGCCGGCGCCGACGCCGGCGAAGGCGGAAGGCGTTGTCGATGGCGTGACCGGCCTCGTGGCGGAGGATGCGCATGCCCCACTCGTGCTCGCCGCCTTCCACCTCGAACATCTGCGTCTCCTCGAGCTTCTCGAGACGCGGATGGGCCAGGTAGAAGGGAATGGCAATCGCCGTGGCGCCATCCGGGGTGAACCACTCATCCGACAGGTAGAAATGCAGCGGGAAGCGGAGCCCTCGCGCGTCGAGCTCGGCGCGGAGTTGATCGATCCGGGCGGCGAGCGTGCCTTCGATCGTGACCGGCAGGTCGGCCATGCGGACGTCCAGCAGCTGTTCATCACTCAATTCCGGCCAGTTGTCACGCAACCTCGGTTTGGGCATGGGTTAGTGTGTAAGGGTAATAGGGAACAGGTTGTAGGTTATAGGGGTGGAAAAGGTCCACCCGGGGAGCCTCACATGTCCCGATCGCGAATTCGACCGTGGTGTGCCGTGATGGCGGTGATGGGTATGACAGTGCTGATGGCGGGACAGGAGCGCGACCGCGCGAAGGTCGCCGACAGGTTCAAGTGGAATCTGGCGGACATCTATCCGAACGAGGAGCGGTGGCGGGCGCAGAAGGAGAAGATCACCGCCGAATTGCCGAAGCTTCGCGAGTTCGAGGGCACGCTCGGTGCGGCACCCAAGACGCTGGCTGACGCCCTGGAGACGATGTCGCGGTTCGACAAGGAGCTGACGCGGCTCTACGTGTACGCCAGCATGCGATCCGACGAGGACACCCGCGCGTCCAGGCCGCAGGGCATGCAGCAGGAGATGCAGCAGATCTTCGCCAGCTTTGCCGCGCAGGTGTCGTTCGTCGAGCCCGAGATTCTGAAAGTCGGTACTGCCACCGTCGAAAAGGCGATCGCGGCCGAGCCGCGGCTGACGCCCTATGCCTTCTACCTGCGTGACATCGTACGGCGGGCGCCGCACACGCTCTCCGACGGCGAAGAGAAGATTCTGGCCGACGCCGGACCGCTTGCCGGATCGCCGAACAACATCTACACCATTCTCACCAACGCCGACTTCCCGTATCCCTCGATCACGCTGAGCGACGGCAAGACCGTCGTCAAGCTCGATCAGGCCGGCTTCGGCGAGCTTCGCACGTCGCGCAACCGCGACGATCGCAAGGCGGCGATGTCCGTATTCTTCGGCGCGCTCGGCAGCTTCGGCCGCACGCTCGGGATGACGATGAACTCGAACGTGCAGAAGGATCTCTTCTACGCGAAGTCGCGAAAGTACTCGACCAATCTCGCAGGCGCGCTGAACGGTCCGAACATTCCGGTGTCCGTGTACACGCGACTCGTCGACGGCGTGAACCGTCACCTGCCGACGTTTCATCGCTACCTGCGTCTGCGCAAGCGGATGATGGGCATCACCGATGACCTGCACTATTACGACCTGTACGCGCCGCTCGTCGCCGACGTGAACCTGCGCTACACGCCGGAAGAGGCGCAGACGCATGTGATCGCGGCGATGGCGCCGCTCGGGCCTGAGTACACGGGCGTGCTGCAGCGCGCCTTCAACGAGCGGTGGCTGGACTGGTACCCGACGGAAGGGAAGGTGTCGGGCGCGTACTCGAACGGTGGAGCGTACGACGTGCACCCGTTCATGCTGCTCAACTACCTCGGTCAGTACAACGACGTCAGCACGGTGGCGCACGAGCTTGGCCACACGATGCAGAGCTACTTTTCGAACAAGGTGCAGCCGTACCCGACGGCGGGCTATCCGACGTTTGTCGCCGAAGTGGCCTCGACCTTCAACGAGGCGCTCCTCATCGACTACATGTTGAAGCAGATCAAGGACACGCCCACACGCCTGTCGCTGCTCGGCAACTACCTCGAAGGGATCAAATCGACCGTGTTCCGTCAGACGCAATTCGCGGAGTTCGAGCTGCGGATGCACGAGATGGGGCAGAAGGGTGTGCCGATTACCGGCGACGCCCTGGCGGCGCTGTACCTCGATATCACCAAGAAGTACTACGGACACGATCAGAAGGTGGCCGTCGTGGACGACTACATCGCCCACGAATGGAGCTACATCCCGCACTTCTATCGCGATTTCTACGTCTTCCAGTACGCCACGTCGTTCACCGCCGCCGAGGCGCTCTCGGAGAAGGTCCTGTCGGGAGATCAGGCCACGACGAAGCGCTATCTGACCTTCCTCTCCGCGGGCGGGTCGAAGTATCCGATCGATCTGCTGAAGGATGCCGGTGTTGACATGACCACCGACGAGCCGCTCGACCTGACCATCACGCGGATGAATCAGGTGATGGACGAGATGGAGAAGCTGATCGCTTCGCGATAACTCCCAACTCCCAACTCGACGAGGGGGGTCCAACTCCCAACTCAACTCTCAAGGTATCAGGTTAACGGATCTGCTGACGGTGGCCCGTCGTTAGAAGTGCGTCACTCTGGCGAGCCCAGACGCCATCGGGTTGACTGGCGATGAGGGGGCAGCGCCGCAGGGGGCGTACCAGGTCGCCGGCCGGTTGCACCATCGACACACGGGCCGCAGCACGTTTCCCACGGCCCGTGTGTCGGGTGTCGAGACGGCTCGAGCGACGGCGCCGCGCAGAAGACCCGCTAACTACAGACCTCCCAACTTCCAACCCCCCCACAGGAGATTCCAACTCCCTTTCATGATCGCCTCGCTTTGAGGCTTCCTTTTGTCGTCTTTGCGCTCACGAAGCGCGCCGCGCTTTCCAGCAGATCTCGAAGCGAGTCGCGGCTGATCTGCGACAGCCGAACGAGCACTGCGGGATAACTCGAATAGTGGTCGGTGAGATAGTAGGTGTCAGGGTCGTCGGCGAGTAGATGTGCACGCTCGGCCAAACTGATCCGAACCATCAGGGAGTTCGGCTCGGCCGACTTGTGGATCGCCGGGCAAGTCAGCAGTCTTCCACGGACTTTCAGAGAGAGGCCACGGGACGTGGTGCACTCCTCGACACCCGGTAGTTCGAGGGCGATCGTTCGGACGTCGTTGAAGTCGATCCGATTGCGTCTCTTCGGCATAGACCGAGCATTCTTGCTGAAGACGCGGCGACCGCGATTGTAAGAAATTATCGGACGCGAACGTGGTTGGTGCTGACTCTCTCCCTCAGGTATTCCGACGGCGTCACCCCGGAGAATTCCTTGAAGTCATGCACGAAGTGCGGTTGATCGAAGTAGCCGCACGACAGCGCGATGTCAGCCCAGTCGACGTCGTCCTATGTGCCCGGCAACGCTGGCGACTCGCGGTACCCGGCCCGCACCCTGAAACGCGTGTAACGCGTAACGGACCGCCGCGCTCCGCCCGCTATGCTCGTTGAGGCGTGCGAGCAGGAATTGCTCAAGGATGTGAAATCGGGCGAGCGTTGTACGGGCCGCCATCAACCGATCTCGAAGATCGCGCGCCTCGAGGCCCAGGAGTGCGTCGAGCGGCACGTTCAGGTTCTGCAGTTCATCGGCTGGTAGACCAAGAAACGGGAAGGCTCCTCCCGCCTTGAAGCTGGCGACAATGACACTGAATGGCTTCGAGGTGTCGAGCAACGAGTACCTGGAGTGAGCACCCGAGATCGTGACATCCGCACCTCCGTCTCCCTCGATGCTGACCACGAGGTTCATGGTTCCGGTCGGCAGCACACGCTCAAGCTGGTGAGGCTGAGCGTAGTGCCCGTAGCTCCAAAAGCCGACGACGTAATCGGTGAGTGGCTGTCGAGGCGTGTAGTGACGAAACCCTGTTTCCAACCAATGCTCCTCTAGCTCGAACCTGGGTCGACAGTAGCAATCATCCCTCTCGGCCTCGACATGGGTCGTTCAGTTTCGCACGGAAGTGGACTACGTCCGTCAAGGCTCCACACCGCCGCCCGTGTTCGAGGGCCGTCGGGTTGGGAGTTGGGAGTTAAAGAATGCCCTTGCCGAGCGCTGAAAGCGCGAGCTCGGTGCCGAACTCCGCGGTGGTGTTGCGGATGTCGAGCGTCGGGTTGACCTCGACGAGATCGAGCGCCACCAGCAGTTGGGAATCTGCGACGAGCTCCATCACCATGTGCGCCTCCCGGTAGTCGAGACCACCTTTGACCGGCGTGCCGACGCCGGGCGCGTAGGTCGGATCGCAGGCGTCGAGGTCGAAGGACACGTGCACGCCGCCGGTGCCGGCGGACGCGAGCGCGATGGCGCGTTCGGCGATCACC
Source organism: Vicinamibacterales bacterium (assembly GCA_035293405.1). Classification (GTDB taxonomy): domain Bacteria; phylum Acidobacteriota; class Vicinamibacteria; order Vicinamibacterales; family UBA2999; genus Gp6-AA40. The sequence continues at coordinate 72,930 of DATDOE010000003.1, read as the reverse complement.
GCGATCCCTTCACGGTCGATGTCCTTCATCGTGAAGATGTGCACGCCGGACGCGCGAATCTTTCCCTTCTCCTTTTCGTCGAGATTCCGAATGCCCAGCAGGACGGTGTGCTGGGGAAGCACCGACGGTGACGATCCGATGGAGGAGAGCTCCGCCGGCTCCTGACCGAGGAGGGCGGCCAGCGGCATCCCATGCACATTGCCCGTCGTCGTGGTCTGCGGGGTGTTCATGTCGCCGTGGGCGTCGATCCAGATCAGCCCCAGCGGGTACGACGTCGCGTCGCGCACGAAGTCGGCGCTCGCCGCGACCGAACCCGCGGCGAGACTGTGATCACCACCGAGCACGAGGGGTACGGCCCCCACCTCGTGGGACCGGAGCACCATCGTGTACAGGCTCTGGCACACGCGCGCGATCTCGTGGATGTACTTCTTGCTGTTGTCGACCGGATGCTGCGTCTCTGGAATGGACGCGGGCAGATCGCCCTGGTCGGCGACGTCCCGGCCGAGCCGCGCGATCTGATCGCCCAGCCCCGCGATGCGGAACGCCGACGGCCCCATGTCGACCCCGCGCCTCGCGCCGCCGAGGTCCAGCGGCACGCCGATGATGTGCACGGGCTTCATTTGATCTTGTACGACACCGACATTCCTTCACCAGACGGCGACACAATCGTGGTGAAGAGTCCCGGATGCGTCTGGATGGTGCGCAGGAAGGGCTCCATCTCACGCTTCTTGTTCACCACGTTGTGCGCGGCGAAGAGGCCGCCGGGGTTCAACCGTGGAAACACCATGTCGAAGAACTTCTGGTAGTCGGGCTTCCACGCGTCGAGGAACACGACGTCGAAGGTGCCTGGCAGCTTCGGGATCTCTTTGAACGCATCGCCGTGGACGACGCGGACGACGTCCGACAGCCCGGCGCGGCGGATGTTGTCCGCCGCTTCCGTGGCGCGCTGCGGGTCGTATTCGATGGCGACGACCTGGCCGCCCGACTCCCGGGCACCAAGGCCGAGCCAGATACCGCTGTAGCCGCTGGCGGCGCCAATCTCCAGAATCGACTGTGCACCGCGCGTGGAGACGAGCAGGCGTAGAAAGCGCCCGTCTTCTTCGGACACGGCCAGCTGACCCTTGTCCGCGGCTTTGATGCTCTTGAGCACGGACTCGATCTGCGGCGTGAGGGTGCCAGACGGACGCGCCTGTACGCCGGCGATCGCCACGCCGGCGGCAGAGCAGAAGAGAAGTATCGCGACTGAACGCATGCCGCGATCTTACGTCACTGCAGACACAGGCGGGTCTGAAGACCCGCCTCTACGTGGCGGTGATCAGTGGGAACGGGCAGAAAGAAAATCAGCCGCGCGCGCGGCGGTGGCGCGTCCGTCGGCAATGCAGTCGGGAATACCGATCGCCCGGAAGCCGCTGCCGGTGAGAAAGACTCCCGGCAGCGAGGCCAGGTGATCGTCGATGGTGGCCACCCGTTGCAAGTGGCCGACTTCGTACTGGGGGCTCTGACGCGTCCATCGGAACAGCCGGGTGACCAGCGGGGCGCCGGTGATGCCAAGCAAATCACCGAGCTCCGTGCGCGCCGTGTCAATGAGCTCCTCGTTGCTCGCGTCGAGCCGGCGCGGATCGCGTCCGCCGCCAAGAAAGCCGCGAATGAGGACGTGCCCGCTGGGCGCCCGGCCGGCCCACTTCGACGTCACCCACGTGCCCGCGAGCAAGGCTGAGCGCTCGACACGCGGCACAACGAATCCGCTCCCGTTCAGAGCGTGCGCGATCTGATCGCGCCGGTACCCGAAAGCCACCGTGGCGGTCGATGCATATGGCACCGAGTCGCAGAACGCGGCGAGCGTGGTGTCGAAGCCGCGCAAGAGAGAGCCTGCCACGTACGCCGGCACCGCCAGGATGACGGCTCGGGCCGGCACGTGTTCTACAGTCGACTCGACCGTCAATAGGCCGGCCCGGCGTAATTCGGTCGCGCGGGCTCCGGTCGTCACCACACCCGGCGGCAATGCGCCCATCAGTGCGTCCACGAGCTCGCCTGTGCCGCCGGGCAATGAGACGAACGCGCCCTGTGGCGACGTCGTCACTCGCAGCGCGCGAAACGCGCGAAGCACGCTGCCGGACTGGCGCTCTGCCTCGAGCAGCCTCGGGAAGAGCGCACGCATCGAGAGGCGCTCCACGTCGCCGGCGTGGATGCCAGCCAGGAGGGGCTCCGCCAGATACTCGACGGCCTCTTCTCCAAACCGTCGGCGAACGAAGGCGCCGATCGATTCGTCTTCGTCGCCTTCACGGCGCGGGATGATGAGCTCGCACGCCAGTCGGCACTTACCGCGAAATGTGAAGAGCGGCGATCGTGCAAGGGCGCCAAATCGGAGCGGAAAGCCGAGGAAGGAGCCCTCTGCGAGGGCATGCAGGCGCCCGTCGCGCATCACATACGCGGTGCGCGGCGTGAGCGTGGGCATCAGGCGATCGGCGATGCCGAGGTCGCGGCAGAGCGCGACTGCCGCCGGCTTTTGGACCAGCATCGCATCCGGTCCACCGTCGATCACCCACCCGTCGAATCGTTCGGTGGTGATGATGCCACCCGCACGGGCCGCGGCTTCGAGTACGCGAACAGAAAGGCCGCGGAGCTGCAGCTCGTACGCGGCCGCCAGACCCGCGATGCCGCCGCCGACGATCGCGACGTCAACCGTCGCCATGGTCAGGGCCGTTTGGATGCCGAGTGCACGTACTGGGCGAGCATCTGTACGTGCTCCACCGGCGTCGACGGAAGAATGCCGTGGCCGAGATTGAAGATGTGCCCGGGCCGGCCGCCGACGCGGGCCAGCACGGCATCGGTCTGCTGAAGCATCCGCGTGGGCGGGCCAAGCAAGAGCGTCGGATCCAGATTGCCTTGGACGGCGCGGTCCGATCCGATGCGGGTCCAGGCCTCATCGATGGGGATGCGCCAGTCCACGCCGATGACGTCGCCGCCGGCCTCACGCAACTCTTCGAGGATCGTGGCCGTGCCGGTGCCGAAATGAATCGTCGGTACACGCCCCCCGACCGCCTCGAAGATCCGGCGCGTGTGGGGCAGTGCGAACTCCCGGTAGTCCGCGGCACTCAGGGCTCCGACCCACGAGTCGAACAGCTGCACGGCGTCCACACCCGCCTCGATCTGCGCATCGAGATAGTCGCCGACGATGGAAGCGAGCATCTCGCAGAGCCGATGCCAGGCGTCGGGATGCCCGTACATCAGCGCTTTGGTCTTGGCGAACGTATTCGAATGCCCGCCTTCGATCGCATAGGACGCGAGCGTGAAGGGGGCACCCGCAAAGCCAATGAGGGGCACGCGTCCTCTCAACTCGATCTGAATCTGCCGGATGGCGGTCAGGACATGCGCCAAGGCTTCCCGCGGCTCGAACACGTGCAGGCGATCGATGTCCGCCGCGGTGTCGATCGGATGATCGATCTGCGGCCCCTCGCCCTTGATGAAGTCGAAGGGGAGTCCCATCGGCTCGAGCGGCAACAGCAGATCCGAAAAGAGAATCGCCGCATCGAGCTCCACGCGCCTGATCGGTTGCAGCGTGACTTCCGTGGCGAGGTCCGGTGTCCGGCAGATCTCGAGGAGCGTATACCGCTCCCTGAGGGCACGATATTCGGCCATGTAGCGCCCCGCTTGCCGCATGAACCACACCGGGGTGCGGTCAACAGGCTCGCGCCGACAGGCTTTGAGAAAGCGGGAATCAGTCACGCACGGGCACAGTCAAGAGCTCGCGCGCGAGGGTGACGAGCTCATCGAGCCACAATGGCTTGTAGCGCAGCTCGGCACCAAGCGCCCGGATTTCCTCCGACTGGGCATCAGCCAGATAGTAGTCCCCGGTGACGATGGCGACCGGAGTGTGGGCCAGACCGGGAACCGCGCGAATCGAACGCAATACCTGCAGGCCGCTTGTCAGGGGCATCCGGAGGTCGAGGATCACGGCGTGCGGGCGATGGACTTGGGCCAGGCTGAGGCCCTCGTCCGCCGAGTGCGCGGCCCACACTTCGTAGCCTTCGAGACGAAGCATCCGCGAAAACAACTCGGTGACGCTGACATCATCGTCCACGATGAGTACACGGGCTGCAGGCGTGCTGGCGTCGGGCGGGAGCACTGGCTCATTGTGGTGCCCGACCGGGAACCCGTCAAGTCCGCGGCGGGGGAAATGGCGCTAAGTTGATGAATTCGCACGCACTCGTGTTATATTCTGGCGGCTTCGGCCGCCCTGCGGTCGATTTTTTGCGCCGCCCCTTCGCGCGCTGAGGCGCGCCGGGCGCCCACGCTGTTGGTGTGTCGTCGCGTCGGAGGTCTTTGTTGAGCCCCATCCTCGTGCGGCCAGTGCGCGAGCAGCTCGAGCATGATCGGGTGATTCGCCTGCTGCAGGCGAAATACAAGAGAAAGTTCGAAGTCGCCATCAACCCCGGCAACGAGCATACGGCGCCTGTCGGCCCAGGGCCCTCGCCCTGGTACCCCGATTTGGTGCTGTTCTCGTCTGAGCGCTCGCGAAAGCTCGTGGGGGTCGTCGAGGTGGAAACGTCCGAATCGATCAATCACCTCGAGGCGATGTCCCAGTGGAGGACGTTCGCGGGTCTCAAAGTGGCCTTTCATCTCTATGTGCCGGTGTCGGGCGTGGACAGCGCCCGTCGTCTGTGTACCGAGCTGCAGATTCCGACGACCGAGATCTGGGCGTACAACTCCATCGGGGACCAGATTCGTTTCACGCCCGTGCAACGGGCACCTCAGGCTGGCGACGGTCGGGGCGGGCGAGCGGTCGCCGAAACGATGACGACCCGCCCGCGCGAGGCTGCGGTTGCCGCCCGCCCGCGCGAGACCGCAGTCGCCGCGAAGCCGCCGGCGCCCGCGAAACCAGCCGCTCCACCACGCGCCGCCGCCGCGCGTCCGCGCACCACTCGCGGGGCGGCCAAGCCGGCCGGACGCGCCGCCGCACCGGCCAAGCCTCGAGCGGCCGTTGCCAGAGCGAAGAGCGCACCACCGAGGCGCGCCGCCGCGAAGGCTCCTGCCCGGAAGCCCGCGTCGTCTGCCTCCAAGGCTCAGAAGCGCAAGTAAGGCCCTGTGCCCTTCCTTCGGGTGATTCGCGACAAGCGCGGGTACGAGACCACGTACCTGATGCATCTCTATCGCGAGGGTCAACGTCAACGGACGAAGATTCTGTACGTGTTCAGGACCCCGGGCGGTGTGCGGGTGGGCCGCGAGGCCCTCGAACCGGAGGTGCTCCGGCAGATCGAGGCTCAGTTTCCTGACATTGCGTTCAACTGGCAGGTGGTCCGCGAGAGCCAGCAGTTCATCGAGACATCGGTGGAGCCGCGCCGCCGGCGACCCAAGCGCGAGGAGGAGACGGCTCCGCCCGAGCCGGCGCCGGTTGCGGCGCCCGTGATCGCGCCAGTGGTGACACCGCCCGGCCCGCAGCCTCCACGGGTCACGATACCGTCAACGATCGATGGTGCGACACCAGACGAGCGGATGGCGTTTCTCACGCACTGGTACCCCGTCCTCCGCGAACGGATCCCCCATCGCACGTCCGATCCTTCGCGCCAGGAGGCGCTCAACGCGCTTGCCGAGCGGTTGAATCCAGCGAACTGGACCGACGCGGATCAAATTACCGCCGGACTGCAGCAGGCGGCGGAAGCCTTGGAGCGCCTGTCGCATGTCTTTGCCAAGCGCCGCCGGCGGGCCCGTCGCCGTACGGGCGACGCTCCTCCGCCTACGAACCCTGGTTCGCCCCCATCTGAGTCTTGAGCGAGTGGCTGGCCTCTCTTGTTCTTCGCCTCGCGGATCTTGGTCCGTGGGGGCAGGTCCTTTTCGTCGGCCTCTACATCGTCGCCTCCCTGACGATGGCGCCGGCATTCGTCCTGACATTTGCCGCCGGCGCGGTGTATGGCCTGTGGCAGGGCACACTCCTCGTTTCCATCGGCGCGGTCCTGGGCGCATCGGCGGTCCACGCCGTGGCGGCACCGCTCGCGCGATCGCGATTGCTGAAGTGGCTCGATCGCGATCCGCGTGTCGCTGCTGTGCGTCGTGTGGTGGCGAATGAGGGCGTGTGGGTGATGTTCCTGCTGCGGCTGTCACCGCTCATCCCGTTCGCGCAGTTGAACTATGCCCTGGCGCTGAGCGGCGTCCGTTACGTCCATTTCCTCGTGGCCATGTTGGGCATGGTGCCGACGATTGTTCTGTACGTCTATTACGGGAAGGTGGCGGGGGACGTCGCGGCACTCGCGGCCGGCGTGGCGCCGCCACGGGGACCTGAGTACTACGCGCTGCTGATCATCGGTCTGGTCACCACGGTTGTGGCGACGACGATGGTCACGCGCGCGGCGAGGAAAGCGATGGCCGGCTAATGCGGCTCGGGAGCGCCGGCGAATCGGCGCTCGATGTCGTTGATCTTGTTCAGCCGCCGCAAGTGCCGGTCTTCTCCGGAAAACGACGCTCCCAGAAACGCGGCCACGATATCGAAGGCGAGCGCCGAGCCCACCACGCGCGAGCCAAGACACAACACGTTCATGGCGTCGTGCTCAACGGCCTGGTGGGCGGTGTACGTGTCGTGGCAGACTGCGGCCCGCACCCCGGGGAACTTGCTCGCGGCAATCGAGACTCCCGCTCCGCTGCCACACACGATGATCCCGCGGTCCACCTGATCGTTGCGGATCACCAGGGCTACGGCTTCCGCTGAATCCGGATAGTCCACCGGAGCAGCGGAATGTGTGCCGAGGTCAAGGATCTCGTGGCCCAGTTGGGCCAGTTTCGCGGCCAGTTCCTGCTTGAGGACAAAACCCGCGTGATCGGCGCTGACGGCTATTCGCATGAGATGTACCGTCTATCGGTTGTGAAACCGACCGAAGTATTGGCGCGAGCGTCCAATGGCCAGCGCCGGTATAATCTATCCTATGCGAAATGCCGCTAAGCTCCTGACGGCAGCTGCACTTGCTGCACTCATGGCGGGGCCCTCGTCGCGGTCTGCCGTCCTGCAGGCCCAGGCGCCGGCCGCCCCGGCCCCGCAGACGCCGGGTCAACCCACCTTCCGCGTCAGCGTCGATCTGGTGACGACCGACGTGATCGTGCGGGACCAGAGGAGCGACCAGTTCGTCGCCGACATCAAGCCCGGCGAATTCGAAGTCTACGAAGACGGCGTGAAGCAGGAGATCGCGTCACTCGTGCTGACCCACGGCGGCCGTGTGTACAACCAGCTGAGTCCACCACCGGCCCCCGTGCAGGAAGGCATCATCCTGCCGCGCAACCGTCCGACCAACGACGCGGCCGGCCGCGTGTTCCTGCTCTTCATCGACGACCTCCACCTCGATTTTCGAAGCACCCCTCGTACGCGGGAGCTGATCAAGAAAATGCTGCGACTGCTCATCCACGAGGGTGACATGTTCGGCATGGTCAGCACCGGGACGTCCTCGATCTCCGAGCAGCTGACCTACGATCGTCAGATCCTCGAGTCGGCGATCTCGCGCATTACCGGCGGCGGCTTGCGACCGAAGGAAATCATCGAAGGGATGCAGGGCTCGCAGGGCCCAGGCGAACTGCGGCATCGTGCGCACGTCGCATTCTCGACGGCGTACGATCTGATGCGGAACCTCGAGAAGCTCCAGAACCGCCGGAAGGCGGTCATCTATCTGAGCAGCGGCTACGACTTCAATCCATTCGAGACCTCGCGGCTCGACGAACAGGCGCGCAGGATGCACGTCGAAAGCGCCGATCTGCAGAACGACCCGTTCTATCGCACGCAGCAGAGCAGCCAGCTCCTGGCCGAATCCGATCTCGTGCGCGAGCTGGCCGAGCTGACGCGCGCTGCCAATCGCGCCAACGCCACGATCTACACGATCGACCCGCGCGGATTGGTCGCTGGTCCCGACATGGACGATGAGGTTCCCACGCAGGAGTGGCAGACCTACGTGCGAGAGACGCAGGACAGCCTGCGTGTTCTGGCGGAAGAGACCGGCGGCATCGCCGTGGTCAACCAGAACGACTTCGACAAGGCCTTGAAGCGGATCGACAACGAGACGAGTGACTACTACGTCCTCGGCTACTACTCGTCGAACCCCGATCCGTTGAAGCGGATCCGCAAGATTGAAGTGAAGACCACGCGAACGGGATTGAATGTCTACGGGCGCTCCGAGTACGTGCTGCGCCCGCTGCCACCGCCCTCGAACCGATAGCTACGCCATCTTCGCCGGCTGCGCCGCCGCCTGGAGGCGGGGGCGCACCGTCTCGAAGACGCTCATCACTTCGGACACCGTCCTCGGGAGCCGGCTCATCTTGGGATAGAGCCAGCCGGTTCGACGTTCCAGCGATGTTCCCGCGACCCGGCTGCAGAACAGCTGCTTGCTCTTGACGTCGGCTGCCGCGGCCTGCCACGGGATGATGCTGATCCCGAGGCCGCTCCTTACCATCGCCTTGATGATCTCGACATTCTCCGTCTCCATGATGATCTGGGGTGCGATGCGCTCGCGGGCGAAGAATTCATCGACCAGGCGTCGAGTGATCGACCCGGTTTCAAACAGCACGAAATGCTGCTTGTCCAGGTCGGCGGGCGTGATGTGCTTCTTCTTGGCGAGCGGATGCGTGGGATAGGTCACGAGCAGCAGCTCTTCCACCAGTACCGGAACCGAGACGAGGTCGGCCGACTCGATCGGCAGGGTGAGCAGTCCGAGGTCGCCGGCGCCCGAGCGCAGCATCGCGATCGATCGTTCCGCGTTCCCGACGGTCACTTTCATGTCCAGATGCGGGTGAATGCGACGGACCTCCGCGAGCAGGGCGGGGAAGACGTAGAGGCAGACGGTCATCCCTCCGACCAGGCGGATCGTGCCTCGCAGCGACTCCCGCTTGTCGCTGATCCCCGAGACCGTGTCCTGCAGATCCTGAAAAACTCGATGACTCAACTGGAGCAGTGATTCACCTGCGGGCGTAATGCGAATCCGTCGTCCGATGCGGTGAAACACCGGCTCGCCCAGCTCGTCCTCGAGCAGGAGAATCTGCCGGCTGATTGCGGACTGGGAGACATGGAGCTTCTCGCCTGCGGCCGTGAAGGATCCGCTGTCGGCGATGGCGCGGATGATCTCGAGCTGCCTGAGGTCCATGCCGTCAGCATACATTTGCGGCACGCATGGATTCAACGGCACCGATACTTGTGCGCGATTTGAACGACGAAGATACCCGGAACTCGTCAGCGCCGGACGCGCGTTGTACGAGCCGGCGCCGCCGGGAGGGCGGCGCGTGTACGTTCAATCGCCTCTTTCAGGTAGCCCTCGTCCATTTCTATCCCGATGAAGCTCACGCCCAACTGTGCACAGGCAACCGCCGTCGACCCCAGTCCAAGAAAGGGGTCCGCTACCACTCGCGCGCGGTCGAGACCATGGAGCTTGAGGCACATTTCGGGGAGCTTTGGCGGGAACGTCGCCGGGTGTGGCCGGTCTTTTTCGCGGCTCTGAATCGTTTCATACGGGATGAACCAGGTGTTCCCGCGGCAACGGACACCGGACGCCCCGGTTCGCCACCGCCCGATGTTCGACTGGTCCTGATACCGCACGCCGATAGCCTGCCGGTCGAGCGGCGTGTCGCCTGCTCCAGAAAAGTGGAAGACGAACTCGTGGCAGTCGTGAACGAAACGGCGGCTGTTGATTGGCTTGTAGTGGCCCACGGCCAGGTCATCGGTGAGGCCCGCTCGCGCGCCCGCCAGTGACTTCTCGATCGCGATCGACTTGATCCAGTGAATCGTGTTCTGCAGGTGGAGATGTGGTCTCACCGCCTGAGCCACGTCGAGCGCCGTCCACGGGTCGGTGGGCTTGGCCCCGACGTTGAGAAACAACGAACTGTCCGGCGAGAGCACGCGGGCGGCCTGTTGGACCCACTTGCCCGTCCAGTCGAGATACTCACGGCGGGGCATCGTGTCGTCGTAGGTGCGATAGCGAATGCCGAGGTTGTACGGCGGCGACGTCACGATCACATCGACCGAGCCCGCATCCATCCGGCTCAGTACATCGAGGCAATCGCCAAGGTAAAAGCGGAACGTTGCGCGACCGGACTTGAAGCTGGTGTGGGGGATGAGAGTTCGGGGCACCACGGCGATTGTACCGTGGTGCGCGCGCACCGCCGATGGAACAGCGGCGTCTTGCCTAGGAGGCCTTGGCCGCCGGCATCGCCGTGACCGATGCGCTCAGATGCTCGGGGATGGTGTGATTGCGACGATGCCCATGTAGCTCACATCGAGAACCTTTCTCCTCCACGTAGGAGACTTCTCGACTTGTTGCCAACTCCCGGTAGCGCCCGATCACGCAACCGCATGAGAGCGTTCGAAACCCAAGAAGCCTGACGAGACTCATGGCCGTTTCCCTCTTGGTGCAACTCTAAGCAATTCATATGCCGCGACGGTCGAGCTTGAAAAGCCAGACTCTCCCGTTTTGAGTGAACGAAAACATCGCTGGATCTGAACACTCGAGGCTCGCGGAGTGGAACACGCGGTGTGTCGTCTCATGACACGACCGTGTCGTACTCGCGGCACTTGGATCGCGTTCAAAGGATTGGAGCGGCGCCGGAAATGATCCAGCGTCCACGAATTCGTCAACCAGCTCTGTGTCTGCTCGCGTGATTTGTGATCGAGCCCTGCCGGGATTACGGTTTTGAGGTCGCGTGTCCGGATTTGATCGCGCGGTAGCTCTCGAGCTCCACCGCCCGCTGTCGCGCCGCGGCGCCGCGCGCTCGCACCAGGCGCACGAGGAAGGCCGCGTGGAGAACGCCGATGACCCCCATCTCGTCGGCCCGAAGGGGAGACGGCAGCACGGCCGGAATGAGGTTCACGATGGTCGCGCAGGCGAAGAGCACGGTGAACAGCGGGTCGATGCCTCCGCCGGGCAGTGCGGGCCCGACCATCATCGCCGTCGTCTCCCACTGTGGCCCGTCGTTGCCGGATTCGTAGTAGACCTGCACGTATCTGCCGATACGTTCAACGCCGACGTGGAGGGCGTGTATTGCTTCGAATCCAGCCACGAGCACCGCGAGTGAGAAGAGGGACGCGACCGGGAAATCGCTCGAAAGCAAAAACGTACCAGCCAGGATGCTCCACCCAAGGAACGTCACCGGGAGCAGGATGACGCGCGCCGTCCCCCTGGCCGCGATGGTCCCTCGCAGGACGGTGAACTCGGATTCAGTCAGGCTCATGTGACGTGGCACCCTTCTTGGAAAGGCATTGAGCGACCATCGAAAAACGCAGGGGGGCGCATCAAAAGGCTTGCGAAACCCAGAAATGTTTGCTTAGAATGCCGATACCTCTTGTAACCAGCTGTCTTCAAAAGAGTTGCCTGTGATTCGAACCTGGCTGTCGAAGTCTGCCCCGGTCGTGTGTCTCCTGACGTCGGTCGTGTGGCTTGGCCTGCCAGCCGACACCGTGGCCGGCCAGACATCCTCCAACTCGTCGGCATCTACCAAGAGGCTCACGCTCAAGAAAGCTCCGGCCGCCTCGAAGAAGCCTGCGTATTCGGCCTCGAACGCACGGGCGCGTCGGGCGAAGATCTCGCGGGCGCGCGCATCGGCCTCGGCTCGCGCGTTGCGCGAGGCCCAGGAGCCGCGCTTCAAGTTGGACGAGTCCGGCGCACTCGTCCCGGATGTCCGCGCCGAAGCCGCCATTATCTACGACTCGGCCACCGGCAAGGTGCTGTGGGAATCGAATTCGCAGAATCAGCGGTCGATCGCGAGCATCACCAAGGTCATGACAGCGGCCGTGTTCGTCGAAAACTCCCCTGACCTCTCTGAGACAGTCGTCGTGGATCGCGCAGACGTTCGCGCCGCGTCAACCACGTACCTGCGCGCCGGTTATGTGGTGACCAAGGGCGACCTGCTCCATCTCACGTTGATCGCGTCCGACAACGCCGCCGCCCGCGCCCTGGCTCGTGTGTCTCCCTATGGCAGGGAGGGCTTCATCGGCCGCATGAACGAGAAGGCCAAAGAGCTTGGGCTTACGAGCACCAGTTACGCGGACCCGTCGGGGCTGCTCTCGTCCAACGTCTCATCGGCGTACGACATGGCGAAGCTGATTACCTATGTTTCCGGCGACGATCGGATCAGCAGCGTCATGCGGAAGCAGAACTACACGGTCACCTCGGGACGCCGCGTCATCAACATTCACTCAACCAATCAGCTTGTCATGCGCGGGGACGTTGACGTGCAGGCGGGGAAGACTGGCTTCATTCGTAGCGCGGGCTATTGCTTGGCGACGTTATTGCGACTCCCGCAAGGTGGTCCGCAGGTGGCGGTCGTCGTCCTTGGCGCCAAGTCGAATGCCGGACGCTTCTGGGAAACGCGGCATCTGTTCAACTGGTTCTCGACCAAGGCTCAGGACATCCTGGGTGTGGCCGCGCCGGTCGAGGCTCCTGCAGCGGCCGCCGACTGACGCTCTACTTCAAAACTCAAAACTCAAAACTCAAACAAGCAGAACTCAAACACACGGCAAATGGGGTGAACAGCCGTAACGCTGTCCACCCCGTTGTTGCGTACAGGAGCAGTGTTTGCGCGTTGAGTTTTGCGTTTTGAGTTACGCCGTGTATCCACGCTGAATCGCGGCGGCGTCGAGGGGCAGCGTCGCGACGTTGTCCACCATCGGCATCACGGGCCGGGTGGCGCGCCGCCCGTCGTAAGCCTTCAGATACCGGTGGCAGACGTCGCACGCATACACACGGTACTGCCCGTCGGTCGTCGCAAACGACGTGATCTGCGAACGATTGCTGTTGAGGCAGTACGGACACGTGAGCGGCTCGAACTTCCAGCGCAGGGTGCATCGGCCGCAAATCAGATGGCGGTCGGCCGACGGCGTGATCACGGCCAGCTCGGGCTCACCGCCGCACAGCGCGCAGTGCGGGTGCGTCCAGCCCGCAAGCTCCGGCCGCTGCTGCAGTACTTCGGCGCATCGCGAGAGGAACGGTCGCATCGCCAGCGCCAGCACCTGCCCCATCATGCCTTCATCGGTCGGGTCTGCGACCGGAGGCAGCGATGGAATCCCGGCGACCGCCAGTTGACGATCAGAGGCTTTGCGATACCACTGGCCAACCACCGTGACGAGATCCATGTCGCGCCCGAGCGTCTGCGCCTTCTGGAAGTCGGCATCCTCGAGCGCGCCGTGGCGGCGAAGGACATCGGCGGTCTGACGCACCATCAATCGGAGATCTGTCAGGTCGAGAGGGATGTTTTCGAATCGAAGGACCGGCCGGGCTTCCGCCTGATGCCGCTGCAGAATCTCCGGTGAGAGTTCGAGCCAGGGAAGAGGCACGCGGCCTTGAATGCGCCGCTGCAACTCGAGCAGTTCGAGATGCATGTCGACGGCGCCCGCCAGCTCAGGATGCTGCTCTTTGATGGCCTGCAGCGCCACCGATTCCCGCGATTCAGAGCGGGGAGGCCTTGGGGGCCGAGTGGCCGAATCCGTCACCGTGCGATCATAGCAGCAGTGCGGATCCTGATGGTGGCTTCCGAGGCGCACCCGTTTGCAAAAACCGGCGGGCTGGCGGACGTTCTCGGCGCCTTGCCGCGCGCGTTGACACGGCTCGGACACGAGGTCGATCTTGTCATCCCGCGTTACAGGGGAATCAACGTTGGCACGTTGATCGGTCGTCTGCCGGTGGCGCTTGGCGGGCAGGTCGCCGACGCCGAAATCTTCGCCGTGCACAGCGAAGGCGTCCGAACCATCTTCATTGGACACGCCGCATATTTCGATCGCGAGTACCTGTACGGCGTGGCGAGCCGCGACTACCCTGACAACCCGGAACGGTTCGCGTTTTTTTGCCAGGCCGCCCTCAATTGGGCCGCGTCGACGGGCCAGCGCTACGACATCGTTCACGCACACGACTGGCAGACGGGCCTGATTCCCGTGCTGCTGGATCGCGCGGCTCCGACACAGTCGGCGGCAGATTGGCCGGCCACCGTCTTCACCATCCACAACCTCGCCTATCAGGGCGTCTTCGACGCGAGCTGGCTGCCCCGCCTGGGCCTCGGCTGGGACCTGATGCGCGTGGACGCGATGGAGTTTTGGGGACGAGTCAGCTACTTGAAGGCGGGCATTGTCTTCAGCCGGTTGATTACGACCGTCAGCCCGCGGTATGCCCAGGAAATCCAGACGCCGGAGCTTGGCTTTGGCTTCGATGGCATCCTCCGCCAGCGGGCCGCGGACGTCGTCGGTATCTTGAACGGAATCGATTACGATCAGTGGGATCCCCAGCGTGATCCGAACCTTCCAGAGCCCTACAATGCGTCCAAGTTGAAGGGGAAGGGGGCGGCCAAGCGTAGGGTTCTCGAAACCTTTGGGCTGCCGGCGACGACGCAAGACTGCCGCCGGCCACTGGTGGCGATGATTTCCCGTCTGGTCGATCAGAAGGGCTTCGATTTACTGGCCGACCTGGCGGGTAGCCTGGCGGATCAGGGCGCGGCATACGTGCTCCTGGGGACCGGGGAGCTGCGATACGAAGAGATGTGGCGCAGCCTGGCGGGAAGGTACCCGACGAGCATCGGGGTGCGGATCGGGTTCGACGAAGGGTTGGCGCATCTCATCGAGGGCGGCGCCGACATGTTCTTGATGCCGTCGCGGTTTGAGCCCTGCGGGCTGAACCAGATGTACAGCCTGCGTTACGGGACGGTCCCGGTCGTGCGGGCGACCGGTGGGTTATACGACACGGTTCAGAACGTCGATCCGCAGTCCGGGACCGGTACTGGATTCACGTTCGACGAGTACTCGCCGCGCGCCCTGCTCGGCGCGCTGCGACGGGCGCTCGATCTGTTCGAGAATCAGGCCATCTGGAGGCGGATCCAGAAGGCCGGCATGCGGCAGGATTTCTCATGGGACGCATCGGCGCGAGAGTATGTGGCAGTCTATGAGCGGGCGGTACACGGCGTGTGGGTGTAGGAGATAACGAATGGCATCCGAGAAGGTCAAGACGTTCACCGACGGCAATTTCGATGACGAAACCAAACAGGGCCTCGTGCTCGTGGATTTCTGGGCCGAGTGGTGTGGGCCGTGCCGCCGCCTTGCCCCGACGGTCGATGCCCTCGCCTCGGAGTTCGACGGCCGCGCCACCGTGGCCAAGTTGAACGTGGACGAGAACCCGGCCGTGCCGGAACGCTTCGCCGTGCGCGGGATCCCCACGCTGCTCCTCTTCAAGGAGGGCGAGCTCGCTGAAACTATCGTCGGGCTTCGCGCCAAGGAAGACATCGCGAAGATGATCGAACGGCACCTGGGAGACTTGAACGCGTCCCGGCAGAGGGCCTGATCATGGCGGATCGTAAGGTCGTCATCATCGGCTCCGGGCCGGCGGGTCTGACAGCGGCGCTCTACACGGCACGAGCCAATCTGTCGCCGCTGCTGGTTGAAGGTCTCGAAGCAGGTGGCCAGCTGATGCTGACGACGATGGTCGAGAACTGGCCGGGGTTCCGTGACGGCATCATGGGCCCCGACCTGATGACCGAGATGCGCGTGCAGGCTGAGCGCTTTGGCACCGAGATCGTCCAGGGCAACGTCGCGCGCGTGGATCTCCAGCGACGGCCGTTCACGATCACGTTCGCCGATGGTGGCACGGTCACGACCGACAGCCTGATCATCGCGACCGGCGCGTCGGCCAGGTGGCTGGAGATCGGATCGGACAGAAGGCTTTCGGGGCATGGCGTCTCGACCTGCGCCACGTGCGACGGCTACTTCTTCCGCGGCAAACCGATCGCCGTCATCGGCGGCGGGGACTCCGCAATGGAGGAAGCGATCTACCTGACGCGTTTTGCGAGCACAGTCTCCGTCGTCCACCGGCGCGATACGCTCCGGGCCTCGAAGATCATGCAGGACAAGGCGATGGCCAATCCCAAGATCGAGTTCATCTGGGATTCGGAGGTCGCCGAGGTCAAGGAGGGCGGCAAGGGAGAAGTCGTCGCGATCGTCCTCCGCAATTTGAAGACCGGCGATCTGAGCGAGGTGCCGCTCGACGGCGTGTTCATCGCCATCGGCCACACGCCGAACACGTCCCTCTTCGCGGGACAGATCGAGCTCGACGAGAACGGATACATCGTGACCCACTCGGGTTCGAAGACGAACGTGCCCGGCGTGTTTGCGGCGGGCGACGTGCAGGATCACATCTATCGGCAGGCCATTACGGCTGCGGGGTCCGGCTGCATGGCGGCGCTCGATGCGGAGCGCTACCTCGAAGGATTGCACGACCTCGTCTCGACTGCCGACGCAGCCGCTCACGCCAATCGATGATCGGCGGGTCGCATGCCGTCGGAGCTGGCCGGCCTTCTCTTCCTCGTCGATAGCGCGTACGACCACGTGTCGTGGCACGGCACGAACCTCAAAGGCTCCATTCGCGGTCTGACTCCACGACAGGCCGCATGGCGGCCCGGCCGCGGCCGTCACAACATCTGGGAACTGGTCGTGCACGCGGCGTACTGGAAGTACGTGGCATGGCGGCGCATCACCGGCGCTGCTCGAGGGTCGTTTCCGCTCGACGGGTCCAACTGGTTCCCGCGTCCCGTACACTCGAGCGCCAAGGCCTGGCGCACTGACGTCGCGCTTCTCGATGAGACCCATCGAACACTGCGCGCGGCCGTCGCCGATCTTCGTCCGCGCGATCTCCATCGTGCGCCACCGCGCAGCAACGTCACGACCCGGACGCTCGTGACCGGCATCGCGGCACACGACCTGTATCACGCGGGCCAGATTCAGTTGCTGAAGAAGATGAGGCCTCGCTGAGGAGATCCGGAGGCAGTCCCTGCGCATCGATGAGGCGCTGCACCGGTCGCTCGCCCACACCGTGTACCACGTCGGGCAGATCGTGTTTCTCGCCAAGCAGTGGCGGGGTGGCGGTTGGAACTGCCTGAGTATTCCGCTCGGGGGTTCGGCGGCGCACAACCAGCGCGGCGCCGACGAATCGGCCGCGGCGCACGCACGAATGCTGGAGCGACTTCAGTCGATCCAGCCGCCGCCGACCACCGAGTCGCCATCGTAGAAGACGACGGCCTGACCGGGCGTCACCGCGGACTGCGGCTCGAGGAGCTCGAGCTCGGCGCGTTCGGCGTCGAGCGCCCGTACACGTCCAGGCGCCGCTCGATGCCGGTGGCGGATCTGCGCGGACGTCGTGAGCCAGCTGGCTGGCGCCGCGACGGAAATCCAGTTGACGCTCGACGCCGTGAACGACGAGCGCTCGAGCGCGGCGCGCGGTCCCACGGTGACGTCGCCCGAGTCCGCATCAATCCTCAGTACGTAGAGGGGCGACCCGGCCGCGATCCCGAGACCCTTTCGCTGCCCGACGGTGAACCGGTGCACACCCTCGTGGGAGCCGAGCGTGTCTCCCTGTTCATCGACGATGGCGCCTGAGCGCCGCACAGAGGGCGCCTGCTTGGCGACGAAGGCGGCGTAGTCGCCGTCAGGCACGAAGCAGATCTCCTGGCTGTCGGCCTTCTCCGCAACCGCGAGCCCGAGACGCCGCGCTTCGGCGCGCACGGCCGGCTTCGAGAGCGCACCGACGGGAAACATCGCGCCTGCCAGCTGATCCTGCGTCAGCGAGAAGAGGAAGTACGACTGATCCTTATCGGGATCGACACTGCGCTTCAAGAGCCAGCGGCCGTTCGGGCTCTGCTCGGTGCGCGCATAGTGACCGGTCGCGACGTGCTCCGAGCCCAGTCCTCGTGCCCGCTCGAGCAGGGTCGAAAACTTCAGGTCGCTGTTGCAGTGGGCGCAGGGAAGGGGCGTGCGGCCCGACGCGTACTCGTGGACGAAGTTCGAGATCACGGTCTCCTGGAACCGTCGCTCCAGATTCAGGATGTAGTGCGGGAAGCCCAGTGCCGAGGCCACGCGCCGTGCGTCGTGCAGGTCGTCGAGGCTGCAGCAGCTGCCAAACGTCTGGTCGCCTCGCTGGTCGTAGAGCTGCATCGACAGGCCAATGACGTCATGACCCTGCTCGGCGAGCAGGGCCGCGGCGACTGAAGAGTCGACGCCTCCCGACATGGCTACGACGATTCTCATTCGTTCGGATCGTTCGGATCGTTCGAGTCGTTCACACACGAACCGGTGTTCGCGTCAGGCTGCGAAGCTTCTCCACAATCCCCGGCAGAACCGCGATCACGCGATCGATGTCCGCCTCGGTGTTTGCGGTACCCAGGCTGAAGCGAATCGAGTTCTGCGTGCGGTGTGCGGGAAAGCCCATCGCCTTCAGGACGTGCGAAGGCTCGAGCGTGCCCGACGAGCAGGCTGATCCCGTTGACACCGCGATGCCTGCGAGGTCGAGGGCAATCAGTAGCGACTCGGCCTCGGTCCGGTCGAAGCTGATATTGGTCGTGTTGGGAACGCGAAGCGACCGGAGCCCATTCACAGCCGTGCCGGGCACATGGCGAAGCACGCCCTCTTCGAGCCGGTCACGCAGCGGCGCCAGTCGCGCCGCTTCCTCGGCCATCTTCGCTCGCGCGTGTTGAGCGGCCACGCCCATGCCAGTGATGCCGGCGACGTTCTCGGTGCCGGCCCGGCGACTCCGCTCCTGCTTGCCGCCGGTGATCGGCGCCTGGAGTCGAAGCCCGCGGCGAATCCACAGAGCCCCCACGCCCTTCGGGCCGTAGAACTTGTGCGCCGAGATCGAGAGCAGGTCCACGCCCAGCGCTTTGACGTCGATCGGAATCTTGCCGGCTGACTGCACCGCGTCGGTGTGAAACACCGCGCGCCGCTCCCGGGCGATGCGCGCCAACTCGGCTATGGGCTGGATGGTCCCAATCTCGTTGTTGGCGTGCATGACCGAGACGAGCGCAGTCTCATCGGTCAGCGCCTCGCGGAGGGCCTCCGGCGACACAACCCCGCTTTCGCCGACCGGCAGTAGAGTAGTTGTCCAACCTCGGCGGGCCAGGGCCTTCAGCGTGTTGAGCACCGCCTCGTGCTCAATCGCAGTGGCAATCAGGTGCTTGCGGCCGGTTGCCTCGAGCGCCTCAGCGACGCCTCGAATGGCCAGATTGTCGCCTTCTGTTCCCCCGCCGGTGAAGACGATTTCGGACGGATCCGCGCCAAGCAGCCTGGCCACCGCGGATCGGGCCTCATCGATGGCGGCCTTGGCCCGCTGCCCGAAGTGGTGGACGCTCGACGGGTTGCCAAACTCCTCCCTGAGGGTCAGCGTCATCTGATCCACGACGGCGGCCGAGGGGGGGGTGGTGGCGTTGTGATCGAGGTAAATACGGGTCATCGTCGAGGCGGAGTCTTCAGATCCGCCTGTTCTCCCCAACAACTGTAGCATCTCGCCTAAGTCTTGGCCCCAAAACGACTAGACAGATATTTCGACCGGCCGATATACTCTGTGGGCTCCCGCCCAGCCAAGCCCGCGTTTGCGGGTGTGCATCGCTTGCCGGGCTTCCCCCTGCGTACGAGCCCAGGCGGCAAGGACACGACGGGTCGTCTGGTTTGGAGACCCTCGAGTTGCAGTCAACAACTGGGTTGTCGTCGTGGGTCCAAGCAAGTGGCATATTCCAGATAACGCCCGTCGGGGCGGAGGACGCGACATGTGGAAGCGTGATGAAGCGGTGAAACCGACCAGTGGCCAGCCGGTGACCCCGGCGCCGGTCGTCTCCACCCAGCCGGCCAGCGTGCCGGTGGCGTCGCAGCCGGAGAGCCGGCGGATCGAGAGGGACATGGTGAATATCGGCAAGTCGGTCGTCATCAAGGGTGAATTGAACGGCAGCGAAGACCTCACCGTCGAAGGGCACGTCGAGGGACGGATCGAGTTGAAGGATCACGTCCTCACCATCGGCCCGAACGGCAAGATCAAGGCTCAGGTCTTCGCAAAGGCCGTGATCGTGCTCGGCGAGGTCAACGGCAACGTCACCGCGTCGGAGAAGGTGGACATTCGCGATGGCGGTTCCGTGGACGGCGATATCATCGCGCCGCGCGTGGCCATCGCCGAAGGCGCTCACTTCCGCGGCAGCGTTGACATGCAGCGCAAGGGCGGACAGCCCGGTGCCGCGCAGCCCCAGAAGCCGGCCGCGCAGCCAGCCGCGCAGGAAAAGGCCCAGCCTCAGCCCGCCGCGCACTAGGGCGTGGCACGCGGTGATCTTTGGTTGGTGCCCTGCTGACCGAAGATCACCACATCACTCAAGCCGGTGGCGCTCTCCGATTTGTTCTCCCGTCGTCGCAAGGAACACGCCGATTCAGTTGTCGGCGCGTCTGACGCGCCGGTACATCCAACCAAAGTGCTGCCGCGCTTCGTCGCCAGCTTGAGCGCGCGGCAGCAGCCCGTGCTGCTCGACCTCGGACCCGTCGTCGGATCCAACGTCAGCTTTTTCGGTGAGCAGCTTGGCTGCAAGATCATCGTCGAGGATCTGTCGAAGGACATCGACCGGCATGTGCGCGAGGGCAAGCTCGACGATCTGCCGGCATCACTCTCGAAACGCTTTCCACAGGATTCCGGGAGCATCGACGGCATCCTCTGCTGGGACGTCTTCGACTACCTGGACAAGAAATCTGCAAAAAGCCTGGCCGAGCAATTGACGCGCGTCCTGCGGCCGGACGGCGTGCTGCTGGCGCTCTTCAGCACAGCCGAACCGCAGCCCGGCGCGCGGGCGGAGTACACCCGTCACGTCGTGGTGAACCAGTCCAGCCTGCAGCACCGACCGTATGTCGCGGCCCGTGCGAAGCAGCGTCCGCTGCCGAACCGTGATATCCAGCGGCTGTTCGAGCCACTTCGCATCGCTGAGCAGTTCCTGCTGAAAAGCAACCAGCGCGAGGTCCTGTTCCGGAAGCAGGCTGAGGCAGCGATCGCACCCAGTGAGGCCCCCAAGAGCTGAATGCTGGACTTCGACCTCACAGATGAGCAACGGTTGCTGGATCCGACGAGTACTTGGGAGACATGATGGCCACGACGACTGTGAAGAACCTGGATTCAGGCGCCTCGACGCTCGCTGAGTCCGATCTCTCGCTCGATTTCCTCCGCGTCGTCGAGCGCGCCGCCATCGCCTGTGCGCACACGATGGGACAGGGCGATCGCCACAAGTCCGATCAAGTGGCGGTCGAAGCCATGCGCAGTGAGATGGACTCGGTGCCGATTGACGGCACCATCGTCATCGGCGAAGGCGAACGCGACGAGGCGCCGATGCTCTACATCGGCGAGAAGGTCGGGATGGTCGTGCGGGCCGGGAATACCGGCGACTATCCCGAGGTGGACATCGCCGTGGATCCGCTCGAGGGCACCAACCTCTGCGCCACTGGCGCGCCGAATGCGCTGGCCGTACTCGCGGCGTCAGAGAAGGGCGGCCTGCTCCATGCGCCCGACATCTACATGGAGAAGCTGGTCGTGGGTCCCAGCTCTCGCGATGTCGTCGACCTGGACGCGCCGGTGCGGTTCAACCTGCGGGCGATCGCGCAGGCGCTTGGCCGCCGCGTCGAGGACCTGGTCGTCATCGTCCTCGATCGACCCAGACACGAGACGCTCATCGAGGAGATCCGCTCGACGGGTGCCCGCATCCGCCTGATCGGAGACGGCGATCTGTCGGCCGGCATCACCGCCGCCGTCCTTGGCAGCGGCGTTCATGCGGTCATGGGCATCGGCGGTGCGCCGGAGGGCGTGATTACCGCCGCGGCCATGCGATGCCTCGGTGGAGAGATTTTCGCGAGGCTGGTGGTCAGCACGCCCGAGCACGAGCAGCGCTGCCGCGCGATGGGCATCACCGACGTGAAGAAGATCTATCGATCGAAGGATCTGGCGTCCGGCAGCAACATCGTGTTCGCGGCGACCGGCGTGACGGACGGGACGCTGATGAAAGGCGTGCGGTTCTTCGGTGACGGCGTCCGGACGACCTCGCTCGTCATGCAGACGCACCCGTACCGGATTCGCTTCATCGACAGCATCCACGTCAAGCCTGGCAAGGAAGGCGCGATCGGCAATATCCGCTTCTGAGCGCAGTGGAGAGCTGGCGGCGGAACCAGATCGCGGTCATCGCCGCATCGTTTGTCGGCTTCACCGGCTTCACGCTGGTGATGCCGTTTCTGGCCCGCTACATCCAGGAGCTCGGCGTGACCGACACCGGCGAGGTCGCGCTGTGGACCGGCATCACGCTCGGCGTCACGCCAGCCATTACCGCGGTCTGCGCCCCCTTGTGGGGGCGCGTCGGAGACCGCTTCGGCAACAAGCTCCTCGTCCAGCGATCTCTCTTCAGCTGCATCGTCGTGATGGTCCTGATGGCCTATGCCACCCGCCCGTGGCACCTCTTTGCCCTGCGCGCGGTGCAGGGCTTCGTCGCCGGCTACGGTCCTCTCACCTTGACGATGGCCGCGCTCTCGGCGCCGCGGAACCAGATGGCCAGCGCCATCGGCTCGGTGCAGACCGCCCAGCGCATCGGGCCGGCGATCGGCCCGGTGATCGGCGGTCTGCTCGCCTCAGCCGTGGGGCTGCGGAACACCTTTCTGGTCTCGTCTGCCGTGTACGCCGCCGCGTTCATCATGGTGGCGATCATGTATACCGAGCCGCGGAAAGCGGTGCGCCATGACCGTGAAGAGGAGCGCATCAGTTTCAGCAACGTACTGGCATTCGAGAATTTCCTGCTGCTGATGCTGGTCATCTTCGCGCTGCAGGTGGTGGACCGCAGCTTCGGTCCGGTCCTGCTCCTGCACGTGACGCAGATCGGCTACGGTTCCGGCCGGGCCGCGCTGCTGGTCGGCTTCCTCTTCTCGGCGCTGGCAATCTCGGCGGTCGTCGGCCATCAGCTCGCCGCTCTCCTGCTCCAGCGCACGACGGCCCGCGCCGTCATCGTCGTGGCGCTGCTGGCGGCCGCGGCGTCACTTGGGGCATTCGCGCTCGTTCACTCGGCGTGGATTCTCCTCGTCACCATCGCGTGCTTTGGGGTTGCGGCCGGCACGGCACAGACGACGGCCTTCACCGCCGCGGGATCGGTGGTTCCCCGTCATGCGCACGGCGTCGGCTTCGGCTTCTTGACCGGCGCTTCGCTCATCGGCTCCGCCGTGAGCCCGGTCCTGAGTGGTCTGGTGGCGTCGCGCAGCATCCGCGTGGTGTTTCTGTCGGGTGCAGCCGTGCTGGCGCTGCTCGTTCTGCTCGTCCGTCAGGTGATGGTCGAGCGGGGCGTTCCGGTCGAGCCTGCGCCGCCGGTGGATGAGTCCTAGTACTCGTTCGGATCGTTCGGATCGTTCGGATCGTTCGGATCGTTCGAGTCGTTCGGATCGACCTAAGGGTTCACGAAAATTGTACGATAGCGTGTGGCAGTAGAGCGCGCAGCCCTTGTCGGCCTCGTGACCGGATCGTCACGTCGCGTTGACGCGGATCAATCGCTCGATGAACTGGCGGGTCTTGCCGACGCCGCCGGCGCGTCGGTCGTCCTCCGGATGCTGCAGGAACGGCCGAAGCCGGATCCAGCCACCTTCATCGGCAGCGGCAAGTTGGCGAGCCTTGCGGCGACCTGCGCCGAAACCGACGTTGACGTGGTCATCTTCGACAACGAGCTGACCCCGGCCCAGCAGCGCCAGCTCGAAGATCGACTCGAGCGCAAGGTCGTTGACCGTACGCAGCTGATTCTCGACATCTTCGCCCGCCGGGCGCGAACCCGGGAAGGCAAGTGGCAGGTGGAGCTGGCGCAGTTGAAGTACCTGCTCCCGAGGCTGGTCGGCTCATCGACGGCGTTGTCCCGGCTGGGCGGCGGCATCGGCACGCGTGGTCCTGGTGAGACGAAGCTCGAAAGCGATCGGCGTCGTATTCGAGTGCGGATTCAATCCATTCAGCGCGAGATCGATCGCGTGCGGCAGCGTCGAACACAACTGCGGGAACGCCGGCAGAAGCAGTCCGTGCCGACGGTCGCGCTGGTGGGCTACACCAACGCCGGAAAGACCACGCTGTTCAACCGGCTGACGCACGAAGCGGCCCCGGCCTCCGACGCGCTGTTCGTCACGCTCGATCCGCTCGTGCGCCAGGTCCGCCTGCCGGACAGGCGGGAGCTTCTGGTGTCGGATACGGTGGGATTCATCGATCGCCTGCCGCATGCGCTGGTTGCGGCGTTCCGGGCCACGCTCGAGCAAGTGGCCGAGGCCGAGCTCGTGCTCCACGTCATCGATGCGGCGAGCACCGAGCGCGACCGGCACATTGGCGCCGTGAAGCGAGTGATGGAGGAGGTGGGGGCAGTGGACGTGCCGACGATCGACGTCTACAACAAGATCGACGCCACGACCCCGGACGAGCAACGACGTCTTCGGGAGGCCGATCCAGGCGCGGCGCTGATCTCCGCACGGACGGGAGCCGGCGTCGATGAGCTGTTGCAGATGGTCGCGTCCCGTCTGGCCCTCGATACCCGCCGGATCACGATCACCTTCGATGCCAGCAAGGACTTCGATCGGCAGCAGATCGCGCGTATGTATCGCGTGGCCCGCGTCATCAGCCACGTGGCGACCAACGGTCGCGTGGTCATCGAAGCCGATGTCCCCAGACGCTTCATCGAGCGGCTGACGACGTTTGCCGTCGAAACGGAGCGTGCCGATGTGCCCTGATACGTCACGCCGACGTGGTGAGGCACTGACCGGGATCCGGTCGATCTCATGGTCGCAGTGTCTCGGGGCGTCGGCGTGTGGCCGGTATGTGTGGCTGTTGATGCTGTGCGTGACGCTCGCGGGGTGCGCGTCGCGCGTCGTGCCGCCGGTCCCGACGACCGCGGCCCATCCCGACTTCCTGTATCCCACTGTGCCCGTGGCGATGCAGCGCACTTTTGGCGCCGAGCATGTCGATCTGGGCTGGCGCTACCTGCAGATCGATGACTTGCGCAGCGCCGATCGCGAGTTTGCCGCGGCGCTGAAGAGCCACGCCAAGATCTATCCCGCGCACGCCGGCCATGGCTATGTCGCGTTGGCGAGAAAGGACTTCGACCGCGCGGTGACTGCCTTCGACAGCGCGCTGGCGGCGGCCAGCACCTACGTCCCGGCGCTCGTCGGCCGCGGGCAGGCGCTGCTCGCGCTTCGCAAGGAGAGCGAGGCGCTCGCCGCATTCGACGCGGCGGTGACCGCGGACCCCTCGTTGACGGATGTCCGTCGTCGCGCTGAGGTGCTGCGATTCCGCAATCTGCAGGACATCATCGAGGCGGCTCGCGCGGCAGCCTCGGCCGGGCGGATGTCAGAGGCCCGGATCGCGTATGGGCGGGCGCTCGCGGCGTCGCCCGAGAGCGCGTTCCTGCACCGCGAGCTGGGCATCGTGGAGCGCAAGGACGGACGCGCCGATCAGGCCCTCGCGCATCTGCGTCGTGCCTTCGACCTGGACCCGATGGATGTGGCGTCGCTCGTTCAGATTGGGGAGCTGCTCGAGGGACGCGAGGATTTCGCCGGCGCCGAGGCGGCGTATCGCCAGGCCGCCGCTCTCGATCCATCAGCCGATCTGACAGCGCGCCTGGCCGTGGTGTCGAAGCGGGCCCGAGAGGCGCGCCTGCCGGCCGAATTCACGGCGGCGCTCACCTCGGAGCAACTGACTCGCGGTGAACTGGCGGCGCTCATTGGCGTGCGGCTCGAGGAGTTGTTGCGGCAGGCACCCGAGCGTCAAGTGGTGATCACCGACACACGCGAGCACTGGGCCGCCACCTGGATCGCGGCCGTCGCCCAGGCGGGCGTGATCGATCCGTACGAGAACCATACGTTCCAGCCTCGGACGCGAGTCCGTCGTGGCGATCTCGCCACGGCGGTGAGCAGGCTGCTTGCCGTGGTCGCCGCCAACGACACGGCGCTCCGCGCGCGTCTCGACCAGCGCCCGGCGATTGCCGACATGACCCAGCGCCACGTCCAGTATCCGGCCGCGGCGGTGGTGGTCGCTTCGGGCGTGATGCCGCTGCTCGATGGCGATCGCTTCCAGGTCGGGCGACCGGTGTCCGGCGCCGAGGCCGTGGAGGTCGTGGAACGCGTGCGGGCGCTCGCCGCGCGTGCGCTCAATGCGGCCCTCTGAGACTGCGAGAGACGGTGCGACGTGCGGAACCTGACCATCGCCAACCAGTTGACGATTCTCCGGATCATGCTGATCCCGGCCTTCGTGCTGCTGGTTGTGTACGGTCATCTCGGGGCCGCGCTGATCGTCTTCATCACCGCTGGCATCACCGACGCGCTCGACGGGCTGATTGCGCGCCGGGCGGGTCAGCGCACGAGCCTCGGGGCCTGGTTGGATCCGCTGGCTGACAAGCTCCTGCTCGTCACCACGTTCATCGTGCTCACGCTCCCTGGCCTTCCGTTGACCAATCACCTGCCCTTGTGGCTGACGGTGGTCGTCATCAGCCGGGACGTGGTGATCATCGGCGTCGTCGCGATCGTGAACCTGGCGATGGGGCCGCGCACGTTCCGGCCGTCGATGTGGGGAAAGATGACCACGGCCGCGTTCATTCTGACCAGCGTCGCGGTGATGTACTTCAACTACCTGCGCCAGACGTCGGTGGTCGTGGATCTGGCGATCTGGCTGTCGCTGGCGCTGACGCTGGTCTCGAGCGGCGACTACTTCCTCCGGCTTCGGCGTCTGATCAACGAGCCTCAGCTGCCAGCTTCGTCTTGAAGTAGCCCACCGTTTTCAGCAGGCCTTCCTCGAGACCCACCTTGGGTTCCCAACCGAGCAGCGTCCGTGCGCGAGTGATATCAGGCTGCCGCTGCTTGGGGTCGTCGACCGGCAGCGGACGGTAGACGAGCCGGCTGGTCGAGCCCACGAGCCTGATGATGGTTCTGGCGATCTGCTCGATCGTGACTTCGTGCGGGTTGCCGATGTTCATCGGCTCATTGGTGTCCGAGTCCATCAGTCCGAGGATGCCGTCCACCAGATCGGTGACGTAGCAGAAGCTCCGCGTCTGCGTGCCGTCGCCGAAGATCGTGACGTCCTCATTGGCGAGCGCCTGCGACATGAATGCCGGAACCGCGCGGCCGTCGCGCAGCCGCATCCGCGGGCCGTAGGTGTTGAAGATCCGCACGATCTTCGCATCGACGGCATGGACCCGGTGGTAGGCCATCGTGATCGCTTCGGCGAATCGCTTGGCTTCGTCGTAGACCCCGCGGGGACCGATCGGATTGACGTTGCCCCAGTAGGTTTCCTTCTGCGGATGCTCCTTCGGGTCGCCGTAGATCTCGGACGTCGAGGCGATCACGAACCGTGCGCGCTTGGCCTTGGCGAGACCCAAGGCGTTGTGCGTGCCGAGCGACCCGACCTTCAGCGTCTGAATCGGCAGCTCGAGGTAGTCGATCGGGCTGGCCGGGCTCGCCCAGTGCAGCACGCAGTCGACGTGGCCGTCAACGTCCACATACTGCGTCACGTCGTGGCGAATGAACTGGAAGTCGCGATCGCGCAGGTGCGCGACATTGGCCATGTCGCCGGTGAGCAGATTGTCGATCCCGACCACCGAGTGGCCGCGGTCGAGGAGCGCTTCAGAGAGATGTGATCCGATGAAGCCGGCGGCGCCGGTAACGACTATTCGGGACAATAGACGGACCTTTCGGCCAGGGGTAGGACCGCGACAGGCATCAGTACGCCACGCCGCGTTGGAACAGGCCGCGCACGAGCGTGAGCCACATGATTTTCAGATCGAGCGTCACTGACCAGTTCTCGATGTAGTACAGGTCGTACTCGATGCGCTTTTCGAGCGACGTGTTGCCGCGCCAGCCATTGACCTGCGCCCAGCCGGTGATCCCCGCTTTCACCTTGTGGCGCAACATGTACTGCGGGATGCGGTGCTTGAACTGCTCGACGAAGAACGGCCGCTCCGGTCGTGGGCCGACGATCGACATGTCGCCTTTGAGAACGTTCCAGAACTGCGGCAGCTCGTCGAGATCCATGCGCCGCAGCCATCGCCCGACCGCGGTGGTCCGGGGGTCGTCGTCGCGCGCCCACACCGGCCCGGTATCCTCTTCGGCGTCCTGATTCATCGAGCGAAACTTGTAGACGGTGAAGGCCTTGCCGTCGAGCCCCATGCGCTCCTGCCGGTAGAACACCGGGCCGGGCGACGTCCACTTCACCAGCGCGGCGATCAGCCCGAAGGGAATCGCGAGCGCGGTCATCGCCGCCGACGACAGCGCGATATCGAGGCCGCGCTTCAGCCACGTATTGAAGCCCTGGAGCGGCACCTCGTTGATGTTGATGACCGGCAGGCCATCGAGATCCTCCAGGCGCGCGCGCAGCGCGATGAACTGCAGGATGTCCGGCACCACCTTGACGTCGATGAACTCGCGGCTCGAAATCTCCATGAGGTCGAGTAGCTTGGCGTGCTCTTCAAGGGGAAGCGTCACATAGAGGTGGTCCGCGCGCTCCCGCTGTGCGATCTCGGCGAGCTCGGACAGCGTGCCGAGCAGCGGCAGGCCGCGATAGCCGATGTGGTCGCCGCCGGCACGGTCGTCGAGGAACCCGATGACCTGATAGCCCAGCTCGCGATGCTGGAGCATCCGGTCCGCGACCATGCGGCCCAGATCGCCAGCGCCGGCGATGAGGATGCGTTTCAACCCGATCCCGGCGCGCCAGCGCCGTTCGAGCAGCTCGCGAACCGTCTCGCGCGAGGCATACGTGAACATCAGGTTGAGCACGAGGAAGAGGCCCCACACGATCTGGGACACCTGGTAGGAGCCTTGCGCCCTGGCCGTGTCCGACGCGTAGTAGGCGCCCACATACAACGTCGAGACCACACCGAAGACAACCGCGAGAATGCTGCCGATGAAGACCGCGAAGAAGTCGTCCACGCGCGAGCGGCCGCGGCGGAGGCGATACACACCTTGCAGCCAGAATGCGAACGGCGTGAGGATGGCGACAAGCGGCAGGAGGTTCAGATACTGCTCGATCGGCGGATAGCCCAGTCTGACCGAGATCAGGCCGCTCTCGAAGCGGATGCCGTAGGCCAGGATGAAGGCCCACATCGCGAGCACGGCATCGCTGATGACGTAGAGCGCGACGAGCAGGCGGTTGTGGCGCCTTACCACCGCGCCTCCACCGGCGCGGCCATCGTCTCGTCAATCACGCGCTGCATCGCGTGCACGTGGCGATCGCGTGAGAATGTCTCGGCGTGGGTCCGAATCCGTTCGGAGTCAAAGGGGATCGCCGAGGCGCGGGCGAGCGCAGCGGTGAGGGACTCCACGGTCGCTTCGGGGAACAGCACGCCGGTCTCGCCGTCGATCACCGTTTCGACCGCTCCGCCGAGACCGAGCGCGACCACCGGACGCCCACAGGCCTGAGCCTCGACCGGGACGATGCCGAAGTCCTCTTCGCCGGCGAGAATCACCGCGTGGGCGCGGCGGTACTCGTCACGGATCTGTTCGTTGGTGAGCCGCCCGAGAAAGGCCACGTCCGGCCCCGCAGAGTGCGCGAGCCGGCGGCGATCGGGACCGTCCCCGACGATTCGGAGACCCACACCGGCACGACGGCAGGCTTCGATGGCCAGATCAATCCTTTTGTACGGCACGAAGGCGGACACGATCAGAAAGTGGCGCTCCGGCGAAACGGCGGCGGGGTGGTAGAAGACCGTGTCAACAGGCGGATAGACGATCGTCGCGTGGCGATTATAGTATCGCTCGATCCTCGCGGCAACGTGCGCCGAGTTCGCCACGAAACGACCCACGCGGCCGGCCGTGGAGGCGTCCCATCGCGCCAGCCGTGCCAGCATCGGCCGGTAGATCCATCGGCTCGCGACGCCGCCCACCCGTGCCGGTCCGAAATACGCATCGAACTGATCCCACGCATATCGCATCGGGGAATGACAGTAGCAGATATGGCGTGCACGTCCAGGCGTCACCGCACCTTTGGCCGCACAATGGCTCGAGCTGATGACCAGATCATAGGCGTCGAGATCGAACTGCTCGATCGCAAAGGGAAACAGCGGCAGATAGCGCCGATACTGCGTGCCGGCCAGGGGCAATCGCTGCAGGAACGACGTCCGCACGCGATGGCGCTCGATCGTCGGGGAGACCGACCCCCTCATGTGAAAGAGGGTGTGGATGTCCGCGTCCGGGTAGAGACCGCAGAGCTCTTCCAGGACCTTTTCGCCGCCCCGCATGCCCGTCAGCCAGTCGTGGACGAGCGCGACTTTCATACGGCTGCGGACGTGAGCGGTGCTCCGATGTGCCGGTAGACCGCGAGCGTCTTGGCGACCGAACGCTCCCACGAAAACTCGCGGGCCCGATCGAGGCCCCTGCGGCGCATCTCCGCCGCGCGAGCGGGATCGGTCAGCACCTGCCGGAGACCGTCGACGATCGAGTCGACGTCGTACGGATCCACCAGCACGGCGGCGTCGCCGACGACTTCAGGCAGGGATGACACGTTCGAAGTGACCACCGGCGTGCCGCTGGCCATCGCTTCGAGTGGTGGCAGACCGAAGCCTTCGTACAGCGACGGAAACACGAACACCGACGCCAGCCGATAGAGGACGGCCAACTGGTCGTCCGGAAGGTAGCCGAGGAAGCGGACGTGCTTGTGCAGCTTGTGGCGGTGCACGGCGCGTCGCAGGGCCGGCAGCTTCGAGATCTCATCCCCGATGATGAGCAGCTTGAGATCCTCGAGGTCGCCCCGGCGGAGCTCGGCGAATGCCTCGATCAGCCGTACGAGGTTCTTGTGCGGCTTGATGTTGCCGACATAGAGCACGAACTTATGGTCCAGCTGATACCGCTCGCGCACGCGCGCGACCGCCTCTTCCGGCGGAGTCACTGAGAAGTGCGCGTCGATGGCGTTGTAGATGACGACGATCTTTTCAGGTGGCACGTTGAACAGGTTCAGGATGTCCCGCTTGGAGGCGTCCGACACGGTCAGAATGCAATCGGATCGGCGCGCCGCGGCCCACATCTGGGCGCGTGCGTAGGCGTACGCGACCCGGCTCGGCAGGTACTGCGGAAACATCAGGTGGATGCAGTCGTGAATCGTCACGACCGAGCGGCAGCGGACTCCGGCCGGCAGCACGTAGTGCGGCGCGTGATAGAGGTCCGGGCGCTCACGTCGCAGGACCCAGGGCACGTGAATCTGCTCGCGGATGGAGTAGTTGGGCGAGGGTTCGAGGACGGCACGGAAGTTCGGGCCGAGCTGCGCCGCCACCCCGAGGTCCCCTTCACCGCACAGCAGGACATATTCCGTGTCGTGATCGATGCGCGCGAGCTGCCGCAGGAGATTGCGGATGTAGGTGCCGATGCCGAAATCGTGAAGCTTCCGCGCGTCGATCGCGACTCGCATGTCGCTGGCATTCTACATGCCTAGCGATCCCAGCCCGTCCAATTCATGCGGTGACGCCGGCGGAGGTCGCGCAACACGCCGGGGTACACGCCGCTCTGGCGGGCCGCTTCCGCGGCCTTGTCGACTTCAGCTCTGATGGGCGTGGCGTTGCTCTGCAGGGTGTCGAGCCAGCTCTGGCAGTTATACGTGGACCTGGGGTTGATACGCACGCCGTTGGGCTCGAACACGGCGAACCACGCACGATCCCCTGAGCGTGATGACGATGCCACGCACGACGAGGCGTACTTGTCCCAATACTGGTCCAGTTGTTCGCCATTGCGTCCCGCCCACTCGAGCACGCGGCCATACGCCTGCTCTCCCTGCGCGCGCAGTTGATCGCCCTCGCTGGGGCCGCCGCCCATCGCCTTCGTCAGCGCCGTCAGTGGAGTCTGGGTGGTGTAGGTCGACCCCTGACCATTGAGCAACTGTGCGGCGTGATCGATCGCGACCGCGAAGGCCAGGCCTTGTCCAGCCTGCGCCGCCACCGCCATCGAGTTGATGCCGATGACGAGGCCGGAGCGATCGACCAATGGGCCGCCACTGTTGCCCGGGTTGATCGCCGCGTCGGTCTGCAACAGCGTGACGCTGCCGACCTGCCGCACGGCGCTGATGATGCCGCGCGTGACAGTGTTGGACAGCACCCCGAGGGCCGACCCCACCGCGATGACTTCCTGTCCGACGCGCGCGCCCGACACCGAGCCCATCTTCAGGATCGGTTGATTCGGGTTGGGGTTGTACACGTGCAGCACCGCGAGATCGCTGCCGGTCGAGACGGTCATCACGCGCGCGGTGTAGCTCGCGTTGCCGACTTGCAGGGTGACCGACGTTTGTCCCTGCACGACGTGCGCGTTGGTCAACACCTGATCGGGGCGGATGAAGAAGCCGGTTCCGCGCGCCTGGCCGGCGGTGATCGAGGCCACTGCGGGCAGGACGCGACTCACGATATCTTCGAAGGAGGACGGCGGCGCCGTACTCGCTGGTGCGGCGGCCACCGGCGCCACTTCGAGCGCGACCGGAGCCGGTGAACCGGCATCTCCGACGTCGGCGGGTGCCTCTGTGGGTGCTGCCGTGGCCGCAGGGGCGGCGGGCGATTCAAGCGCCGCCGGCGCATCCGAGGACGGTGACTCGGTTCGCATCGCGTACAACGCGACAACGCCGGCCAGCACGAGGCCTGCCGCTACAAGAAGCCCGCGCGACCCCGAGCGAGTGGGTTCCGGCTCGAAAGAGGGCAGAGGTGCGTCCTCGAGTGGCGTGTCGGCCTGGTGAAAGCCACATCTGCACTCGTCGACACGTCTTGGCACGCGGCGTCCACAGGACGGGCATGTCCAAGCGAAATTCGGTGAGCCGGCCTGATCCATAAGAATGCCGGAGACGGGCTCGGTTCCTACCAGCCTCCGTTTACGGTTTATCGGGTAGTCGTCCCCGAACCTTCAGGTAAGCCCGAAGAATAGGGACCCAGGCGGGATGATGCTTCTCGTAGAAGGCAATCTGGCTTCGGCGATAGGCGGCGTGCGTCGCCGGTGTGCTCGAACGGCCACGCAGGTGTTCGATCTGCACGTCGGCGGCGAACAGCACGCGGCGACCCCCGGCGCGCACCGAGGCGCAGAGGTCGACGTCTTCCGTGTACATGAAGAACCGCTCGTCGAGCAGGCCCGCGGCCTCGAGGTCGGCGCGGCGGATCAACAGGCACGCTCCGCTCACCCAATCGACCGCTCGGGTCCGCCTCGTCATGCGATCGACGGCCCCGGTGATCACCGGCACGCCGCGATCGTTGCCGCGGATCAGGATCTTCTGCCGGAGCTCGGTCAGCGGGCCCATCATGCGGCCGAACGACAGCTCCGCGCGGCCGCGGCCATCCACGATGCGTGGCCCGATGACCGCGACGTCGGGCCGCTCGTACAGCAGATCCACCAGGCGATCGATCGCGCCAGGAGGCACACGGGTGTCCGGATTGAGGAGGAGCACCAGCTCACTCGAGGTCTCACGTATCCCGCGATTGTTGGCCTTTGCGAATCCCAGATTGGCGCCAGCCTCGATGACGCGAACGGCGGGCCACCTGGCTCGCAGGGCCGCCGGCGTCTCATCGGTCGAGGCGTTGTCGATCACCACGATCTCGTGAGACACGAGCGGCGCCGGCTGGGTCAGAGACCGCAGGGCCACGTCGATATCCCGCTGCGAGTTGTAGCTGACGATGATGATCGACAGTCGCGGCATGGCTATCTGGCCGTGCAGGCGAGCAGTACCTGAAGCGTGCGATGTGCGCACTCGCGCCACGAGTAGCGCTCGACCTGTGCGGCGCCCGCGTCGAGGAGGCGCGCGCGCTCGTGGTCGTCGACCAGCAGCCGTTCGAGCGTCGCGGCGATGAGGCTCGGGTCCGGCCGCTCCAGGTACGCGGCCGCGGGTCCGTAGATCTCGCGGGCCACGTCGGTGTCGAGGACCGCCACGGGAATGCCGGCGGCCATCGCTTCGAGAGGGGTGAGGCCGAATCCTTCGTACTCCGACAGAAACGCGAAGACGGACGCGCGGGCGTAGAGCGACGACAGCTCGGCGTCGGACACGTAGTGACGCGCGCGGATGCGATCGCTCACCCCGCTCCGCGCAATCAGCGCGTCGACGTCGATCGCCGGCAGCGTGCGGTTGTCGCCGACGATTTCGAGCCGTGCCGTGGGGAGCCGCGCCGCGAGCAGGGCGAAGCCATCGATGAGCTCGGGGATATGGCGCCGGTTGAACAGTGATCCGACATAGAGCACGAGAGGTTCCCGCGGGGCATCCGTGCGGAGCGTCGTCGTGCCGAGGTAGATCACGTCGACCCGCGACTGATCGAGGCCGAGGTACTTCACGGCTTCGCGCTTCGAGAAGTTGGATTGCGCGAGGACTCGGGCCGCGCGCCCCGCGCTCATGCGTGTGAGCACACGCCGCCGCAGACCTTCACGCCACGAGAACCACTCGGGATGGGACACGAAGGAGACGTCGTGAATGGTCAGCACCACCGGAACCGGGCACCGAAGCGGCGCCGTGTAGGCCGGCGCGAACAGCACATCGGCCGCGGCCTTTCTGACCAGGCGCGGCAGCGCGAATTGCTCCCAGGTCGTACCGTGACCTGATGCGGACAGGCTCGAGACCTGGAGCGTCCCCGAGCCTGGCAGTGTCACCTGTTCGGGCGCGCATAGGATGAATTCATGCGCCGAGGCACCCGGCAATTCCTGCCACGCGGCCAGAATCTGTGAGAGGTAGCGGCCGACGCCGGTTGGCCGGCCGGTGATCTCGCGCGCGTCGATGGCGATTCGCATCCGACTAGCGCCCGCCTCGCCGTGCCACGGCATCCAGGTAGGCCTGGCGCAGCTGGATTGCGGTCCCGTTCCAGCTGAATGCTTTCGCGCGCTCGATCCCCGCCCGTCCCTGGGTGGCCGCCCACTCCGCGTCTGTCGTCACGCGTTCGATTGCCGAGGCCCATCCATCCACGTCCGTGGGATCCAGCAGGATGCCGCCGCTGTCGACGACCTCCGGCAGCGATCCTCGATTCGAGGCCAGCACTGGCACGCCCGCCGACATGGCTTCCAGGGCCGGCAGTCCGAAGCCCTCGTCGAGGGAAGGAAGGGCGAGCGCGCGTGCACCGGCAAACAGACGCTCGCGATCCGCGCTGGCCACATACCCGACGTACTCGACGTGGCGTTTCAGCGGCTCGTGCGACATCCGTTCGAGCCATTCGCGTGCATCCGGCGTTGAGCCGCCAGCCACGACGAGACGAGGCGCATGAGGGGCGAGTCGCGCTAGGCGTGTAAATGCGTCGAGGAGCACGCCCACATTCTTCCGGGGCTCGAGGGTGCCGAGAAAGAGAATGTAACCATCGGAGGGAACATTGGGCGACTGGCCAAGCCCGCGCCAGACAGGCGCCCCCGGAGGGCAGCAGTAGATGTGGTCCCGGGCGACGCCGAGTCGCTCAATGAGCAATGTTTGCGTATGACGGGAAGGCGTGATCACCGCATCGGCGCGTCGGGCGTGATCTCCGGCCATCGCCGGGTAGTCGCGCCTGATCTCGTTCCGCGTGCGTTCCGGGTGGTCGAGGAAGAAGAGGTCGTGGACGGTGACGACCTGCGCCGCGCGACGGGAGGGAATGAGCAGGGGATGTGCGGCATGCACCACGTCGGCGGGTCCGGTCAGAGACTCGACCGGCGGCCAGCCCGCGCGGTGCCAGAGATAATTGAGGACGGCCACCGGCACTCTCCGGTCGATCACCCGGGTGCCCAGGTCGGTGGCAAGCGTGGGGGATGGCCGGTCCTTCCACGAGCTCGTGAAGATGGCGACGTCATCGTGATGTGCGGCGGTGTAGGCCCGCACCATCTGCCGGATGTACTCGCCGACGCCCGTGCGCGCGCGGAGGGCCGGGCGGTAGTCGACGAGAATCCGCATGTTTCAGCCGGTATGATAGCCTCTGCTGTTTTTTTCCAAGGGGTCGGCGGCTGACCCCGTGTGCGGGAGACGATGAAGATTGCCGTGGTAGGAACAGGGTATGTGGGGTTGGTGGCCGGGGCCTGCTTCGCTGAATCGGGCAACGACGTGATCTGCGTCGACAAGGACGCCGCCAAGATCAGGACGTTGAAGCGCGGCAAGATGCCGATCTATGAGCCCGGCCTCGAGGAGCTGGTCCGGCGCAACACCCACGAAGGGCGGTTGACGTTCACCACCACGCTGCCGAAGGCGGTTCGTGAGTCGGCGATCATTTTCATCGCCGTCGGCACGCCGCAGGGGGAGGACGGGTCGGCCGATCTGAAGTACGTGCTGGACGTGGCGGCCGAGATCGCCAAGGCCATGAACGCCTACAAAGTGATCGTCGACAAGAGCACCGTCCCGGTCGGTACCAGCGAGCAGGTCCGCGAAGTGATCCGTCGTGGGACGACGCATCCGTTCAGCGTCGTGAGCAACCCGGAATTCCTCAAGCAGGGCGCTGCGATCGACGACTTTCTGAAACCCGACCGCGTCGTGATCGGTGCGGAGGATGCGCGGGCCCAGGAGGTGATGCT
This sequence comes from Vicinamibacterales bacterium, assembly GCA_035293405.1. Lineage (GTDB taxonomy): Bacteria > Acidobacteriota > Vicinamibacteria > Vicinamibacterales > UBA2999 > Gp6-AA40. The sequence continues at coordinate 36,713 of DATDOE010000003.1, read as the reverse complement.
CGAGCTGTATGGGCCGTTCACGCGCACCGGGGCGCCGATCATGGTGATGGACTGCGCCAGCGCCGAGCTCACCAAGTACGCGGCCAACGCCATGCTGGCCTCGCGCATTTCGTTCATGAACGAAGTGGCGAACGTCTGCGAGCTGGTCGGCGCCGACGTCGATCAGGTCCGCAAGGCGATCGGCTCCGATAAACGCATCGGCTCGGCGTTCCTGTTCCCGGGCGTGGGCTACGGCGGGAGCTGCTTCCCGAAGGACGTGCAGGCGATGATCCGCTTCGCCTCCGACAAGAACTACGCGTTCAAGATTCTGGAAGCCGTCGAAGCGGTGAACACGACGCAGAAGACGCGGCTGTTTGCCAAGATCAAGAAGCACTTCGGCGGCGTGAAGGGCAAGACGGTGGCGGTGTGGGGGCTGGCCTTCAAGCCGCGGACCGACGACATGCGCGAGGCTCCGGCCATTCCGCTGATCGAAGCGCTGGTGACGGCGGGCGCGACCGTGCAGGCCTACGATCCGGAGGCGGCCAAGGTGGCTCGCGGCATCTTCGGCGGCAAAATCACTTACGCCAGCAGCAACTACGACGCCCTGAAGGGCGCCGACTGTCTGGCCATCGTCACGGAGTGGAGCGAGTTCCGGCGGCCGGACTTCGAGCGGATGCGAACGCTGATGCGGTCGCCGGTCATCTTCGATGGCCGAAACCTTTTCACGCCCGAGCAGATGAAGCAGAGCGGATTCGTTTACTACTCCATTGGCCGCAGCTGACAGGCTCGTGGTCCTGGTGACCGGCGGTGCGGGGTACATCGGGAGCCACGCCGCCAAGGCGCTGCGCCAGGCCGGTTTTCGCGTCGTCATCTACGACAACCTGTCAGCGGGGCACCGGGACGCGGCCCTCGGCGCTCCGCTCATCGAGGGAGACATCCGCGACGTGGACGCGGTGCGCCGCGCTATCCGCGAGAGCCGCGCGTCCGCCGTGATGCATTTTGCGGCGTGGCTGTCGGTGGCCGACTCCGTGCGCGACCCTGTGGGCTACTATCGCAACAACGTCGTCGGTACGCTCGGCGTACTCGAAGCCATGGCCGCCGAAGCGTGCCGCCACTTCGTGTTCTCGTCGACCTGCGCGGTGTATGGGGAGCCCGTGGAAACGCCCCTGCGCGAGACACACGCCACGCTCCCCATCAACGCCTACGGACAGACGAAGCTGGCCGTCGAGCACGCGTTGCCGCACTTCGAGCGGGCGTACAACATCACGGCGATCAGGCTGCGATACTTCAACGCAGCGGGTGCTGATCCGGACGGTGAGCTTGGCGAGGATCATTCACCGGAGATTCACGTGATTCCCCGGGCGTTCGTGGCGGCGTCCGGGGGTCCGCCAATCGAGATCTTCGGCGAGGACTATCCCACGCCGGACGGTACCTGCCTGCGCGACTACGTCCACGTGATCGATGTGGCCGATGCCCATCTCCGGGCGCTCCGCCGACTGCAGGAAGGCGGCTCGTCGGCGACCTACAACGTGGGCACCGAGCGTCCTTCGTCGGTGAAGGACGTTATCGCCGCGGTCGAGCGCGTCACCGGACGGCCCGTCGCGCGGCGGTCGGCGTCCCGCCGCCCCGGTGATCCGGCGGTGCTCTACGCGTCGGCGCAGCGCATACGGGAAGACCTTGGCTGGGAGGCACGGCGCCCTGACCTGGACACAATTGTGGGAGACGCTTGGCGATGGCACTCCACGCATCCCAATGGCTTCGGGGAACGCACCCGCTGAGGTGTCGGTTCGCGTAGGATGACCGAGTGAAGCCGCTCGACCGCCTCGTGAAGTACGCGCGGCCACATCGGGCCCGGCTGGCGGGTGCGCTTGCGGCGATGGTGCTCTACGCGGCCGCGTCGGCCGCGCTCGCCACCCTGATCAAACCCATCTTCGACAGCGTGCTGCCGACCCGGCAGCTCCTGGTTCCCACCATCGCCGCCATCCTCGTCGTGTACGTGGTGAAGGGTGTCGGGGCCTACCTGTCGTCCTATCTGATGGCTGACGTCGGGCAGCGCGTGGTGCGCGATCTGCGCAACGCGCTCTTCCGGCACATCCTCGGGCAGTCCGCGGCGTTCTTCAGCCTCCAGACCACCGGCCGCCTGATGTCGCGACTGACCAACGACGTTGGCCAGGTGCAGCGGGTGGTCTCTGACACCGTGGGCGACCTGGCGCGTGAGTCACTGACGCTCGTCGCCTACGTCGGCCTGCTGCTCTACTACGATCCCCGGCTGGCGGTCGTCTGTTTCACGAGCGCTCCGCTGATCGTGTATCCGCTCGTGCGCCTGGGCCAGCGGGTCCGCCGGACCACGAGGCGGACGCAGGAGGCATTGGAGGAGATGTCTCACGTGACCGCGGAAGCGCTCACTGGCCACCGGATCGTGAAGGCGTTTGGGGCCGAGTCGCGCGAGACCGCCAAGTTCGAGCAGTCGTCCCAGCGTTTCTACCGCACGAGCATGAAGGTCACGAGCGTGCTGTCCGCGATGCCGCCCCTGATGGAGATCATCGGCGGCGTGGCGTTCGCAACCGCGCTCTGGGTCGGGAGCCAGGAGATCAGCACGAAGCGCTTGACCACGGGCGAATTCGTGGCGTTCCTAATGGCGCTCTTCCTGATGTACGCGCCGGCGAGAAAACTGAGCCGCGTGAACGCGGATCTCCAGCAGGCGAGAGCGGCCACCGAGCGCGTCTTCGAAATTCTCGATACGCATAGCGAGGTTCACGAGCGTCCTGAGGCACGGCCGTTGGCCCCGTTCTCGCGCTCGATCGAGTTCCGCGACGTGCGGTTCGGCTATGGCACGGCGGACACGGCGACGTTGCGCGGGGTGGCGTTCTCGGTGGCCGCGGGGCAGACGCTGGCCATCGTCGGCCGCAGCGGCGCGGGGAAGACCACGCTGGTGAACCTGCTGCCACGGTTCTACGACGTGACGAGCGGCGCCATCCTGATTGATGGTCTGGACGTGCGGGACGTGACGCTTGCATCGCTTCGCTCCCAGATCGGCATCGTCACGCAGGAGACCGTGCTCTTCGACGACACGGTCGCGGCCAACATCGCGTACGGACGCCCCGACGCCTCGGCGGCGCAGATTGAAGCCGCGGCCCGGGCCGCGCACGCCCACGATTTCATCGCTCGCCTGGATCACGGCTATGACACGATGATCGGCGAGCGGGGCCAGCGCCTGTCGGGCGGGCAACGACAGCGGCTGGCGATCGCGCGTGCGATTCTTCGTGACTCGCCGATCCTCGTCCTGGACGAGGCCACCTCAGCGCTCGACAGCGAGTCCGAGACGCTGGTCCAGGACGCGCTGTCCACGCTCATGCGCGACCGTACGTCGTTCGTGATCGCGCACCGGCTGTCCACGGTCCGCCGCGCCGATGCCATCGTCGTCCTCGAGCGCGGCCGCATCGTCGAGTCCGGCTCGCATGACGAGCTGATGGCCCGCAACGGCGCGTATGCGAAACTCTACGAGTTGCAATTCGAAGAGGAACCATCGGAGATCGAGACGTGATCAAGTCGATGACTGGCTTCGCCTCGCTGACCCATGAGGACGAGCGCGCCACGATCGCGGTGACGATCCGCGCGGTCAACCATCGGTTCCTCGATGTTCAGCTTCGCCTCCCGCAGACGTTCGCCGAAATGGAGTCGCGCGTGCGCGGCTTGCTGCAGAAGCGGCTCGCGCGTGGCCGCGTGGAGGTGGGCATCTCGGTACAGGTGAGGAATGCCAGCGCGCCGACGGTCGAGTTGAACGAAGCGTTCGCGGCGGCGCTGCATGCCGCGATCGAGCAGGCGCGCAGTCGCGGCCTGGTGTCCGGGACGCTGACGCCGGGTGATCTGCTGCGGCTACCGCAGGCGATCACGGTGCGTGACCGGCCGCTCGAATCCGATCCCGCGGTGGAGGCGCGGCTGGCGGTCAGCCTCGAGGCCGCGGTCGAACAGGCACTCGCCGACCTGGATGCCATGCGTGTGCGCGAGGGCGGTCATCTCCGGACGGATCTGGACACACGGCAGCAGCTGCTGGGAGACTTGATTGAACGGCTCCACGTCGCGGCGGAAGAGGGGCGCGCGGATCTCGAGCGGCGGCTGCGCGAGCGCATCGACGAGCTCGGCTTCGAGCTACCCGTCGATCAGGCGATGATCGCGCAGGAGATCGTCCGAGCCGCGCAGCGGTCGGACATCGCGGAAGAAGTCACGCGGTTCCGCGCCCACCTCGCGCATTGGAGTGCGCTCGTCGAGAGCGACGAGCCCTGCGGCCGGAAGCTCGACTTTCTTCTCCAGGAGATGAACCGAGAAATCAACACCATCGGCTCGAAGGCCGACGGTCTCGGCGTATCGGAGCTCATCATCAACGCCAAGGCGGAGCTCGAGCGGATGCGCGAGCAGGTGCAGAATGTCGAATAGCCCCAAGCCCCTCGACAACGCCCGGGGCAGGCGTGGGCTGCTGTTCATCGTCTCGGCGCCCTCGGGCACCGGCAAGACCACACTCGTCGAGCGTCTGGTGCAACGGGTGCCCAATTTGCGCATGTCGCGCTCCTACACGTCGAGGCTGGCCAGGGTCGGCGAGACGAACGGCGTCGACTATAATTTCATCAGCCGGGATCGATTCGAGGTCATGGTGCAGGACGGGGCCTTCCTCGAGTGGGCCGATGTGTTCGGCAGCTACTACGGCACGTCGGCGGCCGACACCGACGCCGCGCTCGAACGGGGCGAGGATGTGGTGCTCGTCATCGACGTGCAGGGAGCCCGGCAGGTGCGAACCCGGGGCATCGAGAGCGTCGGCGTATTCGTCCTCCCTCCTTCATCGGCGATCCTCGAGCAGCGGCTGCGTGGCCGGAGCAAGGACAGTGAAGAGCAGATCGCGCGGCGGCTGGCCGTCGCCCGGCGCGAGGTCAGCGAGTACGCGCAGTACGAGTACATCGTCGTCAACGACGAGCTGGAAGCAGCCGTCGAACGGTTACAGTCGATCGTGGTTGCCGAGCGTGCCCGGGTGAAACAGATGCGGCTGGCGGCCGAAGCCATCATAGGAACGTTTTCATGACACGAGCGCCGAAAGAGAACCGATTCGAGTTTGTCGTGGTGGCCAGCGCCAGGGCGCACCAGTTGCTGAAAGGTGCGCTGCCGCGTGAGGCCGGCGAGAAGAAGGTCACGATCGCCCAGCGTGAGGTGCTCACGCGCAAGGTCGAGAAAATCGAAGACCAGGCGTGACAACTCCCAACTCCCAAACGGCCAACTTCCAACAGTTCGGAGTTGAGGCGTTGGGAATTGGCGCGTGTTGTCAGCAGTTGGGAGTTGGCTCGTGATTCGGGTTGGGAGTTGGGAGTTGACGTGCCTCTGATCGCATTGGGGGTGACCGGCGGCGTCGGCGCTTACAAGGCGGTCGAGGTGTGCCGCGGCCTGCAGAAGCGGGGTCACGATGTGGTGGCCGTGATGACGCGCGCGGCGGCGCGGTTCGTCGGTCCGGTCACCTTCGAAGCCATCACGCGGCGGCCGGTCATCACATCGCAGTGGCGGCCAGGCATCAACGCGGACATCGAGCACATCGCGCTGGCGGACGGCATCAGCCTGCTGCTCGTCGCTCCGTGCACGGCGAACGTGATTGGCAAGTTCGCCAATGGTATTGCCGACGATTTCCTGACGTCGCTGTATCTGGCGACCAAGGCGCCCGTCCTCCTGGCGCCGGCGATGAACGTGAATATGCTGGCCCATGCGGCCGTGCAGCGGAACCTGGAGACGCTTGCCGCGCGTGGCGTCGGGTTCGTCGGGCCCGGCGAGGGGTATCTGGCGTGCGGCTGGATTGGCAAGGGGCGGCTGGCCGAGCCCGCGGAGGTCGTGGAGGCTGCGCTGCGCGTCATCGAGCCGCCCGCGTCTTCGCTGCGAGGCCGGCGTGTGCTGGTGACCGCGGGTCCCACCTACGAAGACATCGATCCCGTGCGCTATGTTGGCAACCGATCGAGTGGCCGGATGGGGTTCGCCCTGGCCGCAGAAGCGCGGCGGCGCGGGGCGCACGTGACCCTCGTGGCCGGGCCCACGCCAGTCGATCCGCCGGTCGTGGACACCGTCGTGCGCGTACGCAGCGCGGCGGAGATGCATGAAGCCGTGATGCGGGTCTCGTCCAATGCGGACGTGGTGATCATGGCCGCGGCCGTGGCCGACTACACGCCGGCGACCTCCGCGACGGACAAGCTGGCGAAGACCGACGCGCCGATGACGCTCAGCCTGCGGCGCACGAAGGACATCCTCGCCGACCTCGGGTCCATGCGATCGGGTCTCGGCTCGGCCGGCCCCGTGCTCGTCGGGTTCGCGGCGGAGACCCAGGACGTTCTGGCGAAAGCGCGAGAAAAGCGTGCCCGGAAACGGGTCGATCTGATTGTCGCCAACGACGTGTCGCAGCCCGATCGCGGATTCGACGCCGACACCAACGCCGTCACCATCGTGGCCGAAGACGGCGAGCAGCAGGTGCCGCTCCAGAGCAAGGACCGCGTGGCGGCGGTGATCCTCGATCGCATCGAACAGCTTCTCCTGTCTCGCGCCGGTGGGCCTGTGGACGCTCCTCAGGGCCGGACGGCCTCGCGCTGATCGTGTCTGCTGACGAGTTTCGGGCCCATCTCGAGTTCTTCGGCGAGCTCGGCGTCGACGGCTTCCGCCGCGACGCGGAGTGGCGCACACGTTCCCAGGCACCTCCGGAGCCGACCGACCCTCCTGAACCTGTCGACCCTCCTGCACCCGCGGAACCTTCGGCCCTCACAGAACGCGTTGAATCCCGAGATCCCCCTGAGCCACGACGGCCTCCTGAACGAGAACCGCCCGAGCCCCGGGAGCCGGATCGCCGCGACCCGCCGGGACCTTCTGAGCCAATGAGGATGTTCAGTTCACAAGGTGACGCGCTCGCCGCGCTCCGTGTCGAGATCGGTCCTCAGTGCAGCCGTTGCAAGCTGCACACGCTCGGCCGTCGTCAGGTGGTCTTTGGCGTCGGCAACGCGAACGCCGATCTGATGTTCGTCGGTGAGGCGCCGGGTGGCGACGAAGACATTCAGGGCGAACCGTTCGTGGGCCGGGCGGGGCAGCTCCTGACGAAGATCATCGAAGCGATCGGCATGACGCGCGACGATGTGTATATTGCCAACGTGATCAAGTGCCGGCCGCCGCAGAACCGCAACCCCGAGCCGGACGAAGTCGAGCAGTGCGAGCCGTTTCTGTTCCGGCAGATCGATATCGTGAAGCCCAAGGTGATCGTGGCGCTGGGGAAGTTCGCCGCGCAGTCGCTGCTGAAGAGCACCGATCCGATCACCAGGATTCGCGGCCGCGAGTACAAATACCGCGACGCGATACTGATGCCCACCTACCACCCCGCGTACCTGCTGCGGAATCCGTCAGCCAAGCGCGAGGTCTGGGATGATATGAAACGAGTCCGCACCATCCTCACGCAGGGCGCGGATCAGAAGTGAGTCACGCGAATTGATGTGCGTTTAGTCTCCGTCGCCGTCCCCGTTCCCTTTCTCGATCTGCTCACGTACCGCGTTCCTGAACACCTCGAGCCACCAGTGATCGGCGCCCGCGTGCGCGTGCCTGTCGGCTCGCGCACCCTGACCGGCTGCGTCATCGGCGACGGTGCCGGGATGCCGGCACCGGAGACGATCAAGGACCTGGTCGAGGTCGTCGATCGGGAGCCGTTCCTGCCGGCCGGGGTTGTCGATCTGTGTCGATGGGTGGCCGAGTACTACCTGGCCGGCATCGGCGACGCCATCGCCGTGGCGATGCCCCCCGGCGCAACGGCCAGGGCCTCGGCGTTCAAGACCCGCCGGGTGGCCACCATTACCGCCCACGGCCTCGCCTGGGGTCTGACCCCAGCTCTGACCCCAGCTCTGACCCCAGCTCTGACCCCCAAGCAGACGGCCGCGCTGGAGGTGCTTGCCGCGGCCGGCGTGGGCGTGCCCCTCTCCGACCTGCGCGATCGTGGCATCAGCGCTGAAGTGCTGGGCCGACTGGCGGCGCGAGGCCTTGTGACCCTGCGGTCCGAGGCCGATGAGCGCGACCCCTTCGAGCGCGCGGCAATGCCCGAGCGGCCGTATGACGAGGCTCGTCAGCTCACGTCCGAACAAGCCGCGGCGTTCGACCAGCTCGCCTTGCTGGCCGACGCCGCGGCGTTTCACGTGGCCCTGCTCCATGGCGTCACCGGCAGCGGCAAGACGGAGATCTACCTTCGCCTGGCGGCGCGCCAGCGGCAGTCAGGGCGCCAGACGCTGCTCATGGTGCCCGAGATCGCGCTCACGCCGGCGATCGCGGCGATCTTCCGCGGCACGTTTGGCGAGCGGGTCGCGATCCAGCACAGCGCCCTCTCCGACGGCGAGCGGCACGACCAGTGGCACCGCATCCGTCGAGGCGATGTGGACCTCGTCATCGGCACACGGTCGGCCGTTTTTGCACCCCTCTCTCGCCTCGGGCTCATCATCGTGGACGAGGAGCACGACACCTCGTACAAGCAGGAAGAGGCCCCGCGCTATCACGGGCGCGATGTCGCGATTGTCCGCGCGACGCGAGAGAAGGCGCTGGTGGTTCTGGGATCGGCGACCCCGTCGATGGAGAGCTATCAGCATGCGGTGTCCGGCAAGTACGCGCGTGCGACGCTCGAGCGGCGAGTCCTCGATCGACCGATGGCGGCCGTGCGCCTGGTCAACATGCGCGAGGAATACGCGGACCAGGGCCCCGACGTCGTGATCAGCCGCGACCTTGCCTCGGCCGTCGCCGATCGTCTGACTCGACAGGAGCAGGCGCTGATCCTGCTCAATCGGCGTGGCTACGCGACGTCGGTGTTCTGTCGCCAGTGCGGCGATACGTTCGAGTGCCCCAACTGCACGATCTCGTTGACGGTCCACACCGCGCGCAACGGGTGGAGGGCGCGCTGCCACTACTGCAACTACTCGATGATGGTGCCGAAGGCATGCCGCAAGTGCGCAGCACCGTACCTGCAGCAGGCGGGGTTTGGCACGGAGAAGGTGGAGCAGGACCTGCGCGGGAGGTTTCCCGAAGCGCGGATCGGCCGCGTCGACCGCGACTCAGTGCGTCGCAAGGGCGCGCTCACGGCGCTGCTGTCGGGCTTTGCCGCCGGCGAGCTCGATATCCTGGTCGGCACGCAGATGATCGCCAAAGGGCACGACTTCCCGCGGGTCACGCTGGTGGGGGTCATCTCCGCCGACGTGGGCCTCGGCCTCGCCGACTTTCGCGCCTCGGAACGGACCTTTCAGCTGCTCACGCAGGTCTCGGGGCGCGCCGGGCGCGGCGAGCGCACCGGTGAAGCGATCGTGCAGACGCTTTACCCAGAGCACTACAGCATCCAGCTCGCCTGCCGGCAGGACTATCCCGCGTTCTTCGAGCGCGAGCTGTCGTACCGCCGTGGCATGCGCTATCCGCCGATGGTGGCCTTGATCAATGCCGTCGTTCGGGGACGCACATTCGACGAGGCGATGCAGACAGCCACCGAGATCGTGCGCCTGCTCGGTCCAGGGGCTGCTGCCGCGGGCATCATCATCCTGGGCCCCGCCCCCGCTCCGCTCGGCCGGCTCCGCGGAGAACATCGCGTTCAGTTTTTCCTGAAGGGCACACGCCGCGCCGAGATGCGCAACGCGCTGAAGGCCGTGCTCGCCGAGATGCCGGAGGTGCGGCGGCGCGTGACGGTGGATGTGGATCCCCTGTCGGTGCTCTAACTCAAAATTGAGAACTCAAAACTCAAACACGGTTTTCAACTCACACGTGAAGTTGCACCAAGCAGTGTTTGAGTTTTGCGTTTTGAGTTTTGAATTACCGGGTTACCAGATTCAACGGCTCGATCGGCGCTGGTGAAAAACACACGATGAACATCAGCAGGGCGAACGCGGCCAACCACAGGCGCGGGCCGTCGAGCGGCACGGCCTCGTCGTATGTCTGCGGATGCTGAATGCCGAAGGTCAGCATCATCCCCACCGTCAGCACCGTCCACACGATCCACCACATCGAGATGAACGTCAGGCCGATGAGGCACACGACGGTGACGGCGGTGACGATCGTGCTCTTGCGGCCGAACACGGCGTAGGAAATGTGCCCGCCATCGAGCTGACCCATGGGGAACAGGTTGAGCGCCGTGGCCAGCAGTCCGAACCACGCGCCAAACGCCATCGGGTGCATGTTCACGGTGAAGCCATCGGCGAGAGGCCCGAAGGTCAGCCAGGACGCCGCCTTGAACAACAGCGGCTCGCCGAGGTTGTAGACCTCACCGTTGAAGGTCTTGGGGATCTCGATGACCCGTGAGAGATACATGCCGATCATCAACACCGGCACCGCCACCAGGAAGCCGGCGATGGGTCCGGCGATGCCGATGTCGAACAGCTGGCGCTTGCTCTGAATCTGTTGTCGAATGCGAATGAAGGCACCCAGCGTACCTGTGAGCGGCAGCGGCACTGGAAGAAAATAGGGCAGCGAGACGTTGACGCCGTAGTATCGGCAGGCGAAGTAGTGCCCGAACTCGTGGGCCCCGAGGATCGCGAGGATCGAGACGCTGTACCAGAGTCCAAGCACCATGAGCTGAGACGTGGAGAAGGGGTTCTGGCCGCCGGTAAATCCCAGGGAGAAGCTCAGATAGTGCCCCGCCCCGGCCATCGTGGTCGTCGCAACTGTCAGGAGGAACAGCGCGACGTAGCGCCACACCGACTCGCGCGGATGGTGCACCACCGACGGCATGACGTACGGCGGTGGCGGCGGCTCCTCTGGCAGGCGGATCTCAGACACGAATGGTGTGAAAAGAAGAGCCCATGACGGGCGATTACCCGATATTCTGGAGGTCTTTGCCGGGCTTGAACCGGATCGTGCGACCGGGCGGGATGCGTACTTCCTTGCCCGTCCGCGGGTTGCGGCCGATGCCGCGCTTCCGAGGTTTGACCTGGAAGACCCCAAATCCGCGCAGCTCGATGCGATCCCCCCGCTGCATGGACAGACGCATGGCGTCGAAGACGGCATCGACGGCCACCTCGGCCTTGACCTTGGTGATGTCGGCGATCTTCGAAACCTCGTTGACGATGTCGACCTTGATCATGCGTGGGGCGCCTCGCAGTAAAACTCTGTAACTACTATAAAAATAATCACTTAGCCTGTCAACAAAAGCCGCCATTGTCGCCAAAACCCCTGTCATCCGTGGTCCTCGTTGGCCGCCCCAACGTTGGGAAATCGACGCTCTTCAATCGCCTGACGAAGACGAGGCGTGCGATCGTGACGGCCATTCCGGGCACCACGCGCGACGTGCTTTCTCAGCCGGTCGAGTGGCAGGGCGCCCGCTTCGAGTTGACCGACACCGGCGGCATGTTCGGGGCGAGCGAAGATCCGATGCACGCGGTCGTCCTCGAGCGCGGGCGGCGCGCGATCGGCGAGGCGGATCTCATTGTGATTGTCGTGGATGGACGCGAAGGGCTGATCGCAGGCGATCGCGACGTCGCCCAGGCTGTCCGCGCAGCCAACAAGCCCGCGCTGCTGGCCATCAACAAGACCGACGACCACCGGGCCCGCACCGGCGCGATGGAGTTCTATCAACTTGGATTCGACCCGGTGTTCGAGATTGCCGCCGAGCATGGCGAAGGTATCGGCGATCTGCTCGAGGCCATTGTCGAGGCGCTGCCACGAAGCGGCCGCGCCCCATCTGACGAGATTGACGAGTCAGCACGCGACGAGGACGAGGAGCCGCGCGTCATCGACAGTCAGAAGACCGCGGAAGTATCGGTCGCCATCGTCGGCCGTCCCAACGCGGGCAAGTCGTCGCTGGTCAATCGGTTGCTTCGAGAAGAGCGCATGATCGTCAGCGAAGTTCCGGGGACGACCAGAGACGCGGTCGATACGATGCTGACCTGGCACCGCCGGACATTCCGCATCGTGGACACCGCCGGCATCAGGAAAGCCGGTCGGGTGCATGGCGGCGGCCAGGTCGAGATGGTCAGCGTGCTTCTGGCGCGGCGGGCAATTGAAGGCGCCGACGTCGTGGTGCTGGTCATCGATGCCGTGGAAGGGGCCACCGACCAGGACGCGGCCATCGCTGGCGAAGCCGATCGCGCCGGACGGGGCGTCATCATCGTCGCCAATAAGTGGGATCTGATGAAGGACCAGGGTCCCGACTTCGTCAAGGGCTTCGACGAGGCGCTGCGACGGCAGCTCAAGTTCCTCGACTACGCAACCGTGCTCCACATCTCGGCGGCGACGGGCGAACGCACGCCACGGCTTCTCGAGCGCATCGACAAAGTCGGGGAGTCGCGCCGGAAGCGCGTCAAGACGCCCGAGCTGAACAAGTTCCTCGAGCGTGTGACAGCCGAGCATCCGCCGGCCAGTCCCGGACGCCGGCACGTCCGGATTCTCTATGGCGCGCAGACGGGAGTCGCGCCGCCCACGTTCGTCTTCTTCACCAACGTGGCCACGACCTTTCACTTCTCATATCAGCGGTATCTCGAGAACAAGCTGCGAGAGGAGTTCGGGTTCGAAGGGACACCGATCCGGATCCACGTTCGGGCCAAGCGGTCGAAAGGTTCAGGGAGCTCCAAGGGTTCCAAAGGTGCTAAAGGTTCAGAGGGCTCAAAGGTTTCAAAGGCTGCTAAACGTCCAGAGGGCTCAAAGGGCTCTCGAGATTCAAAGGGTTCGAAGGGTTCGAAAGGTTCGAAAGGTTCGAAAGGTTCGAAAGGTTCCAAAGGCTCCAGGGGCCCAACAGGCCCAAGGGGTTCAAGAGGTTCACGAGGCTCAACCGGTTCACGAGGCTCAAAGGGTTCGGGAGGCTCGAAGAGCTCACGAGGTTCGGGAAAGGGATCGCCAGGCTCGCGAGGCTCGGGGAGTTCCCGTCGCCGCTGAAACCGTTTGGACGAGACCTCGTGTGCTGATGAAGCCCGGAAACCCATGAACCAGTTCAGGTTCCTGCTGTTATACTGAGTGGCCATGACCCAGAAGTGGTACAAGGCGACGGACGTCTGCGAGATGGCGCAGCTCCAGCCCTACGTGCTGCGATCGTGGGAGAAAGAGTTCCCGGGGATCGGGGTCCAGAAGTCGGCTGAGAGCCCGCGCCTGTATCGTCAGTCGGACGTCGAGCAGGTGCTGAGGATCAAGCAGCTCGTGTTCGGCGAGGGCCTGACGCTGGCTGGTGCGCGACGGCGGCTCGAGGCAAGCGCCGCACCGGCGGCGGCCGGCGCCACCGACCACGAGGTGGCGGAGGTGCTCGAGGCGCTCGCCTCGGATGCGCGGACCCGGATCGCCAGCGTTCGCGACGGCCTGCGATCGATCTTGAAGCTGCTGTCGAGCGCGCCCGGTACACTCGTCGTCGTGGACGACTATCGGCTCGAGCCCCCGCCATCGGTCGTCAAAGGCGCGCGGCGGGCGATGTCGGTTCGATCGAAAACGCCCGTCGTCACCAATCGTGCGAGCGCACGAAAGCCCGCGCGCCCAGCGAAGCGCAACAAGCGCGCGAGTGCATAGAACGACGTAAACGCGAACCCGAACCCGGAGCCTGGAACCGGGAACGTGGAACACAAAAGTTTCGGGATGTAGCGCAGCCTGGTAGCGCACTTGACTGGGGGTCAAGGGGTCGCAGGTTCGAATCCTGTCATCCCGACCAATTTCGTTGCGAGCATTCCTCCAGAATCTCGCCGCTCGATGAAGCCCGAGGTACTCAGCCTCGGGCTTCCTACTTTTGATGCTACGTCTGATACGGGCCGTCACAACCTCCGTCGCGCTCGGCGCACTCAGCATGGCGACGGCGTGCGGAGGAGGCAACGATGGCGCCACTCCCACGCCCACGCCCGCGCCTCCACCGCCGTCCCCGCCGGTGACCGCGCAGAACCCCTGCCCGGCATCGAGCCTCGCACCTGCCACTGAGATCCAATCAGGTTTGCCGCGGCGTGTGAAACCGAGCGGCAGCATTGGCGACGCCGATCCACGTGGCACCCTGGCCGACGTCCTCTGGAAACATCGCGCGGCACAGGGACGCCTCGCGCCGTCTGCCGTCATCACGCCACGGGCAACAGAAGACATCGGCGATGTCGCCGTCATTCAGGACGAGGGCGATCTGGTCGCACCCGCGAACACCTTCGACCTGCAGTTGACGGGCCTGCGCTATGTGCCGAGGGCTGGAGGCGGGTACGACGTCTCCAGGACCGAGTCGTCTTTCCGAGCGGCGCTCGGAGACCGCGTGACCCTGAGTGACGATGACATGGTGGCGAAGACGCTGGCGTTTGGCTTCAGCTTTTATGGCAGTCGGCAAACGATCGCGTTCGTCAACTCCGACGGCAACATCACCTTCGGCGAAGGTGACAAGGCGAGCACCGCCCGCAGCGTCAGCCGGTTGCTGTCTGGCGCTCCACGTGTCGCGCCGTTGTTCGCCGATCTCGATCCGTCTGCTGGCGGCATGGTCTTCGTTCGCGCCGGTCGCCGTGGTGCGCAGATCAACCGGCAGGAAGACACCGGTGTGCCGGGAGAGATCCCGACGACGCCGTCCACTGCGGTCCGCGATCGGTGAGCGCTTTGCGCAGCGGCCCGATCTCGATCTCGTCGAGCTCTCGCGCAAGTTCTACCGGACTCACACCGACGCCTACGATCAGCTCGTCATCTGGACCGACGAGACGCTGACCTCCGAAGGGGCATTCGCGTTCGAGGTCACCATCGCCAATGAGATCGCCGGCATCGGCCTCGACACCTTCAACAACGCGCCGCTGTTCGGCAGTCTCGGGCGGCTCCGCAGTCTCGTGCAGATGGACAACGTGTCGAAGTGTCCCGACGACCCGAGGACGAAGTTCCTCGGCGAGAACAGCACCCTGAGCGTGATGGGCCAGGAGGTCGGACACCGCTGGCTGGCGTTTCTCGAGTTCACCGATCACAACCGTCAACGCTCGTCGGCGCTGCTCGGACGCGACCGGGCCCACTGGAGCTTCTTCTTCAACTCTGACGCATCGGTCATGGGAGGCAACCGGATTCAGGATCTCGGCGGCGGTGCCTTCAGGACGACAGCCGCAGTGGAGAAGTACAGCCTGCTCGATCAATATGCGATGGGGCTGGTTCGCGACGTCGACGTGCCGCCGTTGTTCTATGTCGAGAGCCCGGTGAACGTTCAACCGGGCGCAGAGGCTGACTCGGCACCGAGAGTCGGCGTGACATTCACCGGCACCCGGCGCGACGTGTTGATCAACAGCGTGATCGAGGCCATGGGACAGCGCCAGCCCCAGGCGGACGATTCAGTCAAAGTCCATCGCCAGGCACTTCTGTTCGTGGTGGGCAAGGGCAGGACCGCGGGATCGGCCGCGATCGCGAAAATCGAGCGCATCCGGAGTGCCTGGGAACTGTTCTTCGCGCAGGCGACCGACGGTCGAGCGCGGGCGGAGACCCGTCTGAGGCCATCGACATAATCGTCTGATCCCGCGTATAACGCACATTCTTGTCCGTTGAGACTTCTCGCATCTCGCACAAGAATTAGTGCGGATGAATTTTGAGGACTATCAGACCGGCGCCTTCTTCGACGAGATGTTCGAGGCCGGCTGTGTGCCTCGACCCGCCGCCAAAGCCCTCGTCCAGCTGCTCCAGGCGATGACCGACGGTGAGCTGCTGCGCCGGCAGCAGTCGGCCGAGCGTGCGCTCCTGCACATGGGGATTACCTTCAACGTGTATGGCGACAGCGCCGGCACGGAGCGCATCTTTCCCTTTGATCTCGTCCCCCGGATCGTCGGAGCGGCCGAGTGGAGCCTGATCGAACAGGGCCTCAGGCAGCGGATCCGCGCGCTGAATCTGTTCATCGACGACATCTACCACGATCAGCAGATTCTCAAGGACGGGGTCATTCCCGCGTCGATCATCGGGACCGCCAGCAGCTATCGGGCACAGTGCGCCGGCATGAATCCGCCGGGCGGCGTGTGGTGCCACATCACCGGAACCGATCTCGTCCGCGATCGCGATGGACAGATCTACGTGCTCGAGGACAATCTGCGCTGCCCGTCCGGCGTGTCTTACGTGCTGCAGAATCGCGTCGTGATGAAGCGCACGTTTCCGCAGGTCTTCGAGTCGTCGCGGATTCGCCCGGTTGACGACTATCCGGGCCGGCTCCGCGACATGCTCGAGGCGCTGTCCCCGTCTGACGTCGAGTTGCCCCGCGTCGTCGTCCTGACGCCGGGGGTTCACAACTCGGCGTACTTCGAGCACTCCTTCCTCGCCCAGCAGATGGGCGTCGAGCTCGTCGAGGGGCGCGACCTCGTGGTCTCTGACGGCTTCGTCTGGATGCGGACGACGAAGGGATTCGAGCGCGTGGACGTGATCTACCGCCGGCTCGACGATGACTTTCTGGATCCGAAGGCCTTCCGCAAGGATTCGGTGCTCGGCGTGCCTGGGCTGATGGACGTGTACCGCGCTGGGCGCGTGGCGCTGGCCAACGCGCCGGGCACCGGCATCGCCGACGACAAGGTCGTGTACGCGTACGTGCCGAAGATGGTGAAGTACTACCTGAACGAAGAGATGATCATCCCGAACGTGCCGACGTTCGTCTGTGCCGACGAGGAGGATCGGAAGCACGTCCTGGCGCGACTCCCCGAGTTGGTGGTGAAAGCCGCCAACGAGTCTGGCGGCTACGGCATGCTCGTGGGCCCGGCCGCGACCGCCGACCAGCACGCGGAGTTCGCCGCCCGGATCGAGGCCAGCCCACGCAACTACATCGCGCAACCGACGTTGTCGCTGTCGCGCGTGCCGACGATCCTCGAGGGCGCCATCAAAGGACGGCACGTGGATCTGCGGCCGTACATCCTGTACGGCAAGGACATCTTCGTGCTGCCCGGCGGACTCACCCGCGTGGCGCTGAAGGAGGGGTCGCTGGTCGTGAACTCTTCGCAGGGCGGTGGCAGCAAGGACACCTGGGTGCTCGCCGACGATCCGCGTCCTGGCGAGACGCCCGTGCCGCGTGACGTGCCCGACAGCACGACGATCGGAGCGCAATCGCAATGCTAGCGCGCGTCGCCGACTCCATCTATTGGATGAGCCGCTACGTCGAGCGCGCCGAGAACGTGGCGCGGTTCATCGAGGTGAATCTCAACCTGATGCTCGACCTGCCGGTCGGGTCCGCGCAGCAGTGGCAGCCGCTCGTGGACACCACGGGCGACGCCACCGCGTTCGCCAAGCGTTATGGCGCGGCGACTCAGCGCAACGTCATCCAGTTCCTCACCTTCGATCTGGAGAACGTGAACTCGATTTGCTACTCCCTGCGCGCCGCGCGCGAGAACGCCCGTTCCGTGCGCGAGATCATCTCGTCGGAGATGTGGGAGCAGCTGAACGAGTTCTACCTGATGGTGAATTCGTCCGCCGTGGGAAGCCGGACCGATCCGCAGGACCTGTTCGCCTCGGTCAGGATGGCCGGCCATCTGTTCACCGGCGTGACCGACGCGACGATGACGCACAACGAGAGCTGGAACTTCTGCCGGCTCGGACGCATGCTGGAGCGCGCCGACAAGACGTCACGCATCCTCGACGTGAAGTACTTCCTGCTGCTGCCCACGGCCGCCGACGTCGGCACGACGTCCGACGACATCCAGTGGGCCGCCGTGCTGCGCTCGGCCAGCGCGTTTGAAATGTACCGGAAGAGTCACGGGCGTATTTCGCCCGACCGCATCGTCGAGTTTCTGCTGCTCGAGCGGGAGTTTCCGCGCGCCATCAACTATTGCCTGGTCCGCGCCCGGGAATCGGTGCATGCGATTTCGGGGACGCCCGTCGACATGGTCCGGCACCCTGTGGAGCGCCTGCTTGGCGAGCTCTGCTCGGAGCTGGCCTATGCCCGCGTCGAGACGATCATCACGACCGGGCTGCACGAATACCTCGATCGCCTGCAAACCCGGTTGAACCAGGTGGGCAACGGCGTCTCCGAGACGTTCTTCGCCGCACGCGGAACGCCTCCCGTTCGCAAGAAGGCCAAGGCGCGAGCCGCGGCCGTCCAGTCCGTGGTGTGAAAGGACACGAGTCAATCCGTTCCGCATGCCCATCCATGTCGCGCTCTCGCATCGGACCAGCTACAGCTTCGACCGGCTCGTGGGCGTCTCTCCGCACGTCATCCGGCTGCGGCCGGCTCCGCATTGCCGCACGCCAATCCTGAGTTACTCACTGACGGTGACGCCGCAGAGTCACTTCGTCAACTGGCAGCAGGATCCCCACGGCAACTATCTTGCGCGGCTCGTGTTCCCCGACCCGTCGCGCGAGTTGCTCATCGAGGTCGACCTGATCGCCGAGCTGTCGGTCTTCAATCCATTCGACTTCTTTCTCGAATCGTCCGCGGAGTCGTTTCCCTTCGAGTACGACACCGAGCTGCAGCAGGCGCTCGCCCCCTATCTCGAGCAGCTGCCGGCCGGTCCGAAACTCCGCGAGTGGGTCGCCGCGGTCGATCTCCGCCGGGTCCGCACCATCGACTTCGTGGTCGGCCTCAACCGCCGGCTGGCACGCGACATCTCCTACATCATCCGGCTCGAGCCCGGTGTGCAGACGCCGGAAGAGACGCTCACTCGTGCCAGCGGCTCGTGCCGCGATACCGGCTGGCTGCTCGTGCAGATCCTGCGGCAACTGGGTCTGGCGGCGCGTTTCGTCTCCGGCTACCTGATTCAGCTCACACCCGATGTGAAAGCGCTGGATGGTCCGACTGGAGCCGCGACAGACTTCACCGACCTCCACGCGTGGGTGGAGGTGTACCTGCCTGGAGCCGGCTGGATCGGACTCGACCCGACGTCAGGGCTGCTGGCCGGCGAAGGTCACATTCCCCTGGCCGCGACACCCGGCTACGGCGGCGCGGCACCGGTGACCGGGGCCGTGGACGAGTGCGAGGTGGCCTTCGGCCACGAGATGACCCTGACGCGGATCTACGAATCGCCGCGGGTGACCAAGCCGTACACCGAGGACCAATGGCGAAGGATAGAGGCGTGTGGCCGCGACGTCGATCGTGAGCTGTCGAAAGGAGACGTGCGCCTCACGATGGGCGGGGAGCCGACCTTTGTTTCTCTTGACGACGTGGACGGCGCCGAATGGAACGTCGACGCAATGGGTCCCCGAAAGCGCGGACTGGGTGGCGTCCTCGTCAGGCGCCTGAAGAAGCAGTTCGCTCCCGGCGCGCTGCTGCACTTCGGACAAGGCAAGTGGTATCCCGGCGAACCCCTGCCACGCTGGGCGCTGGGGTGCTGGTGGCGGCGCGACGGCGTCCCGATGTGGAAAGACGACTCGCTGATTGCTGACGAGACAGTTGACTACGGATACGGCGAGGCCCAGGCGAAGCGCTTCATCGACGAGCTCGCCGATCGCCTCGGTGTCGCAACCCGGTTTGCGATCCCCGCATACGAAGACGTCTGGCACTATCTCTGGAAGGAGCGGCGATTGCCGGTGAACGTGGATCCGCTGAAGTCCGAGCTCGAGAATGAACTCGAGCGCGAGCGTCTCTCACGGATCTTCGAGCAGGGAATCGACCGCGTCGTCGGCTACGTGCTGCCACTCCACCGGATTCACACACCTGACCCTGGCGCGCAGTGGGCCAGCGGGGCCTGGTTCCTGCGATCCGAGCATCTGTTCCTGATCCCGGGTGATTCGCCGCTCGGCTATCGTTTGCCGCTCGACTCGTTGCCGTGGGTCGAGCCGGGCAAGTATCCCCATCTCTACGAGGCGGATCCGTGTGCCCCGGCGCCGCCATTGCCACCACGCCAGCCATCCGTGCCGGGCCGCACCGGTGCTGTTCGTCTTCAGGACCAGGTCACGGCCCAGAGGATGCCGACGCGTGGAGAGTCGGCGGCAGGTGTCGTGCGCACGGCGGTCTGCATCGAGCCCCGTCACGGGCGGCTGCACGTGTTCATGCCGCCGCTCGAATCGACGGAGGACTATCTCGATCTGATTGCGGCGATCGAAGCGACCGCGTCGACGCTCGTGACGCCGGTGGTCATCGAGGGCGAGACGCCGCCGTCGGATCGCCGTCTCAATCACATCAAGGTGACACCGGACCCCGGAGTGATTGAAGTCAACATGCAGCCCGCACACAGCTGGGACGAGCTCGTCACGCACACGACGGTGCTGTACGACGAAGCCCGTCTCACGCGGCTCGGGACCGAGAAGTTCATGCTCGACGGTCGCCACACCGGTACCGGCGGGGGCAACCACATCGTCATTGGCGGGCCAACGGCGGCCGACAGCCCCATCCTGCGTCGTCCCGATCTGTTGCGGAGCCTCGTCGGCTACTGGCACAACCACCCGTCGATGTCGTATCTCTTCTCCGGGTTGTTCCTGGGACCCACGAGTCAGCATCCCCGCGTCGATGAGGCGCGCAACGATGCGCTTCACGAGCTGGAGATCGCGTTCGCCCGAATCGCCGAGCGGGACAGCCCGCCTCCGCCGTGGCTCGTGGACCGGCTGTTCCGCAACCTGCTGATTGACGTCACGGGAAACACGCACCGCGCCGAATTCTGCATCGACAAGCTGTACGATCCCGAGAACAGCAGCGGCCGGCAGGGCCTCGTGGAGCTGCGGGCGTTCGAGATGCCTCCGCATGCCCGCATGAGCCTCACCCAACAGTTGCTGCTCCGCGCGCTGATCGCCCGGTTCTGGAAAACGCCGTACAATCAAGCGCTCGTTCGCTGGGGTACGGAGCTGCACGACCGCTTCATGCTGCCGCACTTCATCGCGCAGGACTTCGACGATGTGGTGCAGGATCTCAGCGGCAACGGGTACGGGTTGGAAACCGCATGGTTCGCGCCGCATCTGGAGTTCCGGTTCCCTCTCTACGGCACCGTGACGCGGCGAGGCGTGCACTTCGAATTACGCCAGGCTCTCGAGCCGTGGCATGTCATGGGCGAGGAAGCAGGCGCCGGAGGGACGGTTCGCTACGTGGATTCCTCGGTCGAACGCCTGCAGGTGAAAGTCTCCGGCATGACCGGCACGCGCCACCTCGTCACGTGCAACGGTCGGCGCGTGCCGTTGCATCCGACTGGAACGGTAGGGGAGTTCGTGGCCGGCGTCCGCTACAGAGCGTGGCAGCCGCCGAGCGGACTGCACCCGACGATTCCGGTGCAGGCGCCGCTGGTGTTCGACATCCTCGATACATGGAACGATCGATCCGTGGGCGGCTGCGTCTATCACGTCACGCATCCCGGGGGACGGTACTTCGACGTCTTTCCGATCAACGCCTACGAAGCCGAGAGCCGGCGTCTGGCGAGGTTCTTCGACATCGGCCACTCGCCGGGTCGCGTGAGCAGCCCTGACGAGGAGCGCGATCGGGACTTTCCGCTGACACTCGACATGCGCACGGGTCGATCTGCAGGTGACGGCCCCCGCCGGCACCAATGAAAACCCTCACTGACAAACCCGCCGTGACAACACCGTGGCGGCCCTTCGAGGGATACGAGCCGCTCGAGGGTGCGTACGACGAGATGATGACGGCTTCGGGAGTCCTGCGTGAGCATTGCCAGGGCTTCGTGCGATCGCTCGAAGGCCTCGGGCGGCACGAGTTCACATCTCGTTGGGAGAGCGCCAGGCGAAGCATCCGCGAGAACGGCGTCACCTACAACGTCTACGGCGACCCGCAGGGTGTGGACCGGCCCTGGGAGCTCGACATGGTGCCGCTGCTCATCTCGCCGGCAGAATGGACGCGGATCGAGGCGGGGCTCGTTCAACGCACCAAGCTGCTCAATCTGATCCTCGCCGACTTGTACGGCCCGCAGACAGTGCTCGCCGCCGGCCTGTTGCCGCCCTCACTGGTGTTTTCGAATCCTGCGTTCCTGCGGCCGTGTCACGGCATCGACGTCCCGCACGGTATCTACCTGCACTTGCACGGCGTGGACCTGGCGCGCGCGCCCGATGGTCAATGGTGGGTGCTGGCCGACCGGACGCAGGCGCCGTCGGGGGCCGGGTACGCGCTCGAAAACCGGATTGTGCTGTTGCGCAGCCTGCCGGAAGCGTTTCGCGACTGTCAGGTGCACCGGCTGGCGTCGTTCTTTCGCGCGCAGCGGGACACGCTGATGGCGCTGGCGCCGCGGCCGCACGACCAGCCCAGGGTCGTGCTGCTGACGCCGGGGCCGTACAACGAGACCTACTTCGAGCACGCGTACCTGGCGCGCTATCTGGGCTTCACGCTGGTCGAAGGCGGGGACCTGACGGTGCGGGATCGACGGGTCTTCCTCAAGACGCTCGAAGGTCTCCAGCCAGTGGACGTGATTTTCCGGAGACTCGACGATGGCTTCTGCGATCCGCTCGAGCTGCGCAGCGACTCATCTCTCGGCGTCGCGGGCCTGGTCGAGGCCGCACGCGCCGGCAACGTGACGATTGCCAACGCACTCGGCTCGGGCGTGATCGAGACGGCCGCGATCATGCCGTTCCTGCCGGCGCTGTGCCGGCACCTGCTGGACGAGGACCTGATCCTTCCGTCGATCGCGACCTGGTGGTGTGGACAGCCGCGGGAGCGCGAGTACGTCCTCGGTCACCTCGACCAGCTCGTCGCGAAACGGACGTTCCCGACTGAGGCGCGCGAGCCGGTCTTCGGCACGCGGCTCGGCGATCGTGAGAAGGCGGCCCTCGCCGCCGAGATCCGCGCCCGGCCGGATCACTTCGTTGCGCAGGAGCAGGTGGCCCTCTCGGCCGCGCCGGTCTGGCATCGTCAAACGATGGAGCCGCGGCCGGTGGTCTTCCGAACCTACGTGGCCGCCGTCGGCGACTCGCACGTGGTGATGCCCGGCGGATTGACTCGCGTATCGGGCACGCATGACATGCCGATCGTGTCGATGCAGCGGGGCGGCGGCAGCAAGGATACCTGGGTGCTGTCGGACGGCCCGGTCAGCTCGGTGACGCTGCTGACATCGACGGGATCACCGCTGCGGGCGGAACGCGCGGGAAGCGACCTGCCGAGCCGCGTGGCCGAGAGCCTGTTCTGGCTCGGGCGATACGCCGAACGGGCCGAGCATGCGATTCGGCTTCTGCGTACCGCCGTCGCGCGATTCACCGATCTGGACAGCACCGACCCACTCGAACTGTCGGCACTGCTTCACGTGCTGGTCGAGCTGAAGATGCTCCCCGAGCGTTTCGCCAAGCACGCGCCTGCGCGTGAGCTCGAGGAGAGCATGCTCGCCTTCATCTCCAAGGAGAACCCGCACGCCGGGCTTCGTCAAACGCTGACCGAGCTTCGACGGATTGCGGCCGTCGTCCGCGATCGGCTGTCCATCGATACCTGGCGGATTCTGAATCAACTGCATCAGGATCTCCGCCTGCGGCAGGGTCGCGTCCAGTTCGACGACGTTCTGGCCCACTTGAACCGCATGATCACGGACCTGGCGGCCTTCAGCGGCATGGAGATGGAGAACATGACGCGCGGCCACGGCTGGCGCTTCCTGGATGTGGGCCGCCGCCTGGAACGGGCGATGAACGCCACTGGCCTCGTGCGAAAGGTGCTGTCAGCGGGCCCCTCGGACGATGCGGTGCTGGAGCCGCTGCTCGAGATCGCCGACAGCCTGATGACCTACCGCCGGCGCTATTTCGCCCGGCCGCAATTGTCCCCGGTCCTCGAGCTGCTGCTGCTCGACGAGACCAATACTCGCGCCGTCGCGTTTCAACTCGATGCCCTGTCTGAGCACATTCGACAATTGCCCCGCGACCCCGCCGCCCCATCGCCGACACGCGAGGAGCGGCTCATCGCGCAGGCAGTGGCTCGGCTCAGCCAGGTGGATCCGCGTGTGCTCCATCAGGAAGAGGGCCAGACGGAGATGAGCGCGCAGCTCGGCTCGATCGAGGACGATTTGCGGGCGCTGTCGGAGACGATCACGTACTACTACTTCAGCCACGCGGAGCTCCGTGTCAGCTAGCCTGCCGGTGCTCTACGACGTCGTCCACACCACTGAGTACGACTACAGCGAGTCGGTGGCCGTGTCGCATCATGTGGCGCGATTGAGTCCGCGCGGATTACCGAATCAGCAGCCGCTGCATCACGACCTGCAGATCGAGCCGCCGCCCGCGGTGATGACGAGGCACACGGACTACTTCGGCAACGCCGTGACGTACTTCGCCATGCAGGGTTCGCACAAGCGCCTGACCGTGCGCGCCAGGAGCCGCGTCGCCCTCGAGCCGACGACCGTGCCATCGCCGCTGGCCACGCCGCCGTGGGAGACCGTCGCCGACCGCGCGGCGTTGCCGCTCGAGGCGGTGGAGTTTCTGTTTGATTCGGGCCTGATTCGGCCTGGCGCCGACGTGGTCGCCTACGCGCGCGCGTCGTTCCGGGCGGGCCGGCCGCTGCTCGACGCCGTCCTCGAGCTGACCCGCCGTATCAACGAAGAGTTCACCTTCGATACGAAGGCGACGACCATCACCACGTCGCTGGCGCAGGTCTTCAAATCCCGCCGTGGCGTTTGTCAGGACTTCGCACGATTGGAGATCGCGTGCCTGCGGTCGCTCGGGCTGCCAGCGCGCTACGTGAGTGGATATCTCGAGACAGTGCCGCCGCCCGGTCGGCCGAGGATGCTCGGCGCGGATGCCTCGCACGCCTGGCTGGCCGTCTACTGTCCGGACGCTGGTTGGATTCACGTCGACCCCACGAACAACGTCCTGCCGTCGTGCTCGCACGTCACCACGGCCTGGGGGCGCGACTACGATGACGTGAGCCCGGTTCGCGGTGTGATTCTCGGCGGGGGCAACCACACGCTGCGCGTCAATGTGGATGTCCTGCGTGTAGAGCGTGTAGAGCAGCGCTCAGAGGACGAGGGTCTTGTCGTCGATCCCGCTGACCGCGACTAAGGCGCCTGCCGCGTTCGTGGCCTCATCGGTCCACACTCTGAAACTGGTGAGCGTGTTGGGGCCGAACGTGTTGCTGATGGCCACATCCGTCGCATCGCGTCCACGGGCGATGAGGACACGGCCGATTCTCGGGATGTTGTTCCGCGCGTCGAACGTCTGCCAGCACCCTCCGATGTAGGCCTCGAACCAGGCGGCAAAGTCCATCGGGCCATGCGGCGGCGGCGTGCCCATATCACCGAGATACCCCGTGCAGTAACGGGCGGGAATGTTCATGCAGCGGCAGAACGCGATCGCCAGATGCGCGTAGTCGCGGCACACGCCCTTGCGTTCCTGGAAGGCTTCCCACGCCGTTCGCGTCGATCGGGCATCCTGATAGTTGAACGTGATGTGCCGGTGGACGTAGTCGCAGATGGCCTGGATCCGTTGCGTGCCGGTAGGCGTCGGTCCGAACAAATCCCACGCGGCGACGGTCAGTCGATCGGTTTCGCAGTAGCGGCTTCCGAGCAGGAAGACGAGCGACTCCTCGGGAAGATCCTCGACCGCGTGCTGATACTCCGAGGCGACGAGGTGCTCCGGCAGGCCAGTGTCGTGCAGCCGCGCAGTGGTGGAGAGCCGCAGCCGGCCCGCCGGGGCAACGATGCGGGTGCACCAGTTGCCGAAGCCATCCCGGTGGGACGTCATGGGGATGAGCGGTTCCGCAGTCATCCGATCCGGAACGATGATGTCGGCGGCGCGAGTGTGATGAATGTTCAGCATCAACACCATCGGCGTCGGTTGCGGGCAGTCATAGACCAGCTCGTAGCCAACCTGGATCTGCATCCTTCATCTCACCGCTGGGAATCGCCCCGGCCGTTCTTCTGTTCGTTCAGCCACCCGTGGCTGACGACGCCGAGAGACGGCTCGTTGCGGGCTCGAACCCGTGACCACACGCTGGCGATCAGGACTCCGGTGACGGCAACACCGATTGCGATCCAGATGAAGATCATTTTGCGCGGTACGGAAGTACGGGGCCAGCCGAGAAGGGATGAGCCGGAGTAACGTGCTGTCAGTACACTACGCCGCTCACTTCACAAGCACAAGGCCAATCGCGTGTGATGCGCCCTGTTGCAAGCACGAGGACGAGGTGCGGCTCCATCCTCGCTGCCAATGGGATGACGAGTTCACTCGCTGCGAAGGGCGACAGCCGGATCGAGTCGCGAGGCCCGTCTGGCAGGTACCGCGCAGGCGGCGACTGTGGCCGCAAGGAGGAGCAGGCACGCGGTCAGATAGGCGAGCGGATCGAAGGTGTGAACCCCCCACACCATCGTGCTCATGACGCCGCGCAGCAGCACGGCGCCGGCGAGTCCCAGCGCGATCCCGATCGCGACCAGCTTGGAACCTTGTCCGAGGATGAGGGCGAGCACATCCGACGCGGTGGCGCCAAAGGCCATGCGGACGCCGATCTCCGGCACCCGCTGATTGACGAACTCCGCGAGCACGGCGTACACGCCAACGACGGCGAGGATCAGACCCAGGACCGAGAAGAGCCCGATGAGGCGAAGTACGAAGAGCCGGGGCGCCATCGCGCTGTCGATGCGTTCCTGGAGCGGACTGACGCCCCTGAAGGGCTGCTCGCGGCTCATCGACCGGATGACGGCTCGAATCCCCGGCACGAGCGCCTGCGGCTCACCGTCCACCCTGATCAGCATGCTGCCGGCGAAGAAGTTGCGCGTCTGGTTGCTCAACTGATAGATCGCCGGCCCAGGCTCCTCCTCGAGGCTCGAACCACGAACGTCGGCGATCATGCCGATCACCTGGGGCCGTTGTGATTTGCTGATCACCACCGTCTTGCCGATCGGATCCGATCCCTTCCAGAACATCCGGGCCGCCGATTGGTTCACGAGGATGACGGCGGGGCCGTCCCTGACCGCGTCGTGAGGCTCGAAGAACCGGCCGGCCAGCAGCCGTGCGCCGAGCGCTTCGAAATAACCGGGGCTTACCGCATCGACGCGGACCGATCCGAAATTGCGCGGGTCACCCGGGATGGCGAGGCCGCCGATGAACATATCGCCCTGCAGCGGGCCGAGCCCGATCCCCGCGGCCCGCACGCCTGGAAGCGCCTTCACGCGTTCGACAATCGTCGTCTGAAAGTCCTGGGCTGCACGCATCTCGTTGTCGATGGAGTTCAAGTCGGCGGAGACGACAGCAGTTGGATCGAAGCCCAGATCGATGGCGTTCAACGCTCGTAGTGTTCGCACCATGAGCGTGGCCGCCACCGCGAGCATCAGGGCGAGCGCAATCTCACACACCGTCACGCCATGACGAAGGCGCGTGGTTCGAGGCGTCGTCGCTGCTTGAACTGGACCGAAGACCGTCCTCGGGACCTGTCGTGTCGGCCGGGAAGCGAGGAGCGCGCAGCAGATGCCCACGGCACCAGAGACGAGCAGCGTGAACCCGAACGTGGACCAGTCCACAGCGATCTGTCGCAGCCGTGGAATGTTGGGGGGTGCCATCGACACGAGCACGGGCACGGCCCAGACGGCGAGCAGGAAGCCGCACGCGCCCCCGGCCAGCGCGATGAGGAGGCTCTCTGTAAGCGACTGCCGGAGCAGCCGCACGCCTGACGCGCCAAGCGCGACACGGGTCGCGAGCTCATCACGACGGCCCGCCGCGTGTGCCAGAAACAGGTTGACCACGTTCGCGCACGTCACGAGCAGTACACACACGACCGCGCCGAAGAGGAAGATGAGTTGCGTCCGTACGCGACCGACGATGTCGTCGAGCAGCCCCAGCGCTTGAAGCGTCTGCGGCTCTCTCGGTAAGCGACTCCCGTCGAGATTCACACCAATCACGGCCAATTCGGCGTTGGCTTCGCGGATGGACCGACCCTCAGCGAGGCGGCCGATGACAATGAAAGGCCTCCACGCTCCCACGGCCGGGTCGGGCACTTCCGGGAACCAGCATTGCCCGGGCATCGCCGCGCCCAGCGCCTCCAACTCCGGACCCATGACGCCGACGATGTCGACGCGTTCGCCGCCAGCGACTCGTATCTGCGTGCCGACGATATCGGGGTCGCTACTGAGTCGACGCCGCCACAAGCCATCGCTGAGGATGATGACTGGCGGCGTTGGACGGGGACCGTCCGGGTTCGCGCTGGCTCGGTGCGCGAGTGCCGCGTCGTAGTGCGCCTGCGTGAACCCGCGGCCAAGAGCCGGTCTGACGCCCAGGACGTCGAAGAATCTCTGAGTGACGGCCACGCATCCAATCTGTGCGGGTTCACCCGGGTCGACTACAGTGACGACCTGGGTGGCCGCGCCCGCGACGGGGTCGAGGGTTCGTGTCCGGCGTTGCAGATCGAGAAACGCTGCGGACAGCATGAGATCAGGCTGCCTGTTGGACGCCCCGACTCCGCCCACGATGACGAGGCGATCGCTTTCGGTAAATGGCAGGCTGCGCCACAGGACACCGCCGACGACGCTGTAGATGGCCGAGTTCAACCCGATGCCGATCGCCAGGCTCAGGACGGCGGTGGCGGTGGCCGCCGGATGCCTGCGCAGGACTCTCAGCGCATAGACGACATCACGCCACACCACGTCGAGATGCTCGCGTGGCGCTCGGCGCAACAGGTCCATGGCCGTCCGGATCCACAGCCTGCGCACCTCTCGCGGCTTGCCGTCAATCTCCAGCCGCTGATCGCGGAAATCGGCGGTCATGTCCTCGCCGAAGTCGCCACGGAACTCCGAGGGAAACAACCGGAGCAGGGCACGAAAGAGACGCTCGTAGAAAGGTGGGCGGGCCATCGGCGATCAGTAGCCTGAGTCAACTCCCAACGCCCAACGCCCAAACCCCCAACGCCCAACCCGAGGCTAACGCCGTTGCAGCACGAACTTCTGCGCGCGGCGATTGGTGACGATCTCCGCCGTGTAGAGATTGCCTTTCGAATCGGCGGCCATGTGATGGACGATGTCGAAGTCGCCGGGCTTCGAACCGCGCACGCCTACAGTGCCGAGCGGTGTCAACGTCACGCGATCGAAGATCGCGACCTGCATCGGCCCGGAATCCACGACGTAGAGAAACTGCTGCGTCTTGTCGGACGAGAACGCGAACCCCGCCGGCACCGGCGTCACGGTGCCGGCTTGCGCGAGCCTCGTCTGTCGAAGAAACTTCCCGTCCCGGGTAAACGTCTGCACGCGGTTGTTGGTGCGATCGGCCACGTACACCGTTCCGTCCCTGGACACTTTGACGGCGTGCACCAGGCCGAACTGGGGCGGCCCGTCGCCGTCCTGCTTCGCCGCCGGCACCGGCGGGTTCGGCGCCATCGCCGCCGGCGGCATGTTCCCGAACGCGGTCCACATGCGCTTGAATCCTCCATTCCCGGCATCGAACACGACCACCCGCTGATTGCCGTAGCCGTCAGCCACGTACAGTTCGTTTTTAGATGCGTCGACGAACACGTCGGCGGGCTGATGGACGTTGACCGTATCGGTGTTGCCCTTGCTCTGGCCACGATGGCCGATCTGGAGGACCAGTTTCCCGGATTTGTTGAACTTCAAGATCATGTCGTCGCCGCTGCCGTTGGCGGTCGGCTTCGGCCAGCCGCCGTTGCCGCTGATCCAGACGAATCCCTTGGCGTCGACGTGGATGCCGTGCTCCCGCTCCGGCCAGTCATAGCCCTCGGCCGGTCCACCCCAGCTTCCGAGCAGCTTGCCGGCGGTATCGAACTCGAGCACCGGAGGCGCGGCCGTGGCGCGCTGCGCCTCAGGAATCGAGCGCGGCCGGTGCAGCACCCAGATGTGATCGCGCGAATCGACCGCGATCGACGTGACCTCTCCCAGGACCCAGTTGTTCGGAATGGTCGGCCACGTCGGATCAACCTGAAACGCCGGCGCGCGCGACGTCACCGCTGGCTGTGCCACGGCCGTGGCCGCGAACCAGATTGAAAGTGGAGCCGCCGCGATGGCGATCGCGGCGGCGAAGAGGCATCGTCGCCCAGGCGTGAGCATGGCCCGCATTGTAGCGGACGCGCGCCTGGCGCGCGTCATCGACCACCGTGACGCGGGGTTACCTGTGGGCCTGCTTGCCCTTGCCCTTGTCGCGGCCGTGATCGGTCTCGCTCCGGTAGCCGCCCTTGTCGCGCCCCTTGACGCTGGCGTGGATTGCGACGAAGTCACGCTCGCGGCGCATCTCGATGATGCGTTCGGGCGCGACGCGATAGTGTTCGCTGAGGAAGCGCAGATGGACGAGGTTCACGATATCCGCATCGGTCAGGACGATGGTCTTCCACTGGTCGCGCGACTTCTTCTTGTAGTGACCATAGGCTCTGCCGTACGGGGGACCGGGGTTTCCCGCCACGGGCACGTAGTACACGTCCGGCGTGAGGCCGAAGCGCACCGAGATATCCCACCAGGATTCGCCACGCAGTCGGAAGTTGACCACCGTTGCCGACGACACCACCGCCCGCTGTGCGATGAACAGCGCCACGGGGATCTCCTCATCGGGGATCCGTTGCTTCTTGATGACCACGACCTCACGCTCCGGCACGTGGTAGTAGTTGGCGACTGCCAGGTGGAAGGATCCGATGTGGGCCGACACGTTGACGGCCGTCTGTGCCGACGCCCGTTCGACGGCGAGCGCAGGACCGAGAACAATCGACAACAGCGCGAGTGTGCAGAAGTTGCGCATAAACTCTCCAGGCGCTGAGGTAGCAAGCCGGCCGCCAGAGCCGTTTCCGCTCTATCCCTAACGAAATCCGCGAGTTATCAAGTCCTGTTCGATACAGCCGGCCACAGATCTGTCATGGAGCGATCAGGCTCGTAATCGCGGTGAGTCGTCTGCTCGACCTCGGGCCCGTGTGCACGAGGACCGGATATCATCGCTCCGCCAGCCTGACGGCAGTCCGGGCAGCCGATTCCCCCTGATGTCTGACTCAAATCGCGACGGAGAAGAGAAGTCTCGCGCGCTTCTCGCGGCCGGTGACCGGCGCATGGCGCTGCTGCTGGAGCACTCGCAGCGCCTGATGGCCGAGCGCGATCCCGCCGCGCTCCTGCGCCACGTGGTCAGTGCCGCACGTGACATCACGCACGCCGCCATCGCCGGCGTCGGCATCTTCAGCGACGATGGCACCCGGTTCGAGGATCTGATCTCGGTGGGCCTGGAGGAGAACGCGGTCGCCGATCTCAAGCAGCTGCTGGCCCTCGACCGCGATAACCCGGGCAGGCGCGTCATCGCGACGCGCGAGCCCGTGGTGGTGACCAATCCGAGTGGCGATCCACAGGCGATCGGTCTGCCGGCATCGCATCCTCCGGTGCATTCATTCCTCTTCGTGCCCATCGCATCGCCATCTCGCGTGTACGGCTGGCTGGCCCTGGTCGAGAAAGTCGGGGCTCCGGCGTTCTCCGACGTGGACACGCAGCTCGCGACGACCTTCGGCGCGCA
The DNA here is from genome assembly GCA_035293405.1 of Vicinamibacterales bacterium. Classification (GTDB taxonomy): domain Bacteria; phylum Acidobacteriota; class Vicinamibacteria; order Vicinamibacterales; family UBA2999; genus Gp6-AA40. The sequence goes on along the minus strand of DATDOE010000003.1, from coordinate 5,537 downwards.
GGCCGGCATCGTCTACGAGAACGCGCGTCTGATGTCGCAGTTGCAGGCACAAGCGGAGGAGCTCCGCGCGCAGGACGAGCAGACGGACTTTGCCATGTCGGCCGCGCGTGTCGGCGTGTCGTATCATGACCTGGGCTCGTCGTGGGTCGTCGTATCGAAATCGCTCGCGCGCATGCTCGGCCTGCCGCCTGACGTCCGCGGGATTTCGCAGGACGAGATCTACGAGCGGACCCATCCGGACGATCGCGCGCGCGTCCGCGCGGCTGTCGAGAAGGCCGTCCGCGATATCTCGGACTTCGGGTTGGCGTTCCGCCTGCTCCTCCCGGAGGGCGTGCGCTGGTTCCAATTCGACGGCCGAGTGGACTCCAACGATCGGGGAGAGCCCGCGCGCGTCGTGGGCGTGCTCGCCGACATCACCGATCGCCGCTCACTCGAGCTGCAGTTCCGCCAGGCGCAGAAGATGGAGGCGGTCGGGCAGCTGGCCGGCGGCGTCGCGCACGACTTCAACAACCTGCTGACGGCGATCGTCGGCTACAGCCGCTTCGCCCTCGACTGGGCGACTGCGCCCGAGCAGCGCCGTGACCTCGAGGAGATCATCAAGGCTGCGGGCCGTGCGGCGGCGCTGACCAAGCAGCTCCTGTCGTTCAGCAGCCGGCACGTGATGGAGACGGTCTCGATCGATCTGAACCTGCTGATCGTGGATATGGTGACGATGCTGCGGCGCGTGATCGGCGAGGACATCGACCTCACCATGTCCTTGGCCGCGGAACTGTCCGCGGTCCGCGCGGATCGGAGCCAGCTCGAACAGGTGGTCATGAACCTCGTGCTCAACGCGCGGGATGCGATCGGCGGCGGTGGAACGGTTCAGCTCGAGACCGCCACGGTGACGATCGATGGATCGGCCGCTATGCACCGCCCCGGCCTCAAAGCCGGCTCCTACGTGACGCTCACCGTGAGCGACACCGGCTGTGGCATGAGCGACGACACCAAGGCGCGCCTGTTCGAACCGTTCTTCACCACCAAGCCTCGCGGGCAGGGAACCGGCCTCGGGCTGGCAACGGTCTACGGCATCATCGTGCAGAGCGGGGGCGCGATCCACGTGGAGAGCGAGCCCGATTATGGATCCGCGTTCACGGTGTACCTCCCGAGTGAGACCAGCCCGGTCCCCGTGACCGAACGTCACGCCGAGCCTCAACGCGTCCCTGGGTCGGCGTCGGTGCTGCTCGTAGAGGACGAGCAGGCCGTACGCGAGCTGGTGCGGATCATCCTCGAGCGTGCGGGCTATGCGGTTGTGGAGGCCGCCAACCCGGATGTAGCCGAGACGCTCTTCGACGCGATGAAGTCGGTGGACCTGCTGCTCACCGACGTCGTGATGCCCGGCAGGTCAGGGTTCGATCTCTTTCATCGGCTGCTCGAGAAGCAGCCGTCCCTTCGCGTGCTCTTCATCTCGGGGTACACCGACTACGCGATGTTCGACTCGGCGAGCGTCGAGCGCGATCTGGCGTTCCTCGAGAAGCCCTTCTCGGCCGAGGGTCTCGTGGCGAAAGTGCAGGAGGTGCTCAGTCGGTAGACGCGGGCGTTGAGCGCGTGGGTACCCCGACCGCTTCGCCCCAGTCACACGCAGGGGCGAAGCGATCAGGGAGGGGAGGGGCGCCCCTTTCAGGGAGAGGCTGCCATGACGCGGCCATGGCGAGCGGCGTCAGTGACAGCCGTGAATCGCAACGCCCGTGCCTGCACTCGTCTGCACGAAAGCGCCCGGGTTCGCCTGAACCCGTGCTGATAAGGCCCCCAGCGAGGCGACTTTGGTTTGCATTCCTTGACTGAGGCTGGACTCCTTCCTATCGCTTCTTGAAGCAGCGGCCGTTCGATCCGCTGGGGATGAAGGACACCGGCTTCGCGCTGACGCCCGAGCGCGCAGCGCGGATCGTGCCGCTCTACCGGCGCACCCAGACAGGCCTCGAGAAACTGCCCGATCAGAATGGGTTGAGCAGCGCCACGTACTTCTCCGGCGCCGGCGGGCTCGTCAGCGCCGCCGAGGACTACGCGCAGTTGGCCACCATGTTCGTGAACAGGAACGGATGATCACGATCATCCTGATGCAGACGTCGACGCCTGCGCTGCAGCGCGACTTCGAGAACGCCGTGTTCCAAGCCATCGTGAAGTAACCCCGCCTGTGTCCGTTCGCGGGACTGATTGTTCGCAGACGAACAGCGGGCCGCGCCGAGACGGATTCAACGATGCGAGGCACGAACCGATTCGTGCCTCGTGCCGTCAAAGACACCATTAACTCGCTGCACACTGAAGTGGCACGGAAGCTGCGATGGGCGGCGCGTCGCGCGCCGGTGTGAACCAACCGCTCGGACGCGCGTTATTGATTCGTGGAGACCACGCAAGAAGGGCGGGGTACCGGCGCGCGGCAACGCACCGGCACCCCTGATCACAACCCGCAGGTATTGGCTGCGGGCCGGACTCCGCCAAGTATAGGGGAGGCCAGCCCGCGTCAGGAGGCTGGCCATGTGGAGCGCCGCGTCAGTACTCGTGTGCGCGCTGAGCGTCCTCGGCCGAGCCGAGCGCACGATGCCGCCGATCGAGCTCATCGACTTCATTCCCCCGGAAGTCTCGGCGGGGGCCGAAGGGTTCGTCAGGCGGGACACGGGCACGATCTATCTGATCACCTCGTCACCGGTGTTTCGCGACGCCGCTGATGCCCGTGAGTTATGCGGAGACTCGCTGGCGATAAAAAAGCTGGCGAGCGTCCTCGCGCATGAAGAGTGGCATCTACGGCACGGAGCCGACGAGCGAGGCGCGTACGAGTTCCAACTGCTCACCCTTCTCAGGCTCGGCGTCATGCCCGACAACCGCCTGTACTGGGCCGTGCAGAGATCGATGCAACACGTGCTCGCGGTTCGCCGCCGGAATCACGCCGAAATCGTGGTGGCCAGTGGACCGTAGTGCGCTCGATCCGCGAATTTGACGGCTGACCTCCGGAGGACCCAACTTTCGGGGCGAATCTGCTGGCCTGATCCCATGTGGGTGATGGCTGGCGGTAGAGGACTTCCAACCTCGAGCCCGGCAGCTAACCCCGTCGGCGTGTTTGCAGGCTTGCCATGTTGGCTTTCCCCGTCACGTTCGGCGGTCGTCGTGTGTCTCTGGGCGGATCTCGCGTTCCGGTGTTCCTCGCGCTGGCGGTGGTGTTCGCCGGTGTGGTCTGGCTGCTGGGCTCGTCGAATCCCTTCACGCCAGCCGGCTACGTGGGGTACCTCACAAAGGGTGCGGTGTTCGGCAGGTCCACGTTCTACGGAGTGCAGCGGGGTCCGACGTCCACGGGGCGACGCTGGCTGCTCGATGTAACGAACGTGAGCGTGACGCCGTACACCTACAGCGAGGACTTCACCGCCGACGAAGCGGTGTTGAGCCGCGACAACCTGAAAATCGCGTTCCGCGTCCACACCGTGTGGCGCGTGGACGAACGTCTGGTTCCACTCTTCATGGAGCGGTACAGCACGACTGTCTCAGACCAGGGAACCAACCGGGGGCCTGACTCCGTCGTGAGGTGGCGTACGGGAACTTCGTTCGCGAGCCGCTGCGAACGTTCGCCCGCGACGAGGTGCAGCGGCGCAATGGCCTGGAGGTGAAGGACGCGTTGATTCCGATCGGCGATGCCGTGCTCGCGCGCATCCGCGCCTACGCGACCGGGAGTCCCTTCGTGATCGGCAGCGTTGTCGTCGGCAACGTCCAGTATCCGGCTGAAGTCGCGGACGCGGTGTCGAGAAAGCTCTCCGCGACACAGGACCTGCAGCGTAAGGACACCGAGATCGAGATCGAGCGGAAGGAGCGGACCAAACGCGAGGTGCAGGCGCAAGGGATCGCGAACGCCATGCAGATCATTCGCGGACAGCTCAGCCCGATGTACATCCAGCACGAGGCCATCGAGGCGCAGAAGCTGATGGTGGTGTCGCCGAATCACACCGTGGTGTACATCCCCGTTGGCCCGATGGGCGTGCCGATCACGGCGACCTTCCCGGCCGTTCCAGCTGAGACGGCCGAGGCGGTCGCGCGGTAACCGAGACTCAAAACTCAAGACTCAAAACTCAAACACTGCGGCGCCCCGTTCTGCGCACGTCAGTGTTTGAGCTTGGACGCGAGTCATTGTTTGAATTTTGAGTTTTGCGTTTTGAGTTACGGGTCTTTACAGCAGCCGCCCCGTCCGCGTACGATTCGCCACAGTGCGACGCCGCGAGAATCGCGGCGGGTCGTATGGAGGTGTTTGATGAGAGTCAGCCTGGGAGTTCTGGCGGGTGTGGCGACGTTGGCGATCTCGGCGGGCCCTGCCCTGGCTCATCATTCGTTCGCGGCGGAATACGACGCGAACAAGCCTGTGACGCTCAAGGGCACCGTATCGAAGGTCGAGTGGATGAATCCACACGCGCGCTTTTATGTCGAGGTGCGCGACGACAAGGGCGTGGTCACGAGCTGGAACCTCGAGCTGGCCAGTCCCAACGTGCTGACGCGTAACGGGTGGACGCGGAAGTCGCTCAATGTCGGCGACGAGGTCGTCGTTGAGGGTTCGCTGGCCAAGGACGGTTCGAAGATGGCGAATGCGCGTGTCGTGAAGCTGGCAGACGGCCGGCGTGTGTTTGCCGGATCGTCCGGCGGTGACGCGCCGCCGCCGGCGCAGCCCCAGAAGTAGGGGAAGGAGCACGACGTGCGGCGAGTCTGGGTTTCTTCCGCGGCGATCGCGTCTGCGCTCGCGCTCACGGTCTCGCTGGTCGTGGCCCAGCAGACGCTGCCTGCCGCCACGTCTCCTGCCACCGGAGGCGGTCTCAATCGTGGACCTGCCGTTCCGACCGGACCCGCTCCGCGCCTTCCGAACGGCACCATCGATCTCTCGGGCGTGTGGCAGGGCGGTGGCCCCGTCGGGAACATCGCCGACGGACTGGCCAAGGGCGAGACGCTACCCATCCGGCCTGAGTGGAAGACGATCATGGATGGCCGGATGTCGAAAGAAGATCCCGAGGCGAACTGCCTGCCGACGGGAGTTCCACGTCGCGACCCGTACCCGTGGCGGATTCTCCAGACGAACACGCACACGTTCTTCCTCTTCGAGGGCAACATCCACAGCTATCGCCAGATCTTCATGGACGGGCGGAAGCACCCTGAGGACCCGGACCCCACGTGGTACGGCCACTCGGTCGGCACATGGGAAGGCGACACGCTGGTTATCGACAGCGTGGGCTTCAACGACAAGTTCTGGTTCGACTTCATCGGCACGCCGCACACCGAGAAGCTGCACACCGTCGAGCGCTATACGCGGACGAACATGGGTACGCTGGTGGTGGAGACGATCGTCGACGATCTCGGCGCGTACACGAAGCCGTTCACGATCACCTTCACCGCGCGCCTGCGGCCCGGCGAAGAGTTGATGGAATACATCTGCAACGAGAACAACGAGTGGGTGAAGCACATCGTTGGTCCCGCCAAGGAATTCTAGGCAGGCGGGTCTGCCTCCTTCGCCGCTCCGCGGCTACGGCGGGCCA
>DATDOE010000002.1:0-32802 GCA_035293405.1 Vicinamibacterales bacterium | reverse complement strand
CCCGCCGCTACGAAGAACGCGACACCGGACATAGTCGCGGCGGGTCTTTAGACCCGCCGGACCAGCCATTTTACAACACTTGCTCGATGTATCGCCGGCCGTCGGCGTTCTCCCGGATATAGCCGGCCGCGACGCGCGGGTCGTGCTCGAACAGGATCAGGTACTCACGGTCGATCGCCTCCCTGATGAAGCGCTTCTTGAACGCCAGCGTGTCCATTGGGAACAGGTCGTAGCCCATAATCCACGGATCCTGAAGATGGGCGGTGGTGGGAATCATGTCGGCCACGTACACGGCGGTCTTGCCCTGAGACTCCACATACACGATCTGGTGCTGGCCGGTGTGACCACCCGTCCGCACCACGCGCACCCCGGGCTTGATGGTCTCGTCCCCCTGGAAGAAGTCGACCGCGCCGGCATCCTTGAGGGGCACGAAGTTCTCTTGCAGGTAGCTGGCGCGGTTTCGCTCGTGGGGATGCGTGGCGTCTTCCCATTCGGCGGCCCGAATCAGGCATCGGGCGTTCGCGAACCGCGGCATCAACGCGCCGTTCACGCGCGCCGTCGCGCCGCCAAAGTGATCGAAATGCAGGTGTGTCGCCAGCGCGAAGTCGATCGAGGCTGATGTGAGTCCGACCTCGGCCAGCGCGTGGTCGAGATGCCGTGCGCGATCGAGCGCATAGATGTCCGCCTGCTTCGGCCCCATCTTGTCGCCGGCTCCGCAGTCGACGATCATGCGTCCCCACGGCGCCTCGACGAGCAAGGGCCGCATCGCGAGTTGAATCCGGTTGCGATCGTCCGGCGGTGCCAGCGTCTCCCACAGCGGACGCGGCACCACGCCGAACATCGCCCCGCCATCGAGCCTGAACCCGCCGTCGTGCAGCATCGTCAACTGCAGGTCGCCAAGGGCAAGTCGCTTCACCGCCAGGGCCGCGCCGCTCGCCGCCGCCTGCTTCAACTCGATCAGCACACCATGCGCCGCCGACGGGTGAATGAACGCCACCAGCGCGCCTTCGGCGCCAGGCCTCGGTTGCTCATCGATGAGGCGCACGCCACGCGTCTTGAGGTGCGCGAGCGCCGCGCGGAGGTCCTCCACACGCAGCGTCACGTGATGAAGGCCAGGGCCTCGACGCTCGATGTACTTGGCAATCGCCGACTCGGGCGCGGTCGCTTCGAGCAGCTCGAGTGCTGGACCGCCGACGTGAACCATCCGTGCGCGCACGTGCTGGCTCACGACGTCTTCCGGCGCCTCGACGTCCAACCCCAAGGCGTCGCGATAGAAGGCCATCGCCTCTGCGACGTCCTTGACCGCGATGCCGACGTGATCGAGCACCGCTCTCATGCGCCGAGGGCTGTGCTCATGATGCGGGCCGCGGCCGAGTAGGGATCGGTCTCTCCCCGGGCAACGGCGTCTACCAGACGCTCGAACTCACCTGGAGGCAGGCTCGTCTCCACGTGCCGAAGGAAGCGCTCCGCGACCAGCTCCCGCAGCCGGGACTCATGGCGTGCCCGCCGGCGCCTGGTCCGATCCTTCGCCGTGTGCTGGCGGAATCGTTCGATCTCCGCCCACAGGTGGTCGACCCCGACGCCCGTCGTCCCTTCGGTCTTGAGCACCGGCGGGCGCCACTCCCCTTCCGCGAAGGTCTGCAGCGACAGATTCGCCGTCACCGACTGCACCACGGGATCGGCACCGTCGCGGTCCGCTTTGTTCACCACGAAGATGTCGCCGATTTCCATGATGCCGGCCTTGATCGCCTGGACATCGTCTCCCGCGCCGGGGACCAGCACCACGATCGAGATGTCGGCGGTGCGGACGATGTCGACCTCGTCCTGGCCGACGCCGACGGTCTCGATGATCACGACGTCCTTGCCCGCGGCGTCCAGCACCAGAGCCGCGTCGCTCGTCGCACCGGCAAGCCCTCCGAGGTGACCGCGGGTCGCCATGCTACGGATGAACACGCCCTCGTCGCCCGCGTGCGCGTTCATCCGGACACGGTCCCCCAGGATCGCGCCGCCGGAAAATGGACTCGTCGGATCGACGGCCACGACTCCGACCGTGAGACCGGCCTTTCGCACCGCGGTGACCAGGCGGTCAACGAGCGTGCTCTTGCCTACCCCCGGTGCGCCGGTCACGCCAATCAGATACGCACGGCCAGTGTGCGAGTAGATCCGACCGATCAGCGCGGCCGCGTCGCGTCCCTCGTCTTCGACGATGGAGATGGCGCGAGCGATGGCTCGTGGCTGTCCCGCGAGGACGCCGTCAGAAATGGAGTCAGGTGTGGCCCCCATTTACAGCAGCTGACGTGCGATGACGAGCCGCTGGATCTCGCTCGTGCCCTCGCCGATGGTAGTGAGCTTGACGTCCCGGAAGTATTTCTCGGCGGGGTAATCCTTCACGAAGCCGTACCCGCCGTGAATCTGGACACCGTCTTCCGCGACACGAACGGCGATCTCGCTCGCATACAGCTTCGCCATCGCCGCCTCGAGGGTCGTGCGCTCGCCCGCGTCCTTCATCGCCGCGGCGCGATAGGTCAGGAGCCGCGCCGCTTCGATCCGCATCGCGGCGTCAACCAGCTTGGCGCGGATACTCTGAAACGTCCCGATCGGCTGGCCGAAGCTCTTTCGCTGGAACGCATACGATCGCGCCGCCTCATACGCGCCTTGCGCGAGCCCGACCGACAGCGCGGCAATGCCGATGCGCCCGGCGTCGAGCACCTGCAGCGCGTTGATGAACCCCTGTCCCTCGGCGCCGAGCAGTTGGCGAGCGGGCACGCGACAGTTCTCGAAGATCACCTCGCTCGTCTCACTGGCGCGCATCCCGAGCTTGTCTTCCTTCTTGCCAGGACGGAATCCTGGTGTACCGCGCTCGACGATGAACGCCGAGATGCCGCGGCTTCCCTTCGCGCGACTGGTGACGGCCATCACGACGATCAGGTCGCCAGTGCGCCCGTGCGTGATGAACTGCTTGGTGCCGTCGATTACCCAGCTGTCGCCGTCGCGGATCGCCCTCGTCTGCATGGCAGCCGCGTCGCTGCCCGACGAGGCCTCAGTGAGTCCCCACGCGGCGAGCTGCGTTCCGCTCGCGAGCGGAACGAGATACTGCTGCTTCTGATCTTCGGTGCCGAACATGAAGATGTGCGCGGCGCCAAGCCCGTTGTGCGCCGCGATCGACAGGCACACCGACGGGTCGACGCGTGCGATCTCCTCGACACAGATGCAGTAGTCCACCGACGACATCGCCGCGCCGCCGTACTCTTCGGGGAACTGAATCCCCATCAAGCCCAGGTCGGCAAACTTCGTCAGCAGTTCGGGCGGGAAGTGCTGAGCTTCATCCCACTCCATCACATTCGGTCGGAGCTCCGCTTCAGCGAACTCACGCACGCTGCGGCGCAGCAGCTTCTGCTCGTCGGTCAGCCGGACGTCCATCCTGCCGGGATCGTATCATTCGATATGCGACTCACCAGACTTCTGCTTCTGACCGCGCTCGCCCTGGCCATCGCGGCGCCGGCGTTTGCGGACGCCACGGCGTTCATCGGTTTCACGACGACTCCGGCCAACCGCGCTGCCAAGGGATTGGCGATCGGTTCAGGATTCCTCATCGTCGCCTTCGAGTTCGAGTACTCCGATACCTCGGAAGCGCCTCTCGATGGAGCGCCGTCGCTGCGGACGGGCATGGGCAACGTCCTCGTGCAGACGCCGGTCGCCATTCGCCGCGTCCAGCCCTACTTCACGACGGGCGCCGGCGGATTTCGCGAGCGCCTCGGGACGGACACGGAGACGAACATCGGCGCCAACACCGGCGGAGGGGTGAAGATCACCCTGCTCGGTCCTCTGCGCGCGCGAGTGGATTACCGCGTGTTCAAGCTGCGGGGCGAGCCGCTGCACTCGGTCGTGCACCGTCTGTATGCGGGGGTGAATCTGAAGTTCTGACCAGTAGGCCGTAGACAGTAGGCGGTCTGCCTACTGCTTACTGCCTACTGCTTACTGCTTACTGCCCCTTCCACCGGCGTCAGGTTCAACAGGCTGCTGCCGGTGAGGGCTCCGGTATAGAGCTTCCAGATTTCCCTGAGCTGCGCCTGATCGGGGTACGCGGCCCCGAGAATCCGCCCCAGCCCATAGTCGGCGCCTGGCACCGTGGGATCGATGACGAAGACGTAGAGCACGGTGCCGCTGGGTCCCGCCTCGGCGGCCTTGAACACCCGCCAGCCCTTCGCCTGCGCACGCACCTTCTCGTCGGTGGACTTGGCGAGCGCGGCCTGCAGGGACGCCATCGCCTTCTCGAAATCCTCGGCGCGATCCGCACGCACGGTGTTGAACAACAGGCCGGCCGGCGCGGTGAACGTGCGCGGCTGGGTCGCCGCCGTGGGGGCAGCGGGCGCGGCGGGCGCGGGAGGCTGACCGGCGGGGGGCGCGGCAGGCTGCGCCTGCTGGCCTGCACTCAGGGAGCCGGGCGCCCCGACCGCCAGAACGACTCCAACGATTGCGACTGGCGCGATTCGCATCAAACAGCCTCCACAACGACAAAAAGCCACGAACGGCAGGTGGCCGTCCGTGGCTCTCGATTCTACGCTTCTGCCGGCGATGCGCCGACACCCGGGCGCGCTACTTGGACATATCGGCCACGATAGCGCCGCTGGCCAGGCTCAGGTTCTGCGCGAACGCGCCGCGGTACATGTCGTACAGCGTCTTCTGCTCGGTCGGGTCCGTGATGGTCGCGTACAGCAACTGGAGGATGTTGTAGTCCGCGCCAGCCACGGGCGTGATCACGTGGGTATAGATCACCTTGCCGTCGGCCATCGGCTTGGACATCTTCATGACCCTCCAGCCGGCCACCTGCTGCTTGGCCTCGGGCGCATCCTTCTTCGACAGCACTTCCTTGACCTTGGCGAGTATCTTTTCGTAGTCGCCTGTCTTGTCCCCGTTGATGGCGACACTCCAGAGCGCCAGCTCACCATCCATGGTGAACTTCTGCGGCGCCGCGGCCTGCGCGAACGCGGTCTGCGAAAACGCCGGCAGCATGAGAATCGCGCCAGCCAATAGGACTCCGGACAGTCGTCGCATCTTCAAATCTCCTCGGAAAGGCCGCTAATCCTAACGTACGGGTGAACTGATAAAAACAGCCATCACTTCGTTGGCAAGAAGCATTCCTGCCCGGGTGAGGCGAATCGCGCCGCCATCATAGATCAAGAGCCCCTGATCTATGAACGGCTGAAGCTCGTCCCCGTAGAGACGCCACACGTCCGCGTCGTAGCGTGATTCTATCGAGTCCAGGTCGATGCCCCGGTTTAGCCGCAGCCCCGTGAACAACGCGTCCTCGAGACGCGCCTGGCTGGTCAGACTCCGGCTCTCGACGGCTATCTGTCCCCCACCGGTGACGAGGGCAATGTACTCGGTTGCGGAGGCAACATTCTTCTCCCGTACGCCCTTTCGGGTGGAATGCGCCCCGCACCCGAAGCCATGCCACTCACCGTCGGTCCAGTACTTCAGATTGTGGCGCGACTCGCGGCCAGCCCGGGCGACGTTCGAGATCTCATATTGCTCGTACCCGGCCTCGTCCAGGCGAGCCATCGCCTGCAAGTACATCTCCGCCGCATCGTCGTCGGGCGCAAGCGACCAGCGTGCCCGCGCCATGGTGTCGCGCAAGGGCGCGTTCGGGTAGACCTCCAACAGATATAGCGAGGCGTGGTCGGGCTCGATCGCGATAAGGCCGTCCACCGAGGTGAGCCAGTCCGCCACCGACTGCTGGGGCAGCCACATCATCAGGTCGAGCGAGATGTTGTCGAACCCGGCGTCACGCGCCATCCGAAAGGCCTCTCGTGCTCTCCCGGCCGAATGCAGGCGGCTCAGTCGCTGCAGTTCCTCGTCTCTGAAGGATTGGACACCGAAGCTGAGACGATTGACACCGGCCGACCGAAACCCCGCCAGCCGTTCGAGCGTCACCGTTTCCGGATTGGCCTCGAGGGTGGTCTCCGCATCGGACGAGACCGCAAACGACTCGCGGCAGGTGTCGATGATCGCCTTGACCTCGCCCGGCTCGAGCAACGACGGCGTGCCACCACCGAAGAAGATGGTGTCCGCGGGCGCGCCGTCCGCCTTGCCGCGAATCTCCTGCCGCAGCGCCGCGACGTACTGGTTCTTCAGCCCCTCATCGAAGAGGCCGCGATTGAAGTTGCAGTAGTTGCAGATGGCGGAACAGAAGGGAATGTGGACGTAGAGGCCGAGCGCCATGACATTCAGAATTCAGAATGCAAAATGCAGACAGTGCCCGTCAACACGTTCAGTGTCTGCATTCTGCATTCTGCATTACTAGGATCCAGCTCGCCCCCCAGACCACTTCAAATCGACCTTCTCGTGTTTCGGGGTTTTGATCTGGGCCCGGGCCTGGCCCTGGGCACGGGCCGGCAGCTTGCGGCGCGGTTGGGCCTTCCACTGCATCAGCAGGTCATCGGCCCCGGCGTTGGGCGGCAGATTGCGGTAATCAGGGCCATCGTATTCGAGGAAGTCGCACATCTCGCGTAGCCGTGAATGCAGACGGAACCCCACCCGCACCAGCAGTGAGTTCAGCTCGCCTTCATCCGGCAGGTCCTCGTAGTTCGAGGTGAAGATGGTCGGCCGGCGCTCGTTGTACCGCGTGTTGACGATCAGGCTCATCGTCTCTTCCACCCAGTCGGTGAGCCGTTCGGCGCCGAGGTCGTCGAGCACGAGCAGCTCCGCGTTCATCACCGGACGGATGACGTCCATCTCCGCCGTATGCGTCACCGGGTTGTAGGTGCTGCGAATGTCCTTCAGCAGGGCGCGCGTGTCGTAGTACAGCCCGCGAGCGCCAGTGCGTCTGATGACGTGCCGCAGCACGGAGACAGCGATGTGTGTCTTCCCGATCCCCGGCGGCCCGATGAGCATCAGGCCCTTCTGCACCGCCGGAAAGGTGTCAGAGAATCGCCGAGCGGAATCGACCGCCCGCAGCAACTCCTCGTTGGGGTAGGTCAGGAAGTTGTCGAGCGTGCACTTCAGGTATCGTGGCGGGATCCGCGCATCACGAAGACGCTGATCGACCGTCTTCTCGCGCATGCAGTCGCAGCGCGTGACCCGCGACACTCCCTCGACGTCGATCGTCTTCCAACCAGTGTCGTCGCAGAGGGGGCAGGCCACGCGTCATGGTAACTCGGAATTTCTCGAGCGCACAGATGGGCGCGCGACTGCGGAGCAGAAAGTGCATGGTCGAATGACAGAACCGTCGGGGCCTCAGCGCGCGCGTCGCAGAAAGCCAGCAATCAGCCGCGTCAGGGGTGGCACATGCGTTGCCTCTGCACTCGACGTCATGCACCAGACTTCGGGAACCTCACGACTCACGGCAACAACGTGTTCTTCGACGGCTCGCAGTGGCACGCCGGATCGGGGGCCTTCTTCGATCTGAATGCGAACGGACGACGACCGGACAGCTGGACGTCGGCCGATGCCGCCGGGCTCGCGATCCTGCCCGGCCTCGTGCGCTACGACGAGGTCTTCGGCCCCGGCGAGATCGAGCATGCGTTCCGCGTGACCGTCCGCGCGACGAACGGATACGTGTATCCGGCGTCACATCGCGCCGGATCCACGTCCGGAGCGCTGCCGATGGGCGCACGCCTCCGGCTCAAGTCCACCAGGAACCTGTCGGGCTTCCGTCCGGAGATTCAGAAGATCTTCCGCGCGATGCAGCGCTACGGGTTGATCGTGGCCGACAACGGGTCGGACATGTTCATCAGCGGCACGTTCGATACGCGCTGGGACAACGACATACTGAACCCGGCGTTCGGACTGCTGACCGCCAGCGATTTCGAGGTCATCTCGCGCGGGTGGCAGTCATCGGGTCCCGCGCCGCCGGGCAACGTGCGCATCGTCCCGGGATCCTGAGGCGGCGACGTAGGGGCCGCCTTCCCGCCTCCGTCAAAGACTCCGGCGAGGCTAGCCGAAGCGCGCACGCGCGAAGGCTGCAGACGGCCCGCGCTTCAACTCTGAGTCTTGCGCTTGGGCTTCTGGTCCTCGGTCTCGGCGTCGGGGGCCGGAGTCACTGGCGGCGGTACGCGCCGCACGAGGTCGGTTGGCGAGGACTTCACCAGCGCCGTTCCCAGCCGCTGCTCCCAGTCATCGATGCCGCGGGCCAGCTCCTGCTTGACGTAGTCCATGAACTGGTTGACCTCTCCCTGCATCTGCTCGGTCTTGCGCCGCAGGTTGAGGATGATCTCCACGCCGGCCAGGTTCACACCGAGATCGCGCGTCAACGTCAGGATCGTCTCGAGCTGCTCGAGGTCCTCTTCTGAGTAGAGTCGCGTGTTGCCTTCGGTCCGTGACGGCTTGAGCAGTCCCTCGCGCTCGTAGAGACGCAACGTCTGCGGGTGGATGTCGTACTTCTGCGACACCGCGCTGATCATGTAGTACGCCTTGCCACGCTCACCACGCTTGGCCATCGTCGCTACTCCCGCACATGCTCGCCATTGATGCGGCCGAACTCGCGCAGCAGCTCCTTGGAGCGCTCATCGAGCAGCTTCGGCAGCATGATTCGGACTTCGACGACGAGATCTCCACGCACGCCGTTACGTGTTGACGGCGCGCCGCGCTCGCGCAGACGAAAGCGCTGACCGGACTGGGTGCCGGGCGGCACGCGCAACCTCGCCCCGCCGTCCAGCGTGCGCAGGTCGATCTTCGCGCCGAGCGCCGCTTCGTGAATCGCGATCGGCACCGACATGTGCAGGTCGTCGCCCTCGCGGCGAAACACGGCATGCGGTGCCACTTTGACCGTCACATAGAGATCGCCCGGCTGGCCACCGTGCAGTCCGGCGTTGCCCTTGGACGGCACTCGCAGGCGGTCGCCATCAGCGACGCCGGCCGGAATCCGGGCGGTGACCGTCTCGCTTCGGGTTTCCTGGCCGCTGCCGGCGCATGGCTCGCACGGCCGCGGTGTCTGCTGGCCGGTGCCGCCGCAGCCGCCACAACTGCGCGAGAACACCATGTGCCCACGCACCGATCGCACGGCCCCCGTGCCCTGGCAGAGCGGGCACGATCCCGCGGCGGCGCGCGTGCGGCCGGTGCCGGCGCACGCGTGGCAGTTCTCCCGTCGCGTCACGGCCATCGAGCGCTGCACGCCGAGCAGCGCCTCTTCGAACGACACCTGCATCTCCACATGCAGATCCACACCGCGCTGCTGCGCGCGACCGCGGGTGCCGCGCTCGGTGAGCACCTCGGCAAACAAGTCGCCGAAGGTCGCCGAGTAGTCGGAACCCCGCGTGGAGAAATCGAACCCCTCAAACCCGGCCGCCTGACGTCCCGGCACCGCCTCGAAGCGATGTCCGGCGTCGTATTGAGAGCGCCGCGCCGGATCCATCAGCGTTTCATACGCGTCGAGAATCTGCCGGAACCGGTCCTCCGCGGCGTTGTCACCTGGATTGATGTCCGGGTGAAACCGCCGCGCGAGGCGGCGGTACGCACGTTTGATCTCGGACTCCGAGGCCCCGTGCTGCACGCCCAATACGATGTACAAATCCATTCGTGATCTTGGATTTTGGATTGGCGATCGGTTGGTGATTGGCGATTGGTGATTGGTGATTTATTGGTGATTGCGGGGCGACTCGAACCACCCGCAATCGTCAATCAACAATCCTCAATCACCAACCAATCGCCAATCACCAATCACCAATCGCCCATTGTTCTATTTGTCGTCAACCACCTCGGCGTCGATCACGTCGCCCTGCGCGCCACCCGAACCTGCCGGACCACTTGACCCGGTCGACCCACCGGGACCCGCGGAACCGTCAGAACCTGTCGAACCCGCCGAACCTCCGGCGCCCGCTGGGCCGGCGTTCTTGTAGAGCGCTTCCGCCGCCTTGTGCTGCGTCTGGGTGAGCAGATCCAAGGCGCGGTTCATCCCGGCCGTGTCGTTGGCGTTGATCGCCGTCTTCACGCCCTCGATCGCCGCCTCGACCGCCGACTTGTCCGATGCGGCGAGCTTGTCGCCGGTCTCCTGCAGCATCTTCTCGGCCGCATAGACCGCCTGGTCGGCGCGGTTGCGCGTCTCGATCTCCTCCCGCCGCTTCTTGTCTTCGTCGGAATGCGCATCGGCCTCTTTCATCATCCGATCGACCTCGTCCTTGCTGAGGCCGCTGGAGGCGGTGATGGTGATCTTCTGCTCCTTGCCCGTGCCGTGATCCTTCGCCGACACGTTCACCATGCCGTTGGCATCGATGTCGAACGTGACCTCGATCTGCGGGACACCACGCGGCGCCGGCGGGATGCCCACCAGCTGAAACCGTCCCAGCGTGCGGTTGTCGCGCGCCAGCGGGCGCTCGCCCTGCAGCACGTGGACCTCGACGCTCGTCTGGCTGTCGGCCGCCGTCGAGAACGTTTCACTCTTCCGTGTCGGAATCGTGGTGTTCCGGGTGATGAGGGTGGTCATCACGCCACCAAGGGTCTCGATGCCGAGCGAGAGCGGCGTGACGTCCAGCAGCAGGAGATCCTTGACCTCGCCGGCGAGCACGCCCGCCTGGATCGCCGCCCCGATCGCGACCACCTCGTCCGGGTTGACGCCCTTGTGCGGCTCCTTGCCGAAGACGTCCTTCACGATCTGCTGGACCCGTGGAATGCGCGTCGACCCGCCGACCAGCACGACCTCGTCGATCTTCGAGGGATCCACACCCGCGTCGGCGAGCGCCTGCTTGGTTGGCCCCACGGTGCGCTGCAGCAGGTCGTCGACGAGCTGCTCGAACTTGGCCCGCGTCAGCTTCAACTGCAGGTGCTTGGGGCCGCTGGCGTCAGCGGTGATGAAGGGCAGGTTGATGTCGGTCTCCATCACGGTGGAGAGCTCCATCTTGGCTTTCTCAGCGGCTTCTTTGAGGCGCTGCAGCGCCATGCGGTCTTTGCTGAGGTCGATGCCGTCGCTCTTCTTGAACTCCGCCGCAATCCACTCGATGATGCGTTGATCGAGGTTGTCGCCGCCGAGATGCGTATCGCCGTTGGTGGCCTTCACCTCCACGACGCCTTCGCCCACCTCCAGGATCGAGATGTCGAAGGTCCCGCCGCCAAAGTCGTACACGGCGATCGTCTCGTCCTTCTTCTTGTCGAGCCCGTACGCCAGCGCCGCGGCAGTGGGCTCGTTGACGATGCGCATGACCTCGAGACCGGCAATCTTTCCGGCTTCCTTGGTCGCCTGGCGCTGGGCATCGTTGAAGTAGGCCGGCACGGTGATGACGGCCTTCGTAACCGGTTGACCCAGGTATTCCTCGGCCGCCTGCTTCAGCTTCTGCAGGATCATCCCGGAGATTTCTGGCGGCGCGTAGTCCTTGTCGACAATCTTGACGCGGACGTCGCCGTTGGCCGCGGCCACCACCGAGTAGGGCACCATCTTCATTTCCTCGGTGACCTCAGAGTGCCGCCGCCCCATGAAGCGCTTGATCGAAAAAACCGTGTTCTCCGGATTGGTCACGGCCTGCCGCTTCGCGACCTGGCCGACCAGCCGCTCACCACTCTTGGTGAACGCGACGACCGACGGCGTCAGCCGGTTGCCTTCCGGGTTGGTGATCACGACCGGCTCGCCACCTTCCATAACGGCGACAACGGAGTTAGTGGTGCCCAGGTCGATACCGATGATTTTGCTCATGTCTCTCGCGTCCTTGTCTCGAGGCCACTCTTTAGGCTCAACACATTATTAAATCTGAGTGCCTTGCAGTCAAACTTGGCCGGCGTATACTGTTGAAAGAGGTCTGTTTTCAACGACATGAGCGAATCTGAGGACCCGCCCAGCCCCTCGAGCGTGAAGGTCGTCGTACGCGTGGCTCGCAACGCGGGCATGGTCGCGCTTTTTATCGTGGCCGCGCTCCTCGGCACCGTCGGCGGCGTGCTGTTCGCCTACGCCGGTGACATCCCGGAGATCAGCGCCCTCGACAACTACCAGCCCAACACCATCACTCGCCTGCTGGCGCGAGACGGACGCGTCATCGGCGAGTTCGCCACCGAACGTCGGGTCGTCATCGGCTACAACGACATGGCGCCCGCGCTCCGCCAGGCGATCATCGCCAGCGAAGACGGCGAGTTCGAGCAGCACTTCGGCCTCAGCATCTCGCGGATCGTCATGACCGCCCTCAAGGACGTCGTGACCGGCCAGCGCTATGGCGCCAGCACCATCACCCAGCAGCTGGCGCGCATGCTCTTCCTGCAGGAGTACATGAGGGGCGGCGTCTTCAAGCGCTACGGAACGGAAGGCCTGGAGCGCAAGCTCAAGGAGATGCTCGTCGCCATCCAGATCGAAAAGCGCTTCACCAAGCCGGAGATCCTGGCGCTCTACGCGAACCAGATCAATCTCGGCCACGGTGCCTACGGCGTCGAAGCTGCGTCGAGGATGTATTTCGACAAGTCCGCAAAGGAGCTGACGCTTGAAGAGGCCGCCACGATTGCCGCGATCATTCAGACTCCCGCGCGGCTGAGCCCGTTCGTCAACCCGGAGCGCACGCTCGCACGGCGAAACAACTACGTCCTGCCGCGGATGGTTGGTGAAGGGTTCATCACGCCCGAAGAGGCGGCCGAAGCGGCACAGCGTCCGCTGGTGCTGCAGGGACAGCCGTCGCCCGACCGTTCGATCGCTCCGTATTTCATCGAAGACATTCGCAAGGTCCTCGAGCAGAGGTACGGCGCCGACTCTCTCTATCAGGCCGGCCTTCGCGTGCAGACGACACTGGACGCCGATCTCCAGGAGGCGGCCAACGCGGCCATCGACCGCGGACTTCGCACGATCGACAAGCGGCGCAACGGATTCCGGCGCCCGCTCCGCAACGTGCTCGCCGAGGGCCACACGATAGCGGCCTTCACGACCGAGCGGTGGTCTCAAGCCATTCTGCCCGGCGACATCGTTCCGGCGCTGGTGACGTTCGTGCCGGGGCCCGCCGGCGGAAGCGCGCGGATCAAGATCGCTCAATACGACCTGGAGCTGCCGCGTTCGGCGTTTGCCTGGACACGCCGCACCTCGGCGTCCGCCCTCTTCAAGCTCGGCGACGTGATCGAGGTCAGCGTCCGCAAGCTCGAGGACAGGCGGCCCACTGATCTCGTGCTGGAACAGCCACCAGCGGTGGAAGGCGGGCTGCTCGCCATCGACAACCGGACCGGCCAGATTCGGGCGATGGTGGGCGGCTTCAGCTTCGCGCGGAGCAAGTTCAATCGTGCCACGCAGGCACGCCGTCAGGTGGGCTCGCTCTTCAAGCCCGTGGTCTTCACCGCCGCCATCGATCGCGGGTTCACTCCCCTCTCGACGTTCATCGACGAACCGGTGTCCTACGAAGCGGGCCCGAACCAGCCTCGGTACGAGCCGCTCAACTACGATCGCAAATACGAAGGCCGTGTGACGCTGCGACGTGCCCTCGAGCAGTCGCGAAATATTCCCGCCGTGAAGGCGATGGCGGAGATCGGCCCGGCCGAGGTCGTCAGCTACGCCAAGCGATTCGGCCTCAAGGGGAACTACCAGCCGTACCTGTCGCTGGCGCTGGGCGCCGCGGAAGCGACGCTCGTGGAGATGACGAGCGCCTATTCGGCGTTCGCGAATCAGGGCGTCCGGATGGACCCGTACTCCGTGGTGACCATTACCGATCGTGAGGGCAACGTCCTGCTGGAAAACCGGCCCGAACCGCACGAAGCGTTGCGCGCGGACACGGCGTTCGTCATGGCCAACCTGCTGCGCGGCGTCGTGCAGCGCGGCACCGCGAATGCGGCCGCCGCTCTCGACTGGCCGCTCGCCGGCAAGACGGGGACGATGGACGAGTACACCGACGCCTGGTTCGTGGGATTCGATCCGGAGATCAGCGTGGGCGTGTGGGTCGGCTACGACGAGAAGAAGCCGCTCGGAAACGGCGAGACGGGCGCTGCCGCGGCCCTGCCGATCTGGATGGACTTCATGAAGGTGTATATCGAGAAACGCGGAGACAGAAAGAATCCGCCGCAGTTCGAGGCGCCGGGCAACATCGTCTTCGTGACGCTCGACTCCGGGATCTCCGAGGCGTTCATCAACGGCACGCAGCCCGCCAGCGCCGTCCCGCCTGCACCAACCGCGACTCCAGCACAGGGCGCACCCGCCGTCGAGTAACGCGGCCGGTCCGAGCCGCTGCGGCTTTGGCGAGTCTCGCCGAAGCCGCAGGCGAAGGCGGACGGACCGGCCCTACACGATCAGACGCCGGCGTGCGGCGAATGCGGCGTGTGGTGGTGATACTTCCGCCACAGGGCCACGCACTCGTACGCGACGACGGTGAGGACCAGCAGCGCACCGACAGACACGAGCACAGGGATGGGGTAGAAGAATGCCGCCATGATCAGCGGCACGAGTAAGAGACCGTCCATGAGCAGCAACGACATTCCGCCGTCGTAGCTGACCAATTCCCCCCAGTACCGACGCAGGAGAGTAAGCACAGCGACCTCCTTGAATGCCGCCGGCCCGTTCGGAGGTGCCAGTCAGAGGAATCGACTGGCATTTCTGGACGCGCCGGCAACGTGAGGGACGCGGGGTTTCGACTGAGGTAACTATACCGCCTGGCGGGTCCGGGTCAATCGCACTTTAGAACACCGCGCGAAGCCTTATCTGAGCCTGAACGGAGCCCCCGGCGCGCGGAAACTGGCCTGGATTGCCGGGCGCCCGGAATCTAGTCCTCGTCTGCCGCGGCGGCAGTGCCGAGTGTGCCGCTCGCCTTCTTCATCAGGTAGGTCTTGATGAACGGATCGAGGTCGCCGTCGAGCACCCGATTGACGTCGCCGACCTCCATCTTCGTCCGGTGGTCTTTGATCATCTGGTAGGGCTGCAGCACGTAGCTGCGAATCTGACTGCCGAAAGCGATGTCGCGCTTCTCGCCCCCGAGCTGTTCGAGCTTCGCCTGCTGCTCCCTCATCTTGAGGTCGAAGAGGCGCGACCTGAGCACCTTCATGGCCGACGCGCGGTTCTTGTGCTGCGACCGCTCGTTCTGACAGGAGACGACGATGCCTGTCGGCACATGCGTGAGGCGCACGGCCGAGTCGGTTACGTTGACGTGCTGGCCACCGGCGCCGCTGGACCGGTAGGTGTCAACGCGGAGATCCTTGTCCTCGATCTCGACATCGACATCGTCCGGCAGCTCGGGCCACACGAACACGGAGGCAAACGACGTGTGGCGCCGCGCCGCCTGGTCGAACGGCGAAATGCGAACCAGCCGATGGACGCCGGCTTCGGCCACCATCAACCCGTACGCAAATTCACCGCTGAGCGTCATGGTGACGCTCTTGAGGCCAGCTTCGTCGCCCGGCTGATAATCGATGACGTCGCGCTTGAAGCCGCGGCGCTCGGACCACTTCAAGTACATGCGGAGGAGCATCTCCGCCCAGTCCTGCGACTCGGTACCGCCGGCGCCCGGATGGATGGTGACGATGGCGTTGACCCGGTCGTACAGGCCGCCGAGCATCTTCATGGTCTCGGCCGCCTCGATCTCCTGCTGCAGCTCGTCGAGCCCCCGCTGAAAGTCGGCGCCGACGTCTTCCCCCGCAGTCGCCCACTCGGCCAGGACGGCCAGATCATCGCTTCGCCGGCGGAGCGACGTGAGCAGCGCCAGGTCGTCCTCGACCCGCCGCCGCCGCTGCATCACTTTCTGTGCGTCGGCCTGGTTGCTCCAGAAGGTCGGACTGGCAGCGGCCGCTTCAATCTCGGCGAGCTGCTCCTCCAGGTGGGCTCCCTCAAAGATGCCTCCGAAGTTCCGCGGCCCGTCGATTCAGATCTTCATACCGCCGTACCAGGTCGAATTCCACAATTCCTCCCAGGCGGGTCTACAGACCCGCCTCTACCAAGCTAATTTCTGCGGCGGCGCACCACGACGAGTGCCACGGCGGTGAGTGCGACGGCCACGTAGGCAATCACGTCTCCCACCAACGAGTACACGGTCCGACCGGTCAGAAAGCGCGCCTCGCCGACCATGCCTGCCTGCTCAAAGATACCTGACTTGACCAGCACGCGCCCGTAGGGATCCACGATGCCGCTGATACCGGTGTTCGCGGATCGCGCCAGGTAACGCCCCTGTTCGATCGCCCGCATCGACGCCAGCTCGAAATGCTGATAGGGCGCCGAGGAGTGGCCGTACCACCCGTCATTGGTGACCGTCGTCAGCAGCTCGCTGCCGGCCGCGACCGCCTCTCGGGCCAAGGACGGGAAGACCACTTCGTAGCAGATCGCCGTGCTCGTTCGATGGGACCCCACCGGCAGCATGACCGGGCCGTCGCCCGCGGAGAACGGCGCGAACCGCTGCACGAGCGGCGCGACGAACGTGATCCACCGCTGCAGCGGAAAGAACTCGCCGAACGGAACCAGGTGAATCTTGCGGTAGACGGCAGCCGTTCTTCCGTCGGGTTCAAGCAGAAACGCCGAGTTGTACAGCTCCGGGGGCTGCGAGCGAACGACCTGATCGCTCCCGAAGAGAATGGGCACACGCACTTCGCGCGCCAGCTCGCGCAAGGCAGCGTCACCCTCCGGAGACTCATACTCGAACGTAAAGGGTGTGGACGACTCCGGCCAGACGACGTACTCGGCGCCACGGCGCACGGCGTCGCGGGTCATCGCGAGGTAGGTGGTGAAGATCCTGCGGGCTTCGCGCGGATTCCACTTGTCCTCCTGCGCGATGTTCCCTTGAATCAGTCCGATGCGAATTGGCGAGCCCTCGCGCGTGAGCGATCCGTCGGCGACTCGCCAGGTACCCCACGCCCCCACGGTGACCAGGATCAGCGCCGCACCGGCAATCGCCTTGATGCGCGCTCGGCCCCCGGTCAGCAACGCAAACGCCAGCGAGGCATTGACGTAGGCGACGAGCGCGGACAAACCGTAGACGCCAAGGACACTCGCCAGCTGCGCCACCGGAAGGACGGTCACCTGACTGTTCCCGAGCGGAACCCAGGGGAATCCGGTGAAGAGAACACCCCGCGCGAACTCAGTCGCGACCCAGGCCGCTGGTGCGAAGAACAACGCGCTGGCGCCGGCGCGGGCGATCAGCCTGCTCGTCACGAGGGCCATGAGCGCGGGGTAGATCGCGAGATACAGCGCGAGGAGCAGCATGGCCAGCGCGGCGACGATGACGTTCAAATCACCGAACGCGACGAGGACGGTGCCGGTCCAGTAGACCGTCCCGACGAAGTACGTCACTCCGGCCGTCAGGCCGAGCGTGAATGCCCGGAGCGGCGGCTGCCCCGGGAGCGGCCCAGGCCGGCCACGCCATCCCGTGAGCGACACGAGGAGCGGTACCAGCGCGATCCAGGCGAATGCGGGATGACCGAAACGGGGAAAACCGAGCGCGAGCAGGACGCCCGCGACCAGTGCTAGCGGGTAATCCAGGGCTTGAACTGTTCTTCTTTTTCGAGGCGCCTGGCCACGGACTCGGCCTCGCGCCGGTCGCTGTATTTGCCCACGCGCACGCGGAAGACGCGCGCCGCGCCCGCAGTCGGCGTCGTGACGAACGACGGGAAGCCTTTCGACGCCAGGCGGCGCGCAATGGTGTCGGCTTCACCGCGCACTTTCACCGCCGCGACCTGAACGACATATCCACTGCCAGACGGCTCGCTGGTCGAGGATTTGGCCCCGCGCACCGCCGGCGTGACCGGTGCGGGTTCGTCCGGCAGTTCGGCCACGGCCGATGCCGGCGCCACTGGTTCCTTCAGCGTTTCGGGCGGCTGCGCGGTGGTGCCGAGCCGGGACGCATACGTGAGTTTTTCTTGTGTAGGAGCAGCCGCCGCTGGGGTCGACGTATCGGGCTGGACCGGCGCTGGAGTCTGAACGGCCGCCGTCGGGTCGACTGGGGCCTCGATGGTGGTGTCGGCCTGCTCGGCGGCCCGCGGTGCGCGAACACCCCGGCCGACCATGACACCGCATAGAAAGATCACGACGGCAACGACAGTCACCGCCATGAACATGAAGACGAGCTGTTTTCCGTTCAGCTGGATTTCGTGAACGCCCTCGTCCGACATCAATGATGCGCATTTTAGCACGCAGCGGCCGAACCGAGAACGCGAAAATCTATCTCGCGACCGTCCGCTATTCGGGCTTCAAGCGGTCGAGCATGCGGCGGGCCTCCGCGTTCGAGGCTTCACGTGCCAGCACGGCTTGGAGCTCGACTCTCGCGGCCGCGACGTTTCGACCGAGGACATAGGCCTCGGCGAGCGCGAGCCGCGCGGCTGTGGTGTCACGGCTCCAGACCGAGATCTTGAGCTCGTCGATCGCTTCGGAGGCGCGGTTGCCCCGCAGATACGCCCGGCCCAGGAGCAGGTGGGCCTCGGGGTCATACGGCGAGAGATACACCGCGCGCCGCAGCTCCGCGATCGCCTCGACGTCGCGCTCTCCCTGGTAGGCACGGCGGCCAGCCTCGAGGTGAAACGCGGCGAGCTCCTGCTGGTTGCGCTGCCCCGCCGCCACGAGCTCCGTCTCCACGCGACGCATGCCCGGCGCGGTCAGATCCATCAGGACACGCTCCAGGCCCTTGGGCACCGCGTTTGGCGTGGGTTGCTTCGCCTCCCACTCTGCGTACTCTGACGACAACTGCCTGGCCAGTTCCCGCTCACGCGCACCTTCGGCCGCATTGCCAGACGTCTGCAACGCGACGCCCAGCACATAGTGCGCGGCATCGTCCGCCGGATTGCGCCGAACGGCTTCGCGCAGCGCCTGAATGGCGTTCGGAGCGTCACGGTCCACCCAGTACGCGTACCCGAGATTGAAATAGAAATCGGAGTCCGATCCGCCGAGGGCGGCGGCATCCTTGAAAAAGGACACGGCGCGGGACTCGGTACTTCCCGGAGGCCGGCGCAGTTGCACGACACCCAGGTTGTTCAGCAACGACGCATCGGGCGCGGTGCGGTTCAGTTCATTGAGCATCGTGAAGGCCTCTTGATACCGTTCGAGCTGCAGCATCGAGACCGATGAGAGGAACCGCGCCTCGCGCTCCAGGCGATGGCCGGACGCGACCTGGCGCACGGCAGTCCATGCCGACTGGTACTCGCCGAGCTGCGTGTGGACGCCCCAGATCGCGATGCGCGCCCTCGCGAGCGATGGGTCCAGGCGGAGCGCCTCGCGCAGAAAGGCGATCTTCATGGCGGGCGCTTCGGCGACCAGGCCCTTGATGTACTGCTCGAAGGCAGCGACCGGTGTCCGGTCCTGCTCACGTGACGACGCGCCGCGGGGCATATCGATGGCCAGGCGGCGAGCGACGCGCGCGTACACGTCGAATATGTCACCGAGAGGCCCGGTCTCGACGATCTCCGGTGTCATCCGGCCACCCTCGAGCTGAATGGATCGCGCGCGCACCGTGAGACCACCGTCGCGCACGTCGCAGGATCCAACCACGACCCGCGTCGCGCCGACGACCTGGGCGACGCGGATGACGGTTGCATGAGTCAGCGACGCGCTGCCGGGCACGCGCAGGGCCTCGAACGCACTCAGGCGCTCGTCTCGCGACATTGCGGAGACACCGAGCGCCGCAAGGTCATCGGTCAGCAGGACTGCCGACGCCTCACGCAGCCAGTAGCTGCGGGGTTCTCGAGCATCGCTGTCACAGGGCACAACCAGGACTGACGGGGCCGGGGAGACCGGGGCGGTCTGCGCATCGAGGCGTCCCGGCGCGAAGCAGGCCCACGCCGTGGCGATCACGAGCCCGGCGGCGCGACGCCCGGCCAACCGGCCGCTACGCGCCATCATGACGCGGCGCCAGTGCCTCCCACGGGGCGCACGATCACCGACATCGCGCACTGTGCGGCGCCGGTGGCACGACAGCGATCGGTGATCACGTCCGCATCCAGGTTGAACAGAAACAGCAGGCGGCGAAACGCCGCCGCGTAGTACTCGCAGAGCGGGTGCCCGACCGGTTCGCGCACCTCACAGAACAGGGAGCTGCCGAGGGCGAGCGCCCCGCGCCACTGACGCCACCGCACTGTCACCGTTGTCGCACCGTAGGTGCTGCGGGCCATCCATCGCGCGACGCCCACGATGAGCCGCTTGCGGATGGCCGGGGGAGAGGCGTGGATGATTCGCTTGCGCAACGGCGACAGGCCGGCGACGGTCCACTCGGCGGTGTACTCGCCGGCCCGCGCGGCGATCAGGTGGTACGGGTCGCCTTCCAGACGGAGAAAGCTGAGCGCCGCCGCCAGCGGCGCCAGGCCGATGCGGCCCTCCCGCAAGCTGCCCGGGTGAAGCCAGGACTCGTAGAACTCGAGCCGCGTCGGCAGCAGGTCGGCCACGGCCTGATGCAGGCTGGCCACGAGCAGGCGTCCAACGGCGGCATCGGTCATACGGTAAGATCAGCCATCACGCGTTCCGTCGCCATTGCGCGGGCGCCCACTCGATCCTCGATCGCCAACTCGCCCTGTTCCGGCTACTCACGACGCACATCATCATCGTCGCGGGCGACAGGGCGCGATGGTCTGCCAGGGGTGTACAGGTCATCACTGATCGCATCGAAGGAGCGAGTGCCAGTCCGATCGAACAGAACGCAGATGTAGAGGCGGCTGGGCGCTGAAGCGTACCGCACCTGGAACGCCAATCGCAAATCACGCATCGCGAATCACGAATGATCCTTCCCGTCCACGACCGACTCCGCGCGCACCTGACGCGCCTGCTGGCCACGCACTACTCGCTCGACCAATCGGCGTTGCCCGCGCTCGTCCTCGAATACCCGCCGAACCGCGACCTGGGCGATCTCGGCACGCCCGTGGCGTTCGAGCTGGCGCGCCGCCTCCGCAAGGCCCCTCGCGCGATCGCCCAGGAGATCGCCGCCGCGTTCGGCGCGCTCGAAGGCATCCGGCAGGTGGCGGCGGCGCCGAACGGCCATCTGAATTTCTTCCTGGAACGACAGGCGTTTCTGCTGGATCGGCTCTCCCCTGCCGGACCGGCGCCACGGCCCGTCGCCGGCAAGGCGATCGTCGAGCACACGGCCATCAACCCGAACAAGGCCGCGCACATCGGGCATCTCCGCAACGCCGCACTCGGCGATACGCTGGTCCGCGTGCTGCGCTTCCGGGGCGTCGCGGTTGAAGTGCAGAACTACATCGACGATACCGGCGTCCAGGTCGCGGATGTTGTGGTTGGCTTCCGGGTGCTCGAAGGAAAGACCCTTGCCGACGTGCGGACGATCGCTGACACGACGCGGTTCGATTTCCATTGCTGGGATCTCTACGCCCGCGTGACCGAATGGTACGACGGGGACAAAGGGCGCCTGGAGATCAGGACCGCGACGCTGCATGACATCGAGCACGGCGGCAACGAGAACGCAGAGATCGCCGCCTTCGTCGCCGATCGGATCGTGCGGTGTCACCTGGTGACGATGGCGCGGATGAACGTCGACTACGACCTGCTCACCTGGGAAGGCGACATCCTGCGCCTGAAGTTCTGGGCACAGGCGTTCGAGGTGCTGAAAGCGAAGAACGCGGTTCATCTCCGAAGCGAAGGCCGCCTCGCGGGCTGCTGGGTGATGCCTATTCAGGAGGATCTAGCGTCAACTCCCAACTCCCGACTCGAACCTGAGCCAACTCCCCCGCCTCCGCGCGCAGAAGTCCAGGCGCGCTTCGGCGTGGCCTCGCCAAAGCCTGACGCCCATGACGGGATGCGTCAGGCGGCGGCGGGCAATCCCCAAGGTGACGAGGATCCGGAGGAGCGCGAGAAGGTCATCGTCCGCTCCAACGGCGTGGTGACCTACGTGGGCAAGGACATCGCGTATCAGTTCTGGAAGCTCGGGCTGCTCGGGCGTGATTTCAAATATCGAGTCTTCACCGCCCGGCCGCACGGTCCGCTGTGGGCGACGACCAGCAGCGACGGTGTCGCCGGTCACCCGCCGTTCGGCGGCGCGTCGTACGTCTACAACGTCATCGACGTGCGGCAGTCGTATCTGCAGAAGCTGCTGAAGCAGGCGCTCATCGCGGTTGGACATCCCGAAGGCGCCGATCGGTCACACCATTTCTCCTATGAGATGGTGGCGCTGTCGCACGCCACGGCCCGCGAGCTGGGCTTCGCGCCGCCGCCGGACTCCGAGGACGCCAAGCGTCCGTTCGTCGAGGTCTCCGGGCGAAAGGGTCTCGGCGTGAAAGCCGACGACCTGCTCGATACCGTCGTCCGCAAAGCCGGAGGCGAGGTGGCCAAGCGCAACCCCGAGCTGAGCGCGGAGGACGTCGAACGCACCGCGCGGATGATCGGCATCGCCGCGGTGCGCTACTTTCTGATCAAGTTCTCGCGGGGCAAGGTCATCGCGTTCGATCTCGACGAGGCGCTCAGCTTCGAAGGCGAGAGCGGGCCCTATGTGCAATACGCGGTGGTCCGCGCCAACAACATCTTCCAGAAGCTCCAGCAGCGGGACGGCCTCGACGAGACGGCCCTTCTGGGCGCGCTGCGGGACGTGCCCGCAGGCGAGCTCACCGGCGAAAACGGGGGGCACGAGCTGTGGGCGCTCGTGCTCGAGGCGTCTCGTCTGGACGAGATCGTCGAGCAGGTGATCCGCTCATTGGAGTTCTCGGTACTGGCCAAATACGCGTTCTCCCTGGCTCAGGCGTTCAACGCCTTCTATCACCGATCGCCCATTCTCAATGAAGAGCGGGACGATGTGCGCCGGTGGCGCGCGGCGGCGGTCATTTATCTCAGGATGCAGCTGACCCGCGCTTTAGATCTGATGGGGGTCGCGGTTCCGGGGAGAATGTAGCTGTGCCAGTCATCGCCATCGCGCCCTGCAGCAAGCAGCACGACTACGAAGAGTCGGTTCGTCGTGCCGGAGGCGAGGTGCTGATCCTGGACCGCAAGGCAGACCGGCCGGCCGACGTCATCTCGAGGGTCGACGGCCTCCTGCTCGCAGGCGGAGGCGACGTGCTGCCCTCGATCTACGGCGAGGCCGCGCACGCCACCTTCGATCCGGCCGAGGCCGGCCGCGACGACTACGAGCTGGAGCTGGCGCGGCGCGCGCTCGAGGCCAACCTGCCGCTGCTCGCGATCTGCCGCGGCATTCAAGTGCTCAATGTCGCGTGTGGCGGCTCGCTCGTGCAGGACATTCCCGATCAGGTCGGAACCGTGGTGAACCACACACTGCGCGAACCGCCGCATGCCATCGCGCACGACGTCTGGATCGCCAACGGCAGCCTGCTCGAGACGCTCATGCGCGAACGCCTCGAGGGCGACATCTGTCCCGTCAACAGCCGTCATCATCAGGCGCCCATGGCGCTCGGCAAGGGGCTCGTCGCCAGCGCCACCGCGCCCGACGGCGTCATCGAGGCGATCGAAGATCCAGACAAACGCTTCTGCCTCGGCGTGCAGTGGCATCCTGAGAACTTCTACCGGACCGGCGAGTTCCGATCGCTCTTCGAAGGGCTGGTGAACGCGGCGGAACAGAAACGATAGGATGCTCTAGTCTCATGTCGTCGCCCACCGATCACCTGCGCGCGCTCCTGCGGCGCCCGGGCCTCCTCACGATGCCGGGATGTCACGATGCGATCTCGGCCCGTCTCATCGAGGAGGCCGGCTTCGAGCTTGGGTTCATGAGCGGCTTCGCGGTGTCGGCGTCGCGCCTCGGGATGCCGGACACCGGCTTGATCTCCTACGGCGAGCTCGTCGAGCAGGGACGCAACATCTGCAGGGCGGTGTCGATTCCGCTCATCGGCGACGGGGACACCGGCTTCGGGAGCGCACAGAACGTCAAGCGGACGGTGCAGGGCTACGCCGCGGCCGGGTTCGCCTGCATCATGCTCGAGGATCAGGTCGCGCCCAAGCGCTGCGGCCACACCGAGGGCAAGTCGGTCGTGGGACGCGACGAAGCGCTGATGCGCATTCGCGCCGCGGTGGATGCGCGTGATGCGGGAGCAGACATCCTGATCATGGCGCGCACCGACGCTCGCGCCTGCGTGGATCTCGATGAAGCCATCGCCCGCTGCCGGATGTTTCGCGAGGCCGGCGCCGACATCAGCTTCCTCGAAGCACCGGTGTCCGAGGACGAAATGCGGCGCTACTGCGCCGAAGTCCCCGGCCCGAAGATGGCCAACCTGATCGAAGGCGGCAAGACGCCGCTGCTCTCGCCGGCCCAGCTCCAGACCATTGGCTACACCATCGCCGTCTATCCATTGACGCTCCTCAACGTCTCGATCCAGGCGATGCGGGAGGCGCTCGAAAGCCTCAAGTCCGGACAGCGGCCCGCCGCCGCCATGGACTTCGACGCGCTGAAGGCCGCGGTCGGCTTTCCCGAGTACTACGCCGAGGAGGCGCGGTACAAAGTCTAGGCTTTGGGCTTTGGGCTTTGGGCTCTGAGCTCTGCGTGGGATGGCGAGGAGGCGAAGTGAGACCTTGCTCTTCAATGCTTGCGCTCGAGCGCTCCTGACTGATCGCTTCAAGGTCAGGGTTCACAACGAGCAGCGCGACGCCCAGATTTACGCACTGCAGGTGACGCGTAGCGACGGAAAGAGTGGCTCCGCCCTTCGCTCGGTTCCAGACGCGTGTGCCACGGCGATGAAGGCGATGACCGACAGGACGCCGCGAGGCGGGCCGCCACCGTGTTCCTTCGGGGGCGGTGTGGGAAAGCTCGGTTGACGTGCTCATCGTCGAGGCCGCCGAGCCTCCAACCCCGGATTGACCGATGTTGCCGGGTCTACAGAACAAGACCCGGCCTGCGAGATTGATGACGTAGTGTCCGGCTTCAGCCAGGCTTCAGCCGGACCGTGGCGGGGTGAACAGGGCGACCGTTTCCACATGGGCCGTGTTCGGGAAGAGGTCGAGCCCGGTGACCTGGCCGAGCTGGTACCCGCCGTCGAGAAGCAGCCGCGTGTCTCGCGCGAACGTGGCCACGTCGCATGACACGTACACCACGCGCGAGGGCTTCATCGCCAGAATCCCGCCGACCGCCTCCTTCGACAAGCCGGTGCGCGGCGGATCGACGATGACCGTGGCGGCGGTCGAGGCCGTGCCGCTGCCGAGAAACGATTCGACGCTTCTCCGCTCGACGCGTACGTCGCCGGCGAATGGCTCCACATTGCGCTGGAGATCTGATCCGCTCACGGGATCGCCCTCGACGAGCGTGACATCCCGAACGCCGGACGCCGCCAGTGCCAGGCCGAAGAAACCACCGCCTGCATAGAGATCGAGGATCGGACCCTCCGGTGCGAGCGACATGACATGCCACAGAAGCCGCTCGAGCAGAAACCGATTCCCCTGGAAGAACGCACGGACGCTGCGCTGCAGGCGAAGCACCGGCGCTGAGTCTCCCGCGCGCACGCCGACTGTGTCACTGACCACGGGAAGCCCTGCCAGCGTCACGACGGCTGCCCGGTCGGCGACTTGTGCGGACAGGCCAACGAGACCGTCCGACATGGCGACGAACCGCGCCGCGTCAGCGCCCGCGCGCAGCTCCAGATGACACGCGCGCTCCTGCCCGGTGATGTTCTCGGCGATCTCGATCGCCGTCAGCGCGGATGAAGGCTCATCCCGGAGCCGCTCCTCCACCGACGCGATCCAGGCGTTGGTCGACTCGAGCAGCTGCCCGGTCCCAACCGCCTCGCACAGTTGATGGCTGCCTTCGCGATAGAAGCCCAGCCGCCCCTCGTGCGCGTGCAGTCGTGCACGCATGCGATAGCCGCGCTCCGGCGAGCCGATGACCTCCGGTGAACGGTCCAGCGGTACGCGCCCGATTCGGCCCAGCGCGTCGCGGATGATGTCGCCCTTGAGTTGAAGCTGGCGCGCATAGTTGACGTGCGCCAGCACGTTGCCGCCGCACCTCCAGTCGCCTGGCGCGGGTCGCCGATCGGGCGACGCCGACAGCACATCGACGATCTCGGCGAAGGCGAGGCCTTTCCCCGTCCGCTCCACGCGCGCGGTCACGCGCTCGCCGGGAATCGCACCCCATACGAGCACCACCTGCCCGTGATGCCGCGCGAGCATGCGGCCACCTGCCGCCGGCTTCTCGACCTCGAGTGTCAGAACCGATCCGGCTTCGATCATTCGCAGGTGATGACAGGCAGTCGCTGGCGCTCTCGGACCAGCCGATCGACCGCCGCACGGTGCGATTGCTCGTACGCGTCCGGCGCCATGCGATCTCTGAACGGGGCCAGCTCGGCGTCGGCCTCCGCGCCAAGTGACTGGCGTGCCGCCTCGTCGAGCCGCGCGTAGGCTGAATCGATGAGCGTGCGGTCCAGGACGCGCAGCCGATCGAGGAGAGTCCGTCGAGCCTCGCCGCGAAGGCCCTTGGCCGCTGCCCGTGCGACGTCCAGCTCGCGGACGATGACGTCGAGCACCGGGTCCAGCGAGCGATCCTCCCCGGCACGCAGCGATGTCAGTCGAGCGATCACACGCTCGAGATGCGAGGGCAACGATTCGTGCCGGCGCGCCGGCCCCTCCGTCGCGTCGTTCCCCGCCTGATCGATCGGCGCGGTTGTGACACCCACGGCCCGGCGCCACTCGTCGAACACGTCCAGGACGTCGGGCTCACAGAACTCCACCCGCACCGGCCGCCGTCGAGGGCCCTTCGCGTAATAGCGCTCGAAATATCGATCGATGCCGCGCATGGCGACCTTCAGCGGCACACCCCTGGTGGCCCAGCCGCAGACCTGCTCGAACGCAGGCCCGACGATGCGAATCAGGTGACCGTCGTTCTTTCGGCAGAGATGGGCTTCGACCTCGCGACAAAACTCCTCTACGACAACCACCGTACTTCTCCAGAAATCACGCGGGCCCGCTCGGTTCCGTCGCGGACCAGCAGCGCGCCGGTCTCGTCGATGTCTTCCGCGATGCCTTGCCTCGTCACGCCGGCGGCGTCCCACTCGACCCGGCGGCCGAACGTCGTCCCGGCACGTTCGCGCCACTGAGCGATGACCGTCCGGCTCGCATTCGAGCGCAGATCCTGATAGCGCCCGTGCATCGCCGCCAGACACTCCGCGAACACCAGGCCGCGATCGATCGGCCGGCCGAGCTCGGTCTCGATCGAGGTCGCGCGCGCGGCGACGTCGGGCGGGTACGCCGCGGGCATCAGGTTGATGCCGTAGCCGAGGACCACATACTGCCCGCCGTGACTCGATGTCCCCGCTTCGGCCAGGATGCCGGCCAGCTTGCGGCCCTCCACGCAGACATCGTTGGGCCATTTGAGTCGCGGCGTGAGGCCCGTGGCCGCCCGAATGCCGTCGGCAATCGCCACGCCGGCGGCAATCGTCAGCAGGCCGACGACGCGTGACGAAGGCCGAACGACGAGTGAGACGTAGAGCCCCGCGTTCGGCGGCGACGCCCACGTGCGCCCGTGGCGGCCCCGCCCTGCTGACTGGGCATCGGCCACAATCACCGCTCCCTCGGGCTCACCGCGGTCCGCGAGCAACGCCGCCACGTCGTTGGTCGAACCGACCTCGGCGTACCAGAGAATGCGGCGCGCGAAGATCCCCACGCGGTCGCCCGCCAGCGCGAGCGCGTCTTCGAGCTCTTCAGGAAGCGCGCCCATTTACTCGGGCTCGATCTCGAAGCTCAGGTCGGCGGCCGGAGCCGAATGCGTGAGCGCACCAATCGAGACGAAGTCGGCGCCGGTCGCCGCCAGCTCCGGCATCCGGGCCAGCGTCACGCCGCCGGAGATTTCTGTCTTGGCTGTCCCGCGACACTGTTTCACGGCTTCGATGATCTCAGGCGTCGACAGATTGTCGAGCAGGATGATGTCGGCCTTGGCCTGCAGCGCTTCACGCACCTGTTCGAGACTCTGCGCTTCGATCTCGATCGGCATCCTCGGGTTCGCCGCGCGCATGCGCGTCACCGCCTCGCACACGCCGCCGGCCAGGCGAACGTGATTGTCCTTGATCAGAATGCCATCGCTCAAACCAAAGCGATGGTTGACGGCACCACCCACGCGAACCGCGTACTTCTCCAGCACGCGCATCAGCGGCGTGGTCTTGCGGGTGTCGAGCACGGTGATGCGTCCAGCCGCCGCGTCCACGAACTGGCTGGCCAGCGTGGCAATGGCGGTCAATCGCTGCAGGAAGTTGAGCGCGGTGCGCTCGGCCGTCAGGAGCGCCGAGGCACGGCCGCGAATCTCCGCGACCTCGACACCGGGGGCACAGCGGGCGCCGTCGCCGTGATGTAGGTGAATGGCCACGGACGGGTCCAGCTGTCGAAACGCCTCGCTGGCCACATCGAGGCCCGCGATCACACAGCTCGACTTCGCCAGCATCACGCCGCGCGCCTGCTGGTGACTGTCGATCGTTGCCTCGGTGGTGACGTCACCCTGACCGATGTCTTCGGCCAGCGCGCGGCGCACGAGGTCTCGATAGGCGTCGGCGTCGAGCGCGGCAAACGCGAC
Organism: Vicinamibacterales bacterium; assembly: GCA_035293405.1. GTDB lineage: Bacteria > Acidobacteriota > Vicinamibacteria > Vicinamibacterales > UBA2999 > Gp6-AA40. The sequence goes on along the minus strand of DATDOE010000002.1, from coordinate 4,528 downwards.
AGTGGTCACGCGCGTGGTTCCGGAGTGCTCGAGGCCTCCTCGGCAAACGTCAGCTCGAGCTCGGCGACCTGTCCAAACGTCAGATCGCGAATGTGAGCGGCCGCTTGAAAGTCCCGGGCCGCGGGCCCCAATGCCTGGAAGTGCGCGGGAAGGACGGCCCTCTCAATGACCGCCTTGACCGGCCGTTTCTCGATCGCCTTGATGCGACGAACCTCGCCGAGCGCCAGCTTCGCCTGCGTGAAGACGGTAACCGCGGCCGAATCGTCTCCCCCGATGGGTGCGACGACTTCGTCAGGCGTGGGCCAGCTCGCCTTGTGCACCGATCCCTCCTGCCACCACGACCAGACTTCCTCGGTGACAAACGGCAAGTAGGGTGCGAAGAGCCGCAGCATCGTTGACAACGCGACGAGCATCGCGCTGTTCGCTGACGCCGCACCCTCGGGCGTGAAGTCCCCGTAGCGGCGCGACTTCACCAGCTCCAGGTAGTCGTCGCAGAACGACCAGAAGAAGCGCTCGGTCTGCTCGAGCACGCGCGCGTAGTCGTAGGCCTCGAGCTGCTCCGTCGATTCGCGCACGAGCGCCGACAGGCTCGTCAGCATCCCGCGGTCGAGCGGCTCGCCAATCGCCCCACGCGGCTCGGCCTGCATCAGCGCGAACTTCGCGGCGTTCAGCAGCTTGATCGAGAGCCGGCGGCCGACCTTCATCTGCCCCGGCTCGAACGCCGTGTCGGTTCCGGGCCGGCCGCTCGCCGCCCAGTAGCGCACACCGTCGGAGCCATGCTCCTCGAGCAGCGCCAGCGGTGTCACCACATTGCCCTTCGACTTCGACATCTTCTTCCGGTCGGGATCGAGTACCCAACCCGAGAGCGCCGCGTGCTTCCACGGCAGCGAGTCGTGCTCGAGATGCGCGCGAAGGACCGTGTCGAACAGCCACGTCCGGATGATGTCGTGCGCCTGGGGACGCAGGTCCATCGGGAAGACCCGCGCGAAGAGATCGGGATCGTCGAGCCAGCCCGACACAATCTGGGGCGTCAGCGACGAGGTCGCCCACGTATCCATGATGTCGGGGTCACCCGCAAACCCGTTCGGCTGGTTGCGCTGCGCCGTGCTGTACCCGTCCGGCACGTCCGTCGAGGGATCGATCGGAAGACGTGACTCGTCTGGCAGCAGACGACGCTCGTAGTCGATCGTCCCGTCCGGCCGCACGTGATACCACACCGGGAACGGCACACCGAAGAAGCGCTGGCGGCTCACGCACCAGTCACCGGCAAGACCGTTGACCCAGTTCTCGTACCGGTGCCGCATGTACTCCGGATGCCATTGCAGCTCGCGGCCCCGCTCGAGCAGCGCGTCGCGACACTCCATCGTCCTGATGAACCACTGCCGGCTGGTGATGATCTCGAGCGGGCGGTCACCCTTCTCGTAGAACTTCACCGGGTGTGTGATCGGGCGCGGCTCGCCAATCAGGTCGCTCGACTCGCGCAGCAGCTCCACGATGCGCGTGCGCGCCTTGGCGGCAGACAGATTCGCGAGCTGATCGTAGGCCGCCTGCGCACGGCCGGTGTCGCGCGACTCCCACCCCTCGCTGCCCCACGTCAGCGGTTTGAGCGCGCCGTTCGGGAGGAGCACCGCACGCACGGGCAGCGACAGCTCGCGCCACCAGGTCACGTCGGTCAGATCGCCGAACGTGCAGATCATCGCGATGCCGCTCCCCTTTTCCGGATCGGCCAGATGGTGCGCCTTCACCGGGACCGGCACACCGAAGAGCGGTGTGATCACTTCGGTCCCGAACAGCGGCTGGTACCGCTCGTCGTCAGGATGCGCGACCAGCGCCACACATGCAGGGATCAGCTCAGGGCGGGTCGTCTCGATCTCGACATAACCGCCTGCCCCGAGCGAAGTCGAGGGGGGCCTGGCGAAGCGAATCCGATGGTAGGCGCCTGGCTGCTCACGATCTTCGAGCTCGGCCTGCGCGACCGCCGAGCGGAAATCCACATCCCAGAGCGTCGGTGCTTCGAGCTGATAGGCGGCGCCCTTCTTCAACAGGCGCAGAAACGCCGTCTGCGAGACCTTCTGCGCGCGTCTATCGATCGTCGCGTAGGTGAGCGACCAGTCGACCGACAGTCCGAGCGTGCGCCACAGATGCTCGAACACCTTCTCGTCTTCGAGGGTCAGGCGCGTGCACAGCTCGATGAAGTTGGGCCGCGACACCGAGATCGGCGGCTTGCCCGGTTTCTCGGGCGGCTGGAAGGCCGGATCGTAGGGCAGCGACGGGTCGCAGCGCACGCCGTAGTAGTTCTGCACGCGGCGCTCGGTTGGCAGGCCGTTGTCGTCCCACCCCATCGGATAGAGCACGGCCTTGCCGCGCATCCGCTGAAAACGCGCGAGAACGTCGGTATGCGTGAACGAAAACACATGGCCGACGTGCAGCGATCCGCTGACCGTCGGCGGCGGCGTGTCGATCGAATAGACCTCGTCTCGCGGGCGTGTCCGGTCGAAGCGGTAGGTGCCCTCCGCGTCCCACCGCGCCGTCCACTTCGATTCGAGACCTTCGAGCGCCGGCTTGTCCGGCAATGAGATGGGGTGTGGATCCATTGACGATTCGTGATTGGCGATTGGTGATTCGTTGGTGATTGACGATTGATGATCGAAGATTCGAGAGTGGCTGAACGCGCGGACCAGCGCCAGCAGCCAATCACGAATCACCAATCATCAATCATCAACCAATCAGAAATCGCGAATCAAGAATCACGATTCCGCTGTCATCGCCGCGTGCCGACCGCCGCCCTGATTCGGGCGATCTCGTCGCGAATCAGGCGTTCGGCCACTTCGGACACGATCTCCCGGACCAGGTCATTGGCCGCGTCCGGCGCCAGTCGCTCGATCACGCGCCGCGTCACCTCGTCCACCATCGCATCGGTGACGGCCACGGGCGCCGCCGCCGGTGGCGCCGACAAGAGCACGGGCGCGGCGCCGGGTTCGCCCTGCTCCACTGCAAAGAGCGCGGTGAAGATGTCGGCAATCGGATTGCGCGCGCTCGTCGCCGGCATCGCCTCGGGCGTGTCGCTGGCGCGTCGAGCGGGCGACTCCGGATCGAGCACAGACGATCCGATGGTTGATGCGGGCAGCTGCCTGTTCGCCAGTGAGCGCCCGCCCGGCAAGTCGTGCAACGGAGTCGACCCGAGCAGCCGTTCAACCGTCGGCACGTCCGACGCCCTGAAGTCGTCGATCTCGGGTGACAGCGACGGGGGCTCTTCGTGTTTGCCACCGAGCCCCGCGAACGCGGCATCGAGCCGCTCGAAGTAGTCGTCGAGCGGGGGGTCCGGATCCGGGACTCGCGCGGCCGGACTCGGGACTCGGAACTCGGGACTCGGCTCTCGATGCTCCGCGCGGGCCGCTGGTGACTCCTGGGGTTTCAGTTCAGGGCTCGCGACGTGTGGCGCGAGTGGGGGTGCGGGTGCCGGCGCCGCATGTGCTTGCGGCGCGGCGTGCTGGGCCGCTTTCGCCCTGGAGCTGTCCACCAGCTCGCGCACGCGCGAGATGACCTGCTGTGGCTCGAAGGGTTTCACGAGCACACCGTCGCACTTGACCAGCTGCGCACGTGCCTCGTCCACCGGCTCGAAGGCGCCAGCCAGCAGCAGGACCGGAATATGCGCCAGGTCCGGACGGTTCTTCACGAACGACGAGACCTCATACCCGCTCCGCTTCGGCATGCCGATGTCGGCCAGCACGATGTCCGGGCGCTCGATCGGAATGCGGGCGATGGCCTGTTCGCCGTCCCCCACCGTCACCACCTGCACGTCCTCGCCCGAGAACGTCAGCTCGACGACGCGCTGGATCGTCACGCTGTCGTCGGCCAGCAGGAGTTTATGCGTCACAGTGCCCCTTAGAGTGATCCCACGCGCTCACGTGCGTGGCGATTGATGAAGTCTACGATCTCCTGCATCGGCGTTCCCGGCTGAAAGATGCCCTGGACGCCCATCTCATTCAGCCTCGGAATGTCGGCGTCCGGGATGATGCCTCCCACGACCACGAGCACGTCAGTCAGCCCCTTCTCACGCAGCAGCTCCATGACCCGCGGGCAGATGTGCATGTGCGCGCCCGAGAGGATGGACAAGCCGATGACGTCGGCGTCCTCCTGCAGCGTGGCGGCGACGATCTGCTCAGGCGTCTGGCGGAGACCCGTATAGATTACCTCCATGCCGGCATCGCGCAGCGCACGGGCGATGACCTTCGCCCCACGGTCGTGGCCATCGAGGCCCGGCTTGGCGATGACGACTCTGATTTTTTGGCGCATATCCTTGCCGCGCGGGCTGAAGCCCGCGCTCTACGGTAACTAGGCGACTCTCCGCGCGGGCTAGAGCCCGCGCTCTACGGTGACTGAGCCTCTAGGAGCCTGTCCGAGTAATGGCATGGGTCGCGTTCCGAGCGCCGTGCCGGCAGATGCCAGGCGCCGCGACGCCGGCACGGTGGGCCCGTGTCCAGGAGCGGCAACGCCGCAGATGCCGGCACGCCGCCGGAACCCGCCG
>DATDOE010000001.1:0-16018 GCA_035293405.1 Vicinamibacterales bacterium | reverse complement strand
GAAAGAAGAGACCGCCCGCGACGTGATCCACCTGCGCGCGCTCGCCCTGAGTGATCGCTGGGATCCCGCCCTTCAACTCACACTCGCTCCGCTCCGAAGGGCTGTCCGTGTTGCAGCATGATCACAATCAGAACCACACCCGTCCGGCGTTCGGGACGTAGCTTCAGGGACGCGCTCGCACACAATACTCTTGGCGTGACAGAACGCCTCGAAGATGGTCTCTGACACGGTTCTGAAGGAGAGAGCGGCCATATCACCAGCATAGCAACATCGGAGGTCGCCGCGCCGTCGTAGCCGGAACCAAGTTTGCTGCGGACTTGTCAGTGCAAAAAAGCCTCGCACTAACACCGCATTCATCTATGAACTTGAGCCGACTTCGAGCGGCTTTTCTTTTGCGTTCCGCTCGTCGAAATCCTTCTTGAAGTTGTCCATGCCTCGGATCATCACGTATATGGCCGCGCCGATAGTGAGCAACTCCTCGAACAAGATGGAATTCTTGAGACGAAACAACGTTGTCGCTGCAAGAATCACGGCGAATGCAAGCTCGACGAGTGCATAAGTGCGTAGCTCTCGCACCTTCATCGTGAACAACGAACCCGCCATGATGATCGCGCCAAGTGTGCCGAAGACGGTTCTCACACGGCCGGCGGAATCTGCGAGAAGGGCCTATAGATCCAGAATGCCAGGGCAACAGCCGCAAGAAACAGCCCCCATCTCATGTACCAGGGCACCTCCGAGGTCGTGCTGATCTCCTTCCCCTTTGCTCGTTTCCTCCGCTCGATCAACACCTGCACTCCGGCCGCGCACAAGATAACGATCGCCATCGACACGAAGAACGCGGCGTTCTGAACCAAACTGTCGGTCAGGGGAATCATCGGTCGCTCCTTCGCACATCACGCCGTACTCTCCCACATCAAGCCAAGGTGACTTGACGTTCTCCCCGAAAATGAGGGCACCCACAACTCGAGCAGATGACGACCTCGACAGCTCCAAGGAAGGACGGTAACCGCAAAGGAGTTACTGTCTCAGAACTGTCCCAGAACCCTTTGTATTTGACCTGCCTCGGGTTATCGCTTGAGCGAAAGCAGATGCCCCAAGTTGTTGAAAACACTGAGAACCAGTGAAACCGGTTGGAACTGTTGGAAGGGAGGGTTCTGCGCCCAAGTCAGGAAGCCCGGCCCGCGAACTCGCGGGTTTCGCTGTGCACTTTCACCCGCTCGCCTTCCTTGATGAAGAGGGGGACGCGTATCTCGAGGCCGGTCTCGAGCGTCGCGAGCTTGGTGACGCCGCCGCTGGCCGTGTCGCCGCGGACGCCAGGCTCGGTGTACTTCACCACCAGCTCCACGTGCGGCGGAAACTGAATGCCGATCGGCGAGCCGTTGTACTTCTGCACCTGCACGAGCACGTTGTCGACGAGCAGTTCCCTGTCGTCGCCCAAGGTGTCGGCGCTGATCGTCAGGGTGTCGAAGGTCTCCTGATCCATGAAGTGATAGCCCTCGCCATCGGAGTAGGAGAACGACGCCGACACTGACACGAGATCGGGCTCGCCGAATTTTTCCCCCGCCTTGAACGTCTTGTCGAACACCGCCCTGGTGAGCAGATTGCGCATCTTGAGCCGCACAAGGGTCTGACCGCCGCGTGCTGTCGGTCTCGATATCTCGACCTCCAGGCAGTGATAGGGCGCCCCCTCGAACTCGAAGAACATCTTGCGCTTGATCTCGATCGCTTCAATCAGAGCTGGCATGCCACTCCTGCTGGTTCTTGGTTCTTGGTTCTTAAGGGTTCGTGGTTCGTGGTTCTCGGTTCTTGGTAAACGCCACTCGAGCCACGACGATCCTGGCTGCCCCAGTGCTGCGGCTCGTCCACGCCAGGACCGCGTGGCCGGGCGTCACGGTCATCGCCGGATATCGGCCATCCACATTGACACTCAAGCTTACAGGGCGAAACGTCGCGTTGCCCAGCCGATCGAGGGTGCCACGGGCCAGCCTGATCCGCCGGACGCCATCCACGACCTCATCCCAGGCCACCAGGAGAGACCCGTCCGGCGCTGTCGCCAGACGCGGATGATACGCGGCGCCCGTCGTCGGCAGCGCGGATCTGCGCGTGAAGACTGCCCCATCGGCCGTGACCGCATGGAACAACTTCAAGGTAGACGGCCCCCGTTCCTGTACGACCGTCGGCCACACGACGTGGACCCGCCGCTGCGGGCCATCGCCGTGCGGCAGCAGTAGCAGACCCCGCGCGCAATCCCTCGCGCCGCGAGCGAGCCATCGAGCGATCCGACATAGAGCTGCGACTGCTGCGCCCGAACGGCTCCGTCCTCTCGTAGAGGCGGGTCTTTAGACCCGCCTTGGCCAGGCCCGCTCACGCCCTCCGAATGATGATGCGCTCCGCCCGGCCGATCCCTGCCGCGCCGTATCCCGATGATCCAACCAGAGCGCGAGCGCTCGCCCGCGCGCATCGGTCGTCATCGCCTCCCAGCCCCGATTGCCAGGGGCGCCGGATCCAGCGACGAGGGCCGGACGACCGAACGTGCGCCCTCCATCAGCCGACCGCGCGCTGATCAATCGCGTGCCGGCGGCTCCTTTCGAACCCCACAGCACGATGACTCCGCGCGCACCACCCGGCTGGGCCGCGATCGCGACCTGCGGCGGTTGTTCGCCGCCGACGTCGGCTCGGCTGCCGCTGTCACTGACTCGAACAGGTTGGGCGAACGATTGCCCTCCGTCGCGACTCGCGGCGGCGTACACCTCAGTTCCGCCTTCTGACTGCGACGCCGCCCATGCCGCGACCACGAACTGACCGTCACTCGCCAAAGAGACGTGCTCGTTGACACGACCGCGAACCTCGAGCGTCGTGGTCGCATCCCGGGCGCCGACCGTCATTCCGGCGAGCGCGACGATGAGCAGAGCCTTTCTCAGAAGTTCCATCGGAGACCCACCTGAATCTGCCGCGGATCGCCGGCCAGCGTCGGCTGACCAAACGTCGTGAGCGGCGCCGCCCCAGTACCGAATGTACTGTTCAGCGCCAGGATGTTGGCCCGATTGAAGACATTGAACACTTCGACCAGCGCGTCAACCGACTGCCGGCCCGCAATCCGGAATGAGCGGATCGCCCGAACATCGACCGACGAGGTTGACGGCTGCCGGCCGCTGTTGCGGGCCACGCCCACCGGTCGATCGTTGTTGTTCGTGTCGTTGTTCAAGTCGCTGCCGGCCACCACATTGAACGGGACACCAGTAGCGTAGGACGCCACATACCCGAATTCAACGCCGCCAAGCGCGCGTCGCATCCGCGTGCCATCGCCACCAACAGTACCGCTGACCACGAGGCGATGACGCTGATCGTTGTCGGACGGCCCCTTCTCCCCCGCTATATCGACATTGTTCTGCGGTGTGCTGAAGAAGGCGTTCCCCGCCGTGTCGAAAGCTCTTGAGAGCGTATACGAGAGCCGCGCGCTTCCCCACGCTCCGGGCCGTGCATTGAGCGACAGCGTGAGCCCGTGCACCCACGCGTCACCAATCGCCTCGAAACGGGAGATGTTCGCGAAGTTCGGATTGGGCCGTCCGAGATTGGGAATACCTCGAGCCGCAGCTTGCGCTGCGGTCAGCGTCGGCACATTCACGTTCCTCGACATGATGATGTTGTGCCCGCGTTGATACGCGTACGCCGCGGCGACCGTGGTCGCCCGGCCCACCGCCCGTTCCACCTGGACGCCCGCCTGCTCGCTGCGCCCATTCTGCAAGGTAGGGTCGATGGTCGTGATCGCGGTCACGACACCCGCTGGGAATGCCGGCAGCACACTCGGGAACACCGGCGCGCCCTCCTGCCCGAACGACAGCACCGCCACGCGGTAGTGAATCCCGTCTCGCTGAAGGGCGTTCGACGTGGCTCGCAGCGGCGTCCGGTCGAAATACATGCCGGCGCTCGCCCGCACGACTGTTCGCCGATCGGCCGCCGCCCACGCGACGCCGGCGCGCGGCGACACATTGTTGGCGTCGACGGCGATCGCGTCGGGCAGCCACTGCAGGTCGTAGCGCAGCCCGGCATTGAGCGTCAGGCTCGAATTCATCGTCCACTCGTCCTGCACGAACACACCGAGATTCGGATTGGACTGAAAGAGCGATGGCTCTCCGAATGCCTGCTGGTACTGTTGGTAGACACCCCGCTGCAGGTTGGCGAGCGAGGTGAACGTGTACGACCCTTGCAACGCGCCGGGAAACATGATGGTCACGCGGTCGTACAAGAAGTCTGCGCCAGCCTTCACCACGTGATTGCCTCGCTGCAACGTCATCGTGTCGGCAACCTGAAGCACATCGAGATTCCGCGCCGTAGGAGACGAGGTCGACGTGCCCAGGTTCGCCACCCCCGAGATCGAGACCGCCGGTCCGATCAGATCGGTTGGCGGCGCGTTCAGGTGGCTCCGCGTCCACAACGCCCGCACATCGTTCAGCCTCGTCCCCCCGAGAGACGTCTGCCAGCTCGACGCGAGCGACTGATCCATGTTGTCCAGGCTCGTGCCTCGAGTGGTGGCCCCGAGCCCGCCGACGCCCCGCGCATTCCGGCTCGTCACGTCGTACAGGCTGTATCGCAGCTGAAGACGCGATCCGGCCGCCAGCACGTGATCGAGGCGTCCGAAGACGTTGGTCGAGTGATATCCGGTGAGGAACTCGCCGGTTGAGATCGACGGCCCCGGATAGCGAGCTGTCGCAAGGGCGTCGTTGATGGCGGCCACACTGGCCGGCGCGATCGTCACAACTCCGTTCTTGTCTTGCTGCGTCCGCTCGACGTTCGCGAACCAGAACGTCCGATCCGCGACCACCGGCCCGCCGAGCGTCAGGCCATACTGGCTCTGCGTGAGCGGGTCCTTCCTGGTGGCCAACGCGTTTCGCGCATCGAAGCGCTCGTGGCGGAGGAACCCGTACGTCCGTCCACGGAGCCGGTTCGTCCCCGACTGCGTGACGACGTTGATGATGCCCGTGGAGGCGCGGCCGAACTCCGCGGTCGCACCTGAGGTAATGACCTGGAACTCCCGAATCACCTCCTCGGCGAACGACGTCCCCGCGAGGTCGGCGGCATCGTCGTTGGCCGAGAGGCCGTCGACGAGGAAGCTGTTGCCGATATTGCGCTGGCTCGCCACCGAGAGGCCCGTGCCTGGCACAGCGGACGTCTCGGCAAAGCGCTCGTTGCTCCGTGTGTTCGTCCGGGACACGTTCGGCACGAGCAACGCGAGGTCGAGATAGTTCCGGCCGTTGAGCGGCAGCGAGTCCACCTCTCGCGGTGTCACGAGCTCGGCGATCGCCGTGCGCGCGGCTTCGATGAGCGGCGCTCGAGCCGTAACGCTCACCGACTCGTTCGTCGCCGCCACGATCAGACGCAGCGGAATGTCGAGAGCCTGCCCTACTCCGAGGACGAGGTCGACACTCGTCGTCGCAAATCCCGGCGCCGATGCCGACAATTGGTACAACCCTACGGGCATGTAGACGAAGCGGAACCGGCCACGCCCATCGGCCTTGGCGTCGATAGCCTGATTCGTCTCCCGGTTGACGAGGTGCAGGGTCGCCGCAGCCACGACAGCCTCGGTAGCGTCGGTCACGGTGCCGCTGACCGACGCGGACGCGATCGTCTGTTGTGCATGTGCGCCGGACGCGCAGACTCCCAGGCACACGACGAGTACAAAAAGTATTCCACTGACACGGCGGACGCTCATGAAGACACTCCAACCCCCGCGACTCAGATACGTAACGAGACCGATGACGCGTTACGCGCGAGGGGGTGGAGTTTCGGGGAGTTGCTGACGCGTCGGAGCGGCGTAGTCGGAGACGACCACACCTGCGGAGAGAATCTCGTCGGATATCGTGAGCGCGGGCGACAGGATGCCGGCCTCGAGCGTCAACCCCGCGAGGGCGGCGTCCGACACCGTGCATCTGCACGTGACCGATGGCGTTTCCGACGGGCCGGAGGACCCGGTCTCCTCGTGATGGTGGTGGTGCTCGTCAGACGCCTTCGGAGAAGGTTGTTGTCCGTGATGGTGCATGGGACACATCTCCCCGCACTCGTGCTCGGCGGGCATCTGCGCCATCACGTTGTGGTCATGACACAGGACAAAGGGCGCGGCGGCAAATGCGCCGACCTGACAGGTCAGCCACAACGCCGCCACCCATTTGACGTGTGCCCGGATGCCCATGCCCGCTCCAGCGTAGCAGGCAGGCTAGTTCAACGTCCAGAGCGAGAGATTCGAGATGTCCTTCACAAACACCCGGTTGCCCGAATAGGCCGCCTGAGGCCAGGTTGCAGCATCGGACACCTTGTAGCGGCGCAACTGCTCGAATCCGGTTTTGCTGTTCCGCGCCACGACCAGCTCGCCATCGTCCTCGAGGCTGAAGAACAAGTCACCGGCACGGGCGATGGCGGCGTGCGCGGCCTGCCGGCCTTCGGAGGTCCAGAGGGTCTTGCCCGTCACCGCGTCCACGGCGAAGTACTGTCCCGAGTTTCGTGTCGTGAGCCCGAACAGCACATCCCCGACCACGACCGCATCGCTCATGCGCAGCGGGATGTCGGCGTTCTCCCACACGTTGTCGGTCACCCATTGATCGTTGCGCTTGGCGATAGCCAATGCCGTTGTCGGGCCGCCGTTTCCAGACACGATGATCGTCTGACCGTGCGCGACCGGCGTCACCGAGTTGGTCTTGTTGGCAATGACGAACGGCCGCTCCCACAGCAGGGTGCCGTTGGCCGCGTCAACGCCAACCAGTTTCCCCTGCGTGATGGTGACAATCTGGCGAGTGCCGCCGATGTCGACGAGAATCGGCGAGCCGTATCCGGGGCCATCGCCCTTCCAACTCCACTTCACGTCTCCCGTGTTGACGTCGAAGGCCGTCAGCGCACCGTCGTTGTCGCCGCCGACGTGAAAGATCACCAGACCGCGATCGACGATCGGCGAGAAGGCGTGCGTCGTGAACGTCGGCACAATGGGCGACCCCGGCTTCTGCCAGACTTGCTTGCCGGTCGCGGCGTCGTAGGCGGTGACAATGCCCGTCATCCCGATTGAATACAGGCGGCCGTTGGCGAACGCCGGCGTGGACTTCGGTCCGGGGCCATGCTGCGTCGTGGCGCTCTGCATCGTGAAGATCGCCGTGTGACCGGTCTGCCAGAGCACCTTGCCCGTGTCGGCGTCGAGCGCGCTCATGACCTCGCGTTCGCCCTGCCGGGCGAACTGATAGATGCGATTGCCGACGACGATGGGCGTGGCGTAGCCCAGGCCGACGTCAACCTTCCATTTCTGCGTCAGACGCTCCGGCCAGGCTTGCGGATCGGCAGGAGCGGGGGCCGCGCCATCCCGATTCGGCCCACGCCACTGGGTCCAGTCCGTCGTCGGACGCTGGGCTTCGAGGGGCAATATCATCGCCGCGAGGAGAACAACCGCAAGAAGCACACGACGCATCACGCGCATGAAATCACCTTTCATCGTTGCCGGTTCGCGCACGCTGACGCGTACGCTCTACACTGCCTACTGCCTACTGCCTACTGCCTACTGCCTGCCGGCCGCCTACTGCTTGGCCCGGACATCATAGCTGGCCAGCGTACCCTGATTACGAATGTAGAGGCGCCCACCGCTTACCACCGGATGGGACCAGCTGGGCCAGCCCTGGTCGGCGATCGAAAATCTGCCCTTCTCCCGGTACCCGGCTGGCGTGGCTTCGACCAGCCCGACGACGTTGTCCTCGCTGAGGATGTAGAGATGACCGTCGGCATACATGACGGCGCCCTTGCCGACGCTGCGATCCCGCCAGACCATCTTGCCGGTCGCAAACTCCAGGCACGTGAGGATCGAGTCGTTGTACCCGTAGATGTGGCCGTTGACGAGCACGACTCCACCGTGATGGTTCTTCATGTCACGCGTGAAGTAGATCTCCTGCGCCCGCACCTCGCCAGACGAGGCGCGCAACCCGAGCAGCGCCGCACCGGTACCGTATGACGAGGTGAAGAAGACCTTCCCATCTGAGTACACCGGCGTCGCGATATTCGCGGTACGGTTGGCGACGGGGCCGTATCGCCACATCAGCTTCCCGTCGGAGACGCGCACGCCGACGCCTGCCTCTGACGTCATCGTGATGACCGTCCGCACACCCTGCACGTCGGCAATCACAGGCGAGGCGTAGCCGGCTTCGTCGCTCAACTCCTTGCTCACCCAGACGGTCTTGCCCGCCATCTTGTCGAGCGCGACCATCCCCGCGCCCCGGCCCCCCGGGGTCACGATGACCAGATTTCCGTCAACCAGCGGGGACTCGCTGACCAACCAGTTGATGTTCTGCCCACCGAACTCTTTGAGAATGTTCCGCTGCCAGACGATGGTGCCGTCCGCGGCACGCAGGCAGGCCAGGTCGCCGTTCTCGGTCAGGACGTAGACGCGGTCCCCGTCGAAGGTCGGCGTGCTTCGCGGACCTGAGCCCCGGTCGTTCTCGGCCGCTGGTCCGAGGGGGCGCACCCATGTGACCTTCCCGTCCGCGCGATTGAGGCTCGACACCACGCTCTGTCGATTCCTCATTCCCTGCACCAGCACACGGTCGCCCTGGATCGCAATCGAGCCAAAACCTGCGCCGAGCATGGAGGCCGACCACACCACAGATGGCCCGGACCGTGGCCATTGAGCCAGCAGGCCGGTTTCCTTCGACACGCCGGTGCGATCCGGCCCACGCCACTGCGGCCAGTCCACGGACGTGGATTGCGCGCTGATCGTCGCGACACCCAGCAGAACAACCAACGCGAGCGACACGGTTCTCAGAAGGTCACTCCGGCGCTGAGTCCGAACGTCCGCGGTCTTCCCATTTCGCCGATGAAGCCAGACGGCGCGAGCTGACCATAGGCGAACGCTACCGGGATGTAGCGTGTGTCGAAAGCATTTCGGATCCACGCCTCCGCGAACAGGTATCTCCCGCGCGCACCGGCTCTAAAGTTGGCCAGCGAGTAGCTGTCCTGCCCGGCGGTGTTCATGTCGTCGTACTCGAAGGCGCCGTGGAACGTCGCCTCGCCGCGCCCATAGAGCGACACGCCCTGACCCAGCGGATGCGATAGCTGCGCGCCGATGGTGGCGGTGTAGTCCGGCGTATTCGGAATCGTGTTTCCGCTCACATCCACGCCGCTCGAGATGCTCCCCTGGCTGAAGCGCGCGCGCGTGTAGCCAACCGAGCTGAAGACATCGACGGCGGGATGCACCCGTGCATTCACCTCGAACTCCACGCCGGAGCTCGTCGCGCCTCCGACGTTGGCGATGTAGAACTGACCCGGAACGCTTGGATCCGGCAGATTGAGCTGCAGCTCTTCCCAGTCGATCCGGAACACGGCGGCGTTGGCCGTGACTCGGCCGCCGGCCCACGTGGTCTTGACTCCGCCTTCGGTGTTCCAGGCGTGTTCTTCACCGTAGGCTTCGCTGCCGGCCGGCGACGCCGGGTTGAACCCGCCCGCCTTGTAGCCCCGGGTGACCGAGACGTACACCGTTTTGTCCGGCTGCACTCGAACAGCGGCAGCGAACTGTGGCGACACGTTCGAGAAGCTCCTGTCGGCGGCCACGTTGTTGGGCGGCGCAATCGTCGGCGTAAAGAACGTGCTCAGCGTCGCCTCCTTCTGCTCGTTGTCCACGCGAAGGCCCGCCGTGAGATCGAGACGGCTCCCCAGCGTCGCGGTGCCCTGGCCATAAACGCCGATGCCGAAATCGTTGAGCTCCGCATGAGGAGAGGTCTGGCTCACCGGGAAGTTGACGAAGGGTGAGAGGACGAACGGCGCGAACGAGTTGACCGCGTCCTGATCGTAGTTCTGCGTGAACAGGAACACGCCGGTCTGCCACTTCAGCGTGGTGCCGTTCGACAGCCGAATCGGCGCGTTGGCCGCCGACGCCAGGCGCACTTCCTCGGTGAACTGAAAGCTTTCTTCGTTGTTGTTGCGACGCAACAGCGGCAGCGGCGTGTAGTCCAGGTCGGTCGCATCCTCGGTCTTCCACTTGAGGAAGCCGGTGGTGGACGACAACGCCACGCGCGCCCCGTCCCTGCGTGTCTGCACCGTCGTGCCGATGATGTCGCGATAGGTGTGACCTTCGAAGTCTCGCGCCGTGTGGAAGGGATTGGCGCGCAATCCGCCCAGGTCGCTCAGCGCATAGTCGCCATCGCGGGCGCGCTCGCCGGTGACGATGAGCCTCGTCTCCCAGTTCGACGCCGGTGTCCAGAGGAGCTGCCCTTTGGCCGAGAACGCCGACCGCGAGTCGAGGTCGTTCCCCGTCAGGTCGTTCACGGTGAAGCCGTCACGGCGGCCGTACTGCATCGCCACCGCGACGCCGAGCGTGTTGGCGATCACCGGCCCCGCCACGCTGCCGCGCACATCGCGCGACGACTGATTGGCAAACGGCGCCGACACGCTCCCGGTCCAGCCAGAGAGCGACGGCCGGGCGCTCGTGACGTTGATCAAGCCGCCCACCGCATTGCGGCCGAACAGCGCGCTTTGCGGTCCGCGCACGAACTCGACCTGCCCGACGTCCATCAGGTCGATGCTCGACGAGTTGGTGTTCAGCTGCGGCACGCCATCGAAGTAGGTCGCGACGGCGGGGTTGGCCGGGCTCGCACCGATGCCGCGGAAACGGGGGTTGCTGAGTTTCCTGGCTGTAAACTCACTGAAATGGACGTTCGGGGCAAAGAGCGCGGCGTCGCTCACGATGTCGATGCCGGCGTTGCGGAGTGTCGTCGCGTCCACCGGAGTCACGCTGACCGGCAGTGTCTGCGGGTCGGCTGGTTCCTTCTGGGCGGTGACGACCAGGGTCGGTAGCTGAAATGAGGCGGCGGCGGGAGACGTGCTCGATTGCGCGCGCGACGCCGTGGGGAACACGAAGGCCACCAGGCAGACTGAAATAATGGCAAGCGCCGGCCCGGCCAGCCGACGGTGGCGCGGCAGATGGCGGCAGAGGATCGTAGTCATGACCGTCAATTATGCACGCGGTCCCGTCGCCGGTCGCGCTAAACTGGCCGGAGTCGCCGGGCTCTGCCGCAGCGGTTCGTAAGCACGGGCCGGTCCGGCCGGCGTATCGATAGAGTGGCACCGAGGATCCTCGCATGTTGAAGAGATGTTGCCTGGTCGCGACGGTAGTGCTGGGGCTTTCCGTCTCGCTGCCGGCCCAGGGACCGAGACGGGTGAAAGTGGGCGACTGGCCCGAACTGCGAGGCCCGAACCGTGACGGCGTCTCGCTCGAGAAGGGCCTCATCAATTCGTGGAAATTGAACGGCGAGAACTTCCTGTGGCGGGTGCCCTTCGGCGGGCGCTCGACCCCCATCGTCATGGGCAACAGGGTCTACGTCCAGAATCCGTCGGGCCGCGGCACGCAGTTGCAGGAACGTGTGCTGGCACTGGATGCGGACAGCGGCAAGGTGGTCTGGGAGTACAAGTTCAATCTGTTCCAGAGCGATGTGCCGGCGCACCGGATCGCGTGGGCATCTCCGGCCGCCGACCCGGACACCGGCAACATCTACGCGCTCAGCGGCGGGGCCCAGGTCCTGGCGCTCAGCCCGGACGGGAAGCTTCTGTGGGAGCGCTCGTTCGGCGAAGAGCTCGCCGCCTTCACCACGCACGGCGGCCGGACGATGTCTCCCGTGATCGATGGCGATCTGGTGATCGTCGCCGCTGCCCTCTCGAACTGGGGATCGGCCGCGGCCCGTGCGCATCGCGTGATCGGGCTCGACAAGCGCACCGGTGAGGTGATCTACGTGTCGAACCCGGGCGGTCGTCCGTATGACACCGCCTATGCGTCGCCGCTCATCGCCACGATCAACGGCCTCCGCCTGCTCATCGCAGGGCTCGGTGACGGCGCCATCCACGCCATCAAGGCGCAGACCGGCGAAAAGGCCTGGAGCTTCGTGGCCGCCAAGCGCGCGATCAACACCGGCGTGGCGGTCAGCGGCACGTCGGTCTTCGTCTCGCACGGCGACGAAAACCTCGAGGGTGTCGAGCTCGGCCTGGTCGCGGCGATCGACGGCAGCCAGAGCGGCGACATCAAGACGACCAAGTGGGCGGACAAGGGGACCGAGTTCGGCTATTCCGCGCCGATCGTGGACGGATCGCGCCTGTATCAGATCGACAACGGCTCCACGCTGCGCAGCTACGACACCGCCACGGGAAAAGAGCTCTGGACGCTGGCCTTGGGGGCGGCGCAGAAGGCCTCTCCGGTGCTGGCCGACGGCAAGATCTACGTCGGAACCGACGGTGGCGCCTTCTTCATCGTCCGCCCGTCGGCCGATCGCGGCGAGATACTGAGCAGGGTCGATCTGCCCAACAGCACGAACAGCTGCTGTGGATCTGAAGGCACGTCAGAGCAGATTCTCGGCAACGTCGCGATCTCGCGCGGCCGGCTGTTCTTCATGTCGAGCGATGCGATCTATGCGATTGGCTCGAGGCGGGCCACGTCGCCCACGGGATTCGCCGCGGACGAACCCGCCATCGTGGGGTCGGGAGCGCCGGCGCACCTGCAAGTGTCGCCCACCGAGTTGAACCTGGAACCCGGGCAGTCGGTGAAGCTGCGCGCCCGCCTGTTCGACGCCGGCGGCCGTTTTCTCCGCGAGGAGCCCGCCGCAACCTGGTCACTCCAAGGGCTCGAGGGTTCGGTCGACAACGGAACCGTGACCATCGCCAACAAACCCATCGCGCAGGCGGGCCTGATCAAGGCGACCGTGGGTGGGCTCACCGGTGAAGCCCGGGCGAGAGTGGCTCACCCGCTGCCATGGACGGAGACATTCGACGGCTATGCCGACGGCGCGATCCCGCCCGGGTGGGCCAACACGGTGCCCGGACGACTCGTCGTGGCCACGCTCGATGGACAGAAAGTGCTGCAGAAAGAGCCGCTCGATACGATCTTCCAGCGCACGCGGACGTTCATTGGCCCGACCAACTGGTCGAACTACACGTTCCAGGCCGACGTCCGCGCTCCGGAGCGCAGGCGGCAGATGGCCGACGTCGGGGTCACTGCGCAACGCTATTCGCTCGTGCTCTACGGCACGTCACAGCAGATGAAGCTCGAACCCTGGGAACCCGAGACGGCCCGGACCGTGACGGTTCCGTTCGCATGGAAGCCCAACACCTGGTACCGGCTGAAGCTGCGGGTCGAGAACCTGGCCAACGGTCAGGTCCGGGCACAAGGCAAGGCCTGGGCGGCCAGTGAGGCCGAGCCCACCGCATGGATGATCGACAAGGTCGATCCGATCGGCAACCGACAGGGGGCACCGGGCCTGTTCATCAACGCGCAGTTCGGCGCGTACCTGGATAACTTCTCTCTTACGCGGAACCAATAAATGCTTCAACTCCCAACTCCAGAAAGACCAGCGCCCAACTCCCAACTCCCAAGGGTTCTTCTTCTTGTTGGTGTGCTCGCAGCCATCGTCGCGGCTGCGACGACGCAGCTCGCCGCTTCGGATCCCGGCAACGGGAGCTGGCCGATGTGGGGCGGTACGCCGGACCGCAATCAGGTCTCCAACATGAAGAACGTCCCCTCCGAGTGGGACGTGAAGACCAAGAAGAACATCAAGTGGGTCGCCGAACTGGGCTCGCAGAGCTATGGCAATCCCACCGTCGCCGGAGGCATGGTCTTCGTCGGCACCAACAACGAGCTGCTGCGCGATCCGAAACAGCCGGGCGACCGCGGCGTCCTGATGGCGTTTCGTGAATCGGACGGCCAGTTCCTCTGGCAGCAGACCCACGTGAAGCTCGAGGCGGGCCGCGCCAACGACTGGCCTTTCCAGGGTGTCGCCAGCTCGCCACTCGTCGAGGGCGAACGGCTCTACTACGTCAGCAACCGTGGCGTCGTCTTCTGTCTCGACATCCAGGGATTCCGCGACAACGAGAACGACGGACCGGTCACCGGCGAGAAGCTGACCGGGATGGCTGATGCCGACGTGGTGTGGAGCTTCGACATGCTCGAAGAGGTCGGATCGTACCCTCACAATCTGTCGAACTCATCACCCGTCGTCATGGGTGACCTCGTCTACTTGAGCACGTCGAACGGCCAGGATGAGAGCCACGTCCACATCCCGTCGCCGCGCGCGCCGTCGATCATCGCGCTGAACAAGAGCACCGGAAAGCTCGTGTGGGAGGACAACTCGGTCGAGGACCGCATTCTCCACGGGCAGTGGTCGACGCCCGCCGTCGGCCGCATCGGCGGCGTCGTGCAGGTGGTCTCAGCGCAGGGCGACGGCCAGGTCCGCGGCTACGAGGCCGAGACCGGCAAGAAGCTGTGGGAGTTCGACACCAACCCGAAGGGGTCGGAGTGGCCGCGGACGCGCAACGAGCTGATTGGCACGCCGGTGATCTTCGAGGATCGCGTGTACATCGCCAACGGCCAGGACCCGGAGCACGGTGAGGGCGTCGGCTACTTCCACATGATCGACGCCACCAAGCGCGGCGACATCACGACCACCGGCAGCATCTGGCGCTTCGAGATGCACCGGTCCATTTCGACGGCCGCCATCGCGGACGGCCTCGCCTACATCGCCGACTTCAGCGGCTACCTGCACTGCCTCGACGCGAAGACCGGCAAGCTGTACTGGACGCACGACGTCCTGGCCGCCGTGTGGGGATCGCCGTTCGTGGTTGACGGCAAGGTGTACCTCGGCGACGAGGACGGCGACATCGTCGTCCTGGCGCACAACAAGGACAAGAAGGTCCTCGCGGAAATGACCATGGGCAACCCCGTGTACGCGACCGTGGTGCCCGCCCACGGCGCGCTGATCGTCAACAACCGCAGCCGGCTGTTCTCGCTCGCGGTGAAGTAGGCCGGGTTCCGCGACACCCACGTAGGCCGGGTTCCGCGAAGCGGACCCGGCAGAGTACATGCGAAAGCTTCTTTTCTTCCTGCTGCTGTCAGCCGCCGCGGTGCCCGTCGGCGGCCAGACCGATCGCGCCGCCGCGGCCAACGAGTGGCGCCAGTTCCGCGGCACCCCGCGGTTGACCGGGATTTCTGCCAGCGCGCCTCCCGCCACGCTCAAGCTCCTCTGGTCGTACAGCGTCGGCGGGCCGATCGCCTCGTCAGCGGCGATTGCCGGCGGCGTCGTGTACGTCGGCGGCGGCGACGGCGACCTCGTCGCGCTCGATCTCGCCTCCGGCAAGCTCCGGTGGAAGTACTCGACCGGCAATCTGATTGGCGAATCGTCGCCCGCCGTCGCCGGCGACGCGGTCTATATCGGTGATCTCGGCGGCATCGTGCACGCGGTCAGCGTCAAGGACGGGAAGCCGCTGTGGACGTTCCAGACCGAAGGGGAGGTCAAGGCTTCGCCCGTCGTCGCGAACGGGCTCGTCCTCATCGGGTCGTACGACGCGCATCTCTACGCGATTGACGCGCGCACCGGCAAGCTGCGCTGGGACGTGATCACGCAGGGCATGGTGCACGCGACGGCGGGCGTGCACGACGGCCTGACGTTCGTCACGGGATGCGACGCGAAGCTGCGCGCGATTCGCATCGCCGACGGCGAGGAAGTGTTCGAGATCGACGCCGGCGCGTACACCGCGGCGTCGCCGCTCATCGAGGGCGATCGCGCGTACTTCGGCACCTTCAACTCGGAGGTGCTCGCGGTCGACATCAAACGCCGCGAGGTCGTGTGGCGCTACACCCAGCCCGACGAGGGCTTTCCCTATTACTCATCGGCGGCGCTCGACGGCGGCCGGGTGATCGTCGGCGGCCGCAACAAGGCGGTGCAGGCGATAGACGCCGCCACGGGCAAGGCGGTGTGGAACTACGTGACCCGGGCGCGCGTCGATTCATCGCCGTCCGTGGCCGGCGGCCGCGTCTACATTGGATCGACCGACGGACGGCTCTACGTGCTCGATTCGGCCTCCGGCAAGAAGCTCTGGGAGTTCGACACCGGCGCCGGCATCACCGCGTCGCCCGCCCTCGCCGCCGGCCGCATCGCGATCGGTGCCGAGGATGGCCGTCTCTACGTCTTCGGCTAGAAAATGGGGTCGGAGGTCATTTTTCGAGGACACCCTTCACAGGTGT